>CAVRNL010000001.1:0-81738 GCA_963722485.1 uncultured Acidobacteriaceae bacterium
TGCTTCGGCTTGTTCCGCCCCGCGAATACATCTTGAACCCGGTTGAACAAGTCGCTGGGGATTAGAGGCTCATGCGTGCCCTTGTACTCGACGCCCTGCCAGAGGAAATAGCCGAGATAAAAACGATTCCTCAGAATCTTATCGAAATAGGAACGAGACAGCCGAAGGCCGAGTTCGTTCAGCACGGTCTTGCGGAGAGTAATCAGTGAGTGCTCGCCACTCGCGTACAGTTCGAAGATGTGTTTCACCATCGGCGCTCGTTCCGGGTCCACGTCAATCGAGCGCGTCAGCGAGTTGTTGCGGTAGCCGATGGGAGCGCGTCCCGGATAAATACCCTCCTCCGCTTTCTCGCGCATTCCCTTCTTTACTTTCACCTCTACGCCGATGACTTCCTCAAAGCGACGCGCCTCGCCCGCGAGCGCCTGAACCAAGTCGAAGTGGACCGCACGCGCGTGAAGCCCATCGTTAAGATCACCGGTGAGTTTTGGGCGCAACTCACCGAAAGCGACGGCAACTTCAACATGTTCACCTTTTTGGAGCAGGAAGGCGCCCAGGTGTACGTGGAGCCGATCGGCGGCTGGGTAACCTATCTCCTCTATGAGGCTCGGGCGACCGCACAAGAGAGAAAAGGCCTGGATGTTCCGCATCCCGGCGCTCGCTGGTGGGAATGGAAGAAGCAACTGGCCAACGATTGGAAATTCCGCAAGAAGTGGCTGCTGTTGCGCTTGAGCGAAGGCATCTGGAACCGCCAGCATGCGCGCACCGCCCGTCACCTGGGCGGACTCACGCCCCGTCTCGCGTCCCAGAACGAGCTGGCTCGTTTGGCGCATCCTTTTTATCATTCACTCGCTCGTGGCGGCGAAGGCCATCTCGAAGTGGGGAAGAACGTCTACTACACGACCCACGGCCTCTGTCACATGGTGCTGGCTTTGAAGCCGTTCGGATGCATGCCGTCTTCACAATCCGACGGCGTGCAGTCTGCCGTGGTGAACCGTTTCCCGCAAATGATTTTCCTGCCCATCGAAACTTCGGGCGAGGGAGAAATCAACGCGCACAGCCGCATGCAGATGGCCCTGGGCGAAGCCAAGATCAAAGCTAAGGCCGAGTTCGAGCACGCGCTGGCCTCCACCGGCAAAAGGCTCGATGAGATCAAGGCCTACGCCGCCGAGCATCGCCGACTGCGGAGCCCGTTTTATCCGGTGCCGCGCCGCCGAGGCGTAGCGGGAGTGGCGGCCAACTTTGTGTTGCATGTGGGCAACCTGATGGATGGCAAAGCGCGCCTCGCCAAGCTGCCCGGCGAGAACTAAGGAGTTGCGGGAGATTCCGTGGACACGAACCCACAAAGCGCCGGACTCGGCATCCGCTATCGCGTCGGCCTAGACGTCGGCTCAACCACGGTCAAGGCCGTGGTTATCGAAGCCGGGACCGACCGCATTCTCTGGCGCGACTACCAGCGCCATGACACCCGCCAGCCCGAGAAACTTCTGGAATTCCTCCATCGCATGGAGGCCGAAATCGGCGTTGCTCCCGGCAATTGCCGCATGTTCATCACCGGCTCCGGCGGCAATGCGCTCAGCGCTCTGATCGGCGCGAAGTTCGTACAGGAGGTGAACGCGGTCGCGCTCGCGGTCGAGAAGCTCCATCCCGAAGTGAACTCGGTCATCGAACTGGGCGGTCAGGACGCCAAAGTCATCATCTTCAAAGAAGAGGGCGCAAACGGCCGCAGGAAGAAGATCCCTTCGATGAACGACAAGTGCGCGGGCGGCACCGGCGCGGTCATCGACAAGATCAACGCTAAACTGAAGATCCCGCCCGACGATCTCTGCAACCAGGGCTACAAAGGGATCAAGATCCATCCCGTCGCAGGCAAGTGCGGCGTTTTCGCCGAGACGGATATTAATGGCCTACAGAAGCAGGGCATCCCCGCCGATGAACTCATGGCTTCGCTCTTCGACGCCATTGTGCTGCAGAACCTCACCGTCCTAACGCGCGGCCACACGCTGCGCCCCCACGTGCTGCTGCTGGGCGGCCCGAACACTTTTATTCGCGGTATGCGCGAGGCATGGCAGCACAACATCCCTCTGCTCTGGGAAGAGCGCGGAATCAAGCTGCCTCCGCACGTTACGCCCGAGGACGCGATCAAGACTCCGGAGAATGCGCTGTACTTCGCGGCCCTCGGCGCGGTGGAATTCGGCAAAGGCGAAGACGCGGAGATTGGCCAGTATCTGGGGACACAGAATCTCGAGCGTTACATCTACGAAGAACGCCGCCAGGAAAGTGCGGCCTCGGGCAACCACGGCTTGGTCGCTTCGCGGGAAGAATTGGAAGAGTTCAAAGCCAAGTACGGGCGGTCGAAATTCGTTCCGGCTGCTTTCCGGCGCGGTGAGCGCGTGCGCGCTTTTATCGGCCTCGATGGCGGTTCGACTTCCACCAAAGCCGTGCTTCTGTCGGAGCACGGCGACGTGCTCTCGAAAGCGTACCAACTTTCCAAGGGCAACCCGATCCAGGACACGATCGATCTTTTCGAAAATCTGCGCCAGCAGGTGGAAAGCCAAGGCGCGCATCTGGAGGTTCTCGGCGTGGGCACGACCGGTTACGCCAAGGACATTCTGCAACGCGTGTTGTCGGCCGACGTCGCCCTGGTTGAAACCGTGGCGCACACCGAGTCGGCGCTGCGCTTCTACGATGATCCGCACGTCATCGTGGACGTTGGCGGCCAGGACATCAAACTCATCGTCCTCAAGAATGGCCGCGTCAAAGACTTCAAGCTCAACACGCAATGCTCCGCGGGCAACGGCTATTTCCTGCAATCCACGGCGGAAGGATTTGGCATTCCCGTCGAGAACTATGCGGATGTGGCGTTCACCGCCACCACCATGCCGCTGTTCGGCTACGGCTGCGCCGTGTTTTTGCAGTCCGACATCGTCAACTTCCAGCGCCAGGGTTGGCGGGCGGAAGAAATCCTGGCCGGCTTGGCGACCGTGCTGCCGAGGAATGTTTTTTTGTATGTCGCCAAGGTGCCGAGTCTGGCAGCACTGGGCACGCGCTTCGTTTTGCAGGGCGGAACGCAGAACAATCTCGCCGCCGTCAAAGCGGAAGTGGATTTTCTGCGCGCCAGCTTTCGCCCGCTGGGCATCGAGCCGGAGATTGTAGTCCACGAGCACTGCGGCGAATCGGGAGCGATCGGCGCCGCCATCGAGGCCATTCGCTGGTGGCGCAATGGCCATTTCACCAACTTCATCGGTCTGGATGCCGTCCGCAAGATTCGCTATCGCACCACACGCAGCGAAGCCACGCGCTGCAACTTCTGCAAGAATGCCTGCCTGCGAACTTTCCTCGATGTGCGAACCGACGACGTTCCGACGGATGATGTTGGGACGGATGACGCGCGAACCGCTGATGTTGTGATCGAAGAAGACGCAGAAGCCAAGCTCACCGAAGCGCCGTCTTTCCCCACCAAAGTTCCGCTCCATCCCGGTGAGCAGCGCATGATCGTCGCCACCTGCGAAAAAGGAGCGGTGGAAGACGTTGCCACCATGCGCGGCATCAAGGCCCGGCTCGACGCCACCAAGGCCGCCAATCCAAATTTGGTGGAGATAGCCGCGCGCGAAGTGTGGCGCTCGCGCCACCCGGAAAGCGTCGCCGATCCAATTCCCACACACGCGCGCACATGGTCCGCCGCTGCCCGCAACCGCGTCGCCCTCATGAAACGGCGCGGGCAGTTGCGCGTTGGCATTCCTCGCGTCCTCAACATGTACGCCTACACGCCGCTGTTCAGCGCCTATCTGGAAAGTTTGGGCGTGAGGACTGAGAACGTCGTTTACTCCGACTTCACTACCGGCGACATGTACCGCGCCGGATCGAGCCGTGGTTCCATCGATCCCTGCTTCCCTTCAAAGATCGCCATCGCACACGTCCACAACCTCGTCTTCAACAAGCACGCGCGCCAGCCGCTGCAGGCGATTTTCTTCCCCATGTTCGACGTGTTGATGTCCCCGCTCGTCAACGCCCGGGGGAACAACGCCTGTCCCACGACTTCGGTGACACCCGAGACCGTGGAAGCGGCTTACACCAAGGAAACCGATCTCTTTGCCGAGCGCGGCATTCGCTACGTGCATCCGCTGGTTGATCTTTCGGACCGCAAGCTTTTTGCGCGGCAGATGTTCCAGGCGTGGGCGCCCATTCTTGGCCTCTCCGAGGCGGAAAATGAACGCGCCATCGCGATCGGCTATCGCGAGTTGGGAAAGTTCGAATCCAGCATCCGCCGCCGCGCTCGCGAAGTTCTCGACCAACTGGAGTCGGAACGAAGGTTAGGCATCGTCATGCTGGGACGTCCCTATCACCACGATCCCGGCATCAACCACGAAATCCCGGAACAGTTCCAGAAGCTGGGTTACCCGATCTTCTCGCAGAGCACTCTGCCGCTGGATGAAGACCTGCTGGAGCGGCTGTTCGGCGAGGAAGTGCGCGCCGGTGACATCCTCCATCCGCTCGACATTCGCGATGTTTGGAAGACCGCTAACTCGGCCAGTTCCAACCACAAGATCTGGGCCGCCAAGTTCACGGCGCGTCACCCCAACCTGGTTGCGGTGGAGATTTCCAGCTTCAAGTGCGGCCACGACGCGCCCATTTACAGCGTGATCGAGCAGATCGTGGAGCGCTCGGGCACGCCTTATTTCTCCTTCAAAGACATGGACGAGAACCGGCCGGCCAATTCCATAAAGCTGCGCGTCGAAACCATCGATTACTTCTTGAAGCGTTATCGGGAAGATCTGTTGGAACGGAAGAAAAAGCATGCGGACATCGAGCGCCAGCTAGCCGAGTATGAGCACGGGCTGCGCCGGGCCGGATTCGCTCTCGCGCCTTAGTTCTTCCGAAGTGACATTTGCCGTACACTGCAAATGCCGTTCCAGATGGTTGCGTGAACCCATGCCCCTGCCTCAATTTACCCTCGACGATTACGAAACAGCTTTTGCCGATCGCCATCTTCTGCATCATGTGGTGGCGAAGTGGGCGAAGGCCAAGCCGGAGGCTCCGGCCATTCTAAGTGCGGATGGCAACCGCGCCGTCACCTGGAGCGAGTTCGACCGCATCACCACGGCGCTGGCGAAAGAACTGTTGCACTTGCGCTTCGCTAAGGGCGATTTCCTGGTCACCATGTTGCCGCTGTCCGTGGATCACGTGTTGCTGGAATATAGCTGTTTCAAAATCGGCGTGATCGTCGCCCCGCTGGATCTGCGTCTGTCCTCCGCCGAGGTGATTCGAGCGCTGGAGATCCTCCGCCCGCGCGGGTTTGTCGGCCTGGGCCTGAAAGCGCCGTTCGATTTTCGGGAACTGTGGCGCGCCGTCCAGACGCATTGTCCATGGATTCAGAATTCCATCGCAGTGGACTCGGACGAGCCGATTCCAGGCACGCGATCGTTTGCGTCGATTGCCGAACGAGCGCTGGCGAACACAAGCCGCGAGACGGCAGCGGACTCCGACGGCCTGACCGCGACCGCCTCCGCCCCGACCGAGAACGATGGCGCGCTGGTCATCTTTACCACCGGCTCGACCGGTTCGCCCAAGCCGGCTCTGCTGTCGCACCGCAACATCACGGTGCAGAACATGTGCATGTGCGGCGCCTTTTTTGGCGGAGACAGCGGCGCCCGCACTCTGGTCAATTTGCCTCCGTCTCACGTAGGGGGCCAGACGGAGCTATTGATGAGCACCTTCTTTGGCGGAGGTACGGCCGTTGTCCTTGAGGTCTTCGACGCCACCCGTTCGTTGCGTGCCGTTACGCAGCATCGGGCCGAGGTCATGGGCCAGATCCCGGCCATGTTCAATCTCGAGTGGATGCTGAAAGACTACGACCGCTATGATCTCTCCAGCCTGAAACTTGTCGCCTATGGCGGACATGCGGTGTCGCGACCGTTCGTCGACCAGCTTGCCACCATGGCGCCCGTGATCGGCACCGGACTGGGACTCACCGAAGCCGCCGGTTTCTGCACTTATATTCAGGCGAGTGCGGACGACCGGGAGAAGCTTCTAGCCGGACTGGGACAGGACATGCCGATCTACGCCTGCTCCATTCGCCAAACCATGCGCGCCGACGGCAACGCCGGCGATGAGTTGCCGCCCAGCGAGACGGGCCATGTGTGCTTTCGCGGTCCGCAGACCTTTCTTGGGTATGTCAACGATCCCACCGCCACCGCCCAGGCGATTTCGCGCGACGGCTTCTTGTATACCGGTGATCTTGGGTTCAAGGATGCCGCGGGCTTGCATCTGACCGGCCGAGACAAGTGGGTGATTAAGTCGTTTGGCTACCAAATATTCCCTGGCGATGTGGAGAGGCATATCTGCACCCTGGCGGGCAAGGTGGCCAACTGCGTTGTGGTCGGCGTGGGTCATGCCGTAGTTTCCGAAGCGGTGGTGGCAATGGTGGAGAAGAAACCCGAAGTTGAACTGAACTGTCAGGAACTGGATCGGCACGCGCGTTCCTTGCCCTCCTATATGCGGCCGCGCCATTGGATCATTCTCGAACCCGGCCAGATGCCGCTGAACCGTGTGGTCAAGCCGGACTACCTGCGCGCCCAGGAA
Organism: uncultured Acidobacteriaceae bacterium; assembly: GCA_963722485.1. Lineage (GTDB taxonomy): Bacteria > Acidobacteriota > Terriglobia > Terriglobales > Acidobacteriaceae > Acidiflorens. The sequence goes on from CAVRNL010000001.1 coordinate 6,580, forward strand.
ATGGCTCGCCAGGAAATCGCGCAGTTGCGGGCCCGCGGGGAGTGGGACAGAGCCTAGGTGTTTGTTCCAGGTAACATCACCTCCAGCAGGCTGCAAGACTGAATCAGCACTCTTCGGCGGCATTTCCCACTTTCTCCCCAGTACTTTAGTTTCTTCCGCCTGCAAGCACTTGCCGAAAACTCGCCTAAAACAAAGGATAATTCAAGGTTCTCCCCCCTTTCGGGAGGTTCCATTGAACCGCGGGCCCCATCTCGCCAAGCATGTAAAAATCCGCAACGAATCCACTGACCGCAAGCCCGCCGATACGAAAGAGACTGGTGTGCTGACCAATCGTGTCCGCCATAACGGCAAGGAAACAGAGTCGTGTGCGCTTCGTTTGGAGGCAATCATGAAGAAGGCTCTACTAGTGGCTTCTTATTTCTTCTTGGCGGCGGTGGTGGGTTCTCCGGCCGCATTAGCGCAGAACTGCAGCAGTGCTCCGAGAGGCTTTGGAGCAGCATGGTGGCGGTCGTACTCGGCTTGGTGCTCCGCGTGCGGCGGCACACCGAACTCCAGCAATATGAGTTGCAGGCCAGGCCCCAACTGGGGACGCCCAGCCGTCAATCAGCCCTACGACGACTCCGCAGCCATTGCAGCAGCCCAGGCCCAAGCCCAAGCCGCCGCCGAAGCCGAGCGTGAGCGGCAGCTCGAAATCGAGCGCCAGCGGCAGCAGGAAATCGAAGAACAAAGGAAACGCGAAGAGGAAGAGGCCAGACGCCGCCAGGAAGAATTCGAACGTAAGAAGCAGGAAGCCCTGAGCAGCATGAAGGGAATCGCCGAGGGCGAACTTGGCCTGAAAGGCGCTGGAGCAGGCGATCTCGGCCTCAAGGACTTCGGCGACACGAGCACCGGCGGCCTCAAGGATGCCCCCAACTCATCTGCCTCGCCCACAACGACGGCAAAGAAGCCGGAGTGCCAGTGGGGCGACCAAGGCTCTTCCGTCGTCGATCTCCGCTGCATGGGTTTGGACCCCGACAAGCCGATTGTCCTCGATCCTCACATCGCCCGCGGTCAGCAGCGCGCCTTCCCCGCGCAGATCGATCCTGCGACGTTCCAGAATGCCAACTACAACAAAGGGTTCGAGGCGCTCATGCGGCTCACGTTCAGCGTCAAGGACGCCATGGACGCGGTCGAGTATTTCAAGCAGGCGCAGTTGCAGCGGCCGAACGATCCTCTGGTGCACAACGGCTTGCTGCTGGCACAGGACATTCTGAAGGGGCGCCAGCAAAAGGAACAGGAGGACAAGGATCGGGCTAAGCAGTCGCTCTACCACGGCGTGGCGGCGCTGATGATGGGCGATGTCAGAACGGCCAGCGATTCCGTGGAGCGTGCCCAGAAACTCGATCCGCAAAATAGCGCCATCGCTCCCTGGTCGAACCTGATGTCGGGACTTTCCGACCACTACAAAGAGGCTCCGGCGGGAAACCGCGTCGTCTGCGAGCTAGTGGGCAATGCCCTGATCTTTGAGTCGCGAGGCGAATTCAAACATGAGATCGTCACTCTGGAAAAGGCTGCGCAGGTGGCTCCCCACGATACCTACGTCAAAGGAATGCTTTGGCGGGCCCGCCATCTTGACCCCCAGAATCCAGACTTCTCCAGTGTGGCGCCGGGCGCAGTTACAAAGTACCCGCCCGGTGCGGGCGGATTGAAACCTGACAATCCCAAGTAATTAGGAAGGAACACGACGGTGGAGGAGAACGGATCTTCCGCCGCGAAAAGCAACGAGTCATAAGAGAGGAAGTTAAAGCCGTGAAGCCAAGGACGATTCTTTCCGTACCCTTATTCATTCTGCTGTTATTCGCAAATGTCATTCCCACGCAGTCACAGACGACCAAGCCCCCTGGTCCTTCTCATCAGCAGGCGGCTGACGTGGCCGCCCGCAAACAGCTTGCAGGTTACCTGGCTGACTTTCGCACCCATCCCGAAGATGCGGAACTGCGCGACAAGATCATCGAGTTAGCCAAAACCTTGAAGCCGGCTCCGGCGATTCCTCAACTTATGCGGGCTGATTTTGCCAAGGCTGCGGCACAACTAAAGAACGCCTCTGCGGCGGACGATTTCAAAGCTGCGGCCAAGCTCTTCGACAAGGTTGCCGTGCAGGCTCCCTGGTATGCCGATGCCTACTTGAACGCCGCGTCCGCCTACGCCAAGGCCGCCGACTACGACGCCGCCAAGCGCAATCTGGCTCTCTATCTGGCAGCCGTGCGCCCTGGCACTGACACCCAGGACGCCGAGAACCTGCAGCATGATCTCGACCACCAGCAGAACCTGCAGCGGTTTCAACAGGCGCTGCAAGATTTCCGCAACAACCCAAGCGACGCCGCGAGGGAACAGATCATCAAGTTGGCGCTGACGCTCGATCCCAAGCCGGCGCTGTCCGAGGAGGTGCATGAGGCCGCGGGCCGCGCCAGTTACGCATTCAAGAACGCATCTTCGGAGACGGATATGTTGGCGGCCGCGGAAGCCTACGGGAAAGCTGCGCAGCTTGCCCCGTGGGTGCCCGATTACTATTTCAACCAGGCCGTTGCCTATCAGCAGGCAAAGCAGTTCGATAAGGCGATCACTGCATTCGGCTGGTATCTCGCGGCCGATCCAAACGCGAAAGACGCCGACCAGGTGCGCGAGCGCATTGGAGGCTTGAAGTACGCCAAGGAAAAGGCAGCACAAGAGCTGCAGGCCGCCGAAGCCAAGGCAAAAGCTGAGGAAGAAAGACGCGAGGCGCCGATAGCCTTGTGGCGCCAACTCAAGGCCCAGTACGATGGCGCCACCTATACCGGTTCCAATTGCAGTCATGCTCCACAACCCAGATGTTTTCAAGAAGTCGGACACTTTCCCTGCGGATGCACCGAGGCCGATTTCCACGGCGCAAGCTGGTACACGATAAATGACATTGCTTATCGGGTCGTGTTTCCTGATGATGGGACCATCCGGCTTACACACATCTGGATGAACGAAAGGTATGAAGACATAAAAGGCACGCCAAAGGGTCCCTCCATAGCCGATATCGAGTGGGAGCAGTCCAGTGACTATCGCGGCAAGGCTCCTTACAAGCACGTCTGGATCCAACTCTTAGATGGCCTCAATCAATTCGTATACAGTAACCCCATCTTTGGAGGGGAGCGTTCACCTGACAGCGCGTTGTACGATCCCGGCCAACGGTATTCCTACGTATTGTTCAAGAAGCAATGAGTTGATGGATGGCCTGCTGGACTTTGGCAGTGCGACGCCATTCACACAGCAAGAAGCGAAAGCGTCGATGCAGCTTATAGCACTTAGGGAGATAAAAAATGAAGGCAAGGACAATTTTTTCTGTACCCATACTTACACTGCTGTTAGTCGCCGTCGTCATTTCCACGCGGGCGCAGACAAGCAGCCCGCGACCTTTGAAGCCACAGATTGGCGCAAGAACTCCATCGCCTCAGACCAAGCTCAAGCAATATCTTGCCGATCTTCAAAACACTCCCGAGAACACGGCGTTGCGCGAGAAGATCATTAAACTTGTGCAGACGATGAAGCCTGCTCCTGCCCTTCCGCAGGAAGCGCAGGACGAGCTAGCCAAGGGAAGTGACGAGGTCAAACAAGCGACCCAGCCGGAAGCAACGCGCGACGCGCTCGCGCACTTCGAGCGTGCGGCGTTGCTGGCCCCATGGTGGCCGGATGCCTATTCCAATCTCGCCAGCATCCAGGAGAAACTGGAAAAACTCGACGATGCCAGGGCGAGCCTGAGTCTCTACCTGTTGGCGTCGCCGAATGCAACCGATGCCGAAACGGTGCGGAATAAGATCGCCGCGCTCGACCCTGAAGAAAGGCTGAAGCGGTCCGTCGCCGAGGTCAACAGCGCTCCGAACGACCCGGCGGCCCGCGAGAAAGTGATTCGGCTGGCGCAGACGATGAAATCTCCGCCGGCGATTCCCGAGGAGGCGCGCGAGCACTACGTTATGGCCGCGGCCTTTGTAGAGAAGGCGAAGGACAGCAACGGCTTCGAGCGGGCGATCGAGCAATACAAAGCGGCATTGCTGGCGGCTCCCTGGTGGGCCGATGCCTACAAGAAGCTGGCCATCGCCCAGAAGGCTGCGGATCACTACGACGACGCCATCGCCAGCCTGAATCTCTATCTCCTGACCCAACCCGCTGACTCCCGCGACGCCCAGGATGAGATCTACAAACTAAAGGCGGATAAGCAAGCGTCTGCAGAAGACGAAGCAAGGAAACAAAGGGAAGAACAACAGAGACAGAGACAAGCTGCGGAGGAGGCACGGGCAAAGGCGGAGCGCGCCCGGGTTGAGAGCGTCGAGGGCAGGTGGTGTTATCTCCTGTTTGGAACATTGCAGGCTTCCGGGGGAGGCCTTATGGTAATACGCCCGGAAGCAGGCGGTGGATGGACGATCGACTATCCAAACTGGAGCGCGCTGTATGCCTATAACATCAGGCACAGCGGGCGAAGCATCGCGTTCACCAGAATGATCCGTGGTGCGGACCCTAGCCTCAACACCGCCTACCTTGACTTAAGTCTTTCTTCCGATGGAAGCGAATTAATCGGGACCATCAGAACGGGCAACGGAACTGAACCTGTGACATTCGTGAGGCAATGATTATGAGAATACCGTCGCCCGCACTATGCGTTTTCGCACTGTGTCTGGCTGGCGCCGTTTCAGAAAGCCGTGCTCAATCGCGGTCGACTGATGCGCCGCAGTCCCTCGACCAGTACGTAGCACTAAATCGTTGGTTCTCCGTATCGGGCAAAGCCTCTGCCCTTCGCCATCAGTTTCCCCACGAAGCGAGCAACCGATTCCAGCCTTCGTAGATCGTCGGGAGTAAAGTCCGGCCCCGCCGCGGCTGGGCGCGGGGCCTTGCGGGAGACCTGAATCACGCCAATTACTTCTCCGTTCCTGCCTAGAACGGGGGCAGACATGAGTTTCTGAATTACCTGCGCATCCAGCCCACTGTCGCCGAGCTTGACGAGTTCAAAAATGCTGAAATGCTTTACTTGCGTGAAGCTGTTGAAAAGGCCCGCCTCCTTCGTCCGCGCGGTGCGGGCCGCTACCGACGAACTGGAAAGAGGAATCGCCCCCGCCGTTTTCAACTCACCGGGGTATAGAAAGTTCAGCAGCGTTCCGCCAAGCTCCAGCAGCGCAACTTCCGTCTCTCTAACCCGGAAGATCTTGGCCACGCAGGCGCAAATCGACTCCGGAGTGCTGTCCAGAGAGTCCAGGCCCTTAAGCTGTTCGATTTCCCACATTTTCCCAAGCATGCCTGAGGAGAGGGTGACCGGCAAGGTAACCAACGTGCCCCTTCTTGCCTTTTCCGTTTCCATTAACTCGGGGGACGGGAGAAGGTTCGTCCAATTGAGCTAGACGCCCATCTAAACACCGCTCGCTCAGCGCGTCGATCCCTCGTGCGTTGGCTCTCCATAAAAGGAGAAATCTGCGAAGTTCTGGGGTAGATTCGAGAAAACTCCCCTCGATTCGGCATGCTTCACACCGTGGGGTTGGCGGACATTCCCACCCGTTTCACTTCGTGCCATCGCATATCGCCACGAAGATATTGCCAGATTCCCTGTAGCCGCCATAACATCGTCAACTGTCGGTACGGGAAATGTTCGAAAAAGCAATAGAAGATCAAACGAGTAACTTCGCGCCAGTCACTATATCGGCGAAAAGTCATCTCTTCAAGGAGAACGGATCCTATGGAGATCAGGGTGGCAAAGGCATAGCCAAACAATAGAAATTGCAGAAAAAAATGTTCGCTAAGCCCGCCCAATAGGAACGCACAAAACATAGTCGAATAGCCAAATATCTCGACAATTGGGGCCAACAGCTCGAAGATCCACATGTACGGCAGAACCACCCAGCCCACGCGTCCGTAACGGGGCCGGAACAACATATCCCGGGCTGGCCAGAGTGCATCGATCAAGCCTTTGTGCCAACGGGCCCGTTGTCGAGCCAGTGAAGCCAGGTCTGAGGGCGCCTCCGTCCAGCAGGTCGGATCGGGAATGAAATTGATGTGATAGGGACGGCCTTCCTCCTGCAGGTGACGGTGAAGCCGAACCACCAAGTCGAGGTCTTCCCCGACTGCATGAGTGCGAAAACCTCCGACTTGCTTCACCAAGTCGCGTTGGAAGATTCCAAAGGCTCCAGAGATGATCGGCAGCATGTTGAAGCCGGCCCACGCTTCGCGTCCCACCAGGAATGCGCGCAGGTACTCAATCACCTGCAATACCTCAATCGGTTTCCGCGGCAGGCGCACTTCTTTCAGTTCCCCGTTGGTCACAGTGCAGTTGTTCAGGATGCGCACAATCCCACCCACCGCGACCACCCGGCTGGGATCGGAGAATACGGCGGCCATGATGCGCATCAGGGATTCCTTCTCCAAAATCGAGTCGGCATCTACGACACAGATATAAGGACTGGTGGCCGCGTTGATTCCGGCGTTGATAGCGTCGGCCTTACAGCCGGCCGCCTCCTTGTCCAGGACCAGCAGTTGGGGCTCGGTCAGACTGCGGTAGATTCCACGCAGCGGTGCGGTGACTATGTCTGGGATATAGAGAACCCGAGCAGTTTGAAGCTGAAACGCCTGCTCCAGCTTTTGAAGAGTACGGTCGCGGGACCCGTCGTTGACCACAATCACTTCCAGGGCGGGGTAGTCAAGGCTCAACAACGCTTTTACACTCGCCACGATGCTGCTCTCTTCATTGTGGGCCGGAACCAGCAGAGTAATCGGTGGTGTGAAGGGCGAGGCTTTGAGCAGTTCAAGTTTCAGACTGCCCAGGCGGTGACGGTGCATCGTGTTCTTGAAAATGGCTGTAACCAGCAAAAACAAGTAGATGAGGTTGGACAGCAGGTAGTAAACAAAGAACGTGTCATTCGAAATCGACAAGAAAAGCAACATCAGCGCCCACCTGCCGCAACCGCTGCGGCTTTGCTATTCGTACCCATGCGGTTTCTGGCGTCAGCAACCACGTCAAGCAAAGTCTGGGCTGACCGGCCAGGACCTAGTTCCATGGCGCTGATGATCTTCTCGATGGCTCCCGAGCGCTCCAACTCAGAGATGAATACCTGCAACGCATACTCGTCCTTGGTCGCAACCACATCCTCGAGAATCTGCCCCAGTTGTGGCTCCATGCGTGCCAGCGCCCATGCGGCTCGTTGACGAACATAGCGGTTGGAATCGCAGAGCGCTCGCAGCAGGGTTCGGATCTTTCCGATGTTCTCGACCTGTCCCAGGGCTACGACTGCCCGCAAACGTACAAACCACTCCGGATCATCAGCCAAAGAATCGAGCGCCGGCAGGGTGAACGACGCGTTGGTGCGACCTAAAGCTCGGGCCGCGGAACCTCGCACTTCCGGAAGTGGATCCGCCGCCAGCACAAGCAATTCCTCGCCCAGGTCAGGCGACGCCAGCTCTCCCAACACGCGGGCCAGCAACTGCCGTACCGGACCATCGGCGCGCTCCACGTAGTTGACCAGTATTTCGGGGTGGCTGCGGCAGCATTTCACCAATGCGCTCTTCAGAGTATGTTCGGGGACGTCGAGGTGAATCAGCATACGGTCCATGAGTGGCATCGCGGCCTCCGCGAGGGCGATCCGTCCCAGCCCACGAACGGCAGCAATGCGAGTCTCTCTGGAGTGCGCATCCAATGCCTCTGCCAGCGCGGGAATGGCCTCGAAGGCTCGCGTGCGGCCCAACGCAATGAGCGCAGTTCGTCGTTGCCATCCCCGAGCCACCCGTGTCTCGCACACGCGCATATCGAGCAGTCCACTCTTGCGCAGACATTGCAACAGACTGGGCAGCGTCTCTGGAGTTCCCATTTCGATGCTGTCGAGCAAAATGGACTCGACAATGTCGCAGTCGAGCGGGTTGAACCGCCAGTCGCCCGGCGGGACTTTGCCCGAAACAATATCCTCCCACTGCGCCCGCAATGCCACTGTGCGCCTGTTTCTGCGGCGGAAGTAACGTCCCCGATACCAGCGTCGTGAGATGATGAATCCGACCAGCAACAGGATTCCCAGCAGCGACAGAAGGATCGCCTTTAGCACCAGCCCTGCAGGTCCGAGTGCTTCGATCGCGCTAGAAATGAATCCCATAGCTCAATCCGAAGCTCGTTCTTGTCTGGTTCAGATTCAGGTCCTGGCGGGACACGTATCCGGTAAGATCCTGCCTTTCAGCCAACTGGTAACGCAGTCCGCCGCCGTAAGTGTGCCCGGCAATCCGGCCGATCTGGTCAATCTGAGAGAAGTTTTCTGTGCCTACTGCATAGAACACGTTGCCCGTGAAATGACGCGGAAGCGGGAACCCAAGTTTGCTCCAGCCCGAAGGTTCCCAGGACACGTCAGTGCCGGCGAACCCGGTACGCGCTCCGATCACCGACAGGGTCCAGGTCCAGGTCCTGGGAAGGTAGACGATCTGGTTTGTCGTGAACGTCAGTACATGTGCGCCGCGATACCAAAACCAATGCTGCTGATAAGAAGATTCCAGCCCTTGCACCCAAGGGTTACGGAAGCGGAAAGCGTGTCCGTACTCGAAAAATGCTTCACGCGTGGGCACAACCTGCTGCTGGTTGGCCAACGCACCACCCACATTGAGCCAGTCTCTCTGGGTAAAGTGAAATGCTGTACTGGCCAAGAACTTCGCTGCATTCTCTCCGAATCGCTGGTAGATGCTGGTTCCGAGGACCGTCGACCAGTGCTGGTTCCAGCGGGAACTTAGGCTGATACTCTGCGTCTGAGCTGTGCCGGTGTAGTTGAAGAAATCGACGTCATCACCAACTCGAAGTTCGTGGACGGTGCTTTGTCCAAGGTCTGCCATTGCCGTCTTGGCCTCGCGGTTCTCCGGATCGAACTTGAGGGCTTCCTGATATTCCGAGCGTGCTTCGGGCACGCGGCCCAACAGGCTCAATACTCGGGCGCGTCGCACCAGAACCTCGGGGTCCGCAGGAGAGTCGCTTCGTGCCTGATCCAGAGCCTGCAACGAATCCTGCCACTTCTGTTGCCAGAGCAGAACGTCAGACAACCAGGTCAGAACGTCCACGTCGTTCGGAACGCTCCGCAGAACAAGCCGGTATTCAGCTTCGCCTTCCGGCCAACGCCCTTTCCAAGCCAGCAATCGGCCTCGCCAACCGTGGGCCTCCAGATCATCGGGCGCTTCTGCCAAGCGCTGTCCGACAATCGTAAGGGCGGCGTCCAAATGCTGACCATGGACTTCGATGAGCACGCGCTGCTGCCAGTCCTCGATCGTTTGCCCGGAGGCAGGAACTGCCGCCACGAAAAACAGAATCGCGATGCACACTGCGGGGAACCACTGCCTAGACAGGGAACTAGGTTTCTTCTCGATTGCACTCAATGCCGAACTCTGACGACTTCCATCGATAAACTGATATCTGTTGAGCACCGCCTGGCAGAACTTGGGCTGGGCACACGAGTATCTTCGATCAGGAGAGTCGTCATCCAACAGTCACCTCTTGGTTTGACTTAACGCCCAGACTGTCTGTCTTCCGGCGGGTAGTTCGCTTCAACCAACGTCGAGTCGAACCTGCTTTTTCATAAAGCGCCTCTAATCAGCGTGGCATGTCGCAGTCCAAACTCGATTAGGAGATCTAACCATAGGGCTGCGCGGCACTTACCGGAAGCTACTCTCATTCGTGCAGAACCAAGGTTTTGTACGATTTCTGGACTACTGTCTACTGCGAGAACACTCCTAACCGCGTTCTGTTTATCGGGTTGGGAACCACGGACGCCCGGGGACTCTTAACTCAGGGTCAGGAGAAGAAGCAGCACCTTAGGGGTGATAGGTCACTCGCAGGGAAATGGGTTGGCCCGGCTGCAATTCAGGCAGCACGATACGCCGCTGGTCCGCGGATACGGCTGCGCCTTCGGTGACCGCCGCCACCGGACGCTGAAATTCAAAGGTGAGACCCGTTACGGGTTCTTGCGAGGTGATTTGCAGGACTGCGGTCGAACTCGAAGCGGAGACCACACGCCATTGCAAACGGTCTCGGGCCCGCCAGAACTTCGCAAAACTCAGCATGTCCGTCTTGCCGATATCGTTAGGGAGTTGGCGAAGCATCTCGCCTTCCGCGGCCGCTTTCGTCGTGGACTCATTGCTGTGGACGAGAACCACACTGATTGCACCGTTCTCGGCATTGGCACGGATCACCTCCAAAGCCTGCGGCACGCGCTTCGCGTAGCCCGGAGCCTCTTCATCTTCAATCGTGACCGGGAACTCGTAAATTCCGCTGTCCTCCTCGAACCCGAGGCCGAGAGGCAGCGCATAGGGGAAGTTGCTGAGCACGTCATCGGCGGTAAAGGAGGAGTCGAATTGATAGCCAGAACGCACCAGAGCCTCCGCTAGCGAAGCTGGAACTCGCAGATGTCCGGCTCGAAAGAATATCGTTTCCTGACCTGGCACTTCTCCATCCAAGAGTTCCTTGCTGACACGAACCTCCCCAAACACTGTAGCCCCCGAGGCTGTGTCAAATCCCAGCCCGCGTGGCTGATAACTGGGATAGTCTTCATGACCTGTTCCTAAGTCGAACTTGTTGAAGCCGCGCGAGTGAATAATCGAATGGCTGCCGATACTAGATCCCTGCTGTTTCAGTTCGCGCAGGACCGTCAGGTCGGGTTCGAAAAAAAACGCCTTACTGTTGGCGTCATCGACATACTTGGTCTGGACAAAAAAAGTACTGCTGGCCTGGTTCGCCTTCTCCATACGCACAAAATCCAAGCCGGGCTTGAATGAATTCTCCCAATCTACGTCGTGAGAGAGCAAAACCACCGACCGTTGGCCATACGGGATTGTCGCCAAACGAACCCAGTCCCTCGCATAGCCTTCATACCAGGCCCTGACTACGAGCAGCCATACATCCGCGCCCGGCTCGAACTCATTCACATAATGACGCTGGGCCTCGAAGTCACGGTTGTCCTGACATCTCAATACTGCGTCAACCAGACTCAGTCCGAGAAGGTAAACTTTCCCCTTGCCCACCGAGTTGCTCAACAGCGCCGCACTTCCATCCTCAAATCGTGCCAGCACTTCAGTCCCAGCCTCAGCCGTGTAACCATTACTCCAGATAACCTCAGGAACGTCCTGCCTTCCCAGGCTGATCTCACGCTCCTCTGGACGGTTCAGATACTTGGTGACGGGATCCGGTGCAACTGTGAATGCCAGGCGGTGGCGCTGGCGCGAAGATGTGAAGTCGCGGAAACCAAAAAGAGGCTTGAGCCCGCCCCAGTACACGTTCTGCGCCAGGATGTTTCCGCCTTGCTTCACGAACGCGATTAACTCCTGGGCCTGCGCTTCGGTGAATGTCCGCGGACCGACCTCCGGATAGAGAATTACCATGCGGTGTTGAAGGGCTTGTTTCAGGTCGCGCGTAACAAAAAACGGAATCCCCATTCCCCGGAGGACATGCACAATCGCGATCGGAGTCTTCGGACCTTCTTCTGTCGGAGTCCAAAGCACCGCCACCTGCAGCGGGAAAGACTCCGGGAACTCCTGTCCTGGATCCACATCCGTGTGTGCAAGTGGTAGCAGAGCTAGCTGCACTGTACGCAAGCGCGGTGTGGAGTGGTGCATCTTCCAGGCGACTACAGCGCCGAGCAAGCCAAGCGCTACTAACACGTAGATGATGTATGGCTTCATACCCAAATCCTTGAGACTTCATTGTATCCCTCGCTCGTGATGGTAGTTGCTCGCGGATCGGGCTGGTTACTGGCCTCCGATGGAGCCGCGCAGCACCGTGATGGATGCCATCGGAAGCTTGTAAAACGTTTCTGCGCCGCCGCTTACTTTCGACTTGGAGGGCGGGCCGTCGGGATCCGCGTAGCCGCGTTCTCCTTCGGGGTGCCACAGGTATTCGGCGGATCCGAAAGTAATGCGATCAACCTGGCCTGAAAAGTGGCGGTCGCGCTTGGTGTCCGGATCGTTGAAGACCACCTTCACCGCATGATCGTTGTACTGGTCCCGGTTCACCAGCATGACGGACCACTGTCCGTCCGGACGCTCGACGGCATATGCCGTAACCAGCAGCGTTCCTGCAGCATCGATCACGTCGCTCGAAACTTTAAAAAGTTTGTGCGGAGCATCGACGGGTTGGACCCACTCCTGGGTAATCACCTGTGTAGCCAAGTACTGCGGAGGATATCCTTTCACTTTGTAATCTTTATCGAGCATGAGAAAACCACCAAAGTGTTCGGGAGAAGGCATGTAGTGGAAAAAGTAAGTGGCCCCGGCCCCGGCTGTCATCATCGATCCAACATAGTCGGCGAGCCATAGCGCGCTCTTCACGGTCGAAGGCCCGGATCCACCTCCGATGTTGCCCTCGGTCATGAAGAAGGGAATATTTGGTGGCAGGCCATTGTCCTTCCAGACTTGAACGATGTGGCTGACATATTCCGGCTCCGGGTACAGATCGGCCCAGGAGTAAGTGGGCTTGTCCTGGTAGGGATAATGCTCAAAGGAGAAGAAGCTGAAGTCATTCATCCTGCCGTGCGCCTTCAGGTAGTCAACGAACCGTCCCAGCCATGAGACTTTCCCGGCCGCGTCCGGCCACACTTCAACATCATCCAGCGTTCCTTCGAAGGGCGGTCCGCCCAGCTTTGCCTCGGGAACGAGCCGGTGAATCGCAGTGGCGAATTGCAGGTACAGCGCGCCGTAGTCTTCGGGCAGCATGTGTTGTCCATCGGCCTCTTCTCCCATCTCGACCCAGGAGATCGGATAATGGCGTTTGTAGAGATAGGCGATCTCGTTGGCCGCATCCTCTGGCGTCGAATACAACATCGCAATCGGAACCATGGTGGGAAGCCCACGGGTAACCCCGCTGGTGAAGAAGAAATCGAATCCCACCTGGTCTCCTCTTGATTCGTCGATATCGGAAGCTGCATGCCATGGGTCAACCGATGAAGGCCAAGTTACGGTCTGATTGCGGCTGGGAAAATGAGTGACGTAATCATTGAACTGGCCATCTGCCGAGAGGGCTCCGACGTAGAGTTCATTGATGGCATATCCCACGCAGTTTCGCTTGTCGGCAGAACCATGGGTATCGCAAGTGTTGGAAGACTCCGTCATCCAGATGCGGAGGTATCTCACGGGGATCATCCAGGAAACCAGCTTCAGCGTGACCGTGCCACCCCTGCCTTCGGTGATGGCGCCCAACGGAAAGGTCTGCCAGGTGCCCTTGGTGGTCCCGTCATAGAAAGGTTCCAGTTCGCCGGTCCAGAACTGGACTGCGTAGTGCTTCGCGTAGGGCTCAGCCCATGCAATCCGCATGGCATTGACTGGGATTTTGCTGCCCAAGTCGATCATCACCCACTGCGGGTGCAGCGAGTCGTCCTCGCCGGTAAAAGCTTTCGTGAGGTACGGATTGCTTTTCCAGTATGATTTCGGGTCGCCGTCAGTGAGCCGAGACCAGCCGTTGCCGTCACCCCGGCTGAAACCGCGGTGCGGAAGCGGAGCAGCCCAGGAATGGCGGATCATCTCCGCGGCCGGCTCCGCGCTGCCCACAAAGTAGCCCTGCTGCTGCTCCGCGTCGCTCCACGTGCCGTGAGGATTCCAGTGCCAGGCTTCGACCATGAGTTCAGTGTTCTGACGATAAGTTACGGTTTGCCATCCCGCGCCGAGAATCTCCTTGAGTACCGGGTCGGTCAGCAAATGGTCCGGCGTTCCAGTCTTCAGCCGGTCAATTGCCGCGCCCAGAGAACGGAAGGGACTGAACGTGTTGGCGACGTGCGAGGGCGAAGCATCGACCACGACCGTCTGAGCGATGGCCGCGTTCGCTGTCCCAAAAAAGAGTCCGATCCCAAGACAGATTCCCGCAACTCGGGTTCTGGTGCCCGACGCCATAGCCGCCTCCTTGCAGAATTCGCCTCGCGCACTGCGTTCCGGCTTAGAAAATTCCAGCATACTCTGTCTTCCTAGTCCTTGATCGCGATGGTGGTGGCTTCGATATTCCAGCCATCTACTACCAGTTCCAAGGGTTCATTGGAGGCGCCTTTCCAGAGGTAGCGTGCCGTGAGCGTCCGGGATTCGCCGGGCATGAGGGTCAGATAGTTGTCCTCCCATAACACCGGCAGAATTTCTTCCGTTGACCCGGAAGCGCGGATTCCGACATGCACCTGAAAGGCAAGGCTCGTGGATGGATTGTGCAAGCTTACGCGAACCTCTCGCTGGACTGCGGTTTTCTCCCTCGTGGCCGACGCCTGCAGTTTGATGTTTGGCAATTTGTTCAGCGCGGTCAGATCTTCGAAAGTCTTGACTGGAGTGAACGCGGAATCGGGCGTGTTGTCCCAGTCGATCACAGCCAGCTTGGCGGGCAACCAGTAGAAGTTTGAGCTGACTTCCTTTCCCGTGGAGTCGGCGAGTTCCAGCTTCAGAAAGTAAACGGCGCTCGGCGATTGAAAAGAGAAATCGGGCAGAGTCAGCACGGTCGCTGAACTGTCGGGTCCGGCGTCTGCCTTCACTGCGCGCGAGAAGAGCTTGTCAAGGTTGAAGTCAAACGCCTGCGCGCTTACCGTCAACCCGGCAGCGGATTGTTGGCTGGTGTTGATCACGACCACACCGCGGTCGTCATAGGAATACTGGACGTGCAGCGGCTCGCAGGCTTTCCTGGTGCCGAAATAGCCACCGGCTGGATACATGTAGTAGTCGTAGAGATGCCAGTAAGTCGATGGCCATGCGTTGTTCAGCATCCACTGGATCACGCCGGTGGACGCGTACTTGTTGCGGCCATAGGCTTCGAACATGGCGCGCTCCCCGTCATAGGCAATGGCTTGCGCCTTGCGAAGATAGTCTTCGAGGCTCGACGGCGGACCATAGGTCGCATTCATCGCTTCGTTGAAACGGCTCAGGTCTTTGAAGCGCTCACCGGCGCCGTGAAAATTCCAGAACTCGTCGACCGGCCAAAGGTGTTCTTTGGGCAGCATTTTCTTCAGGCTGTCCAGCGGAGGAATCGCCGGCCCGGGGCCGGTCTCGGTGTTGTAGCCCCAGCCGCCGCCCCACTTCGACTTATCTTCCAGCCAATAAGATGGAGGCTCGTAGTCGTAGGGACCGGTCATCTTCACACCGGACTTCCCGGTCAAGGTGGTGGATTGGTCCGAAGCCGAAGACACAACCGGATTCGGCCAGCCCACTTGCTTTTCGACGTCGAGATAGGCGTGCTCCACGTCCGGCGGAGGCGGTCCGTCGCTGCCGTTCAGCCAAGTCAACAGGCTGGGGTGCGAGCGCATTTTGAGCATCTCGGTGCGCAGCGAGTCCGTTGCAATTTCCAGCGTGCCGGGAAGCCATTTGTCCCACTGCTCCCAGACGTCGCAACAACACCAGCCCGCCATGATCAGAATGCCGTACTCATCGGCGAGATCGTAAAACTCGTCGGTTTCGAGTTGGCCTTCCTGCCGGATGGTGTTCAGGTGCATCTCGTGGACATACTGAAAATGAGCATCGTATTGCTCGTGCGTCATGGGACGCAGCAGCATGTCGTGATCCCAGGCGCCGCCGCGGATCAGAATCGGCTTGCCATTGACTCGAAACAGCCGATAGTTCTGCGGCGTCAGCTCCGAAGTTATCTCGCGGATGCCGAAGCGCACGCCGCTTTCATCCGAGAGCTGGCCGTCGACGAGAAAACGCACGGTGAGCCGGTGCAGGTTGGGAGTGCCCATCTCCGCGGGCCACCAGATCTTCGGATCCTTGATTCGCAGTGCCGGGTATTGCTCGGGAGTAAACGTGGCGGAGAGCTGCTGGTTTGGCTGCAACTGAATTTTCTGTTGAAGGTGCACGCCGTCAAACTCGGCTTGCAGAACGCCGTTGACAGGTTGCGCCGTGGCATTCTGCAATTCGGCCCTTACAGTCAGGTCAGCCTGCTTCAGAGAGTTGTCGGCGAAATGAGTGCTCGCTGCCGGGTAGCGCACGCTGACTGGTCCACTGGCGCTCAGAGAAACATCGCCCCAGAGACCCATGTTCTTATCGGGAGGAGTGGGGTTCCAGTCGACCCAGTTGACAGCCAAGTCGTCGGGGGTGGGAGCGAAAACCTCGGCTGCGAGTACATTGGCTCGGCCGGGTTCGACCAGGGCGGTGACATTGAATTCGTAGATTCTGTAGGCGCCCGCGATTTGCTTCGCGTCGGCCAGTTTGTGTCCGTTCAGCCAGAGGTTGGCACGGTTGTTGATGCCCTGAAGATGGAGCCAGACACTCTTTCCCTTGTAGTCCGGCGGTAGTTGGAATTCGGTGCGGTACCACCAGGGAACCGCATAAGGGCTGTCCTTCGACATGGGGAGAAGGTTGAAGGAATTCAATCCGATGGGATAGGTCATGCCGGGCAACTGGCGCAGGTTCATGCCGAAATTCGGGTCGGGAAATTCCCCGCTCGCCACCTGCACTGCCAGGACGGTCGAGGGAACGGTTGCCTCATACCAGCCTCCCGTGTGGAAACCTGGCGCGGAGATGGCTGGGCCCGCAGCGCTAACCTTGGCCGAGGATTGAACTCGCCATCCTCGCTGCAGTTTCAGCGCGGGTGGATTGACAGCGCCCGACAGCGCCGACGACGAGAGGACCGCAAGAAAGACGATTAGATGGAAAAGTGCTGCGTGTGGCCTGGTTGCGCCGCATATGGTTCTTGACATGGAACCTCCTTGCAAATTCGCGTCTATGACAAAATTGCAAAATTGAACTTAAACCTTGAGAAATATATTCTTGCGCCAGAGCAGCCAGAGCAGGATCCAGCAAAACAGAACCGAGGCCACGGCGAATATCAGCGCAGCGTTGGCGGGGTTCGCGACCAGCGCTGCCAGACGCGCCTGGGCGGCGTCGTGCCACAAAATGGCCGTCCCATTTGCTCCTTTTACGGTCCAGGTATAGCCGGGGCCATACACGAACGAATCGGCGACGAATCCGGCAATGGCGTTCATTCCGAAGACCAGAATCGGCATCGTCCAGGCGCCGCGCCACTGCTTGATTTCCAGTATCCAATACAGCAATCCGAGGAACACCAGACTGAAGCCTCCTGCGAAGAGCGTGAACGAACTGGTCCACAGATTCTTGTTGATGGGGAACCACACGTTCCAAACCTGACCGGCAACCAACCCGAGAATGCCAAAAATCAACATACGCAGGGCGATGGTGCCGCGGTCCCGTCCCGAGCGCAGCCAACCGCCAGTCAGCACTCCGATCAAGGTGGTTGCAATGGCTGGAATGGTGTGGATGATCCCTTCTGGATCGCGGTTTCCGTTGTAGAGATGTCCCATGAACAGTTTGCGATCAAGCCACGCGGTTATGTTTCCATTCTGGTCCATGAACGGTATATCGCGCCCCGGCAGGCCGAAACCCGGCACCGGCAGAAAGCGCAGTATCGCCCAATATCCCAGTAAACATGCGGCGATGGCAATGATTTGCCCGCGGCGGTTCGACCACAAGACGAGGATGGCGGCGGCAAAGTAACAAAGTGCTATCCGCTGCGTCACTCCTTCGAACCGGAAGCCGTGCCAATCGATCCCAATAAATGGAAAGCCGTTAACGAACAGCCCAATCGCGATCAGCAGCAAGCTTCTCTTAAAGGCGCGCCACAGAATCTGCCCGCGCGATTCGCCGCGCCGCAGCCGCGCCGAGTATGAGAACACCATGGACACGCCAACCAGAAACAAAAACGATGGAAAGATGAAATCGGCCGGTGTCCAGCCATTCCATTCCGCGTGCTTGATGGCCCAGTAGGAACTGTCATCACCGTTGTCGACCAGGATCATGCCGGCAACTAGAAGTCCGCGAAAGACGTCGAGGCACATCAGCCGTCCAAGGTACGGATTCGCCTGATCGCCTTCTGGGGACGGCGCAGGTGGCGTGAGCGGTTGCGTGGTTGACATAGGACTCCTCTGGTCGACTTTTCCTCCGCCCCTGCGGTCTGGTCTTAGTCCGCGCTTGCCGCAGAAGCGCCAGTGCGCGCAAATCCGCGATGATTTGCCGTCTGCGATGCTTCAGTCTGACGTCAAACCGGAGCATTCGTGAAGTGCCTAACGGTTGCGCGACGGATTCAATCCGATTCGAGCGGTCATAAAGTGCAACGAGCCGCACTTCGCAGGTGCTAGAATTTCGAGCAGACGCCCCCAATGGTCACGGATTCGCCGGATTCCAACGCCGCCCCGCCGGGCGCTCGACCAGTCCTCGGTCTCGAAGAAGAGGCCATTCGCTCCCAATTAGCACAGATTCTGGCGAGCCCTGAATTTCGCTCGAGCCAGCGCTGCCAGGAGTTTCTCCAGTTCGTGGTGGAACAATCGCTTGCGGGTCACGCCGGCGTGCTGAAGGAACGGACGATTGGCGTGGAAGCGTTTGGCCGAGCCGCCGACTACGAAACCAATCTTGACGGAGTTGTGCGGATCAAGGCCAGTGAGGTTCGCAAGCGGCTGAGCCTCTACTACGCCGGCAGCGGCAAGGCGGCGAAAGTGGCCATCGAACTGCCAGTGGGCGGCTATGTTCCGAGCTTTGCGGCACGAGAATCTTCATCTTCATCCAACGGCAGCGCGGAAGGAAGCTCAGAAAGCACCGCCGCGATCTCCGGAAATCAAGTCATGCGCGACGGCGCATCCGGACATCGCGTGCGGAATGTATGGATCGGAACTGCGCTGATTGCCGCCGCAATGATTGCGGCTATTTCCCTGTCGGCTTATTGGTGGCACTCGCAGCACACCCCATCGGTGCTGAACGAATTCTGGGAGCCGGTGCTTCGCGGTGCAGGCCCGGTGCTGATCGCCGCGGCCTACGTGCCCGTGTACGCGCATGATCCGCGGATGCCCGGCGACCAGGGCGAGTTGACGCTCATGCCCGACCAATATGTTGGCGGCGGAGATTTGGTGGCGGCCGCGCGCGTTGCCGGAATGCTCGGCCGCATGGGGCACGCATCCGAAGTGAGGGTGGGAAACGCGATTTCGTTTCAGGATCTGCGCAACACGCCGACCGTGTTGATCGGATATTCCAGCACGCAATGGAAGGACGTTACGCAGGATTTCCGATTTTATGTGGATGACAGCGATCGGGGCATGATTCGCGACAACGGCAAGCCGACGGAATGGTATCCGCACAACGTGACCCGTGATTTTCACACCGATGAGGACTACGCAGTGATTACGCGGGCGTTTCTTCCGCAGACGCACGCGATGCTGATCCTGATCAGCGGCTGCACGCAATATGGAACTGAGGGAGCAGCCGACCTCATCGCCAATCCCGAACTTCTCGCCGCCGCGCTGCGCGAAGCTCCGGTGGGATGGCAGCACAAGAATCTGCAACTGGTGTTGCGCATGCAGGTGATTGCGAACGCTCCCGCCGCGCCGAAAGTGGTCGCCGCCTATTTCTGGTAGCCTTTTGCGCAAACGCTGGCCCGTCGGATGGTCCCTTGACTACGGTTGAGCGTCGGTTGACCGATAACCTCCCTTCGCACACCATTACTTTCCCGACCGTTGTGGTGATCCGGCCTTCGACACGACTTCGAATCAGTTCTTGCTACGGGACGAACTCTTGCCTGTTGTTGCGGCCGGGGTTCCGACCGATGGTTTGCGTTTCCCCAACACAATCCGGGCCACTCGACTGCGCTCCAGTTTCATGGGCTTGCCCTTCACACTGATGTTGACGCCAGTGTTGGTCACCGAGGTGAGGGTGCCCAGCAGCACCGTCCCGTCGCGCAAAACCACGGTATCGAACGTCAGCGGGTTCAACTCCAGTGTGACGCTTCCGGGCATGGCGTTCTCCGCAATTTCCAAGGGCGTGCTCTCGGTGGCATAACCCTCTTCGCTGAACTCCAGCACATGCTTGCCCGGAGCGATCGAGAGCACCTGCGGGGTTACGCCGGACTCTTGAGAATCAAGCTTGAGGCTGGCCCCGGAAGGCACGCTGATGACGCTCATCTTGATTTTCATTGGCTCGTCGGACGGCAGATGCTGCGGCTGCAATTCCATGCTGGCAAAGGATCCCAAAGCATGCACGCTGACCGGGATCTTGGCCCGTTGCCCGGCCGCCAAATTAGTGACTTCGAGATATCCTTCGCCCACCCGCTTGCCATTTTTGTCCAGCACGTAGAGATAGAAAGAGGCGGAAGGAATCGCTTTCGTGCTGAGGTTTTCCGCCAGGGCCTCGCCTAAATAATCGCTCTGGCCGGAGACGGAACTGATCTGGCGCAACTTGCCCAAGGTGAAGCGCAACATCGTGTCGTTGCCCTTGGCCGGCCAAGTCAGAACGGTATCGGAGGCGAGCGCGCTGGCGACTGCCCACAGCAAGAGCACCGGAACGACCCAGATTGGCTTACGCATCGTACCTCTATCTTGCCGGGTTCGAACTGGCCGTACAACCGGAATATCGCCCGTGCGCCCTTACTGAAGTGAATGACCTGACTGGAAGCGATCTGGCGAACGCGACCTGAACGCGAACGCTGTTGTTTGACGGATCCACCTCCGTAGGTTAACCTGCTCCGTTCGACAAAGCTCGGCAGTATTGCGGACAACATCATGCGGTATTTCGGTGCACTGGCTGTGGCTATGCTCAGTCTCGCCGGTTGTTTCCCCCTCGCAGCAGTCCTGCAGCAATTGGTCGGCCCCCTGCAACCCGGGGGGGATGTTCCGTCTACGAACGGGTCACCCCGGTCCCGGCCCGCGACGCCCTCGGAAACCTCTATTCCCATGTTGAACAAGGATTATTCTTCTACCCCTCCGATCGGCGACGGGCGGCCTGCGATTGCTGAGATCTATCGTAACTGCGACGATCTGCTTGCTGCCGGCTGGAAAAAAGTGGAAGTCACTGCGCAAACCACAGCCGAAGATGAACGTCTGCCGATTTATGCTTACTTCAACTCCGACCGCGTTGACTACGTTCTGATCGGTGGAATCCACGGCCGCGAACCGGCTGGAGCGATTGCGAACTCCCGCTACGCTGAGAAGCTGCGGCGACTCGGCCAGGACCGGAAGATTCTGCTGCTGCCGTTACTGAATCCATGGGGTTATTTTCAGCACATCCGCTACGGGCCTAATGGCCAAAGCGTTTCCGACAGCGACCACTTGCTGGGCCGTCTTCCCGCTGCGGCCTCCCCGGAAGCTGCTGCGATCACCTCATTTGTCCTGAACGCAATTACCATCAACTCCGGCGCCGCCGTGCTCGACCTTCACGAAGATCCGGTCTATGAAGCTCCCGATTATCACCTGGAAGGTTGGGGTTCCTATCTCTATATCTCCGGCGAAAACTGCCTGAGCCACCCCATCGCGAAGCGTGTCGTCAATTGTTTGAAAAACAGTTCACTACCACTCATCACGGACGGCACTACCCGGTTTGGAGAACAGCTCGCCGACGGAATCATCGTCAACACCGAAGACGGCTCCATTGACGAACTGCTGTACAAACTGCGCGCCTGCTGTCCGGTGATCACAGCGGAGAATATTTTGCATTCGGAGAATGAGCCGCCCTTGCCGTCGCGTGTCGCGGCGTATCTAAAAGTCTTAGACGCCTTCTTTGGCGTATCAGAATAACTTCCGGAGTCCATTCATGTGTACGACGATCGTCGTGGGCAAGAACCGCAGCGCCACTGGTTCTGTACTCGTGGCTCACAGTGAAGAACTGGGGCGGAATTCCGCGCACAAGGTTGAAGTCAGCCCGCGGCGCAGGGCCGCTGCCGGAGAGCAGTACCCGCTGTATTCCGGGGGCGCATTGCAGCAGCCGGCAGAACTGCCACGCTATATCGCCACAAAAATCTTCGCCAAGAATCATTATCCGGGCGAGCACACGGCAGGAGTCAATGAACACGGTGTGACGGTCGCCAACAACATGGCCCTGATGCGTGGAATCCCGGAAGCCCGAGCGTACGACGTCGTTCCTGGCGGCGTCATCTGGACGGAGTTTGTGCAACTGGTCCTGGAGCGCGCAACCTCAGCCCGCGAAGGCGCCGCCCTGATTGGCGAGCTGTGCAGCGCATACGGCCTGAGCTGCGATTCCGGCACGATGCTGGCCGTCGCTGATCACGACGACGCGTGGTGGGTCGAACTGGCGCGCGGTGGCCAGTGGGTTGCCAAAAGAGTCGGCCCCGATGAGATTGTGATGCGCGCCAACTGTTACCGCATCGGCGCAGTTGATTTCGACGATCCTGACCGCTTCATATACTCAGCAACCCTGGTCGAGTATGCCCGCAAACAAGGCTGGTATATGGGCGGAGCTTTCGATTTTGCCGCAATCTACGGTGATCCCGCGAACCAGAGCGACGCCTACAATTGTGACCGTCATGCCGTGCTCGAAAGCCGCTACTCATGTCTCGGCAAAGTGAGTGCCCTCGACTTGATGCGGTTTATGCGCGACATCTTTGAAGGCGCGCCGCAATTCAAGGCCGGGGAAAGCGGCTCCCCCTTTCGTACGGGAGTGCGGACCATCGCCCGCATGAACACCGAGGCCAGCGTAATCGTAGAACTGCGCCGCACCCTCCCGCCACATATCGGCAACCGGATGTGGTGCGGCATGTCGACTTCCCTGACCGGCGTTTACCTCCCATTTCACCTGGGAATCGGCGCGGTGGAGCCGCATTTTGCATATGCCTCCGCTTCCTATGATCCGGCTTCGGCCTACTGGCTATTCACCGAACTGGCGAAGCTCGCCGATTACGGCTACAGCAAGTGCATCGAGACGATTACTGCCACTTGGCAGAAGTTTGAAGCCGAAACATTTTCGACAATGCCCGCAGTCGAAGCGCGCGCCGTGGCTCTCGAGTACTCCGCCGCATGTGCACTGCTAACCGAATACGACCAGCAGCGCGCGGCTGCTGCCATCCTCCAGGTGCGGCAGCTTTTGCCCGAAGTGAAAACGAAGGTGTTCTACGAAGCTTGAAAGACCGAACCTTGTTCGGCCGAGTCGCTATTCATCTTAGGAACCGAACGGCGAGGGACCCATGCAGACTTTCCGTCAGCGTTTTTTTGATTTTATGAGCAACATTAACCCATTGGTTATCGTGTTCCTGATGTGTGTCGCATTCTCCCTTCTGACCTACATTATTCCGGGTGGCGAGTTCGAACGTCATACCGTCATGGTCATGGGACGCGCGCGCGAAATCGTTGTGCCCGGATCTTTCCACCGCACCCAATCGTATCCGCAGGGCTTCCTGCAGTTGTGGACCGTGTTCATGCGCGGGGCCGTAGAAGGCGCGGAACGTTCCTTTGTCATTATGCTGTCCGCGGGCGCACTCACTGCCATCATCGCAACCGGAGCCATCAATGCCGGGATCCGCGCGCTGATCGGCAAAGCGGGACGGCTCGGAGTCCTTTTCATCCCCGTCATCGTGTTTGCCATCGGACTCTGTGGCGCAACCTTCGGAATGTACGAAGAAGCGATCCCGTTCATTCTCATCCTTGCGCCGCTGATGTTAGCCATGGGATTCGATTCCATGGTGGGTGTCTTTATCCTCTATTGGGGCGTTGCCATCGGCTTCGCCTGCGGCATCACGAATCCCTACAACGTAGCCATCGGACAAGCCATTGCCAACGTGCCGCTGTATAGCGGCGCGTGGTTCCGGGTCATCAGTTTCGTAGTGTTCATGTCCATCACCAGCATCGCGATCATGCGCTATGCCTATCGCGTCCGCAAAGACCCCACGCGGTCGCTGTCTCACGAAGAAGACGTTGAAAACCGCGCCCGGCTGCACACCGATGCCATCGCGGCTGAAGATGATGCGATGAACACTCGCCGCGTCCTGGTACTGATCCTGCTGGCAGTCGCCTTCGGCATTCTCATGTACGGCCTGATGGTCCACGGCTGGGGGTTCCGGGAAATCGGCTCGCTGTTTCTCTGGATGGGGATCATCATTCCGCTGGTTGGCGGAATGCCGGTGAAAACGATGATCGAAAAAAACATCGACGGGATGAAGAGTGTCGTCATCGCTGTGGTCATGATGAGTGCGGCGCAAATTCTCTATTTCATTCTTAGCGACGCTCGGATACTGGACACGATGTTGAATTACCTCGCTGGCTATCTGGGAAAGGTACCAGAAGTCGTAATTGCCTATGTTATGTTCGGAATCAGCGCGTTGACAGCCGCGTTGCTCGGCAGCGCATCCGGAACGGCGGCCACGCTGATGCCGATTCTTGCACCGCTCGCGGATGTGCTGCATTTTTCTAAGCAGATCGTTGTACTGGCCTTTCAATTTGCCACCGGTGCCTTCAACTTTTGGATGCCCTGGGACGGCATCGCGTTCACAGTCTGCTCCATGGCGGGCGTTAAGTTTTTCAAATATATTCGCTACACTGCCAAGTTCGCCGTGCTCGTATATTTTCCGACCGCGTTGCTGATGCTGCTCATTGCCGTAGTCATCAAATATAAGTAGCTCGTAATCCGATGGAACTGGTCAGCCCGCCGCACCTGTGCTCGCTTATGAGTTAGCCCGCGACTCTCCAACCAGCAGAGATAAGAGACCTGACGAATTCGCTCGCAGAGATTCGCTTTGAGGTCAGACCTGGCGGAAGAAGCCGGCGCGCAGCAAGCCGGGCAAGTCCCTGCGGTCGACGGACTGAGTCGGCCGCGAATTGGAGAAGTCGTAGTGCCGCCCGCTCACCGCGCCACGGAGTCGGATAGGCGAGTTCCTGAGGTAGTGGAGGGTGACGGGGGTGCTCAACGCCTGTGCCGGCGCAGGAACGTGCCGGGGAGTAACGAGAACCCGTGCCGCACTAAGGTTGCCCGTTCCGCTCGTCGGGTGGATGGCCGGCGGCCTCACTGGAAGTGAGGGTCTCGCCGGCGTTGAGAGGCTCCGCAGAGCCGATCGTTTCTGACCGCAGCACATGGCTGGAATCTCCTTCCGAGAATTCTGAAATCGGTTGAACCTCGACAGGCCCTTGGCCCAGGCGCTCCAGTAAACACGCCGTGCCGGAGAGCGCCAGCCACGTGAACTGCCAGTCGAGGAGACTTCGAGCTACAAAAAACGCCGCCGCAGCCGCGATCCAGAGGCTGAGGCAGTGGAAGCAATCCATCAATTTACCGGCCAGACCACGGCCCAGACGGATGCGGAGCCGCACGATCAGGTCTGCCGGACCGTCTTCGCTGGCGAGCAAATGAGTCACACGCCAGGTGGCGAGCGAGGCGAGCACGAACCTGGCCCAGAACTCGGGTGCGCCTATCACGGCAGCGATGCGAAGCGGCGGGAATGTGCGCAACGTTTCTTTTTCAAGTTGAGCGCGATCAATGCCATTTGGATTCTTCCTCCCTCTTGAATCAGCAGAACGTCCCGTAAGCTTCCGATCGAGGCACGTTCTGTGGAGGGACCGCCCAGCTCGACCTCGAGCCGGACGATCCTTCCTTCACGCCATGCAGCCCCTATCCTGCCCGCACCATTACCCGTTCTCTGGAGCGGTTCTGCAAGGTGGACAAGGTGGGCAAGGAGCGATCAGAGCAAAAGCAATGGTACCCGAACTGTCATATTCGCTTTGCCTGCTCCAGCCATCGGTGCACCGGGAGGCGCAATACAGATTCACGGCAAACGCCGCCCGGCTACAAGGTCCGAGGAGGGTTGCAACCGTATTGTCGAAATCCACGGGAGTTCCGGGACTGCCTGCGCTTACGTTGTCTCCAATAGCGGCAACCGATCCGCTGAGCCCACGAACGACATCCAGGTCCCAATCCAGGAAGTTACCAGGCTGATAGGCCACATACTCAATCTCCACCACGTCGCTCGGATTCGAGTAATTGAGCATCCCGCAGGAATCGGCCGCGAGTGAGTCGACTAACACGCCGGGCAACTGGGCGACCGTTGGCCGGTTGTCCACGAACACGCTCATGATGAAGCTGTTGCCAGACACCAAGCCCAGGGTGGAGGCAGGCGCCGTGTCAATCGTTCCATCCGGCTCTGTGGTCGTCGGCACATAATAGGTGATGCCGGCCGTCGCGATGTCGACGACATTTCCCGAAGAATCGTAGAGGTCCAGTTTAAGCTGGTAGAGCCCGCTCGTTCCCCCGGTCACCGCGCTGGGCAGAACCGTGGTCGGAAATTGCGCGTTCGCCAAATCGTAGGGCGGATTGGGGTACGCCCAATCACCCACGGGAGGCAAAGCGGGCGGAATCGCGAAGAGATTGGTCGTCGTCCCCACGGTTTGCGGCCCAAGGGATAATGCGGTCGTAACCAATTCGGTGCCCACGAATTGGTTATAGTGGCGATAGATGTCGCCTGTGAGTGGGGTCCATGGTCCGGTGGTGCCAAACCGATACGAGATTTGGTAAAAACTTGCCAATCCCATCTCCAGCAGAGAACTGTCGAATTCCACGCGGGGCAGGAGCAAACTGCCGAATGGAGAGTCTTCCCCGGCCACAACCGCGCCGGCAGCGAGGCCCAGGTTGCTCGGCGTAGTTGTCAGCAGAGTGCTGCTCCCATAAATGTCGCTGAGCGGGACGTTGCCGATGGCGCGGAACAGCACGTAATTCTGCGCCGCGTTTACCGGTGCGCAGGGCGAGCAGCCCGGCGCGAAAAAGTTGTCGGTGTAGAGGGTGACGCTTGTCCCGCACTCGTATCCCCAGTACGTGTAGCAGGCAATCGGGGCAGGATCGTAAATATAGATGGGGAAAAACAGGAAGTTGGTGGTGGCCGTAAAGTACAGGTTCGGATTCGGGGAGAAGCAGCTCAGGAAGATAAACTCGCTGAAATTGCCGCACTGGTCCGTGGTAGTCGTAGCCACCAGGGTCTTTGTAACGAAAAGCGGTATCAACTCGCAAAGCCAAAATCGAATGGAATCCAGGTTGGCGATCAACGCCTGCCGGAGAGTGGCTGCATCGGCAGTTTGCGCGATGCCTTGCAAGTTCACGAGATCGGAAGCCGGAGCAGGGGCCAGCGTGGGAACCGGCTTAGCGTATTCGACTTGCACAGAGCGCGACCTCAAGCCCTGAGACCGAGCCGGATTCGGGTTGACGGATGAGAGTCCGGAACTCGCTGCCGTGGGAGGGTTCAAAATCACCTGCCGCAGCTTCTCGATGATCGAGACCGGCACCTTCCCCAGGATGATCTCGAGCGGTTCGACCTCCCAGATCTGGACTTGTGCGTTGCAAACGGGCAAGTCCAGCGGCAGGCCACCCGAAATGACGCTCTTGAGCAGCGTTCCTTTCACCAGGCAAATTCGGATCCAGCACTGCCAGATTTCCGAAGGGATATCGAAAGCAACGGTAGAAATCGCCACCCCGGGGTCGACGCGCACAAACTGTTCCAGCGCGCCCCGGCGCGTGAGATCGGACAGCGCGGGCTGTTTCTCGCCCGTCAACTCCGGGCCCACAACG
The DNA here is from genome assembly GCA_963722485.1 of uncultured Acidobacteriaceae bacterium. Taxonomy (GTDB): domain Bacteria; phylum Acidobacteriota; class Terriglobia; order Terriglobales; family Acidobacteriaceae; genus Acidiflorens. The sequence continues at coordinate 33,856 of CAVRNL010000001.1, forward strand.
ACGCGGACGTTGCGCGCAGAGGAAACAGACGGTACCGTCAAAGTGACGGACCCATTATTGTCGATGGCAGCCTTGGTGACGAAGTGGCCAGTGTCCGTAAAGGCGTAGGCGACAGACTGGGGCGCCTTTTCGCTGGTCTGGGATGGTTGTAGAGTTACGCTTACCGGAATCGAAACTCCGGCTGAGGTGTCCTTCGATTGCGGCATGGTGTTCCTCCAGATTGAATCTAGGATGCAAAGTATTCGCTCAACCCCAGAGCATTCACTTGCGATCTGCTACTGAGAGATGGTGAAGAACGAGGCGCTTCCGTTTCAAATTGCTTGAGTCCCTTTTTAATTTCCTGCCGGGTTAGGCCTTTCTTGGTTACACAAGCACTTCTTACTCGCTTGTTGCCTTCATTGAGCTTTCCGGAGCCGTTGAGTTCTGCGAATCGTCCTTGGGTCTGGCGCACGCCAGGGTGAAAAGTGCGAGGCGACAACAACTCGCTGACAACCCTTTCTATTGCTTACGATTTCCCCTGTGTCCATGAAAAAGCTGGGGCGTACGGCTGACCCGAAACCTAAGGAAAGGCCGATCTCACACGAGGAGAAGCCAGAATCAAGTCTGAGGCCGGCGAGATGTTCCACCGTCTGTGACTCCGCCAGCCTGCGCAAGCGCGTTTCCGCAGCTTGGGGCCAGAATATCGCTATTGACAAACGCTATCAAACGAAAGTATAAGGAATAGTTCGTAATGTTGCCCAGAAAGCTCTCAGTTCCCGCAATCCGAGTTTTTGCCTGGTCCCAACCAGGCCGCTTGCGAACATTCACCTTAGCGTCACGGAGCCTCGCCATGCCCATCCGTTTCCTTCGTCTGCAAACTCTTTCGGCGCTGTTTTTTTCGACGTTCCTTGCGTCTATGCTCCTTGCGCTGGCCACGCCACTATGGGCGCAAAAGGATGCGGGAGCCATTGTCGGTCTGGTGCACGACCCGAGCGGTGCGGTGGTCTCGGGCGCCAAGGTCACCGTGGAGGACGTCGATCGCGGCACACAGTTGACCCTCTCCACCAATGATGAGGGGCAATATGTCGCCAGCCCGCTCCGGATCGGCCGCTACAGTGTCACCGTCGAGAAGGAGGGATTCAAGAAGGCGGTTGCCGGCCCGGTTCAGGTGAACATCCAGGATCGCGTTGGCGTGGATTTGAAGCTTGAGCCCGGCATGGTAACCGAAGTCGTCTCGGTCACCGGCCAACGTGCGCAACTCGAAACCGAAACCTCCGAACTTGGCCAGGTAGTGGACAGCCAGCGCATCAACGCGCTTCCCTTGAACGGACGCAACTATGCGCAACTCGCTCTGCTCGGTGTCGGCATCGCTGCCTCCGAGCCCGGATCGCGCGTCGAAACTACCTACGGCTTCAGCGCCAACGGCGCCCGCTCTCTGCAAAATAACTTTCTGCTCGACGGCATCGACAACAATGCCAATCTGGGAGACGTCCTCAACGGCGCCGCTTATGTAGTTCAGCCAGCGGTGGACGCCATCGCCGAGTTCAAGGTCGAGACCAATGCCTATAGCGCCGAATTCGGCCGCGGCAACGGCGCCATTATGAACGCCGTCATCAAGTCCGGCACCAACCAGATTCACGGCGACGTGTGGGAGTTTTTGCGCAACGAAAAAGTGGACGCTTCCAATGCCTTCGACGTCTTCGGCCAGCAACCCTACAAGCAGAACCAGTTCGGCTTTACGCTGGGCGGGCCCATCGTCAAGAACAAGCTGTTTCTTTTCGGAGACTACGAAGGCCTGCGCATTCGCCAGGGGAAGCCGCAACTTTCCGCGGTTCCCACGCCCGCCGAAGTTGGCGGAGATTTCTCCGCGTTTCTCCCCTCAGTCCTGAATTCGAGTACCGCGACGGGGGTTCTGGATTGCAACGGCAACGCCACCTATCCGGGTGAGATCTTTGATCCGCACCAGGCGCAAACCAATTCGGCATTCAATGGCGGACCCTGCAGTCTCCCCATCGGCACCACCGGCCCGAACTACACCGGGACCCCGACCAACAAATTCACCAACCCTGGTGGCACCAGCACCGCGATCGATCCGCTCGGCCAGGAGTTGGCGAATTTGTTTCCCGCGCCCAATGCCCCTCAGTTCGGCCCCCAGGCTTTCCTTTCCGATCCCAAAAGGAGTGAGACGGAGAACAAATTCGACATCCGCATTGACCACACGATTAGCGACAAGGACAATTTTTTCGCCCGCTACAGTTATGGCAACGACAGTAATTTCCTGCCCTCGCCCTTCAACAACAATGTGCTCGACGGTGGCAGCTTTCAGGATGGCTATAGCAAAAACATCGCTCAGGGCCTGGCCGCCAGTGAGATCCACACGTTTCGCAACGACCTGATTAATGAATTCCGCTTCGGCTTCAATTACCTCAACTCCCATCGCTACAATCTGTTTTACAACACCGATGTCGCGCAGCAACTTCCCATTCCCTTCCCGGGTGTTCCGTACGAGTCGGGCCAGGAAATCGGCGGCTTGCCTTTTATTGGCTTCGGGGATGGCACCGCGGGCATTGGCGCCTCGGAATTCCTGCCCGCCGTCGAAAAGCAGCACAGCTACGTTGTTACCGATAACCTGAGTTGGACTCACGGACGCCACGCCGCGAAGTTCGGCGGCGAACTGCGCTTCGAACAGTTCACGCTGCTCGAACCGGCCGAACCGCGTGGCGCAATGGACTTCGGCGGCAACTTCCTCATCAACGACAATCTCGCCGACCCTGGCACCGGCGGCGAGGCCTTCGCTTCTTTCCTGCAGGGCATTCCCGACGGCGGCAACATCACCAGTGTGACCCCCAACGTCATCTATAACCGCCAGATCTACGCGGTCTACGCCCTCGACGACGTCAAAGTAACTCCCAAGCTCACCTTGAATCTGGGCCTCCGCTACGAAATCTTCACTACCATCAAAGAAGCCAATAATCAGCAGGCTACCTTCGATTTCAGCTCACTATCGCTGATCGTTCCCAGCGGACAACAGACGCCACTGACACCCACGCTCGCCACCGAGCTCACCATTCAAAATAACGGTTCTCACGGACTCATCTCTCCCGACCTCAATAATTTCGCGCCCCGCATTGGACTGGCTTACCAGTTGGCCGACAAGCTCGTCTTCCGCAGCGGCTACGGCATCTTCTATGGCGGGCAGGAAAACGGCCCATTCTCCAATCCGAGCCCCGGCTTCAATCCTCCCTTCATGTCATCGGAGGCATACTCCACTCCCTGCACGGCGCCAACCGCAAATCCCGCGGCTGGCCAGCAGGATTGCTCGATCTCGGCCGCGAACAACGGTGGCTTGGCGCTCAACCAGCTGCAGGCGGGCTTTTCCAACAATGTCAACACCGGCCTCAGCCCGCTCAGCGACCCCAACGCACCCGCGCTCTATTCGCTCGATCCACACCTGGTTACCCCCTACACCCAGCAGTGGCACTTGGGCCTCGAGTACCAATTGCCCGCCGACACCGTGCTCGAGGTTTCCTACGGAGGCTCGCGCGGATTGAAGCTCTTCGGTTTCTACAACGGCAACCAGGCCGTACCTGTGCCGGGGACGGACTCGATCCCCACCGCACCCCGGCGTCCCGCCAATAACAATAACTGGCCCGGCGCGAACGGCCCTTGCGATCTGAATCCGGCGAACAACTATGCGGATGCTAGCAATTGCAATCCCGCGCTCGATGTCGCCATCGACACCCTCCGCTCCAATACGCAATCGAATTACAACTCGCTGCAGGTTCGCCTGGAGAAGCGCTACTCTCACGGTCTGCAGTACGAAGCCGCATACACCTTCTCGCACGCCCTCGATACCGCTTCGAGCGCCAGCCTGGGATCGGTGAACAACGGAGATTTCCAGGACCAGCGCTACCCCAACCAGAACTATGGCAATGCCGATTTTGATGTGCGACATCGCTTCGTTTTCAGCTATGTCTACGACTTGCCGTTCGGCCGCGGAACCGCGCTGGGCAAGGGCGCGTCCGGCTTCGTGAATCAGATTGTCGGCAACTGGCAAATGACCGGCGTCTTTTCCGCCGCCACCGGCAATTACTACACCGCCACCGATATCAACAATATTTCCGGCGGCGATTGCGGCGGCACCGTCGGCTACTATTGCTCACGCCCCAACCGGGTCGGCAATCCCAACGCCAAGCCGTGCATAGCGGGAACTCTATTTAACACCTGCGCTTTTGCCGACAATACGAATCTTGGAACCTTCGGCAACGCCGGACGCAACATCATCGAAGGTCCCGGATACAAAACCTGGGACACCTCTCTGGTCAAACAATTTCCGATCAACGAACAAAGACACCTCGAATTCCGCGCGGAATTCTTCAATGTGCTGAACCATGTGAATTACTTGTTTGGACAGTTTGGCGCCATCAGCGCCGAGCCCATACCCCTGGAACTGGGCCAGAGTAGATTCGGCTTCCCGCTGGCGGCGCGCGACCCGCGAGAGATTCAGTTCGCGCTGAAGTTTTATTTCTGATTACCGGCGGGAATTAGAATTTGGTGGGGACGACTCAGCCGCAATCTGCTGCGAGAGCGGTGCCCCGGCGGCGATGCTTATGGGTTTCGCGAAACCCATGATTCGAGGCGAGGAACCGAGAAGGACTTGGTCAAGGAATGTTCAGGCGGTTGGGTTCCGTCCTGAATGGCTTTTCCGAGCATCTCCATCGCCGGTCCCGTAAGCGGTGGAATGTGAATCGTGGCCGTGAGCCGTTTTTCGCGTACCCAGGCTTGGCCCGTCGCCGGCTGACCATCACATCCGGTAAAGGGTAAGCTCAGCCATCGCGAACGCTCTGCTTCGTTGGCTCGGAAGGCGTTCCGACCGAGGATTGTCCGTGCGGCAAGCATGACGGGTCGGTCTCCAGACCAGCGTCCCGTGATTCCTTCCAAAGTTGCAGCTGTGCCAGGCCTGCATCCACCAAGTGCGTGAGCGCAACCTCCACGTCAGGAGATAAACACGTACCCCAATCCGTGTTCGCGGGCTGCACGCCGAGCACAACAATATCCTGGGGTCTGGTCGACACCAAGGCCAGAGCCGCAATGAGATCGGCAACTCCCAATTGATGAACACTCAGTCCGGTCGACGTATCGAGCAAATCTGTCGCCGTCATCCGAGTGAGAGTTCCGGGAGCTTTACCCGAGTTCACCGCATCGAGTAGCAGCACGCGAGATGCGTCCGCAGCATACGGAAGCAGCTCCAGGCCGATCGTACCGCCGTCGAGAATCGTCACCCCGGCGGGCACCCTCGGGTCACCCTGCAGCAGTCGTGCAGCATGCACGCCGACGCCGTCATCCGAAAGGATCGTGTTGCCAATCCCGATCACCACCGTATCTGAAGAAAGCAAGTCGCGCATTGCACGTCCTTAGACTGCAAAAAAAAGACTACGAACCTCCTGCCATTCGTGTCCGCGCTGCCGGCTTGTCTCTTCCTGCGGCAGCCTCCGCTCAGGCCTTTACACGAGCGTGGGTCCGTCCACGAACGTCGACTACGTGGACAGCGCAAGCCAGGCACGGGTCGAAGGAGTGGATGGTGCGCAGAAGTTCAAGTGGGCGCTCCGGATCGGCGACCGGAGTCTTGATGAGCGCGGCTTCGTACGCGCCGCGTTGACCGTGGGCGTCTCGCGGGCCTGCATTCCACGTGGAGGGCACCACCGCCTGGTAATTCTTGATGGCCTGGTTTTCGATCTCCACCCAGTGCCCCAGCGATCCGCGCGGGGCCTCAAAGAAACCGAATCCTCGGGCAGTGTCGGGCCAGGATTTCGGGTCCCAGTCTTGCCCGTTGTGAACAAGCAGGTTTCCGGTCGCCAAATTGTTTCCCAGCTCTTCGATCCATCCGCTGATGCGATTGGCGAGGAGCTGCGTTTCGAGGGCGCGCCCCGCGATACGGCCAAGCGTCGAAAACAGAGCAGTGGCGGGAGCCTTGAGCGTGGCCAGCGTGGAGTCGACTAATGCCTTAACTTCTTGCTGGCCAGAGGCGTAGGCCACCAGGAGCCGGGCCAGCGGTCCTACCTCCATAGCTTTGTCTTGATAGCGAGGCGCTTTCAGCCAGGAATACTTCTGGTCCACATTGAGATGTTCGTAGGGAGGTTTGGGTCCGGTGTATTTCGGGTTGGTTTCGCCCTCGTAGGGGTGTTTCGCAATCTCGCTTCCTTCCAAATACTCGTACCAGGAATGAGCAACATATTCGGTGATGTTTTCTGGACTTACGGGGTGGACTTGGGAAAGGTCGCGATTCAGGATGATGCCTCGGGGAAGGAAGAAATTCGCAGGATCTTTAGTGCTGCCCTGCGGATAGGCGCCGTAGCACATGAAATTTCCGAGTCCCTCGCCACGTTCGAACCAGTCGCGGTAGAAGCCTGCGACCGCCAGCACGTCCGGGATATACACCTGACTTACAAAAGCCTGGGCCGACTTCGCCACCTCCAATAAGAAATCGATTCGCTCCGGGTTCACCGTGGCGCCCGGTTCGTTCGGGTCGAGCGATGTGGCCATGCCTCCGACCAGAAACGTCTGCAAATGCGGATTCTTGCCGCCGAGCACGGCGTGAATCCGTATAAAGTCTTTCTGAAACTGGAGCGCCTCCAAGTAGTGCGCGACGGCCATGAGGTTCGCTTCCGGCGGAAGGTGATAGGCCGGGTGCCCCCAATAGCCTGCGCCAAAAAGACTCAGTTGCTTGCTCGCAACCAGGGCACTGACGCGGTCCTGAACGCCTTTGAAATATTTCGCGCTCGACTTGGGCCAGTCGGAGATCGACTGCGCCAACTGTGCGGTCTTCGCCCGGTCCGCCTTCAAGGCCGAGACCACATCCACCCAATCCAAGGCGTGCAGATGATAAAAGTGAACCACGTGGTCTTGAATCGTCTGCGTCGCCGCAATGATGTTGCGGATCAGGCGGGCGTTGTCGGGAACTTCGATGCCCAGTGCGTCCTCCACCGCGCTGACCGAGGCTATAGCGTGGACCGTTGTGCACACGCCGCAGATCCGTTGCGCCCAGATCCACGCCTCACGGGGATCGCGGCCGCGAAGGATCAATTCAATTCCCCGGAACATCGTTCCCGAACTCCACGCATCCGTTATGAAGCCGCCGTCTACCTCGGCCTCAATGCGGAGATGCCCCTCAATACGCGTCACTGGATCGACCACAATCCGCGCCATGCCGTCCTCCTACGCCTCGCTATTATCCAGCGACTTGCCGATCTCGACCGGAATCGTCTTCGTTCCGATCTTGTCGCGCACGACGCTCCCGGCCGCTTGAGCAACCGCCATGCCGCCACCGCTCCCGTCGCTGCCCATACGATCTCGTCTGCCGTGACATCCACCCCCAAACCGCGGCAGCAGCGGCCGCCGCCGGTAAAAGGGTATGTCGCATCTCCGGAGCGATGCTACTTCTCTTTGTCATCACCTTCACCAACGGTGGAATCCGGCGGTGCAGGCGGCTCACTCTTGATCACAAAGTTGTCAATTAACACTAAAATTCCGAAGATGACGAACCCCCAGGCCGGGTGGCTGAGGATCCCGACACCGACTGAGATCGACATGAAAGCAATAACTCTCAACGCTCGATTTCCATTCATAGTGCACCCCTTAAGCTGCTCTGTTCCTAAAGTCTCTGTTCGGTGCCGCCATTACTGACACAAACCACGGATCCGATGCCCGGAGCCTGCGGGCTCGTACGGTGAACCCATCACAGCGCTCCTCCCGTATGGCAGGAACTGCACGGCTGGTCCGCCCAGGCACTGCCGATATCGACGGGATGTTCGAAAGCGAGCCCTTTCGGCCCCGTGGCGAATTGCACGCTCCCGGCCTTGCCCTGTCCCAGAATCGTGTGGCAGGTGCCGCAATCGGAGCGGATGATGTTTCCGTCTACACTCTTATGCTGGCCGTCGTGACAGCGGAAGCACCCCACAGAATAGAAGTGGGTATCGTTCGTGGAATATGTATCCCACCGGACTTTCATCGACGGGAAGAAATAGTGGTCATAAGTGTTCTGCAGGTACGCGATAACGCTTTCGATCGCTTGCTGCTTGGCTTTGTATACCTGAGGGTAAGTCTTCTTATAATAACCACGCAGGGCGCTGTCGATTCCCCGAATTGCCTGCTCCCGGTCGGCATAAGTCGCTGTAAGTGCCGCTACACTCTGCTGCTTGATGAATGGAAGCGTGGGATCGATACGGTTATCGGCAAGCGCCACATCTACGCTCCGGTCCGGCGGCTGCAAAATGTGGCTCGGGCGGTTGTGACAATCCACGCAATCCATCGTGCGGATCCCACCGGCGGCCGGCGTGGTGGATGGTTGCGCCTGAGAGGTGTACACCTCCGCCGCGCCGGTCTTCGGATCCACCGACCGGACCCACGTAATATTCTGCCTTTCGGCGTCGCTCGCCAGATACTCGACCTTGCTGGCGACGTGCCAGTGAATTCCCATTCGCGACTCGTCCGCCGGCCTGCCCCCGCCGACCGAGACCAGCATGTCGATTTCCCAGCGCGTGTTTTGCTCGTCGGACAGGAAGTGCACCCGATGCACCTCGCGCGAGCCGAAGAAATTAGCCGGCCAATGACAGTTCTCGCAATTGCCCCGTATGGGACGCAACGACGCTACCGGAACCGGAATCGGCCGCGGATACTCGTTCTGGATGGTCTCGACGAGTTCTGACATGCCGCGAATCTTCGACGACACGTACCCTGTGGCGCCGGGTCCAACGTGGCACTGCGCGCAGGCCACGCGCGCATGCGGCGATCGCTGATAGGTGACGTACTCCGGGGTCATGGAGTGGCAATTGGCGCCGCAGAATGACACGGCGTCCGTGTAGAGATACGCCTGACCACTTCCATATATCGCTGGAACGGAGAGGATCGCGGCTCCGATCGCAATGGCCAGAAGAGCCTTTCTCTCACTGGGAAGGTTGAGGTCCCACTTGGGATAGCGCGCGAACGATAGCGGCTTGTGCCTCCGCCACCGGATCCACTGAAAATACATGCCGATCAACACGACGGTGATGCCGACGATGACGAATACCGGCGGAACGAAGAAGATGACCAGGTCGCCATAGGGCTGAGCCAGCGCGCCGCCTCCGACGGTGTGATAGGCCGTCAGTACGGCGAACACGAGTACGCCCACGGCGGCGATGCCGGTTCCGGCGAAACTGATCCAGTTGCGATAGAGCGCCAGCGGGCCTGGCCCGGGGCGAGCCCTCGGCGGCACTTTCGCGCGTTCCTCATCGGGCGTGCCGCGCGGCAGCAACTCGTGGCGTTTGGCGAACCGCCGCGCTTCCGGAATCGTAACGATCTCATGGCGCAGCTCGCCGGCGGGCACGAATTTCCACCCGGAGAAGATGCTGTCCAGCAGTCCGTTTTCTTCCTCCATCGAAACCAGGACCGAGGCATAGACGTGGAAGATGACGAACGCGAAGAACACGAACGTCAAAGAGTAATGAATGAGGCGAAGATACGCAGGGTCGATGAGCTGCGGCAGCCAACCGATAAACTGGTTCAGGACGGAATTGCCCACCACCCGGCTGTATAGAGCCAGCCCGGTCAGGATCTCAACGAAAATCAGCAGATAGATGATGAAGTACGTCAGCGCGGCCAGAGGATTATGGCCCACCCGGCGGCCGGGATCGAATCGCAGGAACAGGTAGAACTCGAGCATGTCTCCCATGCCCTGCCATTGCTGGCGGCGAATGGGGATGTAAGCGGACCACCTCGACCAGAAATTGCCCTTAAAAAACCAGTAAACTCTTAACGCGAACGCCCCGATCAGCACGAATCCCGAGACCACGTGAATGAATCGCATGGTGGCCATCAGGAAAAGCGGCCGGCCCGAAGGGAGCAGAAATGGGCGGTGAATATACAGGCCAGTGAACGAAAGCGACACCAACGCAAAGAAAATCAGCCAATGAGCGATGCGAACCGGCTCTTCCCAGACATACGTACGGACCAGCTCCGTTTCCGGGAGCCGAGCCAAGGCCGATGCTGGCGGCTTAGTTTTCCGCACCGCGTTTCCTATCTCGTCCCGGCGTCATCACCAAAACGCGGGGATAAGCTCCGTCATGATTTTTCCGGAGGCCCCTCGCGCTCCACCAGACCGTCTTTCCGGGCGATCTCGGTCGGGCCGCCTCTCGGCTCTTCACCACGCGGGCGCATCTGCGCCCGTGCCACGCTGGCGATACCGTGCAAGGTCAGAGCCGTCGCCACGCCGCCCGTCAACCAGAGGCCAAGCTCCCCCGCGTCGACATCCACACCGAACCCCGGCACCGATGGCAGCCGCTTGTAGAAGGGTGACTTCGTATCCCAGAAACGATGCGACGCGCAGGCTATGCATCCGTGGCCCGATTTCACCGGCCAGCTGGTCCCATCGTTCCAGCGGACCACCGGGCAGTTATAAGTCGCCTCCGGTCCCTTGCATCCCATTTTGTAAAGGCAATAACCCTTGCGATGACCTTCATCGCCCCACTCCTCAACAAAACGGCCCGCATCGTAGTGCGCGCGGCGCTCGCACTGGTCGTGAATGATATTGCCGTAAGCGAACAGCGGGCGGTTGTACTGATCGAGCGCGGGTAACTCGTGGAACGTCAAATAATGGACAAGGACGGCCGCGGTATTAACCGGATTTTGCGGGCAGCCACCCAAATTGACAACCTTCACGCCGGGCACGGCCTCCTGCAATCCCACGGCTCCAGTCGGATTGGGGTTCGCTCGAACCAAGCCTCCATCCCACGCGCAAGCGCCCACCGCAACGTTAGCGGCCGAGTTGGTGCAAACGTGTCTCGCAATGTCGAGAGCGGTCTTGCCGCCAATCGTGCAGTAGACACCATCCTCTGCCGTTGGAATCGCGCCTTCCACGACAGCGATATATGTGCCCTTGTGCTCGCGAACCACTCGTTCGAGTGCTTCTTCGGCTTGTTTGCCCGCGCCCGCCATGATCAGTTCGTGGTATTCCCAGGAGAGAAGATCCAGCACGAATTCAGCGACTGTCGGATTGCTGGTGCGCAGCATCGATTCCGAGTTGCCAGCACAATCTTGAAATTCGAGCCAGACCAGGACCGGACGCGTCGTTTGACTGAGAGCTTTTTCTACGGCCGCCAGATACCGCGGTGGGAGCGCCAGGGTGGCGACCATCAAGTTGCAGAACTTCACAAACTCGCGGCGTGAAACGCCTCGAGACTGCAAAGCTTCAGGCAGTGAGCTGCGCAGTGCTGACATATTCGCACCTCTTCAGAGATTGCGGCCACGCCCCGTCATCTCTGGCCTTCTTCTGAAATGCGACGACACCATAGCCCTCTGGCTGTGCTTTGTCTGTGATCATTATCACCAGACCCCGTGAAGTCGCACGAATTCATCAAGCAGCATGGCCAAAGCCATCGCCACGAGCACCTGCACCCAGAGAATGCAATCGAAAGGCGGCTTGCGGGATACTGGCACTTAACTTACAAGGTCTTCCCGCGCGGGTGGGAAAGTCACTATCGTTGGTCGGCTGTACTTAAGTTCGTCAGTTGGCAGGTTCTAGCGTGCGCACCAGCCAAGGAATAATCACCGGAGATCGGTACCTGAGTGTCGAGCGCTCCGGCAAGAATGAGCATGGGCGCCATCGGCTTGCCGAGCAGTCCTTGTTTGACGAGCGACATCTTCGGCAAGACTTCCGCCATCTCATCCACAGTTTTCACGTCGTCGAATATCGCCATTAATGCCGGGACCTGATCGAAGAGATATTCACGGTTGCCGATCAGGGAATTCATCAGAAACTCCTTTTGAAAAAATGTGTCGGTGGGCGGCGATTGGGCGCTCGCTCCCTTCAAGCGAGCACGCTCTACAATAGCCATCTTCGTAGCCCAATACGCGCCCCAACTGACGCCGTGCATGGCAACTCGGTTCTTGTCGATTTCGGGCCTGGTGGCGATGTAGTCGAGTACGCGAGATAGCATGCGCTCAGCATTTTCGCTGACCTTAATGGGAGACTGTCCGGTTCCCGGGCCATCGACGGCCAGAAAGCCGATGCCGAAAGGCAGAATCGCGCTGAAGCTCTCGGATAAATCCTCCTTGCGGCTGTCCAGTCCATTCACGGCCAACACCAGAGGCACGGGACCGTTCGAATTTTTCGGCAAGCGCAGGTAGCCGACGATTTCTTTTCCTTCGAAAGGAATTCTCACGATTTCGAGCGGTGGATCCCAGAAGCGCGCGTGCGCCAGGAAAGCCTCGATCGCTTTTTCGTACGAGCGCTGCTTGCCGGGAGAGGCGGGGATGGGCCAGCGTCCGAAAGAATAAAGCCGCCACGCGCGGATGTAGTCGGCGTTCGCCTTCGTGGGTTCGGTCTTCTCCAGTGACTTAGCCTCATTCATGTAGCGATCAGCGACTCCCATAAAGGCCGCCGCCCACTCGTCTTTATCGCGAGTATGGATGGAGGCGAAGGCTTCCTTAACGTCGCCGGGATCAAGTCCGATGAGCGGATACTGGCCCACTTCGGCGCGGTGGATAGCTTCAGTCTTGATCTCATCAATGGTTCGCTCGGCGCGCTGCTGCGCAAAGCACGGGACGCTCAGCAGGAGCATCAGCGCCATGGTGATTGCTAATGACGTCTCCAATGACGTCCTCAGTCGAGCCGATTGATGATGCCGTAATGGTGTTGACACGGGATGAGTTCCTTTCCAGTTGGAAAAAAATGGGGCCGGAGGGAGGTCCGGCCCCGATTTGTAAGGCCTGCTCGATCAGAAAATGAGCTTCAGGCCGAGTTGAACCGAGCGCGGGCCTCCCGAACCCACGGCCGGGTTGGCGGCGGCGACATCGGGAGTGGCGCAGCCGCAGCCGAAGCCGCCCACAGAAGGATCATTGAAGCCGAAACCATTCTGGCCGCCATAGGGATTCGCGAAGTTGGGGTGGTTGAAGATATTGAAGAACTCGGCCCGAAACTGGGCGTGGAAGCGCTCACCAAAGTGCCAGTTCTTAGCGAGCGAGAAATCAACGTTCTTGAAACCGGAATCGGGGAAAATGTTGCGTCCCATCGTGCCGAAGGTTCCCAGTGGCGGAGGAATCAGAAGGGAACTGCCTTCGGCGTAGCAGCCGTGAAAGGCCAATGATTCGGTGGCCGCACCTGGGGATCCTCCGTCCAGTGCGAGAGCTTTTGCATTGCAGGCCGCATTGCTTGTCGGGGCGGATGGGGCGTTGGTCCCGGGGAAGAATGGAGTGCCTGTCGGGCCCGACTTGAAATCGTCAGGGTTCCCATAGAAATTCCAGCGGATGGGGCTGTTCGCCGGCGGACTAACGGGCAGTGGGCCGATACCGGCAGCATCCGTTCCCTCATCCATCACGCCCCAGTGTTGCGGACTCTGCAAGGTGACGATCGAGTTGAGTTCCCAACCTTCCAGGGCCTGTGCGTAACCCTTCTTTCCGGGGATAGCGTAGGTGAGAGAAAGCGTGAGGCGATGCCGCACGTCGAAATCGCTGTTGGCGTATTCAGCGCCCGGGTTATAAGCGTTCTGCGGAAGTCCCGATCCGTAACCGAAATCCCAGTTGGCGCCCACGTCATCGAGAGAGTGCGAGTAGGTGTATCCCGCGACCATGCTCAGGCCATGGAAATTTCTGGAGTTCAGCGTCACTTGCAGGCCGTTGTAATTGGACCTGTAAACGTTGCCCATATTGAAGATGTTACTTAGATATGGAAACTTCGTGTTGAATGGTCCAACTTCGGCGGCGGCCTGGCAAACACCGTCGCCAAGTGTGTTATTGACGTCGTACAGCGGTGGCCCGCCAGGAGTTTGATTAGGTATGAGATGGGCGTTGCAAGACGCGACGTTCGCCGCAGGCCAGCCCGATCCCACCGGCGGCTGGTTAATGTCGCGAATGCCGGTTAGATTGCCACCGTGGTTGCCGACATAGGCCATCTCCAACGTAAGGTTCGGGGTAAACGCGTGTTGCAGACTGAGGGTCCAATTCCACACATAGGGCGTAGTTAGATTGCGGTCCACAGTCATGATGGGGCAGGGATTTGGCGGAGCGCAATCGATCGTGTTGTTGAAGACCGGCGTGTTGTCCCAGGTCGTTCCCGGACCGAAGGTCAAGAAATTCTTGGTGGTGACGTTCCCAGTGGTGATGGTACCGCCGGGGTCAATCGGGACACCTGCGTTGAGACCTCCCGTAGGAACACTGCCTGGGCCAAAAGCGTTATTGAAGGCGATGAACGACTGCCAGTTCACGGTCTCGTAAACCAGACCGGCACCGCCGCGGATCACGGTCGATCCTTTGCCGTTGGTATCCCACGCAAATCCGAAGCGCGGCGCGAAGTTCTTGTGATCGGGGTTATAGAGGCTGCTGATCTGATTGGCGCCCGTGTTCACCTGCACTAAGCCGACATTCGGGTCAAAGTTACCCAGGAGATTGTGAGCTTCCTGAGGGACGCTGCTGAATTCGTAGCGCAGGCCAAAGTTCAGAATCAGAGTTCTGGTGGCGCGCCAGTCATCCTGGAAGAACGCGCCAGAGGCCCAGTTATGGAGTTGCAGCGTCGGATTTCCTACCTCCAACGTCGACTTAAACGGCAAGCCCGCAAAGAAGTCCTCGAGCGGTGTAGAAGTGGTGCCGTTCAATACCGAGCCGAGGAAGGTAATGCTGCCTCGCGCATTCCCATAGGAGGCGTTCGTCGTAGATCTGCCCTTCGTAAGCCGCAAAGAAAAACACTCTGTCCTTAACGATCGGGCCGCCCGGCGCTGCCGCCGTATTGTTCCAGCGTTCGTCGAGCTTAGCGTTGGGCACGGCGTTGAAATAGTTGCGAGCGTCGAAAGTGTACGCCGTCGCGGCCAAAGGCGAACGCGGTGCCGTGAATCTGTTGGTGCCAGACTTGAGACCAACGTTAACCACTGCTCCCGGCTTCCACCCGAATTCCGCCGGCGCAAGTTCTTCACGTTAAATTCCTGAATCGAGTCGATGGGCAGAATGGTCGCCGAGTCGCCCGCGATGCCGGCGCCATTGATAATGGCCTGCCCGGAGTAGGGCTCGCTGTTGAACAATCCCTCCACGAAGTAGGCGTTGTCTTCCGCGCGCCGTCCGTTTGTGCTCGTTGTCGAGAATCCGCCGCCGGGATAGCGTTCCACCCCGGGACGCAACTGGAGCAGGTTCTCGTAGTTGCGGCCGTTCAGCGGCAGATCGTTGATCTCCGCGTTGCTCAGAGTGCCGCCCAGAGTAGAGGAGGTTGTATCGACCAGCGGAACCTCGTCAGTAACAACCACCGTCTCGGAGACTTGTCCGGTCGGGAGCGTTATGTCGACACGCAGATCCTCTGCAACTTCCACCACTATGTTCACGCGCTCCACGCTCTTGAAGCCCTTCGCTTCCGCGCGGACCTTATAGACTCCAGGCTGCAAATCCGGGGCGGCGTACTTTCCCGAGCTATCGGTGGCGACGACACGGGTCGTGCCGCGCTGAACATCGGTAACGACTACCGCGGCACCAGCCACAGTAGCGCCGGATTGATCGCTAACGTTCCCAAGAATGCGGCCGGCCGTCGTTTGGGAAAACGTGAAAACAGAGACGGATAGCAATAGGCAAACGGTGCCTAAGACTCGAATGCCATTCGACGGAGAATGCATTACGACCTCCAAATTCTCAAACAGGATGGAACTAGTTTTCTGGTCGGACCCTTGCGACCGGTTTCGATCTGGGGAGAAGATCGAACGCTGTGAAGGTATATCCTTGACACGGACTACCTGTCAAGTAGTATTGTGGTCGGACCACAGAACCTCCACCTGGCAGCACCTGCTCGGTCGCGGCCACTACAATGGATGGAGCTGCCAACCGAAAGGGAAGAAACTAGGATGGCGATAGCGACCATTAATCCTGCAACCGGCGAAGTTGTGAAGACGTTCGAACCTCTTACCGCGGCACAAATTGACCAGAAGTTGCAGTTGGCGGCTTCTGCGTACCAAAAGCATCGGCGAACTTCGTTCGCGGATCGGGCGAGCAAGATGCTGCGCGCCGCCGAAATTTTGGAGAAAGAAAAAGATGAGTGCGCCCATTTGATGACCCTCGAAATGGGCAAGCCTCTGAAGGCTGCCGTGGCCGAGGCGCTAAAGTGCGCCACGGGGTGCCGCTACTACGCGGAAAACGCCGAGAAGTTTCTAGCCGACGAAATTGCAGAAACCGGAGCGAAGCGCAGCTTCATCCGTTATCTGCCGATTGGTCCCATCCTGGCTATCATGCCGTGGAACTTCCCCTTCTGGCAGGTGTTTCGCTTCGTGGCTCCCGCATTGATGGCGGGCAATGTCGGGCTGCTGAAGCATGCTTCGAACGTTCCGCAGTGCGCGCTCAAGATTGAGGACATTGTCCGCCGCGCCGGTTTTGCCGAAGGCGTCTTCCAGACGCTACTGATCGGCGCGGGGCCGGTCGATGGCATCCTGAACGACCCTCGCGTCGTCGCCGCGACTTTGACTGGGAGTGAGCAGGCGGGGATCCAAGTCGGCGTTTCCGCCGCCAAGCGAATCAAGAAAGTCGTGCTGGAACTGGGTGGCAGCGATCCTTTCATCGTGATGCCCAGCGCCCATCTGGATGCGGCGGTCGCAACCGCGGTCGACGCGAGGATTCAGAACAATGGTCAGTCTTGTATCGCGGCCAAACGCTTTATCGTGGCGGAAACAATTGCCGGCGAGTTCGAGCGTAAGTTCGTCAAACGCATGCAGGAGTTGCGCATCGGTGATCCGTTCGAGGAGAGCACTCAACTTGGTCCGCTGGCCAATGCCGACGCGGTCACTTCTCTCGACACCGATGTGAAAAGAACCGTGGCCGCGGGCGCGCGCGTCCTGACCGGCGGCCATCCGCTCGATCGTCCCGGCAACTTCTACGCGCCGACGGTGCTGATTGACATTCCGAAGGAATCTCCGGCTTACAAGGAAGAATTCTTCGGCCCGGTGGCGTCGATCTTTCGCGTGAAGGATGTGGATCAAGCCATCCAGATCGCCAACGACAGCCGTTTCGGGCTGGGCGCCAGCGCGTGGACTAACAATCCGGCGGAAACCGAAAGATTCATTAACGAACTCGATGCCGGCATGGTTTTCGTGAACAAGATGGTGGCCTCCGATCCGCGCCTGCCTTTCGGCGGCGTGAAGTACTCAGGCCACGGGCGCGAACTCGCCGTGCAAGGGATTCGCGAGTTTGTGAATATCAAGACGGTGTGGATACAGTAGCGAGAAAGACGTGTGACACGTTTTGTACTGCGTGGTGTATTGGTTGGACCATTATACCTATATGAGATCATCCAACAATATTATTGAGGTTCTAATGACAAACGAGCCGGACGATTCCTTGGCCGCCCAGCCGGTGTACCGGACAGTCAAGACGTCTCGCCTGTTCGAGCAGATCGTGCAGCAGGTGGAAGATTCTATTCTGAAGGGCCAGCTCAAGCCGGGTGACCAGTTGCCGGCGGAGCGCGATCTCGCCCAGAGGTTTGGGGTAAGCCGCACCGCCGTTCGAGAGGCAGTCAAGACTTTGCGTGAAAAGGGCTTGGTCGAAGCCTACTCGGGGCGTGGCACCTTCGTGACGAATGGGACTTCCCATTCGATTCGGCAGTCACTGGATCTGATGATCCGCATCAACCAGCAGGAAGGGTTGGCGAATCTCGCCGAGTTGCGGTTGGTGCTGGAGCCGGGGATTGCCGGCCTGGCTGCTTCCCGAATTGAGGAGCAACTGCTGAGTACCATGCGGGAAGCAGTCGCCGTGATGGATCGCAACCTGCATGATCCCGACGCCTACGTGGAAGCGGATCTCGACTTCCATCTGGCGCTGGCGGAAGCGGCAGCCAATCCGCTGATTCTCTCGCTCCTCGATTCCATTGTCGGTCTCCTGCGCGAGCAGCGCAGCCGCATTTTCAATGTGCGGGGAGGACCGGAGCGCGGGCAACTCCATCACAAACGCATCCTGGCAGCCGTCGAGCGGCGCGATCCGAAGGCGGCGCGAAAGGCGATGCAAGCTCATCTCAAGCAGGTCCTCGAGGATTCGTCTTCGGCAAAAAGCGGCTCGCACGGGAATTCGCACATCAAGTCGAATTCATAAACGAAGGGAGTTTTGCTGCATGGCGAAACTTGGATTTATCGGTCTCGGCGTGATGGGCGGCAACATGGTCGCCCGCCTGCTCGAAAAAGGTCACACCGTCACCGGCTACAACCGGACGCGCTCCAAGGCGCAATGGTTGATCGACAAAGGCATGAAGTTTGCCGAGTCTGCCAAGGCCGTGGCGGCTGCGTCGGATGTGACGTTCACCATGGTGACGAACGCCGCAGCGCTCGCGGCGGTGATGGACGGGCCAGATGGATTGCTCGCGGGGATTGGCGCTGGCAAGTTCCACATCGACATGAGCACCGTGAGTCCCGAAGTGAGCCGCGCGCTGGCAGCGAAGGTTCGTGAGAAGGGCGCCGACATGATCGACGCGCCGGTTTCGGGGAGCGTGATCACACTGCAGCAAGGAAAGCTCTCGGTGATGGTCGGTGGGCGCAAAGAAACCTTCGAGCACCTGAAGCCGTTGCTGCTGGATATCGGGCCCAAGGTGACCCACGTCGGCGACAACGGTGTAGCGCTGGCCATGAAGATCGCGGTGAATCTCCAATTAGCAGTACAGATGCTGGCGTTCTGCGAAGGTGTGTTGCTGGCGGAAAAGAGCGGCATTCCACGCGAGGTTGCGGTGGACGTAATGACTCACAGCGCGATCGCGTCGCCCATGATTCAGTACCGTGGTCCGTTCGTCCTCCGGCAACCGGAAGAAGCCTGGTTCGACGTCAACATGATGCAGAAGGACATGCTGCTGGCGATGGAGTTGGGCCGCAAGCTGAATGTTCCCGTCCCCACCACCGCCGTCAGCAACGAGTTCCTGACCGCCGCGCGTGGCATGGGCTGGGAAAAACTGGATTTTGCCGTCATGTTCGACGTTCTAGCGCGCATGTCGGGGGTTCAAAAATGAGAGTTCAAAAATGACGACCGTTACACAGCCGAGAGAAACATCGGAAAAAGTCAATCTGTGGCTCCGGATGTACCGGCAGATGGCCGCCATCCGCCAATTTGAAGCGCAGGTCAACGAACTCTACACGCGGGCGTTGATGCCCGGCTTGGCGCATCTTTACATCGGTCAAGAGGCGGTCGCCGTCGGCGTATGCGAAGCCCTAGAGCCCACCGACTACATCACTAGCACACATCGCGGTCACGGACATTGTTTGGCGAAAGGCGCTTCCCCCGATCGAATGTTCGCCGAGCTGCTGGGCAAGAAGGCCGGATACTGCAAGGGCAAAGGCGGTTCCATGCACATTGCGGACCCCGCCACCGGCAACCTGGGAGCGAATGCGATCGTATGCGGCAGCACCGGCATTGCCACCGGAGCCGCGTTTTCCGCTCGGTGTCTCGGCAACCGGCGGGTGTCGGTATGTTTTTTTGGAGAGGGCGCACTTGGCCAAGGTGTGCTGTACGAGGAGATGAACCTCGCCCAACTTTTCAAGCTTCCGGTCATCTACGTCTGCGAGAACAACCTTTATACGGAATACACGCATTACTCGGAAACCACGGCCGGAGACATTCTGGCGCGCGCGACTGCCTTCGGGTTGGAAGCTGCCAGCGTGGATGGGCAGGACGTACGCGCTGTTCATGCCACCGCGCAGCGATTGGTGGATCGCGCTCGCCGTGGCGACGGTCCTGCGTTCTTGCTCTGCGATACCTATCGCTACCACGGTCATCACGTCGGTGACATCAACCGCGAGTATTACCGCTCCAAGCAGGAAGAACACCTATGGAAGACGGAGCGCGATCCGATCGCGAATTTCGGCAAGTGGCTGGTGGAGGAGAAACTCGCCAATGTGGCGGCGCTTGATCGACTGCAGACTGAACTTGAGTCCGAGATGAAGAAGGCGGTTGACTTCGCAGTGGCGGCGCCGTACCCGGCCGTCGATGAAGTGGGCGAGGACGTGTATGCCTGAAACCCATCTTCATGCGCAAACCGCGCAAAACGATCGTGAGTTGACATTCGCGCAGGCCATTCGCGAGGCTCTGGCCGAAGAGATGCGCCGCGATCCGACTGTTTTTATTCTGGGCGAGGACGTAGCGGAAGCGGGCACGCCGTTTAAGGTTCTCTCTGGCCTGCTGGAGGAATTCGGCAAAGACCGCGTGCTCGATACGCCGATTTCCGAAGCCGGCTTCACGGGTCTCGCCGTGGGCGCGGCCATGACCGGAATGCGTCCGGTGGTCGACATCATGTTCGGCGACTTCATCACCCTGACCATGGACCAGATGGTCAACCAGGCCGCCAAGGTTCGTTACATGTCGGGCGGAAAATGGCGCGTGCCGATGGTGATGCGCACGACGATGGGAGCGACCCGCCGCTCCGCTGCGCAGCACTCGCAATCGCTGCACGCGTGGTTCTGCCATGTTCCGGGCTTGAAGGTGGTTCTGCCTTCGACGCCCTACGACGCCAAGGGATTGTTGAAGGCGGCGATTCGCGACGAGAATCCGGTTGTGTTCTTCGAAGACAAGATGATGTACAAACTCAAAGGCCCGGTGCCCGCGGACGACTACACCGTCCCGCTGGGTGTGGCGGAGGTGAAGCGAGTGGGCGAGGATATTACTCTGGTCGCCACCAGCAGCATGGTGCAAGTGGCGCTGGGTGCGGCAACGCTGCTGGAAGAAATTGGAATCAGCGCCGAAGTGGTCGACCCACGCACCATGTGGCCGCTCGACGAGAAAACTCTGATTGAATCGGCAAAGAAGACGTCGCGGGCAATCGTTCTCGACGAAGGTTACGAACGCTATGGCGTCACCGCCGAACTTGCGTCGGTGATCGCCACCGGCGCATTCTACGATTTGGACGCTCCGGTCAAGCGCATGGGCGCGATGCATGTTCCAATTCCGTTTTCGCCGCCTTTGGAAGATGTAACCGTGCCGACCGAGCAGACCGTGTTTGAAGCCGCTCGTGCACTCTGCGGACGGTAATTAAGAGGTCAGAGGTGAGAGGTAAGAGGTAAGAGGTAAGAGGTGAGAGGTAAGAGGTAAGAGGTGAGAGGTCAGAGGTAAGAGGTGAGAGGTCAGAGGTCAGATTGCAGAGGTAAGAACCTTCGAAGCTCGATACTTAGGGTTTCACCTCTGCAATCTGACCTCTCACCTCTGACCTGTTCTCTGAAGCACGTTGCAGCAAAGGAGATGTTTATGGCTCTGCCCACTTATGGAACGATGGCGGTGGATTGGGAAAATCGGGTCGACTTCGATCGCTTGCGCCGAGAGCGCCTGGCGCGCGCCAAGGATCTTCTAGTCAAGTCCGAGATGGGCGCGCTGCTGTGCTTCGACATGAACAATGTCCGGTACCTGACCGCGACCCACATCGGCACCTGGGCTCAGGATAAAGCGAATCGCTTCACGCTCCTTACTCGAAACGACGAGCCGATCTTATGGGATTTCGGATCGGCGGCCAAGCACCACCAATTGCATTGTCCCTGGCTCGGAGAGCGGTCACGTGCTGGAATCTCGATGTTGCGCGGCGCCATGACGCCGGAGATGGGGCGCGCCGAAGATGTGGCCAAGAAGATTCGCAGCGAACTCGAAATGCGCGGCCTGCACAAGGATCCGGTCGGCATCGACATCGTCGAATTGCCGGTCCTCTTTGCGCTGCAAAAAGAAGGAATCAAGGTCGTCGATGGCCAAGCGCTCATGTCGGAAGCCCGCGTCATCAAGACGCGTGACGAGATCGCGTTGCTCAATACGTCCGCCATGATGGTCGACGCCGCTTACGACGAGCTCTATCGCGCCATGAAGCCTGGCATGAGCGAAAACCAGGCGGTGGGGCTGGTGAGCAAGGTACTCTACGATCTCGGTTCTGAGTATGTCGAAGCCGTAAATGCAATCTCAGGCGAGCGCTGCAATCCGCATCCTCATGTTTTCTCCGACCGCGTGCTGCGTCCGGGAGACCCCGTGTATTACGACATTCTCCACTCCTACATGGGATACCGCACCTGTTACTACCGCTGTTTCACCATCGGATACGCCTCGCACGCGATGAACGATGCGTATAAACGGTGCCGCGAATATCTCGACGCGGCGATTGAACTCGTTCGTCCGGGGCGCACTACCGCCGAAATTGCCGCCGTGTGGCCGAAGGCGCAGGAGTTCGGTTTCGCAAGTGAGGAAGCGGCTTTCGCGCTGCAGTACGGTCATGGCATCGGCCTCGCCATATGGGAGAAGCCAGTGATCAGCCGCCTTGTGTCGCTCGATCACCCTTGCGAAATCAAGCCGGGAATGGTGTTCGCGCTCGAAACTTTCTGGCCCTCGACCGACGGCTGGAGCGCCGCTCGCATCGAGGAGGAAATCGTCGTCACCGAAACTGCCCATGAAGTCATCACCCGCTTCCCGGCCGAGGAACTTCTGGTTGCCGGCAGACACTATTTCACGGTGGATGGTCCGCTTCCCGCGATTCGAGAAACGGAATCCAAACCGAGCAAGCGCGTGCGCGAGATGATTGAAGCCAGCTCCAGGCAGGAACGCGTTGGAGTGGGCGAAAGATGAAGCGCGATCACACCTGAGATGAGGCAATCATCGTCTCTACAAGACGCTTCCAAACAAATGGCAATCTGACTAACTGAGTCACTTACTACTGCGATCTAACTATGGCGATCAGCGTCGTGATGCCCGCGCTCGAAATGGCGCAGGAAACTGGCAAGCTTGTTTCGTGGCTGAAGAAAGAAGGCGAGTCCGTTGCCAAAGGCCAGCCTCTGCTGGAGGTCGAAACCGACAAAGCGGTGATGGAAATCGAATCCCCCGGCGACGGCGTACTTGCCGCGGTCAAAGCGCAGGCAGGAGCGGAGGTACCGGTTGGGCGAATCATTGCCTGGATTGTCGGTCCCGGAGAAGTTCCTCCGGCGGATGAAGTCACCGTCGAATCGGGAAGAAAGATGAGCGTTGCTCCGGCGGCTTCTGCCGCATCGACTGCGGCATCGGCAAATCAACCGACGAATCCCCCGAGATCGGCGACCCAGCCCGTAAAGGTTTCCCCCAAGGCGCGACGTCTCGCCAACGAACGCGGCATCGATCTTGCGCAGGTCCGCGGCTCGGGCGCCGGCGGAGAAATCCTCGTTTCCGATATTGTCGCGCCTGCCGCATCCAAAGCCGGCGCACCGCCCGCGACGGTTGATGGCGGAAGCCCCGTCTCCCGTCTGATGGCGGAACGCACCACGCAAAGTTGGACGACCGTTCCCCATTTCTTCGTCGTCCGCGAGGTGGACGCGGGCGCGCTGAACCAGGCGCGGCAGAAGCTTGGACCCGAAATTGAAAAATCGTGCGGAGTGAAACTCACGCACACCGATCTGCTCGCGGCGCTGGTTGCCCGCGTCCTCCTCAAACACCCGCGCATGAACGCAAGCTGGACCAATCAAGGCGTTCGTACCAATGCCGGGATCAACATTGGACTGGCGATGGCGGTGGACGACGGCGTGGTGGCGCCGGTGATTCAAAATTCCGATAAAATCACTCTGGGCGAGATTGCGGTGCAGCGACGCGACCTTGCGGAACGCGCGCGCGGCAGCAAGTTGCGTTTCTCCGATATCGCAGGTGGCACTTTCACCATCAGCAATCTCGGCATGTTTGGGGTGGACGCATTCACCGCAATCATCATTCCTCCCCAGGCCGCGATTCTCGCCGTGGGAGCCATCGCTGACCGGGTTGTTCCGGTAGGGGTCGGTCCTGACGCTCGTCCTGGCGTCCGTCCCATGATGACCTTGACACTTTCGAGTGATCATCGTGTCGTGGACGGCGCGCGAGCTTCGGAGTTCCTGCGCGATCTGGTCGAGGCGATCGGCAGCCCACTGCAATTTCTCAACAACGCTGCAGCTGGCGATTAGCCCTCATGAGGCCTCTCGGTTTCGAAGTCAAGAACAAGATCTCGATTGCAGCCATTCTCGCCGACCTGCTGCGAATCAAGCTCCTAGTCCCAATCTTCCCAGCCGTCCCCGGCTTGCTCGTGTTGATGGCCGCGCTCTCGCTGCCGAGTGCGGCGCAAGGAGGCCCGCCCTTCATCGGCGACGACCCCGGCACCCCTGGCGACGGCAATTGGGAGATCAATGTCGCCGCTTACACCGAGCGCCATGCCACCGAACGCATTTACAACGCCCCCATCCTGGACGCGAATTACGGCCTCGGTCCCCGCATACAGCTCAAGTATCAGGTGCCGTACTTAGTGGTGGGGGACGACGGCGGCCCGACTCGCAGCGGATTGGGTAAGTCGCTGGCGGGCGTGAAGTGGCGCTTCTATGACAGTGGTGAGGATGGCCTGCAGATATCGACCTATCCTCAGATCGAGTTCAACAACTCCACATCCTCGCTGCAGCGCGGACTCGTGGAATACGGCACCAGGTTCTATCTTCCCATCGAGTTGACCAAAAAGGTTGGGCCGTTCGTGGTCAATCCCGAGGTCGGCTATTGGTTCGCCAGCAGTAAGGGCGCAGCCTGGGCTACCGGAGTGGTGGTGGGTCGTGATGTCAACAAAAGGCTAGAACTGGACGGCGAATTGTACAATACCGCCAACACGAACGGTTCCAATCACCGGAACACCCTGGATGGCGGAGGCCGCTACAAGCTGGGAGAGCACTTCGTGCTGCTGTTCATGGCCGGCCGCAGCTTCCGCGGGCCGACGAGCGGCCAGCCGCAATTCTTCGGCTATCTGGGGATGCAGTTCCTATTTTCCATGAAACACAAGAATGGAAACGCGTCTGAGACCAGCCCGTAGTTCCTCAATGTTTTTGCCAAGGCCCACGTCGTCGGCGATAAGGAGGTTGACCCGGCGGCAGCAGAAGCGCCTTGCGCAATGGTTCCAACTGGTAGGCCATGATAAACCGCCGCTCCATCTGACGAATCTGCAACTCGACCGCCTGCGCTTCTTGAAAGCGGAGTTATCGGGGTCTGGATTTGATGGTACGTGCCGGTGGCTATTTCGGTTGCCGGTTGCCCGCGCGGAGTCCGTTGTCCCGCAAATGCGACATCGAGGACACCGCGTGGTTCGAGCATGAACCAATTGCTAAACGCCGCCGGTATTCCACTTCCTCCCCGGATGGCATAGAAGGTTGAGCTCCTGGACGCGTGACCGAAATTGCGGCGACGGCAGAAGCAAAAACGGCACTGCGCGCAACCGTGAAGCCGCGCATCAACGCCACCGCAAATCCAGCATCGTTGCCCCCTGTCCGATGGCGTACGAAATCGCCGGACCGATGAGGTGGGCGTGCGAAGGAGCGGTTTGTATCAGCGATGGGGGGCCGCATCCATCCCTACACGCTAGAACGATATTTTCGCCTTTTTCCCTTCATGGAGGCAGCAGATTGCGCCAAAAGGCGAAAAGAAAAATTCTGTGTTGGGTTGCGGCTTTCAATCGACAGTCACGCTTGATTTCACGCACCTTTTCTGGCGCAATCAAAGTGGGGTGACGGTCATGAAAAAGGCTGCAATTTATATCAGGGTCTCGAACGACGGAACAGGAGACTGGTCTGTAAGAAAACGAACAACGCGAATTCGCTGACAGGCAAGGCCTGTCTACGGTCACTTTTTTCGCCGCCCCAGTCGAACAGTAGTACAATCTGGGCCGTAAATTCTCTCGCCTCCCCGAAGAGCACTTCCATCACGGGATGCAACACCCCCTCAGGCGAGAGCGCCTACACTTCTTCTCTTCTTCTCACGAATCACGCAGTCAACTCGAAGCTCTAAATCATGGAGGCTACATGAGACGCATCAGCATTCTGCTGTTGGTTCTTTTCACCTTCTTTGCTTCGGCCGCATGGCCGCAAGCGCAACCGCAAGGGATGCACAAAATCATCACCTACGAAGTTCCGGGCTCGGGCAACGGCGCTGGCCAAGGCACCCAGGCCTTCGGCGTCAATTCGTCGGGCGAGGTCGCGGGATTCTACGTTGACAAGAACAACGTGGCTCACGGCTTCCTGCGCAAGCCCAACGGTACCTTCGCAAAGTTCGACCCTACGGGGTCCACGAGCACCTTCGTTATCGGCCTCAACGATAAGGGGGCCATCCCGGGATGGTACTACGACGTGAACAACGTGATGCACGGCTTCCTGCGCGTTCGCGACGGAGCCATCACCACCTTCGACGCTCCGGGCGCGGGCACAGCCGCCAACCAGGGCACGATCGCCGGGGATCTCAACGACCTCGGGGTGATCGCCGGATACTACATTGACACAAGCAACGTGTCTCACGGCTTCCGGCTCAATCCCGACGGCACCTTCATCACGTTCGATGCTCCGGGCGCGGGCACAGGCGCCAACCAAGGCACCTTCCCCATGTTCTTCTCTTGCCTCACCGATTTAGGGGCGAGCACCGGATACTACATTGACGCGAACAACATGCCTCACGGCTTCGTGCTCAATCCCGACGGCAGCATCACCACGTTCGATGCTCCGTTAGCAGGCACAGGCGCCGGTCAGGGCACCTACGGCGAGAGCATCAACCAGAAGGGAGCAAGCACGGGATACTACGTTGACGAAAACAACGTGAATCATGGCTACCTGTTCGATCCCGACGGCAGCCTCATTACGATTGACGTTCGGCGCGCGGGCACGGGCGCCGGCCAAGGCACCATTGCCGAAGGCAACAACGCAGAGGGAGCGATCGTGGGTCAATACTACGACGCGAACAACGTGATGCATGGCTTCGTGCGCGCTACCGACGGTAAGATAACCACCTTCACTGCTCCGGGCGCGGGCACAGGCGCCGGCCAAGGCACCCAAGCCATGACCAACAACCGGGAGGGGGCGACCTCGGGATTCTACATTGACGCGAACAACGTGTATCACGGCTTCCTGCGAATGCCATAAAACGAATCGCAACCAATACAATGCCGCCCGGACTTCGGGCGGCTTTTCTTTGCATCACGTTGAAGTGGCTGCGCGGTAACTTCTGTTAACAGGCGTCAATTACACTCAAACCCTTGGACGAGCCCTGTTCAGGGCGGGGGCGCGAAGCTCAATCATGATGCCGCCCAAAAGGTATTCGTTTCACGCGGGGCACGTTCGACATCGAGGCCCGACCGAAATGGCGACTCCCATGGGTACTGTGCTCGTAATCCACGGATACACGATTCAGAGCAACAGCCAACCGTCTCTTTGCGTCCGCCATGCTTGAGCGTGGACCAAATCCAACGGGAACTCGAAGCCATTGCGGCTTTCGACGATTTGGTTCGCTTTCCGCAGATGGCGCATCACCTGCTGAACCGGATGTTCCCTTCCGCCAGACGGTTAAGTTTCCTATCGAGCATGTCTATCGAGCAGTTTGCCGACACTTGTCAGGAATCGCCTGACAGACAGGTTCCGTAATGTGCGTTACCGTACAGTTGTTTGTACTGTGCGTGGCGCAGAGCCTCCAAGTACTTGATCCCCTCCCCAGAGTCCGGCTCTGCGCCGCGCTTCTCGCTCTAGCCGGGAAGGTTGGAGCGCGGACATGATGACTCTTCAATCCAGTTGCCGATCGGGGCACTATGTCGCGGCGATCATGCCCGCGATAGACACGCCTAACCGTTCAGATTACCAAGTGCTGGTATTTCGGCAGGGACACGAGGTCTACCAGCAAACGGAAAGAAGTCTAGAGGACGCCATACGGACTGCCAGCGCCTACCTGGATTGGCAGAACGAGCAGGATTTCGACAGCTAGATTTGTTGAAAAGTTGATCAGCACTTCGTCTCGTCGCAGGACGCAGCGGCACGGATGGCCCGCGACAGGCCGTGCGGAACACATCGAGAGTGTCACGAATTAGGCCTATCCACCAACAGTTCCCTCCGAGCCACTGCATCGTACTACAAGGTTGCTTTGTGTCTGCAAAAGAGAGGGGTAATGTCGCAATGGATATGAAAGATGTTATGAATCAAGTCCGTGAAGAGCTTCGCACAGCCCGACTGCCACTTCTCCGAGGTTTACCTTCGGACCGTTGAACGCGGAGCCAGTGGCACCGACGTTCGCGTTGCCCTCTACGAGATGCTGAAGCGGGATGAGGTCAGGATCAAAGATGGTAAGTTTAGGATGATTGCACCTGTGGAACGACGGAAGTCGGCCTGAGTTACCCGGACGTTGAGTTCAATGTGGACACTTTCTCGACTCGATGCCACCCGACGACTGCGAGAAAATGGGGTGGGTCGCTATGTACACCGTAATGTTGATCCCAGAGCGCAAGTGGGAAGGGCTGGAATCGTCGTAAATGCTCGATGAGTGGTGCTCATGAAGTCAGTCTTAAATTATGAGGTCAGCGTGATATCCGAAACGACAGATGCAATGGCAGACCGAAGTTCCGTGGCGAAGAATGCGGCTCAGGTTACGAGACATAAGGCAGGAACGATTCGGAAGGTGAAAACCGAACGGAGTGCACCCGCGCCCTCAGCGCGGCAAGCGATGGAGGCACACGCCGAAGCACAAGCGGAAACACCAACGAAGATTAGTGATCTCCCCGTTCGGTCGCACTTAGAAAAGGGCATATCGGAGCTTCAGGGGCTACACGAGGTACTGCTCTCTGACGATTTGGACCCACGTGTGCTGGCAGATTTTCGGGACGCTTTGAATCGAGTCAGGAGTACCATCCCGCTCACCGGGGCGTAGGACATACGTTGTTGGCAGACCTAGCAAACGACCAAACCTGACCCACTGTCCGCGAGTCAGTCCGTTCAGAACTTTCACGATTCTTTCGTCCTGCTCGGCATCGGTATTTCAACTGTGGCCGGATAGTTGTGCTCAAGGGCTTTGACATATTGTGATTCACGCGCTGCGATACCCAATCCGGGTTACTCATCACGTCCTACGCCAAGCTCACCGCGCCGTGGTGACCGTCCGTCCGTGGTTCCATGCGGGACGGACGGCCTTTCACACTACGAAGTTCTTCACATTTGTGCGCAAGTTTACCCCACGCGATACGAAGCCCTATGTCCTGACCCCCCACCTCCCATCGGGCGGCAGATCTCGGTCGAACCAATAGGTTCCCTTCGGGATGATGTGGCCCGATGCCAACGGCGAGATGTGTCCAAGTCAGCGTCAAGCACTGCTTCGCCGGTAGCCCGCAGTCGTTCCCCCCAAAGAGCCAGAGATTACCGTTCGCGTCAGTCCAGGTGGTGCCATTGCTGCGACTGGCTGGGATGTTGGCGATGGCTGGAGTTCCCTTAGTGCCGTAGATGCCAGACTGTCCGCACCAGTTCTCCGAGGAGCTTTCGCCACAGATCGAGGTACTGTTTCCGTTTCCAGAAAGTGCGGGACAGGGGCGAACATCAGGACGTGCGAATCGTCACTGCTGCCCTGCCGAGGATCGACCAAACCGCAGGAAGGCTGGCTTCGATTTCTTGTCGATTCCGTTATGCCAACGGCCTAGAATGATCGGTTGAATTGAGGGGAGGGAATTTCTTCCCTATGGCCAGCCACGGGCTAGATCAAGATTTGCGCGTCGGCCTTGAACTGGGTCACTACCGCATTGTCGAAAGGCTCGGCGGTGGCGGCATGGGCGTGATGGTGGGCGGCAAGCTCTACCAGGGTCACGCTGGCACAGCAGGTGAAATTGGGCACACTGTAGTGGCGGTCGACGGCCGGCGCTGCAGTTGCGGCAAACGCGGCTGTCTTATGGCTTATGTCTCAGGCCTGGCGCTGCGGCATCGGGCTCTCGAAAGGATTCAGTCAGGCGAGGAAAGTACTTAGCCAGTGAGGAGAAATAAATGAAAGATAGAGGTGGCGTTTTCGGCAGACCTCTGCGTTGGGGTTTGCTTGCGGCCGGTAGGATTGCGGATGAATTTGCCGACGGTATAAGAAATTCTGAAACGGGGGAGCTACGAGCGGTCGCGACCCGTGACCTCGCAAGAGCGGAAGCATTTGCCGCAAAGCATCAAATACCGGTTTGCTATGGAAGCTACGACGAGCTACTGGAAGATTCATCTGTAGATATCGTCTACATCTCAACGCCCCATGTCTATCACGCCGAATGGGCCATTAAGGCGGCGAATGCAGGCAAGCACATTTTGGTAGAAAAGCCGATCGCCATGAGCCATGCCCAGGCTGAGGCTGTGTTTGAGGCCGCTCGGCAGAATGACGTTTTCGTGATGGAAGCGTATATGTATCGCATCCATCCGCAGATAGAGCGTCTCACTCAACTGGTTCGCAGCGGCATCATAGGTGCCGTGCGGGCAATCGACATCAACTTCAATTTTGATATCCCTGCGACGTACAACGGTAGACTCGTAGATGCAAACCTCGCTGGAGGAGGCATTCTCGATGTTGGCGGCTATTGCGTTTCAACGGCGCGCACCGTTGTCGAAGCCGCGCTCGGCCTGGACGTTGCCGAGCCTCTCGAAGTGAAGGCCATCGCGCATATTGGCGGTGGTTCGCACGTAGATGAATACTCAACCGCTGTCATGCGGTTCCAGGGAAACATCCTGGCGACGCTCGCCTGCGGCATTCGACTTGTGAAGGATGGCGCAATTCGGGTCTACGGCACCGATGGTCAAATTACTATACCCAATCCGCCGTGGGTCTCCACGATGCGGGGCGCCGGCAATTCCGAGATTATCGTGGATCGATATGGGTCAGCTTCTGAGACGATCACCGTGCATGCTGACAAAGCTCTCTTCGCTGCTGAGGCCGATTACGTGGCATCGCACATTGCGGACCGCCAGGCGCCGCTCCTCTCGTGGCCAAGTAGTCTAGCGAACATGCGTGCGCTTGATCGATGGCGTCAGGAGGTTGGGCTAGTCTACAGCCGCGATACCGAAGAGGGAGCGCAGGCCCTCCCGATAGCTAGAGGGAAGAACGCATTGCGCCCGTCGATCGCAAACGCGCTTTTTCAACCGCTCGGCAAACGGGTTTCACGACTTGTGCTTGGAACGGATGCCGCGCGCGATCCCGAGTCGGTGATGGTTGTGTGGGACCACTATATTTCTATCGGCGGTAACACTTTCGATGGCGCATGGATTTATAACCAGGGCAAAGCTGAAGCACGTCTAGGGTGGTGGCTTGAGAAGCGAGGCATTCGGAAGGAGGTCATTCTTCTCGACAAAGGTGCCCATAGCCCGATTCCACAATGGCCGCTCACGCTTTACACCGAGTGCACGCCTGAAGCCTTGAGCAGACAACACTTGGAAAGCCTTCAACGCCTGCGCACCGATTACATCGATATTTACATGTTGCACCGCGACAACCCCGACGTTCCCGTAGGGGAAATCATGGACGTGCTGAACCAGCACAAGCGCACCGGGACGATGGGCTCTTTCGGCGCTTCGAACTGGTCGATATCGCGGATCGAAGACGCCAATGCTTACGCCGCAAAGAACGGTCTCGAAGGTTTTTCGTCGGTGAGCAACCAGATGAGTCTCGCGGAGATGGTGAACCCGGTCTACCCCGGTGCGATCTCTTTCGGTAATCCCAATGCTCGAGCGTGGTTGTCGGAAAAACAGCTACCGCTCTTCCCGTGGTCGAGCCAGGCACGCGGCTTCTTCCTGGACCAAAAGGATTCGGGATACCAGCCAAAGGATTTCGCCGACCGCCAGGCCGGGGATGTTGAGCGCTACTGGGCGAGCGCCGTCAACTTCGCCCGGAAACAACGCGCAGCTGAACTCGGAAAGAAGATGGGAAGCTCCGCCATGGGCATCGCACTCGCCTGGGTACTTCACCAACCCTTCCCGACCTTCCCGTTGATCGGTCCCCGTTCCATCGCCGAGTTGAACGATTCAGCTTTTGCGAGCGCGCTCCCTCTGACGTCAGAGCAACTGAAATGGCTTGAAGGTTAGACAAAACCAACCCCTCGGGCCGAAAGAGCTCCCGTGCCGGTTGTGCCGCAACTGGCTGCGCGTTTGGCAGCCCATCGACGTGCATGTGGCAATCCCCCTAGCGGGCCCATCTTCGTGAATGGCCGCGGAAATCCGATGAGCCTGGACGCTCTGTATTGCCGTGCGGATGAGAAGACGGAAATCAACGAAGAAACCACCAGAAATACCAACAGGATCGCAAACGAGAACTGCCGCCCGAAGCCCAGCCTATAGCCGATGATTCCAACGCGCTGAGTTCCATACAGGCCGCCGACGATCCCATACCCGGCCAGCAGCGCAGCGAATTTCGGCTTCACCTCGAATATCGCGGCGACCGCACAGTAGGTCATGAACACGGCCATGGCGTAACCAACCGGAGAAGCTTTGTAAAGCACATTCCAGCCGGCATTGCTGAGCCGCTTTAGCAGTCCGGGAGCGACGATCAATCCAATCAGCGTGTAAATCAGCGTGCTGTTCTCGCGATTGCGACGAGTCGACGGGTTCCCACATATCCGAAGCAGCGCGGTATGGACATAGGGTCAGTACATTGGCCCTCGAAAGGCTTCCTTCTTCGACGAGAACCGACCCATAAACTCGCGCCTGCCGTCGCGGCCACAAAAGCGCAAACTTTTGCGGTGAGCTCGGCTGTCCAAGGGCCCGTTCCGGGGAAATGGCCGCACCCCTTTCGGCCGTGCGCTTGCTCTCGACTCCTCCGCATTATAGTCTAGTATAGTTATTGACATACATGTACTACGATGGGCGCCGCCGGCGCCGCAAGGAGGGAGGAGGTTTACGGGCCTCAATGCCGACCGTCTATGGGGGAAATCAACGTTCCGATGAATAAGTTTTATATCGTGGGCGGCCAATTCAGAAGCAGCGTTTTTCAAAAGCTGGAGGAGTGGGAATCCTGTAAGCAGGCGATTGTGGTCGAGATCGATCCCGTCACCAGGACTTCACGCAAGTGTGTGGGCTACGAATCTCCGAAGGAAGCCGCCGCAGACGAATTGCCCGCTATTCTATTTAAAGCTGGCTGCGTGCATGGCGACAAGCTTTACACCTGCACTTCCACGGAAGTTATCGTCTACGACCTGCCTTTGTTTCGCGTTTCTAATTATGTCTCGCTCCCCATCTTCAACGATCTTCATCACGTTCACTTGAGTGAGCGGCGGGGTACGCTGCTGATCGCGGATACAGGCCTTGACATCGTGGCCGAAGTCTCGCTCGATGGAAAACTCCTGCGCCACTGGGACGTGATGGGCGCGGACACGTGGAGCATTTATTCCAGGAACATCGATTACCGCAAGGTGCCAACCACAAAGCCACACCGTGCCCATGTCAACCACGTGTTTGAGATGGGGGATGAAATCTGGTGCACGCGATCTCACCAGCGCGAAGCCATCAGCCTGGACGACCCCATGCGCCGGATCGAAATCGCCATCCAGCGGCCGCACGAAGGCTTTGTCTACAACGGTTTTCACTATTTCACCACCGTGGATGGGCATATCGTCACGGTCGATCCACGAACCCTTAAGATCGATCGCATCCATGATTTGAACAAGATGAGCGATGCCAACGGTGAGAGCCTGGGCTTTTGCCGCGGCCTGCTTCTACTTGACGAGCGTTTTGCCTGGGTTGGTTTCTCGCGCCTTCGTCCCACCAAGTTCCGGGAAAACCTGAACTGGGTGCGACAGAAAAGGACCCTTCGCCCGAGTCACGTCGCTCTTTACGACCTGGAGAGAGGGATCTGTCTCGATGAGATCGAAACCGAGCCTCACGGCATTGGCGTGATTTCCTACATTTTCAAAATCTAGCTGGCGCCGGGGAAAATCGATGCCTTTGCTGGACCCGGACAGCCACAAGCGGGTTGAATGATGCTGGGACCGGAGTCGAACTCGCCGAAAGCCTGTCCACTCGAATGTTTTCAGGATGCTTGAGGATGCTATCAACAGAATGTAATTCTGGGGCAAACCCGATTTGGCCTCGGTCTTCCCAAGGGCGAATGGACGCCGACCGCGCGGGCAGACGCCAGCGTGCAATAGCGTGCAATGGTGCATGGCGAACTTGGTAAATTTGGCATCGGTGGCAATGCAGTTTCTACAAGTTATGGAAGCCATTGGGCGGGGTTCGAATCCCTCCCTCTCCCCCAGATTCTTCCAGTTGAAGTACTTAGCTCCCATCAGTGCACCGTGAGCTTCTCGTCCCCAACCTCACTCTGGAGATCAAGTGGAGAACAAATTCCGGGAGTTACATTCATCGGCCAGCCGCTGCATCGCTTCGACGGCGTCTTGTGAAGTCGTCTTGATGTAGCACCGCTGCGTGACCGCCACGTTGGAGTGGCGCAGGATTGCTTGAATCACTGAATCATCCACTCCCAACCGATTCAGGTTCGACGCCAGCCCGCGCCGGAAGCCATGCCATCCCTTCCACGTAATGCCCGCCTTCTTCAGGATGTCCCGCATTTGTCGCCAGTAAAGAGCATCCAAGCTCATCGGATTTCCGCGGCCGTTCGCAAAAACCGGACCATTGATCGGATTCCCACGCGCCCTCCGGTGGGTTGCAAGGCGCTGCGCAAGTTGGGGAATGATGGGCACTGGCGCCTTTGATCGCTCCGTCTTTGGCTCGCCCACATGATTTCTCCAGACCGCCCGCCGTACCTTTAGAACACCAAGTGAATTGTGGTCCGAGGCTGCCTGGTAGCAGTCCCACTCCAACCCGCGCAGTTCGCTTGCGCGCAGCCCAGTCCATGCCGCCGTTTCCACGACCGTCGCTGCGGGCTCGGGAAGAATCTTCAGCATGGCCTGGATTTCTTCGATCGTGTATGCCTTCTTCTCTTTTCCTTTCGGCGCGGACGCGGGGATCACTGCCAACGTTACAGGATTACCGGCGCTTCGAAATCCTTGTTGCACCGCGTGCCGGAAGGTCCCGCTCAGGAAGTGCTTTACATGTCCAAGGGTGGTCTTCGAAATCCCGTGTTCTCGTGCGATCCGTTTCAGCAATCGTTGGATGTGGAAAGTCTCCACTTCTCGCAACCACAAGTCGGCGCAGCGGGGAAGCAGGTACAGATCCCACATTCCTTCGTAGCTGGCGGCAGTGCTCGGTCTCTTATAGGCCCGTACGAAGGGAAGATAGATGCGCTCCACGAAATCTCCCAGGGTCGTCGTGCGATCAGGCGAGGTCCGGTGACTGACTAGCTCTGCGCAAACTTGCTCGGCTTCTTCCTCGATCGGCTTCGGTGGCCGTTTGCACTTCGAATCGCCGATCGGCGCAAGCTTTCTTGCTCGCTGGACGATGCGCAGCTCCCCGTCAATGATTGCCCCTTCGCGGTAGCGTAGAACCCACCATCCTCGATGCCGGATGATGGTTCCAGACTTACCTTTCCTCCGCATGAATTCCTCCCGAAATACCCTTTCCCGTTGCCCGTTGAGAGTGTTTCGGGATGGGGTTGATGCGTCAAGACGCACGTTTGACCCCTGCCTGACGCCGATTTCACGACTACGAGGGATCACATGGAATCTTTCGCCCTTGCCCACTAGATGAGTCCGAGTTTCTTGCACTGATGCGATTCTCTCTGGATGGCAGTAGCGTGGTGCACGATCCGCCAGACGCTCGCTTGCTGCGCTGGCTGACCCCGGTACGGGAGTTTCGTCTAGTCGTCGGGCAGTCCTTGCAAGCGTTCTGCCTCCAAGAGGGTGGATGTAGAGGGCGATCCCGTCGGCTATCACCGCTAGGGGACTGGCCAAGTGGAGGATGAACCGTCCCCGATAGTCATAGGTTCAGTTTTCACCGCCGCTGGATTGTCCCCATCGCTTTTTCTCGCTTCCAATCGATGCGGACCCGGCGCGACGCTGGACGTGCAGAACATGCCGGGGCTGTTCGGGAAGTTGCCGATGCCCATCACCGGGCCGCAGCCGAACGCCCCGTCGATGTAAAGAGAGAGCGACCATCGCGTTCTGTTCTGCATGGTGATTTGCGCTGTTGCCTTCGGACCGAGTTGAGTGGATTCTTTTTCGGCGTCTTTCGGCGGCGACGGAGCGGAGGCGTCAAGGGCGTCGTCCTTCAGACCGAATGATGCGGCATCCCCGGTAACACCCATGTCGCGCAGGGCTTCCTGCTTCTTGCGTTCGAGTTCTTCTTCGCGGAGCTTGGCCGCTTCTTTATGCCGCGCTATTTGTGCGTCGATCTGACCGTCGATATCCTGCTGGCTCTCCCGCTCGATTTCGAGCTGGCGCTGGCGCTCGGCGGCGGCGGCGGTGGCGGCGGCGGTGGCGGCGGCGGCTTCGGCTTTGGCTTTGGCTGCGGCGGCAGCATCGGCTGCGGCATTGTCAGCGGGTGTCCAGTGACAAAGAGGCATAATAAAGCACAGGACGGAACTTGACCCGCCGGACTGCTGGGGTTGCTGTCCGCTACTCGTGCCCGGACAGTGGTAGCCAGGGGGGAAGCCACCCACTAATTTGCCGTTGATCCAGCACTGTGTCCCCGCAACTTGGCTACCCTGCGCCATGGCGAGGGGCATGATTGTGAGGGTTAACCCTAGAAAAATGCTTACCCGCAAGAGTCCTTTCATCGACCTCCTCCTGGTACTGTCAGTGGCGGCTCTGTTCAACGAGTTGAAGCAACCTGGGGGTCACTTTTTGGGGTATTTTCTTACCTCTATAAACGATCCAATCTGGGTTTGCCGATGGGTTACAGCTGTCATATTTCAAAGCATCACAGCCTTCTTTGCCGCCCGCGTTGCATCCCTTTCTCGAATACTGACAGTCTCCTTCTTTGTCGCCGCGTTCTCCCAGGATTTCACCGAGAAGGTCATAACGGTCCGCTACATAGCCATCCGCGACCGGGTCAAGCTTGGCAGACTCCTGCACGTACTTGTAGGCGTCGTCCCAATCCTTCGCCTCCGCATAAAGACCGCCGAGCAGGGCGCACAGGGATGCTTGAAACACAGGCGTCGTATAGGAACAGGCTTCGACCGCTTCCTTCCCGTGCTGGATAGCGCCCCCCTTCCCCTTCTTATACGCGTCGTTTATGGCGGTGATCTCTTGTTGGCATTGGGCAACCTGATTTTGTGCCAGGTCCTTGTGTCCTTCCTTCAATTGCCCCAGCGCCCTGACCTTGTATATCTCGTCCTGCGCGTCACGTGCGTCGGCGGGCTTGGTCAGAATGTAGAGGTTCAAGCTTGCAGCGGCACGGTCGTATTCACCGAGCAATTTCTGGGTGACTGCCAGTTTCTTGTACGCACCTCCCCACCAGGGGGCCGGTAGCAAGGCCTCTTGGTACTGCGCTTCCGCTTGTTTGAAATCGTCGTTGCTTTTTCCGTTCTCCACGATCGTCGTCGCCGTCACGTAGTGTTCGCGTGCCGCCTCGGGGATCACCGGTGGCGGGTTCATGGAAAGCGCCAAGGCGATGATCTTCTCCCGCAGCGCCGTGTCAGCGGGATTCTTCTGGAGGTCGCTGACGTACTGGCTGAGGGTTTGCTGCGGGTCGGACTGTGCCATCGCGGCAATAACCGCGGCGAACAGCAGAACAAGTAAGACGCTAGCAAACATCAGTTTCGCTTTCATAGTTTTCCTCCGGGTATTGCTGCCCTGGTACGGGTCACGATGGTGTGGGTGCCTTCCCGGACGGTTTCTTCTTCTTTCCCGGTCTATCATTAGCTTGCCGCCCGGTGCGCAATCGTCGGCATATCCCGACGCTACTGAACTGTTGGCCGGCGCCACAAGATTACTTGGGTAAGCAATCAGAACAGGAAGAACCGGAGCACCTGAACCTAGACACTGCCATCAACCGTGCCCCAGTCAGTCTGGATCGGCATTGCTCTTGTCGCTGGCTCGTGGGCGGGGGCCGTTTCAGAACATAAGCCCAGACTGGTACTGGTGCTTGTTCTCAGTTGGTCTGAAACAATTTCACAGAGCGCTGTCCTTATCGTTGCGGGCGATCTGGAGACTGCTCCCGCCATTCCCGAACGGCAAATTCGAAACTCATTTGCGAGAGAGCGCTGAAGAAAGCTATTCTGCACCGCAAGAATGGGCTGTTCTACCGGACGCTGAACGTAGCGCAAGTGGGCGACCTGTTCATGAGTTTGATCCACACCTGTGAGCTTTCGCGTGTGAACCCGTTCGACTACCTAGTCGAGTTACAGAGATATCCCGTCGACCTCACAAGGAACCCGTCAGAGTGGATGCCGTGGAACTACTGCAAGACGCTTCTACAGAGCGCCGACACCACCCGCATCCTAGACCCTGGCAGGCGCTGACACAACTTGTGGGCTTTCGCCAACCTCATTTCTGAGCCATAACTGTGCACAGCACGCCCACCAGGACTTTCGCGCTATCGGGCCACCACAAAAAAAGCCCCGCATCTCTACGGGGCTGGTTCGTGGCACCGACTGATCTTACTTGCCCGTGCCCTGTAGGGCCGACGTCTGAGGGCTGTTGCTCGCACTATCACTTACGCTCAACTGCCCCATCCTCGTGCCGGTCTCCGTGGGCGTGAACGTCACACTCATCGTGCATTTGCCCTTAGCCGCCAGGCTCGTCGTGCAGGTTGTGGCCGAGATCGCGAAATCTCCGGTCGTGGAGATCGCGATGCCGGTCATTGCTACGGTCTGGTCGTTGGTTAAGGTGAACGTCTTCGCCGCACTGGTCGTGCCCACCTTCTGCGCCGCGTAGGTGGCGCTGGCCGGTGTCAGGGTCGCCGGTACGACACCCGTACCCGTCAGGTTTGAGGTCTGCGGGCTGTTGCTGGCGCTATCGCTCACGCTCAGCTGCCCCGTAAGACTCCCGGTCGCGGCAGGCATGAACGTCACGCTGATCGTGCATTTGCCCTTGGCCGCCAGACTCGTCGTGCAGGTCGTCGCCGAGACCGCAAAGTCTCCGGTCGTCGAGATCACGATATTGTCCAGCGCAACGTTCTGGTTGTTAGTCAAGGTGAACACCTTAGCCGCACTGGTTGTGCCCTCCGCCTGTGCGGCATAAGTGGCAGTGGCCGGCGTCAACGTCGCAGGATCGACGCCCGTCCCCGATAGCGCCACGGTCTGTGGACTGTTGACAGCACTATCAGTAAACGTGAGTGTCCCCGTCACCGCTCCCAACGCGGGCGGAGTAAAGGTAACGCTCACCGTGCACTTCGCGCCCGCTGCCAGCGTGGCCCCGCACGTAGTCGAAGACACCGCGAAATCGGCGCTCGCGGCGATGCTGCCGATATACAGCGCGGCCGAGCCGGTATTGGTCAACGTCACCGTCTTGGCCGCGCTGGTCGTGTTGATGGCCTCATTGCCGAAACTCAGCGCAGTGGGCGACAACGTGACCGTCGTTCCCCCGGCTGTCCCCGTCCCACTGAGGAAAACTACCTGAGGACTTCCCGCTGCATTGTCGGTGATCAAGACCGCCCCAGACAACGTTCCAGTGCTGAGCGGCGCAAAGACGACATTGATGGTGCAACGCGCCCCCGTGGCAAGGCCTGTTCCGCAGTTGTTGGTCTGCTGAAAGTCGGCGGTTGCTTCGATCGACGTGATGGAAAGAGTTTGTCCGCTGGTGTTAAGCAGCGCCACCGGCTGCGACGCGCTCGTGGTGCCCACCGCCTGGTTGGCAAAGACCAGCGAGGTAGGCGTGATGGTTACGGGCATACCATTCACCTGTTGCGTGAGCGCCTCAGAAGTGCTGCCGAAATCGTTCGCATCCCCGCTGTAGCTGACGGTGATAGTGTGCGAACCAGCCGAAAGCGTTTGGGTGAAGAAGGTAGCCTGCCCGTTGGAACCCAGTGAGGCACTGCCCAGAGTAGTGCTGCCGTCGAAGAAGGTCACGATTCCAGTGGGGATTCCGCTGCCCGGGGAGTTCTCGGTCACCGCTGCGGTGAACTGCACCCAGTTTCCCTGCTCCGAAGGGTTGGGATCTGAAGTCAGGGTAGTGGTGGTATTGAACGGAACGACCGTGAATAAGTACGCTGCCATCGTGCCGACCAACTGCTGCGCCATGCCGGTGGAGTTGCCATCCTGGCCGTCGGTGGCGAAGGCATACAGAATGTGCGTTCCCACCGGCAGCCCCGACGTTGTTACGCTGAAGTTCGGCGCCGCCCCGGACGTGGCCAGCCAGGGGCCTTCCCAAGTATCAAACTGGTACCACACCTCCTGTGGTGTGGGGGCAGTCGGGCTAAAGGAACTGGTGGCAGTGAAGTCGAAGGTTAGCTGGCCCAGCAACGTCTGATTGTCGGTGAGGGGATCAATCGTAGTGACGAGCGGGATTGGCTGCACGTTCTGTTCTGTGATGACGGTGACATTGTTGCTGCCCTCATTTGCCATGTAGATCGTATTGGTAAACGGATTGACGGCGATGGCCCATTGTTCGCTTCCCACCGCGACCGATTCGACCGCGTTGGTGGCTCCGTCAATCACCGCGGTGGTGCCGCTGCCGTAATTGCCGGTGTAGACTTTATTGGTGATCGGATTCACTGCCACGACCCAGGGATCAATACCCGGCGTTGAAATTTGAGTGGCCGTGTTGGTCAATCCATCAATCACCGTGCAAAATGGATTCCCTGCATTCCCGACGTAAATCTTGTTGGTGACTGGGTTGACCGCAACTCCGTATGGATAGGTCCCGACACTCACCGTCGTGGTGTTGTTGGTGGCGCCGTCGATCACCGTCACCGTAGTGCCGTTTGCATTAACCACATAGATCTGGTTGGTCACCGAGTTGACCGCGACGGCCCGGGGTTCGGCTCCGACGCTGACGGTGGTGGTGGCAAGGGTGTATCCGTTAATTACGGTGACGTTGTTGCTGTTTTCGTTGGCCACATAGATGGTGTTGGTCACCGGGTTGACGTCGATCGCCCAGGGGCTCTTGGCGTTCGGGTCGGTGACCGTGGTGGTCGAATTGGTGGCCCCGTCAATCACCGTGACATTGCTGCTGCCCCAATTGCCCACATAGATTTTGTTGGTGGCCGGGTTGATAGCGATCATTTCGGGAGCGGCGGCGTTCGGGTCGGTGACGGTTGTGATCGAGTTGGTCGCACCATCAATCACCGTGACGTTGTTACTCTGCGAATTAGGCACGTAGATCTTGTTGGTGGCTGGATTGACGGCGATCGCCTCGGGGCCGACGGCGTTCGGATCGGTGACCGTGGTCGTCGCATTGGTCGCTCCATCAATCACTGTGACGTTGGAGCTCTGGTAATTGGGCACGTAGATGGTGTTCGTGACCGGGTTGAGGGCCGCGCCCCGGGGTTCGGTTCCGGCAGTGACCGTGGCAGTCGAGTTGGTGGCTCCATCAATCACCGAGACCGACCCCGTACCGGGGCCTTCGTAATCAGCGGCGTAGATTCTGTCGGTCACCGGGTTAACCGCCACAGCGACAGGGTCGAATCCGGCTCCGACCACCGTCGTCGAGTTGGTGGTCCCGTCGATCGCTAAGACGGCGCCTGCGTTGGACGTGGCGCAGCTGCCGCGGAGGAAGAGGCAGAGTCCCACGTAGGTTGTGTTGGTCACCGGGTTGACGGCCACGGAAGTTGGATTCCACGACGCCCCCGCCCCCACCGTGGTGGTCGAGTTCGTCGCCTCGTCAATCACCGTGACGTTGTTGCTGTTCTCGTTCGCCACATAGATTTTGTTGGTCACCGGATTGAGGGCGATAGCCCAGGGGTTCTTGGCGTTCGGGTCGGTGACGGTCGTGGTCGAGTTAGTGACCCCGTCAATCACCGTGACGTTACTGCTGCCCCAGTTGCCCACGTAGATTTTGTTGGTCACCGGGTTGACGGCCACCGCCCATGGCGCGGTGGCGTTCGGGTCGGTGACCGTTGTGATCGAGTTGGTCGCCCCGTCAATCACCGTGACGTTGCCGCCCTCATTGGCCACGTAGATTTTGTTGGTCACGGGGTTGACGGCCACGGCGTCCGGATTGCTCCCCACCCCCACCGTGGTGATCGAGTTGGTCGCCCCGTCAATCACCGTCACGTTGTTGTTGTTCTGCGCCACATAGATTTTGTTGGTCACCGGGTTGACCGCTATTGCTAAGAGGTTTGGGTTGTTAGGGATGGCGACCGTGGTGGTCGAGTTCGTCGCCCCGTCAATCACCATGACGAAGCTGGCGGAGCCAGTGCTGCTGACGTAGATCTTGTTGGTGGCCGGGTTGACCGCTATGGCATAGGGGTTTCCGGCGTTAGGGACGTTGACCGTGGTGGTCGAGTTCGTCGCCCCGTCAATCACCGTGACGTTGCCGCTGTCCTCGTTGGACACATAGATTTTGTTGGTTACCTCATTGACCGCCGCGAAGTGGGGATTTGTTCCGGCGGGCAAATTAGCGACTAAACGCTGCGCCTGAAGCGGATGGGCTGCGAGCAATAAAACAACGCTGACGAACGAGATTACGGCGAGGAGCTTTTGGCGTCCGGTAAGGGTCCACATGGCAACTTCCTCCTTGAATGTCTGCACGATCAAGCTTGCAGTCTTACGTGGTTTTCCGTGCTCTTCGATTTCGGGGCGAAGCGTTTTCTAGCGTGGCACCGCAGTGGACCCGGAGAAGCTGGCCTGACGGGTCACCTGGGAATGCCCGTTCTTGTCGTTCCACAACAATCGCCGAAGCCGAGCGGTGTGAGTCGCGGCGATGGCGCTCGGTGGGGCTGTTGCCTCGCTCGCTTGCCGGGCCAGTTAGCGCGCCGGGAGGGGAGGAAGGTTGCGAGCGGCGGGAAACCGCGCCCAGTGCGGCATCTGACCATGAAGGGCGTTCACTGAGTTATGACGGCTGACATAACATGCCGTGATATAGCGCACACCGCGGTGTGATTAAGAAGAACAGTAGAAAACGGATCGCGAACCGGTCTCGCAAGCACGCGCGAAAATCCAAACCTTGGGGGCGCGAG
This sequence comes from uncultured Acidobacteriaceae bacterium, assembly GCA_963722485.1. GTDB lineage: Bacteria > Acidobacteriota > Terriglobia > Terriglobales > Acidobacteriaceae > Acidiflorens. The sequence continues at coordinate 76,488 of CAVRNL010000001.1, forward strand.
AACGCGATTCGCGCACTACAGCAGTCCCGAGCGCACCTGCACGCCAGGAAAACATACCGCGACCGCACGTTTTCCTCGCCGCGCGCCCCACGCTCCCGCGCAGCAGCCTAGCGCCAAGCACCCCGCAGCGGCAGCCCTAGAGTGCCCGAAACGAGATTTGCGAACAAACACCATGCGATCTGTCGCGCTGCCGCGCAAAAGACGCAGGCTTGCCGAAAACTCACAGAGTAACTACTCGCTGTTTAAGCTGCACGGTTCTATCAACTGGGGTCGTGTGGTTGATGGCATCCAACATCCGGGCAACAGCGTTCCATATGGGGCGCGCGCTCCCGACGCCTGCGGGAGACTGCTGATCTGATCCTGTGTGCCGGGCTCCGAGATTTTCAGCTAAACTTCAAAATACGCAGGAGCAAATCCCTGGAGATGGAAATGCGCATTTGGCTTGTGGATATGGGCATTCTGTATTCTCTGCTGGGCAGCCAAGAATCTCGAACCCATTTTAGGTTGGCAGGGATGGCTGATAACGGCGTGGCATATCGGCAGAATCGCTTTTTTGGTCTATGCCGGATTTCTCTTGATTGAAGTCGATCAAGAAATTGAGAGGCTCAAATACACGAGAGCGCACTTAGAGGAAGCTATCGCAGAGTTCCAGCGATCCAACCGCTAGCCCGATTCTTCTGTTCCTGACGGCCCGCACGTGAACATTCTTTGCTAAGCTGTAGATTCCCAGAAATTTTCTTTGAAATTGCCACATTTTCCGGATGCCGATCTGGCTGTTCTCACTTTCAGAATCAGCACGCCAGCACTACGTGTTTCTTCGCTTGTCGTCAGATTGATCCGCCAGAATGCTACCTACGACAAATTGCGCAAAACTCCTCGTTCCTGCACACCAAATGGGTCTGACTTTCTGGCACTGATTTGATCGGCCCTCGGGCCGTCTAAGACGAATGGCGCGGAACTCTTCACTGCCGTACGCACGAGTCGGCACGGTTCAACTATCGGTAAACAGCAGGCAATAAGGAAGGACTTTCTTGGCGCTACTGCAGCTTCGCGTACTCCGCTTCGGCTCGCTTCAGGATGGGGATGTCAGGGTCGGCAAGCCTGACTGATGCCTTCCACTATCCGGTTCAGATGAAACATCGGAAGAGAGACCTAATGATTGGATGCCCGTTCAAATCCATTTCTTCCACAGCAACCAGACCTTGATCGCTTGCGTAAGGCACGAGTAGGCAAGCAGTGTGGCGAGCAGAATCGGCCAGTAAAGCCCCGGCAGGTGCACGAGGCCAAGCGAGGAGGCCAGTGGGGAGTACGGCAGCCACGCTCCGAAGGCCATGATGGCCAGTGTGGTGAGGGTCAGAGACCAGCTGGCGCGGCTCTGCAGGAAAGGAATTTTATTCGTGCGAATGATGTGGATGATGAGTGTCTGCGTCATCAGCGACTCGACGAACCAGCCGGTCTGAAATAACGGTGCGCGGGATACATCCCAGCACTTGAACAGATAGAGCATGACGAAGAAAGTGGTGTAGTCGAAGATCGAACTGATGGGTCCAATGCAGAGAATGAATCGCTTGATCTCTCCGACGTCCCAGGGCCGCGGCCGCGCCACCAGTTCTTCGTCCACCGCGTCCGTCGGAATCGGCACCTGGGAGAAGTCATACAGCATGTTGTTCGTCAATATCTGGATCGGCGCCATCGGGATGAACGGCAGAAAGGCGCTCGCTCCCAAAACGCTGAACATATTTCCAAAGTTGGAACTGGCTCCCATCCGGATGTACTTGAGAATGTTCGCGAACACCTTTCGTCCTTCAATCACGCCCCCTGCGAGCACCATGAGGTCTTTCTCCAGCAAAATCAGATCCGCCGACTCCTTAGCGATGTCGACGGCTGTATCCACCGAGATGCCGATGTCCGCGGCATGCAACGCCGGAGCATCGTTGATTCCGTCTCCCATGAAGCCGACCACATGTCCCTTGCTGCGGAGAAGGCGGACGATTCGCTGCTTGTGAGCAGGAGTAAGACGTGCGAAAAGCGTCGTCTTCTCCGCCGCATCCGCCAATTCCGCGTCGGACATCTTCTCCACGGCGTCGCCCAGGAGCATTGGATCGGGCTCGAGTCCCACGTCCCGGCACACCTTGCGGCTGATCAGGTCGTTGTCGCCGGTGAGGATCTTCACTCCTACGCCGTGCTTGTGCAGCGCCTGGATTGCGATTGCCGCCGTACCCTTGGGCGGGTCGAGAAATGCAACGTATCCTTTAAGCACGAGGTCGCGCTCGTCCTCCTTTGAGCAGGACTGCTTCCCCGGTAGTTCCTTGACGGCTACGGCCAGAACCCGGAAGCCGTCGCTGCTGAGGCTCGCATATTCATCCCGCAACCCTTTCATCAGGGAGGGATCCATGGGTGACAGTTTCCCGTCCAACTCGAATTGAGAGCACTGCTGGAATATCTCTTCCGGAGCACCTTTGGTGAGTAGGATTGCTTTACCTTCAGGAGTTTCCACCATGACAGACATCATGCGCCGGCTGAAGTCGAATGGGACTTCATCGAGCTTCTTATAGTTTTCGATGAGCGCTTGTTGATGGAAATCCGAACTATTCAGAATCGCCGTGTCGAGCAGATTCTTGAGGCCGGTCTGGAAGTGACTGATGATGTAACCGTCCAGCAGCACCTCGTCGGTTTCCCGTCCCGCTACGTTGCAGTGCCGCTGCAGGACGACGCGATCCTCGGTCAGCGTGCCGGTCTTATCCGTGCACAGTACGTCCATCCCGCCAAAGTTCTGAATGGCATTGAGCCGCTTGACGATCACTTTCTTGCGGCTCATCGCGATGGCGCCCTTGGAGAGGCACACGGAGACGATCATGGGCAGCATCTCGGGGGTCAGACCCACGGCCACGGCCATCGCGAAGAAGAATGCGCTCTTCCAATCGTGCTTGGTAAAGCCGTTGATCAGGAAGACCAGAGGCACCATGACTGCCATGAGCTGGATCATCAGCCATGTGAAGCGGCTCAAGCCGCGGTCGAAACTGGTCGGCGGCGCTTCTTCCGTGATCGAGCCGGCCATGGTGCCGAGATAAGTGTTTGTTCCTGTGACGACCACGACTGCGGTTGCTGTGCCGCTTTCAACGCTCGTCCCCATGAAGCATATGTTCTTCAGGTCGATCGGCGAATTGGAGCCCTTGGGGTCCGAATCGTGGAACTTCTCGACCGGATAGGACTCTCCAGTAAGCGTCCCCTGGCTCACGAACAAGTCTTTCGCAGCGAGAACCCGCACATCGCCGGGGATCATGTCGCCGGCGTGCAGATTGATGATGTCCCCAGGGACCAGATCGCGCAGCGGCATCTCCCGCGCCTGGCCATCCCGAAGGACGGTCGCGGTCACGTGGATCATGGCTTTGAGCTGGGCAGCGGCCGCGTCCGCCCGGGCCTCCTGCACGAATCGAAGCGTGACGCTCAGAATAACCATGCATGCCATCACGGTTCCGGCGCGCGCATCGCCTGTGACATAGGAGATCGTTGACAGTGTTGTCAGCAGAATCACAAGCGGGTTGCGGATGATGATCAAGAGGCGGACAAACCAGCCGCGCCTGCGTTCTTGCGCAACCTCATTCGGACCCGACGTGCGCGCCCGCTGGTCGACCTCGGATTGAGTCAGGCCCTTGGCAGTCGTGTGCAGCGACTGAAGCAGTGCATCGCCGTCCTTGCCCGCCGCATCGAGGACTGCGGGGGAAACGCGAATGTTATGTTCTTTTGCCTTGGCAGGAATTGGAGGCGCGTCCGACGCCGACGGCATCCCGGCGGCCCCAACGCCCGACGGCCCGCTCCCTTCGGCGGATTTCTCTGCCGTACGATTCATCTCGGGTGCTGTCATCGTTCTCTCGACCGCACTTCTGGTCCGTTGTCTAAACTCTTCCAATGTTCGCCGGATACATGGATGGTTAGCCGCGGGTGCCCAGGAGGGAGTGGCACTCCGGCCTGGATGCAATTCGGCGATGGGCTCCGGCTCACTGAGAGTATCCGGATACGGGAATGCAAAAGCTGTGCATTTCTGCTCAGAAGTGAACCTCAGAGAACCGCACCTGCTCCCAAACTCGGGCCTAATGCAATCAAAGGACAAATATGAAAGCGACTAGATTGCTCTTTACCGCGCTGATGCTACGGCTTGTTCAGGCGCTGTCCCGGCTCAAGGTGGGATATGGCCATGCCCCACTCGCACCGGTGAAGTTATAAAGCACAGTGAAAGTCTGCGCCTGCCCTGAGGGAATGGCGATCATCGCCAACACCACCACAATCGCTAATACCAGCGCGGCATCCGTTGATCGTGAGTACGCCCTAGAACTCCAGGCCCAAGGTTGCAATCTGTTTTTCACGAGGACCCTCCTGCGTTGCAGCACAACCCTGAACGACATCTCGCCCAATCTCGAGAGCGAGACCACGTTTTCTTATGACACAATCGAAGGCCAGCCCATCGCCAACGGCGATCGGAGAAGCGGCCACGTCACTGGGCTATAGCCAGAGCGCATTGGTGGTAGCGTCGCTGGCGGAGTTCATTCGCGGACTGGGATACCAGGCCATCCCCAGCATCAACGACACGGCGCAGAGCGTGCCCTTCGCCATCGATGCCGGACTCGGCGAATTGAGCCGGTTGAATAAGTTGGTAACGCCTGAATTTGGCGCGGCGGTGCGATTGTGCAAGGTGTTCACCGACATGCCGATGGCGTGCGACTCGCCCATCCGGTCTGGCGTGGAAGACCTATGTCGGCAATGCAAGCGATGCGCGGAGGCCTGTCCATCGCGCGCCTTGTCTTTCGACGACGAACCCAGCTTCAACACGCGTGGCCCATGGAACAACCCGGGGCATAAAGCCTGGTTCGATTTTCCGAGCGTGTACGTCTCGCCCCGTCCTGACCGGTGAAAGTAGCTGGTTCGCCTTCAAGAACTACAACCCGCGGTGTGCCCGGTGTATGGTTTCTTGGGGCATAGTAATGAAGGAGGTTAGCCATGACCATCACTCTTGACATCAGACCGGAGACCAAAGAAGAGCTGGCTCGACAGGCCGCCACACACAGATCGGGAGTTGGGGCCTATGCCGCAAGTCTGCTCGAAGAGGCGGCCCATGCTGCGTCAATCTATGAACCTACCTGAGCCCGTGATCATGACCATCTCTGCCTTTGATCCCTTGGCTTAGCGAGACGACCATCCAATCGGCGAATGTCCCCTTCATCCACACGGAGATTCCATCCCTAGCAATACGTGG
>CAVRNL010000002.1:0-5439 GCA_963722485.1 uncultured Acidobacteriaceae bacterium
GCGCAACCCGCGATCAGTATGACGACCGTTCCGATTTTTGACATGCAACCTCCTTCTGGAAGGTGAGTTAGCCGCTGTCCTCGCCCACCTTGAGCAGCGCCAGAAAAGCCTCCTGCGGAATATCCACGCGGCCGATGCGCTTCATCCGCTTCTTGCCTTCTTTTTGTTTTTCCAGCAGCTTGCGTTTGCGGCTGATGTCGCCGCCGTAGCATTTGGCGATCACGTTCTTGCGCATGGCCGGGACGGTTTCGCGGGCAATGATCTTGGCCCCAATCGCGGCCTGGATCGCCACCTCGAACATCTGCCGCGGGATCAGCTCTTTCATCTTTGCCGCCAGCGCCCGTCCGCGATCATAGGCAAAATCGCGATGGATGATGGTCGACAGCGCATCGACCGGCTCGCCCGCCACCATGATATCGAGCTTGGCCATCGGCGAAACCCAGTTGCCCGACAGATGATAGTCGAGCGAAGCGTATCCCCGCGACACCGACTTCAGCCGGTCGTAAAAATCGAGCACGATTTCATTCAGCGGCAGTTCGTATTGCAACATCACGCGCGAGGAGCTGACATATTCGAAACTCTTCTGCTTGCCGCGTTTTTCCTCAACCAGCTTCAGAATGCCGCCCACATATTCTTCGTTGGTCAAAATCACAGCGAGAATCACAGGCTCTTCCACTTTGGCGATCTCGCTGACATCGGGCCAGCGCGAAGGATTATCCACCTCGATCACTTGGCCATCGGTCTTCGTGATCTGGTAGCGCACGCCGGGCGCCGTCGTGATCAGTTCGAGATTGTACTCGCGCTCGAGACGCTCCTGGATGATCTCCATGTGCAGCAGGCCTAAAAAGCCGCAGCGGAAGCCGAATCCGAGCGCCACCGAGCTTTCCGGCTCAAAGAAAAATGACGAATCGTTCAGTTTCAATTTTTCCAGCGCCTCGCGCAACGCCGTATGTTCGTGCGCGTCCACCGTATACAGCCCCGCGAAGACCATGGGCTTGATTTCTTCAAACCCCGGCAATGCCTGCAGCGAAGGCCGGTCGTCGTCGGTGATGGTGTCGCCGATCTTCGTATCCGCGACGTTCTTGATATTCGCGATGATGAATCCCACTTCGCCCGCCACCAGTTCGTCGATCTCCACCGGCTTCGGAGTGAGCACGCCCAAAGTCTCCACCTGAAAAACATGCCCGTTCGACCACAGACGAATCTTCTGCCCCTTGCGCAACCTGCCCTCGAAGACGCGCGCCAACACCACCACGCCGCGATAGGGATCGAACCAGGAATCGAAGAGCAACGCCTGCAGGTGCCTTTCCGGCGCGCCTTTCGGCGGAGGAACGCGCTTCACAATCGCCTCCAGCACATCGGGCACGCCCTGTCCGGTTTTGGCGCTGATCAGCAACGCATCGGACGCATCCAGTCCAACCGCGCTCTCAATCATCTCCTTGGTGCGCTCAATGTCGGCGCTCTGCAAGTCGATCTTGTTGATGACCGGAATAATTTCGAGGCCGTGATTGATCGCCAGGTACGAGTTCGCCAGCGTCTGCGCTTCTACTCCCTGGGATGCGTCCACCACCAGCAGCGCGCCTTCGCAGGCAGCCAGCGAGCGCGAAACCTCGTAGGAAAAGTCGACGTGGCCCGGAGTGTCGATCAGGTTGAGCTGATAAATCTGTCCATCCTGCGCCGGGTACAACATGCGGACAGCATGGGCCTTGATCGTAATCCCGCGCTCGCGTTCCAGGTCCATCGAGTCCAGAACCTGCTCCTGCATTTCGCGCATGGCGAGCGACCCGGTCAGCTCCAACAGGCGGTCGGCCAGCGTGGATTTTCCGTGATCGATATGCGCAATAATCGCAAAATTCCGGATGCGTGCGGCTTCCATGAAGATAGGTCGATTTTAGCAGGGTGTGGCGGGGAGCCTCGTTTTCGAGATTTCAAAGTCTGAATGCCGCGCAGTTTGCCACACCCATCAATGCTGTGCGCGCGCTACCAAAGAACCTGCTGCCATCGGCGCATCCCCAGCGCCTTCCGTGCTGCCATGGCAATCGCCCGCTTCTCCTCCGGACCATAACTATCCGAGATCACATTATGAGGATTTGCCGGATCCACCACGCGCGCCCGCGGAAAATCATCTGCCAGATACTGCAGCACCCGACGCACATTTTCCGCCAACCCCTGACCTCGCCGCCCCCACAGCGCATCGATCACCGTGAGTTCCAGATAGAAAGAAGAAAAATCCAAGCGCTGTCTCTCGCGCCAGATCTTCAAAGCGCGAATCTCCTGAGCCCGCCCGGATCCCGTCACCACCCGCAAGTGCTCAGCGACATTAGTCAGCACCCAGCTGTCTTTCTTCCGCCAATACAGCGTGTGATCACCCGTGCCGATCTCCGAGCCCGCCGCCCCAGGTCTCGCGCTTTTCGAGAACTGCGAGTCCGACAAACTCGGACTCCGAAGACGCCCCGGAACCAAATCCACCGCGGTCTGCTTTTTCTCCGCCCCACCGCTCTCGATCCGAAGCGAGACATTCCGAGCCTGCGGACGCAGCCCCCGGTGCGCCAGCCAATGAAACAGCTCCCAGTAAATATCCTTTATGCTTTGCCCCCCGAGGTCGTCCAACGAGATGAACACATCCACGTCGGTTCCCAAAGAAGTCGCGGTCCCTTTCGCATACGATCCCGACAGGCTGATATCCAGTAGCGACGGTCCCGCCCACTCTCGAAGCAGCCGAGACATTTCCGAAGCAACCTGAACCGCTTCCTCCCCAACCGCATGCTTCTCAATTACCGAAGCAACATACTCCGACCCCACATCCCCAACCACCCCCACTCCAACGCCCATGCACCAATTATGGTGCAATTCCATCCCATACACTGTGACGGGCAAACAAACAAATTGTGACGATTTCAGGGTCGTGTGGCGCGGGCGCCCTCGCCCGCGAGCGTGATGGTACAACAACGTGCAAGCGCCCAAAGCAAAAAGGGGCGCGATCGCTCGCGCCCCCTTTGCTGCAATTTTGCTTTCTGCGCTAGTCCCTTACTCCATCCATGAACGCGCGCAGCTTGCGCGAGCGCGAGGGATGGCGCAGCTTTCTCAGCGCCTTGGCCTCAATCTGCCGGATGCGTTCGCGGGTTACTGCGAACGACTGGCCTACTTCTTCGAGGGTGTGCTCGCTGCCGTCTTCCAGCCCGAAGCGCATCTTGATGACCTTCTCCTCGCGCGGTGTCAGCGTGCGCAGCACCTGCGAAGTCTGGTCTTTGAGGTTGACGTTGATCACGGCTTCGGCCGGCGAAACCACTGCGCGGTCTTCGATGAAGTCGCCCAAGTGCGAATCTTCCTCTTCGCCAATCGGCGTTTCGAGGGAGATCGGCTCCTGCGCAATCTTCAGCACTTTCCGGACTTTCGCTACCGGAATGTCCATCCGCTTGGCGATTTCTTCCGACGTAGGCTCGCGTCCCAGTTCCTGCACCAACTGCCGCGAAGTGCGGATCAGCTTGTTGATCGTTTCGATCATGTGCACCGGGATACGAATCGTGCGAGCCTGGTCGGCGATAGCCCGCGTAATCGCCTGCCGGATCCACCACGTGGCATAGGTCGAAAACTTATACCCGCGGCGGTATTCGAACTTATCCACTGCCTTCATCAGGCCGATGTTGCCTTCCTGAATCAGGTCGAGGAACTGCAGGCCGCGATTGGTGTACTTTTTCGCAATCGAAACCACCAGGCGAAAGTTGGCTTCGATCAGCTCGCGCTTCGCCTGCTCGGCGTCCATGTCGCCCTGGATGATCTCGCGCTGCGTGCGCTTGAGCTCCTGGAACAACAGGCCCGCTTCGACTTCGAGCTTTTCCAGCTCTCCGCGGACCGCCCGCGACTGCTTCTTATATTCCTTACGCTGCTCTTCACTGCGCGTCGCTTCGGCCCGCTTCTCCAAATTCTGGATCTGCCGGTCCAGCGAGCGCATGCCGTCGACCGTACGGTTCACACGGTCAATGAGGCGTTTGCGTTCGTTGTTGGTGAAGCCAAGTTTCCGAACCGCGATCGACGTCCGCACAACAGCGCGGGCCAGATTGATGCGGTACCGCCGATAGTCGCGCGGACGCTTCTTCTGGTTCACTGCCGCCATTTTTTCGACGAACGGCATGACCTTCTTGTAGAGCTTTTCGAGCGCGTTGATCTTGGCGAGAAATTCCTTCAGCCGCTTGTCGACGATCTCTTCCGTGATTTCCTCTTCGTCGAACGTCACCAGCTCTTTGATTGAGCGGACGCCCTTCTCGAGGTCCTCGCCCAGGGCGAGGAGTTCACGAATCACAATCGGAGAGCGCGAAAGCGCCTTCAGGACGCGGTTTTGCCCGCGCTCGATGCGTTTGGCGATTTCACTTCGCCTTCGCGGGTGAGCAGCGGCACAGTTCCCATCTCGCGCAGATACATGCGGACGGGGTCATTGGTTTTTTCCAGGGCGCCGGGGGTTAGGTCGAGTTCGACATCGTCGGAGCCTTCTTCCACTTCCTCGAATTTTTTTTCCAGATCGGTCGTAGGCATCTTTCAGCTCTCGAGTACATCGATTCCTTGGGTTCCGATCGTGGTTAGCAGATCTTCCAGGTCTTCAGGAGAGTGCACATCGTGCGGGATAAGGTCGTTGACCTGATCATAGGTCAGATATCCCTTCTCTTTGCCTGCGTCGATCAGCTTTTTTATGTCGTCGTACTTGTCATCAAGTGCCAAGCCAGATTATCCTCAAGACGTTCGCCGGTCTGCGGACGCCAAACTATTCAGCGGTGGGAGTCGTTACGGAGTTGTGCGCGAGGCGCACAGACTTCAGAAGTATAGCACGCCGAATGCTGTTCCAGTTGGCGCAGGGTGAAGCTTGCGCCCGTTTAGCGATTGCCATCCGCCGCCCGTATCTCGTTTCCCGCTAGTTCTTTAGATGGCGCTGAGGCCGGTTTCGTTCCAAGCTTTCGGTGCGACCTGGGACATCTAGCTGGCCTTTTGCCCCAGTACAGGATCCATGAGCGCACGCTTCAGGCGCACCTTTTCCTGCAAGAGCGCCTGTTTTTCCTCCATCGAGAGCCCGGGACGCTGCAATCCGAGCTGCACTTCCTCCAGCCGCCGCCGCAGATAAATCCTCCGCAGGGCTCGCACCGCGCCTTCCACGGTTTCGGGCGTCAGATCTTCTTCCTCGTGCATCAGGATCGAGGCCAGCAGCCGCCGGTCTTCATCCGTCTTAGGCAGCGCCATCACGTCCGCCGTCTCGGTCCCCGCTTCCAGTAGCGCCTCCAGCAATGACTGCGAGGCGAGACCTTCGTAGAGATGCTCCGATTGCAGCGCATATTGCGCCTGCCGCGCCGGATCGAATTCTTCGTCGGCTCCGTCGCGAGCCGAACTCCGCGTACCGTAAGCCTGCATCTGGGTCGCCGAAGCCAGCGCCCGGATCAGGACGCGTTCCGCTCC
>CAVRNL010000003.1:0-17873 GCA_963722485.1 uncultured Acidobacteriaceae bacterium
GCGAGTGTAGGCGGGATTGGAGACGGTGCTGAAGGGATTAACGGCTTGAAAATTTCGATTGCGCAGGTATCCGTAGACATCGCCGTGGAAATCGTTCGATCCCGAGCGGGTGATGATGTTGACCACGCCGCCGGCGGCGCGGCCGTATTCGGCGGCGTAATTGTTGGTGATGATTTGAAACTCCTGCACGGCCTCCTGCGAGACGGTGGAGCGCACGCCGTTGGTGGAGTTGTCGGTGGCATCGGCGCCGTCGACATTGACCAGGTTGGAACGGCCGCGTTGGCCGCTCATGTTGAGGCCGGAAGTCGGAGCTGCGCCGACATTAGGGGCGCTATCGCGCTGCACCTGCGAGTCAGTCAGTGTGAATTGGATGTAATTGCGGCCGTTGATGGGCAAATTGTCGATGCGGCGCTCGCCGACGGTGTCGGTGGTGGAGCTGCGTGAAGTTTCGACGAGCTCGGCTTGAGTGCTGACTTCGACGACTTCCTTGCCGCCCGAGACGATGAGCGCGACGGGCAACTCGGCCAAGCCGCCGACGGTGATGGCGACGCCAGTGGCTTCGGCTTTGGCGAAGCCGGGCGCGTCCACGGTGACGGAATAAATGCCGGGAGCCAGTTGACGCACGCTGTAGCCGCCCTGGCCGTCGCCGCTGCCGGCGCGTTCCACGCCTTTGGCGGCATCTCGCACTGTGACCGTGGCGTTGATCACGGCGTCGCCCTTGGGATCTTTCACGCTAACGCGGAGGTCGCCGGTGGCGGCGCCCTGGGCAAAGGCAAATTGACGGACGAGCAACAACATGACCGCGAAACAGAAGAGACGCAATGGCGCTTTCATAGGGCTCCTGCGGACCTCCGCATCATGGCGGGGGGCCGGAATCAGAGTGCGCAGTTTATCAGCAATTGCTTGAGTTTTGAGCACGCTGTTGGGTCGGGATAACGATATGTACATCAGAAGAGGGTGTTTAGGCAAGCGGTAAGGTGGATGCCGACAAGCGGAGACTGTGTTTGTCGGACCGCGGCCGAGGGGGCGGCGCCGTTGGTCCAGCATTGCGTTTGCGGCTGGCTTTCTTTAGATTTCCTTGGAGCGAGAGATTCTTAGACTGAGATTACTGCCGTGCCGGAAATATTTCTTGTGCCTTCGCTTGGGCATTCCCAGAATTTCAACGGACATTCCATGACTGGCGAACTGCTGCGGGCGATGGTGTGTCCGCCGCGCAACGCGGGTTGGGATAACGAGCGGAAGGCCGCAGCATGGCGGGAGCTTGGATTCGAGCGTGCTCCCGATTTTGCGGCGGCGCAGAGGCAGCACGAGATTCTATGCGGGCTGCTTAGCGAGAGTGGAGCCGCAGTCGTGAGTCTGCCGCCGGCGGAATCGCTAACGCTCGATGCCGTCTACACGCACGACGCGTCGCTGGCCACGGACTATGGTGTCGTCCTGATGAATCCGGGAAAGAAGAGTCGGGTGGCGGAGGCGCAGGCGCACACCAGCTTTTACGGGGAACTGGGCATTCCGGTGTTTGGCGAGATACGGATACCGGGAACTTCCGAATCTGGCGATATCGTTTGGCTTGATGCGCGGACACTGCTCATCGGGAATGGCTATCGGACGAACAAGGCGGGAATCGAGCAGATGCGGGCTTTGCTCTCTCCGAAGCATGTTGAAGTGCTATCCGCGCCGCTACCTTATGGACCTGGACCTGCTGCCTGTCTGCACCTGATGTCGCTGATGAGCATGCTCGATGAGCAGACGATTCTGGTAGATCTGCCGCGGCTGGCGGTCGAGACCGTCGAACTGCTGAAGGAGCGCGGGTTTCGGCTGATTGAGATTGAATACTCCGAGCGCGACTCGCTCGCCTGCAACGTGCTGGCGCTGGGCAAGAAGCGGCTGATTGCGATTGAAGAAAACACCAAGACGAATCAGCGCTTACAGGACGCCGGCTTTGAGGTGCGCACGTTTCCGGGGTCGGAGATCGGCATCAACGGTGGGGGAGGGCCGACTTGTCTTACGCGGCCGTTGCTGCGTAAGTAGGGGCGGTCGTTGGTCATTCGTCGTTAGTCGTTCGCGTTTCGTTTTGGTCAGTTGGCGTTCCAGGGCCCCGTTTCGTCCGGCTTGGTAGAATCAGAGGACAATGCTTTTGCCGTTCGTCCGCGAACTTTTCGCGGAGGTGGAACAATTACCTGCCTTCACGCGTGCCGCCTCCCATCTCCGGGAAAGCGCGGGGCGGATGAGTGTTACCGGACTGTCGGCGGCGGCTAAAGCGCTGATCGTTGTGTTATTGCGGCGCACGGTCGAGCGTCCGTTTGTGCTGGTGGTGGCCGACAACCGCGCGGCCGAAGAGTTGCTGCCCGTATTGCGCGCGTTCTGCGAACTGACGGGAGCGGCGGATCCGGACTCGGTCATCGGCCTGCCGGCGCGCGATGTGCTGGCTTTCCAGAATTTGTCGCCGCATCCGGAGATTCAGGAAGAGCGTGCCACGGCGTTGTGGAAGATCGCGACGGGCCGCGCCGCGATCGTAGTTTCCCCGGTGACCGCGACCACCATTCTTCTTCGTTCCTCCGACTATTATGCCGACCTGGCGCGGGTTCTGCGTCGCGGGGAAACTTTCGACCTGGAGAAGTTGCTCGAGCATCTGAACACGGTCGGCTACAGCGCTACCGATGTGGTGGAAATGCCGGGGCAGTACGCGGCTCGCGGCGGAATTCTGGACGTGTACTCGCCAGAAGCGGACCGTCCGGTGCGCGTCGAGTTTTTCGGAGATGAAATCGAGTCGATGCGCAAGTTTGACCCGGCGAGCCAGCGATCTTCGAACCCAGTCGATGAAGCGTTGCTTCTGCCTTTGACGGAAACGCCGGTCACGGAAGAGCTGCTGGGTTCGATCAATGCGCGGCTTTCGGGGAAACGTATTACAGGAGCGCCGGAGATTGTGGAACAGGCTATGCGCGACTCCGGCGCTGGCGTTTTCCCGGGCTGGGAGTTCTACGCTCCGGTGGCGGGCGCCGACCGCAGCATTTTCGGGCTGCTTCCGGAAGCGCGGGTGATTCTCGACGAGCCCGAAGCGCTGATGCAGGAACTCGATAAGGTCTGGGCTCGCATTGAGGAGGCGCACGAGCGCAGCGGGGTGGGAAACCTGGTTCGTCCCGCCGACCTTTACTTGACGCCGGAAAGCTGGCGGGAAAAAACGACGGAGCTCCCTGGAGCCGATTTTGAATATCTGGCGCTGGCGCGGGAAGCCCACCAAGAAAGCCCGGAAGCGACTTTTCTTTCGCAGCCGGTCACGCGCTTCCACGGCGCAGTGCCCGCGATGATCGAGGAGGTCCAGAAACTGGTCGGCGGCGGCACGCAGGTAGTTCTTGCTGTGCCCAACACGGGAGAAGTCGAGCGCCTCGCCGATATGTTTACCGAGTACAACGCGTCGTATCGTCTGGGAAGCCGCACCCGCAGCGGAGAAAGTTATGCCGACGAAACTTCGTATTTTGCCGGCGACGTTCTCACCACTACGCTGCTGAAGGCTTACCTTCCCGACGGCTTCGTTTTGCCGGAAGCGCATCTCGCGATTTTCGGGGCGCGCGACCTGTTCGATGAATCGGACTTGGTGGTGGCGCGGCCGCAACAGCAGAAGTCGAAAATCTCGGCCTTTCTCTCTGATTTCCGCGATTTGCAGGTCGGCGACTATGTGGTCCACGTGGAGCACGGCATCGGGCAGTATCAGGGTCTGAAGGAAATCAATCAGGGCGACGGCGCGGCGGAGTTCATGCTGCTTGAGTACGCGGAAGCTGCCCGGCTGTATGTTCCGCTGACTCGGCTCGATCTCGTCCAGAAATATCGTTCGTCGGAGGGCGCGAAGCCCGTCCTGAATCACCTTGGTAGCCAGGCGTGGGGCAAGACCAAAGCCCGCGTGCGCAAGGCGATGAAGGACATGACCGACGAGTTGCTCAAGCTTTATGCGCAGCGCCAGGCGGCGCGTGGGCACATTTTTCCGGCCGACACCGAGTGGATGAAGGAGTTCGAAGATTCGTTCGAATACAACGAGACCGAAGACCAGGCGCAGGCCATCGCCGACGTGAAGCGCGACATGGAATCGCAACTCCCCATGGATCGGCTGCTGTGCGGCGATGTCGGTTACGGCAAAACCGAAGTTGCGATGCGCGCTGCCTTCAAGGCGCTGAGCGATAACAAGCAAGTCGCAGTGCTCGCGCCCACCACCGTTCTTGCCTTCCAGCACTATGAAACCTTCAAGCAGCGATTCGCGCCGTTCCCGCTCACGGTTGAAATGATCAGCCGATTCCGGACGCCAAAGCAGGTCAAGGAAATCTTGGGACGAGTGGAAGCGGGGAAAGTGGACATCCTGATCGGCACGCACCGCCTGCTCTCGAAGGACGTGAAGTTCGCCGACCTTGGCCTGCTGGTGGTGGATGAGGAGCAGCGTTTCGGCGTCCGCCACAAGGAACGCATCAAGCAGATGCGAACTGAAGTGGACGTGCTCACCATGTCAGCGACGCCGATTCCGCGGACGCTGCATATGTCACTGGTGGGTCTGCGCGACATGAGCGTGATCGAAACGCCACCCAAGGACCGCATGGCAATTCAGACCGTGGTCGCGAACTGGGACGAAAAGCTTATCCAATCGGCGATCGAACAGGAACTCGACCGCGGCGGGCAGGTTTATTTCGTGCACAACCGGGTCGACACGATTTGGGAGATTGCGGCCAAGATTCAGACGCTGGCTCCGGGCGCCCGCATCACCGTGGGCCACGGGCAGATGGGCGAAGGGGAGCTGGAAAAAGTGATGCTGAAGTTCATGCATCACGAAGCCGACATTCTGGTCTCGACCACGATTATCGAAAACGGGCTCGACATCCCTCTATGCAATACGATCGTTATCAATCGAGCCGACCGGATGGGCCTCTCGGAGCTTTATCAGCTTCGCGGACGTGTGGGTCGCTCGAACCGGCGCGCCTACGCATATCTGCTTTTGCCGGCCGAAATCGAGTTGACGCCGATTGCCCGGCGACGTTTGGCCGCGCTCAAGGAGTTCTCCGATCTCGGCGCCGGCTTCAAGATCGCTGCCCTCGATCTTGAACTGCGGGGCGCGGGCAACCTTCTGGGCGGAGAACAGAGCGGCCACATCGAAGCGGTGGGATTTGAACTTTACACGCAGATGCTGGAACGCGCCGTACGCGAAATGAAGGGCGAGGCGGGCGCTGAAGTCACGGAGATTCAGCTCAATCTTGGTCTCAACATCCGTATTCCGTCCGACTACATCAAGGAAGAGAACCAGCGGCTGCGCATGTACAAGCGGGTCGCAGGAGTGGAGACCGAGTCGCAATTGCACGACGTGCGCGCAGAGCTGATCGATCGCTATGGCGAGACGCCCGGCGCGGTCCGCAACCTGCTTGCGTACGCCGCACTCAAGCTGCAGGCGATGCGGGTGGGCGCAAACGCCATTGAGCGCAAGCGCGAGTTCGTGAGCATCAAGTTCAGCCAGACGGCAGCGATTGATCCGGGCAAGCTGGCGCGCTTTGTGGCATCGCAGCGGGGGACGCAGTTTACTCCGGAGGGGACGCTGAAGTTCACGATAAAAGTCGACAGCGCCGCCGGAATACTGCAAACGCTGCGCGATCTGCTGGAAGAACTGGAGGCCCGGGAAGAAGCGACGCACCAAGTATAAGCGCCAACAGCTACAATGAGTCCGCGATGAAACCGACGCACGAACAACGAGCGAACAGCGACCGCCGCAAGATCAGGAAAGTCCGCAAAGCAATTTTCCCCGCCGCGGGATTAGGCACGCGCTTTCTGCCGGCCACCAAGGCTCAACCGAAAGAGATGCTGCCGCTGGTCGATAAGCCCATCATCCAATATGGCGTGGAAGAGGCGCTGGCCGCTGGGTGCGACCAGATCATTATCATCACCGGACGCGGCAAGAGCGCCATCGAAGATCATTTTGACGTTAGCTACGAACTCGAGAAAATGCTCGAAGAAAAGGGCAAGTACGACTTGCTCAAGATTGTGCGCCAGATTTCGGACATGATCCACGTGGCCTACGTGCGCCAGAAGGAGGCGCTCGGACTCGGTCACGCTGTGCTCACCGCTCGCGAACTCGTCGGCGACGAACCCTTCGCCGCCCTGCTGGCGGATGACGTCATCGATGCAAAAGTGCCAGTGCTCAAGCAGTTGATGAATATATTCGACGAGAAGCACTGTTCCGTGATCGCGACGCAGGTGGTCTATGGGCCGGCGATTTCTTCTTATGGCGTGTTGAAGGCGAAAGAGGTCTCGGGCTCCGGTGGCAAACTCTTCGAAGTTCTCGACCTGGTGGAAAAGCCGGAACTGGCGGAAGCGCCTTCGAATCTGGCTGTGATCGGGCGCTACATTCTCACGCCGGCAGTCTTCGAAACTCTCTCCGATATCAAACCCGGCGCGGGCGGCGAGTTGCAGCTCACGGACGGCCTGCGCGGGCTGCTGCAGCGCGAAAAAATGTACGCCTACGTCTACGAAGGGCGTCGCTTCGATGCTGGCGACAAACTCGGCTTCCTCAAAGCCACGGTTGAGTTTGCATTGAAACGCGAAGATCTGGGTGGGGACTTCCGGGAATATCTGAAGAACCTAAAGTTGTGATCCTGTTCCGCCGCCTGGTAGGGCTGAGAGCCATGCATTGGTTGGGAGTGCGCAAATTCGGCTGCTTATCATTGGGGGTGTCTGCGGTTGAAGCAGGTCTAGTGTGGGGTGCATTGCCTTTTTTTCGATTATCCGCCTCGGGATACGCATCGGTAGCCTTGTGCTTTTTTTTCTTGCCCGAGTTACTCTCATTGGCATTTGCGATTGCCGGGCTGGTTCTGGATGATCGCCGGATGACTGCGCTAGCCGCGCTGCTTGTGGTCGCGGTGAACTTTGTGTTCTGTGGGATACGCTTCACCGTCTGAGACGCCATCAATCCAGGCAAGTCAAGCATTACGTCAACTCCGCAGCGAGATTTGCAGTTTCTTCGATTTCTCTTCCACGCCGCGCGCCAGTTTCTCTTTATGGGTTCCGAGTTTCTTGGCGATCGCAGCGTCCGCGAGCCCGAGTATTTGTGCCGCCAAAATTCCTGCATTGGTTGCACCGGGTTTGCCAATGGCGACCGTCGCTACCGGAATGCCCGCCGGCATTTGCACGGTCGCGAGCAGGGAATCCATGCCCTGCAGGGAAGTGGAAGGAATGGGGACGCCGATGACCGGCAAGGTTGTGTGCGCCGCGATCACGCCCGCCAGATGCGCCGCTCCGCCTGCGCCGGCGATGATCACGCGAATGCCGCGTCCAGCGGTCTGGCGCGCGTAGTCCGCGGTGCGGTCGGGCGAGCGATGGGCTGAAGTTACATCCATCTCATACGCAATCCCGAATTCATCGAGAGCTTTCCCGGCTTCGCGCATAATCTCCAGGTCAGAGTCACTGCCCATCACGATGGAAACGATTGGCTTGGCCATGATTGGTTTTGCGTCCATTTTTCTATGAAGTTCTAAATACAAATTTTGATGACGGCACCAACATAGCGTCGTGAATTCCGGACACCTCGCTAGCTCTTCTTCAGCGCCCGCGCCGCAATATCCTTGCGATAATGCGCGCCCTCGAAGCCGATCTTTGCACATGCCTCATAGGCGCGCTGCACTGCCGTTTCCAACTCTGCCGCCCGTGCCGTTACTCCGAGCACGCGTCCGCCGGAAGTGTAGAAAGCCCCGTCGCGTTTCGAAGTGCCGGCATGGAAGACTGTCACGCCGTCCAACTTTGCCGCATCTTCCAGGCCGGTGATCTTCTTGCCCGCCTCGTAGGCGCCCGGATAACCGCCCGAAGCCATTACCACACACACCGCCGCGTCGTTCGACCACTTGAAATCGCCCTCGCTGGTGCGGCCGTCGATGGACGCTTCCATGGCCTCGACCAGGTCGCCTTCCAGGCGCATCAAAATGGGCTGCGTCTCCGGATCGCCGAAGCGACAGTTGAATTCGAGCACCATAGGGCCGCGTGCGGTGATCATCAAGCCGCAGTAAAGGACGCCTTTGTACTCCGCTCCCTCTTCCTTCATGCCCGCAACGACGGGACGCGCGATGTGGGTGAGGAGCCAGTCGCGCATCTGGTCATCCACGAGAGCCTGCGTAGAGTAAGCGCCCATGCCGCCGGTGTTCGGGCCGGTGTCGCCGTCGCCCACGCGCTTGTGATCTTGGGCGGCGACCAGCGGCGCCACCCGCTCGCCGTCGCTCACGACTAGAAACGAGAGTTCGTCGCCTTCGAGAAACTCCTCCAGCACCACACGCGATCCCGCTTCCGCCAGCATCTTGCCGCTGAGCATTTCATGGGCGACGGTCGAGGCCTCCTCTTTGCTTTTGGCGATGACCACGCCCTTGCCGGCAGCGAGTCCGTCGGCCTTCACTACGAGCGGAGTGTGGAAGTGCGGCAGCGCATCGCGGACCTGCTCCGAAGAATCGCAGATCGCATAGTGCGCGGTGGGGATGTGGTGGCGTTGCAGGAATTCCTTGGCAAAGCTCTTGCTGGTCTCAAGCTGCGCAGCGGCTTGCGTGGGGCCGAAGGTGCGCCAGCCTCGCCGCGTGAGTTCGTCGACCAGGCCCAGCATCAGCGGCAATTCCGGCCCGACGATGGTGAGGTCGGGCTGTATCTGGTTGGCGAGCGCGACCATGGAGTCGAGGCTCTTGACGTCGACCGCGACGCATTCCGCGTCGTCCGCGATCCCGCCGTTGCCAGGCGCGCAGTACATTTTTGTGACTCGCGGCGACTGCCGGAGCTTCCACACCAGCGCGTGCTCGCGTCCTCCGCTGCCGATGACAAGGATCTTCATAATCGAACATTCAAGGGTAGGGGCGTGAGAAGACGATGTCAAACGCAGGGAGGTCAGAGGTTGGAGGTCAGATTGCAAAGGTTCACCCTTTTCGGTGAAAGGGATCTTTAACGAAAACCAGGAGCGAGTGCCGTTTTTTCACCTCTGCAATCTGACCTCTGACCTCCGCAATCTCCGGTTAACTATGCTTAATCCAACCGTATAATATGGTTCACGTGATCACAGTTTCCAAAGAGGACTACCTTAAAGCGATTCTCGAGGCCGAGAGCGAGGGGGAAAGCGTTATTTCGGCCACGCTCGCGCACTGGCTTAAAGTCTCGCCCCCGGCGGTAACGATGGCTGTGCGCCGGCTGAAAAAGGACGGCCTGGTGCGAGTGAACGCCGACGGACGAGTCCGACTGACTGCGGCC
Organism: uncultured Acidobacteriaceae bacterium; assembly: GCA_963722485.1. Lineage (GTDB taxonomy): Bacteria > Acidobacteriota > Terriglobia > Terriglobales > Acidobacteriaceae > Acidiflorens. Next base: position 9,235 of record CAVRNL010000003.1, read on the forward strand.
GGGCGTAAGATTGCCCGCAAGCTGACGGTTCGACACCATCTGATCGAGCGCATGCTCGCCGAAATCTTCGGGATGGAATGGTACAAGGTGCACGACGAGGCAGAACGTCTGGAACACGCGGTTTCACCTGATTTCGAGGCCCGGCTGTTCGCCAAACTCGGGCGCGGAGTCGCGTGTCCGCACGGCAATCTGACTGAAGTGGAGAGTCCCGCCAGTCGGCGCCGTCGTGGCCTGCTGCTGCTGGCTCAGGCCGAACCCGGGGAGAATTTTCAGGTGAGTGGTATTTATGAGCGGGATCGGCACCTCCTGGAGTTTCTTGAACAGCGCGGCATCCGCCCCGGAGCTAAGATTCACGTCGCGCATCGCAATTACGACCACACGCTGACCCTGACTACTGGCGCGGGCCGAGTTTCGCTGGGCATGTCCGCTGCTGAAAAAGTCTGGGTTAAGCCGGATGGGAAAGCCGTCGTTAAAGGGCGAAACTATTAACCGTAGTTTATGTCATGATGTATACTCACGCTAATAAGCGAGCGAGCGGCAGCCCCGCTGTCCCTACCGCACTCCATTAGTGGGATGAACGACCGCATGAAAGAACCAAAAGCAGCATCCGAGCCACGAGGGGGTGCCGTGCCCCAATCGAACCTGCTTTCCAATCAGCGGACTCCTGGCAGTGACGTCGTCATCACGCACGAGGACATCGATCGCGCGCACGACCGCGAACAGGTTTCGGCGACGCGGGCGCGGCGAGGATTCCGGCCGCGGTTGCGGCTGTTCTGGTTGCTCATTGGCCCCGGCATCCTGGTGATGCTTGGAGAGAATGATGGTCCCAGCATGCTGTCGTATGCGGCGACCGGGGCGCGATTCGGCATCGGCTTCTTCCTGCCCTTTGTGGTGCTCACATTCCTCATGGCTTGCGTGGTGCAGGAAATGACCGTGCGTTTGGGCGCGGCCACTCATCGTGGGCACGCCGAGTTGATCTTCGATCGCTTCGGGCCGTTCTGGGGCTGGTTCTCGATGATCGACCTGATGATCGGCAACTTTCTGACGCTGGTCACGGAGTTCATCGCCATCCGCGCGGGGCTGGGATTCTTCGGCGTGCGGCCGGCGGTTGCAGTCCTGGCCGCGTTGGTGGTGCTCTCGATCGCGCTCATGACGCATCGGTACTGGACGTGGGAGCGGATCATCTTAGGCGCGGCCATGTTCAATCTGGTGTTTGTGCCGGTGGCGCTGATGACCCATCCGGACTGGGGGATGGTGGGCCGCGCATTGCTGACTTGGAGACCGCTGCCGGGCGGGCCCACGCAGGAGATGGTTCTGATACTGCTGGCCGACATTGGAGCGACCGTCACTCCGTGGATGTTGTTTTTTCAGCAAAGCGCGATTGCCGATAAGGGTCTCACCAAGCGGGACATCCGCTTCGGACGCGTCGACACGGTGCTGGGAGCGGCTTTGGCGACAATCGCCGCGCTGGCGACCATGCTGGCAACGGCTCCGCTGTTCATGCACCACATGTCGGCGGGGAACTTCGAAGCCGCCGAATTCGCCCAGGCACTGCAACCGTTTGTTGGACACTGGGGAGCGGCGCTTTTTGCATTGGGCATCTTCGAGGCGGGGATGGTCGCGGTGATTACCATTTCGACTTCATCCGCGTATGCCTTTGGAGAAGTGGCGCGGCGTCCGCACAGCTTGAATCTCCCCTTCAAGCAGGGGAGGGCGTTCTACCTTGTTCTTCTGATCGAAGCTGCTGCCGGCGCGGGGCTGGTTCTGATCCCGGGAATTCCATTGGTATACATCGTGCTGCTGGTGAACGTGATCGCCGTCCTGGCCATGCCTCCAGCGCTGCTTTTTTTGTACATGCTGGTGAACGATCGTGAAATCATGGGTGCGCTGGTCAGTCCGCTGTGGGCGAATGTGCTGGCACTGGGGGTCGTGACTGTACTGGTCGGCGCCGGAATCTTGTTCGGGATCAGCGTGATCGCGCCCAACGCGTTGGCGATCATTGGAGGCAGGTAGATGGAAAAACAATTTGATTCCGCGCCCAGTTCTGAACTAAGCCGCGAAGATCTCACCTCGGTGGTGACCGCGCTGGAGCCTGACCAGATCGTTTCGGCCAAGGAACACCATCATTGTCCGCGACGGCGGCTCACTCGCAGCGAGATGGTACTTTTTTGGGCACTGAGGATTTATCTGGTCTTCATGGTCGGCGTGGTCGTCTATCAGATTTGGACGGGCGTGCGGTAGGGGTCGTTGAGCGAAGACAACGAAGAAATCGGCAGTGTTGGCGATTTCTGACAACTGCATATCTCTCGCTGGGCTCGGGGTCACAATTCCTGCCAGATCCCAAAACGAATTACACTAGCAGTTTCGGGGCTCCCAATTGCCCTCCGGTCCTGTGCCGGAGCTTGTGAAGGAAGACCACCATGTCAACGAATAGTTTTGGCGCTCGCGCTACTTTCAAAGTTGGCGGTAAACAATACGAGCTTTACCGGATCGATGCTCTCGACAAGCAGGGCATCTCGACGAAGCATTTGCCATTCTCGCTGCGCATTCTGCTGGAGAACCTGCTGCGCACCGAAGACGGGCGCAACGTGACACAGGAAGAAATTCGCGCGCTCACGGCGTGGAATAAGAATTCGAAGCCGGAAAAAGAGATTGCCTTCACGCCTAGCCGCGTGTTGCTGCAGGATTTCACCGGTGTCCCCGCGGTTGTCGATCTGGCCGCCATGCGCGACGCCATGAAACGACTGGGCGGCGACCCGAAGCTCATCAATCCGCTACAGCCCGCCGAACTGGTCATCGACCATTCTGTGCAGGTCGACGAATTCGGCATCGCCGGGCGCCTTCAACATAAACGCGCTGCTTGAATTCCAACGGAACAAAGAACGCTACGCGTTTCTGCGCTGGGGACAGATGGGTTTCCGCAATCTGGCGATCGTGCCACCGGACACCGGCATCGTGCACCAGGTCAATCTCGAATATCTTGCGCGCGTGGTGTTTGTGCACGACGAGGGCGGGAAGCGCACCGCCTATCCTGACACACTTGTCGGTACGGACTCGCACACCACCATGGTGAATGGACTCGGCGTGCTGGGCTGGGGCGTGGGCGGCATCGAGGCCGAGGCCGCCATGTTGGGACAGCCTGTATCCATGCTGATCCCTCTGGTGGTCGGCGTGAAGCTTACCGGACGCCTGCGCGAAGGCGCCACGGCAACCGATCTTGTTCTTACCATCACCGAGATGCTGCGCAAGCACGGCGTGGTCGGCAAGTTCGTCGAATATTTCGGCCCAGGACTGCAAGACCTGCCGCTCGCCGATCGCGCTACGATTGCGAACATGGCTCCCGAATATGGCGCGACCTGCGGCATTTTCCCGATCGACAAAGAAAGTCTGCGCTACCTGCAAACTCACCGGACGCAGCGACGAGCAGATCGCGCTGGTCGAAGCCTACTGCTCGCGAGCAGGGGCTTTTTCATGACGCCAAGACGCCCGAAGCCGAATACTCGGAGCTGCTGAGTCTTGATCTTGCGACTGTCGAGTCGAGTCTGGCGGGACCGAAGCGTCCGCAGGATCGAGTGCGTGCTGTCGCAAGCGGGCGAATCGTTTGCGAAGGCGTTGCCGTCGCTGATCAAGCCGGCTGAGGCCGCCGCTGCGGCTCACGAACGACGCTCGAAACAGGACAACAATGGGAGCAGGAGGGCGGAAATCCGACGGCAGTTGGGGTCGAGGATCCGAAGGTCCACGAACATATTCCGCCGAATGTGAAGTGCGCTGCATCATGGCAGCGTGGTGATTGCCGCGATCACCAGTTGCACGAACACGTCGAACCCTTCGGTGATGCTGGCCGCCGGACTGCTGTCAAAGAAGGCGGTGGAGCGTGGCCTCGAAGTGCCGCCATGGGTGAAAACTTCGCTCGCTCCCGGGTCGAAAGTTGTGCTCGACTATCTCGAAAAGGCCGGGCTGATGCCGTATCTGGAGAAGCTGAAGTTCCATATCGTTGGATATGGATGTACTACATGCATCGGAAACTCCGGCCCGCTGCCGGTTGAGGTTTCGGAAGAGATCGACGAGAAGGATTTGGTGGTTGCTTCGGTGCTCTCTGGCAATCGCAACTTTGAGGGCCGAATCAACTCCGAAGTGCGCGCCAACTACCTGATGTCGCCGCCGCTGGTGGTGGCCTTCGCGCTCGCGGGGCGCATTGACGTTGATCTGCGCAAGGATCCCGTCGGAAAGGCAAAGACGGCAAGCCCGTCTACCTGGCCGACATCTGGCCTTCGCAGCAGGAAGTCGAGCAGGCGATGGCGAGCGCGATTACGTCTGAGATGTTTCGCAAGAGCTATGCGCAGGTGTACTCGGGAGACGAGCGCTGGCGCGGGCTGCCGGTTCCGAAAGGCGAGACTTACTAGTGGGAAAGCGATTCGACTTACATCCGGCAGGCGCCTTACTTCGATGACATGGCGCTGAAACCATCCGCCGTTGAGGACATCAGAGGCGCGCGCGTGCTGGCCATGCTTGGCGACAGCGTTACTACGGACCATATTTCGCCAGCCGGTTCCATTAAGAAAGATGGACCCGCCGGAAAATACCTCATCGCTCACGGCGTGCAACCGGCGGATTTCAATTCTTACGGATCGCGTCGCGGCAATCACGAAGTGATGGTGCGCGGCACGTTCGCCAACGTCCGACTGCGCAACAAGATGGTGAACACTGAGGGTGGATTTACCCGCCATCTGCCCGATGGCGCGGAGATGTCGATTTTCGACGCATCGGAAAAATATCATGCCGAAAAAGTGCCGCTCGTGATTCTTGCGGGCAAGGAATATGGTTCCGGGAGTTCGCGCGACTGGGCGGCCAAGGGACCGCGTCTGCTCGGCGTTCGCGCTGTGATTGCGGAGAGTTACGAGCGTATTCACCGCTCCAACCTTGTCGGCATGGGCATTCTGCCGCTGCAGTTTTTGCCGGGAGAAAATGCGGAGACGCTGAAGTTGACCGGAGAAGAAGTTTTCGAGATCGCGGGAATTCGCGATGTGGTCGAGAAATTTTCTTCCGGCCGCAAAATTGCGGTGCGCGTAAAGGGTGGGAAGAAGGCGGAGTTCCAAGCTATCGTTCGCATCGACACTCCGCAGGAAGCGCTCTACTACGCCAACGGAGGGATACTTCAGTACGTGCTGCGGCAGTTGCTGGCCGAAAGAGCGCAGCCAGAGGCGGTTACGGCGTAGTGGCTGCGGTCTACGTCGGGCGGCTGAGTGTGCGTGAGAGCTGGGCCGTCCCTCCGGGACTTGAATCAGTATCTTCCAGGTTTCCCGGCGCTGAAGCGCTGGGCTATGCTCGATCGTCCCTCCGGGACTGGATTCGCTCGGATTTTTTCTCGCCGTGTTAATCTCAAAATCCCATGGCAATGACGTCCCAATACATTCCTGCTGCTTATAGTCTGACTGCGGTCGGGGGCTGGGGCGCGAGTGATTTCTTAGGTGGGGTGGGAGCGCGGCGCGCAAACGCGTTTCTGTTTACGGCCATCGTACACATCAGCGGCTTTATCGTGGTCGGTGCTCTGGCACTCGTGACCCACGCGGCATTTCCAGGGGCCTCGAGCCTGGGTTGGTCGCTGATCGCGGGATCGGTTGGGGGCCTCGCTCTGGCCTTGTTTTATCGTGCATTGGCCAGCGGAAATATGGGACTGGTTGCGCCGGTGGCCGCCGTTCTGGGCGCCGCGATTCCCACCATCGTAACCGCCTTCGCTGAGGGGTTCCCAGGATATCGGCACGTGCTCGGTTTTATTCTGGCTGGAATCGGCGTCTGGCTCATCTCGCGGACCGAAGCCGGCACTGGCCGTCCCCACGGGTTAGGCATGGCCGTGCTGGCCGGAATCGGCTTCGCCGGCTTTTACCTTTGCATCCACCATGCGGGCAACGCCTCGGCATTGTGGGTCGCCGCCTGTTCGCGCTCCGCTTCCTTCCTGGTCGCGGCAACGATTGTTCTGTTCGGAAGGTACCTCCGGGCGGTACCCCCGCCGGTTCTCGGCATTGCCGTGGTTGCGGGGATCCTCGATATCACCGGCAGCACCGTATTCATTCGCGCGTCTCAAATCGGGCGCCTGGACGACGCGGTCGTGCTCAGCTCGCTCTATCCCGCCGTTACGGTTGTGCTTGCCCGCATCTTTCTGCACGAGCACTTCAGCCGCGCGCGCACCCTCGGCATGGTGGCCGCTCTGGTGGCTGTGCCGATGATCGCGGGTTAGGAAATGGGGCGAACTTAGATGGAACGAAACTCGGGCCCTTGGCGTATAAAGTCCTTTTGAGGATGGATTATGGAAACTCTGAAAATCTCATTGATCGCGAGTCTGATTGCGACTGCGGCCGGTTTTTCGGCTTGGGAGTTCGGTTTGGCGGCGAGGATTTGGCCCGCCCATCCCCAAATGGCAGCCTTTCTGCTGACACTCATCATCGCTATTGCGGTTCAAATTGCCTGGCCGCGGCTGGCTAAAGGACAAGGCAACCGAGGCTGACGCCGATCTACATTCGCTGATACTCTCTTCCCGTGCCTTTGCTTGAAGTCCACAACCTGACCAAGGTTTTCGATCTTGCCGAATCTCCGTTCGGCGGGCGCCGCTCGGGCGAAGTTCGCGCCGTGGACGATGTTTCGCTCGATATCCACGAGGGCGAGACGCTCGGATTGGTGGGCGAATCCGGCTCCGGCAAGAGCACTCTGGGACGGCTCATTCTCCGCCTCATCGAGCCGACCTCAGGCACCGTGCTTTTCGATGGTGTCGATCTGCAGAAAGCGAACGGCTACGAATTGCGCCGTGTTCGCCGCGACATGCAGATCATCTTTCAGGACCCGTTCGGTTCGCTGGACCCGCGCTACCGCGTAGAGGACGTGATCGCCGAGCCCCTCGTTCTTCATCGCAAGACGCTTCACCAGAAGATCGTTGCTCCGAACAGCGTCGATCGGAAGAGCGTTGATCTGAAGATCATCCACGGAAGCCTCAGCCGCGATGCTCGCCGACAGCGCGTGCGAGAGCTTTTACGTGCCGTGGGAATGGATGAATCCGCTATGCCCTGTTATGCGCACGAGTTTTCCGGCGGACAGCGGCAGCGCATCGGCATTGCGCGCGCTCTTGCCTTGCGGCCGAAGTTCATTGTTGCCGATGAACCGGTTTCAGCTCTCGACGTCAGCGTCGGCGCGCAGATCGTGAATCTTCTGCAGCAACTGCAGCGCGATTTCGGGCTCACTTACTTGTTTATCTCGCATTCCATGCCAGTGGTTCGCTACCTCTCGACCCGCATTGCGGTGATGTATGGGGGCAAGATCGTTGAGATCGGAAGCACGGAGCAGATCACAATCCAGCCGCGGCATGCATACACGCGAAAACTGCTGGCGGCAACGCCGGAGATGGCGGCATCATAATATTCGCCGGCTTCGCTGTTGTCCTTCCGGGGGAAGGAAATTACAATCTCTTCCTGTTCGGGGAGAAACCTATGGCGACCAACCCTTCCGTGCCACCGCAGCTATCGCGGGTACCATCGCAGCCTACGCAGGAACCAGTGCCCTTGTCTGAGGGGCAACGCCTCGTCAACACTTTTTTTGCGCCCAGCAAGACCTTCACCGACCTGCGAAGGAGCGCCAGTTGGTGGGTGCCATTCCTGATCATCGCGGTCGTTTCGGCAATGTTTATTTACGTGGTCGATCAGAAGGTCGGTTTTCGCAAGGTGGTGGATAATCAGATCCAGTTGCGACCGAAGCAGGCCGAGCGCATTGACCGCTTACCTGCCGATCAACGGGAAAGAGTCATGGCGCAACAGGTCACGATCACAAGAATAATCTCCTACGCGGTTCCCGCGTTTGCGCTCATCGTGTACGCAATATTCGCCGGGGTTCTATTTGCGACCCTCAAGTTTGGCGCGAGCGCCGACGTGAAATTCAAAGCCCTGTTTGCTCTGATTGTCTATACGCGACTGCCGGAGTTGCTGCGGGCGTTGCTGGCAGTCGTTTCGATTCTGGCGGGAGTCAGCGGAGATGGATTTAACATTGAAAACCCGGTGGCTACTAATCCCGGATATTTCATCGATCCGAGCGGCTCCGCCGTACTGCGCGCCCTGCTGACACCGTTGGATGTCGTTACCATCTGGACATTGGTTCTGACGGCCATCGGCATCACTTGCATCAGCAAGGTGAAACGTGGAACCGCGTTTGCCGTAGTCTTCGGCTGGTTTGCGGTCGTGGTGTTGGCTAGGGTTGCCTTTGCCGCCGCGTTTTCCTAAGGTTCGATAAAACCGGGAAGATTCTGAGCGACCTCTGCATCGACATGCCGCAGGAACTCAACTACTGGCTCACAACCGTTCAGATGCCAAGTTCGCCGGCGCAGTCGTTGCCGCAGAGCGCTGACGTTGCCATTATCGGCGCCGGATTCACGGGCCTCTCTGCCGCGCTCGCGCTGGCCAAACGCGGTGCGAGAGTAGTGGTGCTCGAATCGGAAACCATCGGCTGGGGCGCGAGTTCGCGCAACGGCGGCATGGTGCTCACCGGACTGAAGCTCGGCGTCAACAAACTCATCTCGATGTATGGACGAGAGCTTACGCGCCGCATGTACGCCGCGTCGCTTGCCTCCATCGATTCGGTCGAGCGCATCGTGAAAGAGGAGA
>CAVRNL010000004.1:0-10891 GCA_963722485.1 uncultured Acidobacteriaceae bacterium
TGGCGCTGCGGATGTTTAAGCAGAAGGTGGAAAAGAAAGGCTGAAAGAAGAGTCGCTGGTCGTTCGTCGTTGGTCGTTCGCGATTCGTATTGAGATGGGGGTTGTCCGTCTCTCGAGAAACGACAAAGCGACGCGCACGCAGACGCGGCAATATCCGTTTCCACGGGAATTAGGCATTCAATTTGACGCAATCCGATCCTATTTACGAACTGTTATCGCGGGCGAAGACGATTGCCGTGGTTGGATTGTCTGATAGTCCGATGCGGCCAAGTCACGGCGTTTCCGCATACATGCAGGCGGCGGGATACAAAATTATCCCGGTGAATCCGCAAATTGCGGAGGCGCTCGGGGAAAAGTCGTATCCGTCGTTGTTGGAAGTGCCGCTCGAAGCGCGGGCGAAGATCGATCTGGTGGATGTGTTCCGGCGGGCGGAGTACGTGGATGAGATCGTGGAGCAGGCAATCCAGTTGAAGATTCCGGCGATCTGGCTGCAGGAAGGCGTGATCAACGAGCGCGCGGCAGAGAAGGCGCGACAGGCCGGAATCTTTGTGGTGATGGACCGCTGCGTTTTGAAAGAGCACCGGGCAAGATTCGGGTAACAACCCTCTTAGGCGAATGGCCACTACTTGACCTTGCACACCACGCTGTCGGATGGGGTCGCTACCGTCAGGCCGTAGCAGGGGTTTTGAGCGTAATGACTGACCAAACGGCGCACACTTACGATAACCCTGGTTACGTCAATTACCGGTTCCGTTCATTGCCAAAAGGCCCGGCGCTGAGCCGGGCCCGCTTTCGAATCACGACAGCTTACTGTTTCTGCGCGGAGCCCTTCATCGTTGTTCCTTGCAGCTTGTCGTCGAAAATCCACTTCATGGTCTTGCCATCGGCCGAAACTGTCTGTTTGAAGATGTAGATGACCTTGCCATCGCGCTTGCGGGTTTCCTCCAGCGTGTCCTTGCCGAGCATTTTCACAGAGATGCTGGTGACCCCGGGATCGCCCTTGAAGGGTGTGTCCGTCCCGTCCAGTTTGGCGTTATAGGATTGGCCCATGGGGCTCGTCATGGCCAGTTCATTTCCATTCATCTTGTAGGTCCAAGTGAGCGCCTCTGCGGAAGCATTCCATTTATCGGTGTGCCACGAACCGGAGATCAGGTTTCCACCGGCTGGCCCTTTGGCGACGCGCTTTTGTGTGTATGTGCCAGTTTGCGTTCCTCCACTCGGTTCCCCGCTGTCAGTCCAATTGACCGTCAGGGCGTCTCCGTCAGATGAGACCGACATTTTTGCGGCTCCGACTACCTTGCCATTTTTCTTGCTCGTACTCTCGACGTTGTGGTCGTCGATAACCTTTACACACAGAGTGTCGCTGTAGGGATCCCCCGTCACTTTCTGGTCTGTCCCATCGGCTTTAACATTGATCGGCGGCACGCAGGTCTTGCACTCGTACATCCCATTCTGCAGCAATATCACATCGGGTTTCGCGGGCCACTGAACGCTGCTTGGATCCCATTTCCACGTACCGTCGAAAGGGCTCTGCGCCATCGCCCCCACCGGTACCAATAACAACGCCAATAGTCCAGCAAAGAATAGATTCTTCATAAATCATCCTCCATGAATTTGGTTTGTACTTGGGAACTGGGTAATTTCGACGATGCGGTAGTGGCGGATTGGCTTGCCATGGAGAAGATGCTCCTTCCCCTCACCGTCACGGCGAATCGTAAGCCTGAACGAAAGGCAAGTCAACGCAGGGCAATGGCCTACAGGCCGATTGGCTTCCCGCTGTGGTATTTGATTTCGGCAGGTTGCCCACAGGTGGTTGGCGTTATATCGCGATTACGCTCAAAATCCCGCAATTGGATACCAGTCTGTGTCCGATAAGTGAAGTCTTGCCAGCCCTGTTCGCAAAGTCAAGTTAAAACTAATACAGCTTAGGCGTTCATGTTGGACGCCGATTCCGTTCCCCGCGCGCTCACCAGGATCACCGTGGCATCGTCGCGCAGGCCCGTTCCGTTGGTGAATTTTCTGACATCCGCGAGCAGACCATCGACAGTGACGTCTGGCGATTGCATCTGGGCAAGAAGGCGCTCCGCGCCGTATTCCTCGCCAAGTTCGACTTCAGCCTCAGTGATTCCATCGGAATAAAACGCGGCGCGGGAATGCTCGCCGAGCGTCACTGCCGTCTCGGAAAATTTGCTGGCTGAAATTCCGAGCGGCAAACCGTGCTCGTGATTGATCCAGCGGTAGCCAGAAGGCTCGACCAGCAGCGGCGACAGATGGCCGGCGTTCGCGATCCGCAGAATGCGGCTGGCCGGGTCGAGTTCGGCATACACCATGGTGACGAATCGCCCGCTGGGGAAATCCTCGATCATCATATTGTTGAGGCGCGTCAGTACCTCGCCGGGTCCAGAACCAGTTTGCGCCAGTGAGCGCAACATGCCGCGGGTGGCGGACATGAGCAGCGCCGCCGCCGTGCCCTTGCCGGAAACATCGGCAAGAACCAGACCCCAGCGTCCGTCACGCAGCGGAATGAAGTCATACCAGTCGCCGCCGACCGAGCCCGCCGGGATCGAAAGCCCGGACACAGAGAACCCCGGGATCAGAGGCGAGCTGCGAGGCAACAGAGCCTGCTGAATGGAGCGAGCTTCTTCGGCCTCGCGGCTCATGCGCTTGCGTTGTTCGCGCTCATCGCCAAAGCGCCGCGCGTTGTGTACCGCTACGGCGACGTGATCGCACAATCCTTGCAGCAGCCTTAGCTGGTCTGAGCAGAAGGCATTTAACTCGCAATGGGAAGCAGTGAAAATTCCGACCAACTCACCCTCGCGCCGCAGCGGGATGGCAACTTCGGAGCGCGTATCGGGCTCGCAGGCCACGTAGTAAGGGTCGCGAGTGACGTCGGGTGCATAGTGCATTTTGCCCGTGGCCGCGACGTGTCCCACCATTCCGGCGCCTGGCTTGAGGTGATGGCCCTTGCCGTAAACGGAGCAGCCGCGAACTCCGGCCAGTACGAATCCGGATTGCTCCCGGTCGCGCAGGTAGAGGTTGATTTCGACGCAGCCGAGCGATGCGGCAACTTCGTCGACGATTCGCGGAACGAGTTCTTCCAGGTCGAGAGTGGAGGTGATCCGTTGCGCGAATTTCTGCATGCGCACCAGTTCGGCGATCCTGTGAGCGGACGTTTCGGGCATTGGCTGGGCGGACAAGCCGAAATCCATGAGCGGGCTAGTGGCCATGACGAAACCCTCCTGCCGGTCGATTGCAACTGCTTATCAGATTGCAGGAATCAGGGTTCAGATTCTCTTTTTGTTCGGTTTTTTGCTGGACCTGATGTGCGGCTGGACGCCGGCTGTTTGAGCCGTTTGATTTCTTCCAGGCGTTCGCGAATCCGCTTTTCCACTCCCTCATTCGTTGGGCGATAGTAGACGCGATCGCGCAGACTGTCGGGCAGACACTGCATGTCGGCGACTTTGTTTTCCGTGTCGTGGGCGTATTGATAGTCCTTGCCGTAGCCGAGGCCTTTCATCAGGCTGGTGGGGGCGTTGCGCAGATGCAGTGGGACGGGTTCGGCGGCGGTTTGCTCCACGTCCTGCTGGACCGCTCCGTAGGCGGCGTAAAGCGCGTTCGATTTTGGAGCGACCGAGAGATACACAATGGCTTGCGCGAGGGCGAGATTGCCTTCGGGCATGCCGATGAAATCGACGGCGTCGCGAGCGGCCATGCACAAGGCGAGCGCGGTCGGTTCGGCGAGGCCGATGTCTTCGACCGCCATGCGTACTACGCGGCGAGCAATGTAAAGCGGATCTTCTCCGGCTTCGAGCATACGCGCGAGCCAATAGAGGGCGGCGTCGGGATCGCTGTTGCGCACCGATTTGTGCAGCGCCGAGATGATGTTGTAATGCTCTTCGCCGTTTTTGTCGTAGAGCAGAACCCGCTTCTGGAGGGCTTCCTGGATGGTCGCTTCAGTGATCGTGATGGTTGCGGCGGGAGACGCGGCTAGCCGCGTCTCTACGGTTAGCGAGGCGGCCACTTCGAGAACGTTGTAGGCGGCCCGGGCGTCTCCGCTGGAATAGGCGGCGATTTTGCGGAGGGCGTTATCAGACGCTTCCAGATGCATCTCGCCAAGGCCGCGCTCGGTATCGCTGAGGGCGCGTTGCAGAAGAACGACAATCTGATCTTCGCTCAACGGATTCAGCACATAGACGCGGCAGCGTGAAAGCAGCGCGGAGTTGATTTCGAAGGAAGGATTTTCGGTGGTGGCGCCGATCAAGCGAATGCTTCCCTTCTCCACGTGCGGGAGGAAAGCGTCCTGCTGCGCTTTGTTGAAGCGGTGGATTTCGTCGACAAAGACGATGGTGCGCGTTCCGTACTGGCGGGCGCGGTCGGCATCGCTCATCACCTGCTTGATTTCCTTGATGCCGGCGAGCACCGCGGAAAATTCGATGAAGTCGGCCTTGGTGATGCGGGCAATGATCTTGGCGAGGGTGGTCTTGCCCGTACCCGGAGGGCCCCAGAAAATCATCGAGGTGGGATCGTCGCGCTCGATCTGCACGCGCAGCGGCTTGCCCGGCCCGACCAGATGCTCTTGCCCGACGAATTCATCGAGCGTGCGCGGACGCATGCGATCGGCGAGCGGGCGCGCGCCCTGCGAGCTAGAGTCTTCCGGCGGGTTGGGCTGAATAAATTCACAGGATAATTTCACCACAGAGAACATTTTGTAATTTTGTAATCGGGTAATTTTGTAATTTGAAACCAATCCAACGCCCCGTGATTTTGGGTTTTCAAATTACAAAATTACCCGATTACCACATTACAAAATTCTCTTTCGATTTCTCGCGGCTTCGTACAGCACGATGCTGGCGGCGACTCCGGCGTTGAGCGACTCGACTTGCGCGGATTGCGGGATCGCCACGGTTTCGTCCATTTGGCTTATTAGTTCACGGGACAGGCCGGCGCCTTCGTTGCCGATAAAGATCGCGAGCGGTAAGGTCCATGAGATCTGGGGCAGCGGAGTTCCCTGGTGCGACGAAGTCGCCAGGAGGCGAACGCCATGCGCGCGAAGAAGCGGGATCAGTTCCGCGGAAGGGATTCGCAGCCATGGCAAGCGGAAGGTCGATCCTGCCGAACCGCGCAGAACTTTCGAGTTGTAAGGACTGACGGTTCCCTCCGTCAGAAAAATTCCGGCAGCGCCAAAGGCTTCGGCGGAACGCAAAATCGTGCCCAGATTGCCGGGGTCCTGTAATCCGGCGGCTGCCACCAACGGTCCGTTGCCGGAGCGGTCGAGCAGTTGAGCGGAAGAGAAAGCCGGCGGCTTGAGCAGAGCCGCCACGCCCTGGGGCGCGTCACTGGGCACGATCGAGTTGAAGAGCGCGTTGGGCAAGACGAGCGTTTCGGTTCGGGCATTGATCTGGGGCAGAAGTTTCCCGGCAAGAGGACGGGCCGATTCGCTGAAGAATACGCTCTCCAGATGCAGGCCGCTGCGTAATGCTTCTTCGATCAGCTTGATGCCTTCGATGGCACACTCGCCCTGGGCCGTCAGTTCGGCGCGGCGGAATGCGAGCCGCAACTCTTTCAGCCGCTGGTTGTGGCGGCCGGCGACGGGGCGCAAACGATCCGTCAGATTGCGAGTTCGCACGGCCTTCGCGTCTTGCTTCATGGGTTGGTTCAAGATCCTGGACTCAGGCTCAGGATAATACGAATGTCCAGCCGGGCTTCGGCCGAGGCTCGTGGTATGGTACATTTCAATGTTTAGTTGGACAATGTTTAGTTCGCCAATGTCTATCCGACAACGTTTGTGCCGACGGTCGGGAAGGGACTAGAGTGCTCGCGGAAATCCTGAAAATTGATGCCGAAACGCCCGAAGCTTCGCTGATCAAATATGCTGCCGAACAGATTCAGGCCGGACAGGTACTGGGAATGCCGACCGACACATTCTATGGTCTGGCAGCGGATCCGTTCAACCTGCGCGCGGTGGAGCGCGTCTATGAGATCAAATCGCGGCTACGGCACAAGCCGCTTTCGCTGCTGATCGAAAACGTGGACCAGGCGGAAGAGTTTGCGCGTCCCCTGCCGGATGATTTTCAACTGCTGGCGCGGCGTTTTTGGCCGGGGCCGCTGACCATGATTGTGCCGGCAGCGTCGCATCTGCCGCTTAAGGTAACGGCAAATACGGGGAACGTGGCGCTGCGCGTGCCCGCAGCCGAGATTGCGCTAGCGGTGGTGCGGGCGGCGAGAATTCCGATCACGGCAACTTCCGCCAACCTGAGCGGCGCCGCGGAATGCACGACCGCAGAGGAAGTTAGGGAGCAGTTGCAGGACCGCATCTCGCTGATCGTGGACGGCGGCCCCTCTCCGCGGACAATTTCGTCGACGATCGTGCACTTCCGAGCAGACGGGACCTGGCAGATTCTGCGCGATGGCGCGATTCCCGCGAAGGATATTGTCGAAGCATTATCTTAAGGCAGGTTTCAAGGTTTCAAGGAAGATCGGAGCATCCCTTTAGCGACCTGACGATTTAGCGACCTGACGATTGCAACCCTGAAACCCTGGTCTACATTTAAGATGTCCGAAGATACCAATCGATCTGCCCCAAGAAAATCCTTATGGATGCGTTCCTGGCTGCTGTTTTTGCTGGCGGTGGTGGGAGCGCTGTCGTTATTTTTCGGGATTACCGGGTTGCGCATCGTGCGCGCCGCCGCCGAGGCTCCCGCGGAAAAAGCGGACGTGATTGCCATATTCGGAGCGGCCGAGTATGCGGGCCATCCTTCGCCGGTGTACCGGGCGCGGCTGGACCACGGTTACGAATTGTTTCAGAAAGGAATGGCGCCGGTGGTGATCACGACCGGGGGCGCGGCGCAGGATCCGGATTTCAGCGAGGGCGGCGTGGGCAGAGACTATCTTCTGCGGCGCGGCGTCCCGGAGCAGGCTCTGATCGCGGAGACGCAAGGCTCGGACACGGCGCAGTCGGCGGCGCGAGTGGCCAACATCATGCGCGCGAATGGCATGAGGAGCTGCATTGCGGTCAGCGACGCCTACCATGTATTTCGCATTCGGGCGTTACTGGAGCACGAAGGCGTGCAAGTGGAGTTGGCACCCCGGCCACAGTCGCGTCCGCTCCCGCTGTGGGAGCGCTTCGAGGCGGTGATGCGCGAGGCGGCGAGTTATCTGGCGTGGAAGGCGGGACTGCCGTAGAAACGGCGGCGAGCCACGAGCTGCGAGCTTCGAGCGACCCATGCGTTTCACGGCTTACGTGCCTGCTCGTAGCTCGTAGCTCGCGGCTCGAAGCTCGCAGCGTTTTCTACCATCCCATCTTCTCGCGCAAGCTTGTGACATGGGCCACGTGATGGCGTCCGTGCCAGGAGTAGAGTGCGAGAGTTTTTTCGAGCGACATGGGTCCCAGTTCAGGATGGCGGAAAGTGCGCTTCCATTCCGCGTCGGTCAACTTGCGGAGCGTCAGCATCCAGCGCTGGTGGAGGGAATCGAGCAAGGCCAGCGACACTTCAATCGGGGCATGCTTGGCCTCGGGCAACTCGGCCCAGAGATTTTCCAGATACGGCTTGATGGTGGGGTCGTTTTCGGTAAGCGCCAATTTGAAGCGAATATAAGCGTTCATGTGGCTGTCGGGGACGTGATGGGCCACCTGGCGCAGCGTCCAGCCGCCATCGCGGTAAGGAGTGTCCAATTGCTCGTCGGAGAGTCCGTGAAGGGCGGCGCGCAAACGGGCGGGCGTTTGCTCGACATCGGTCAAGTACTGCTGCTTTTGTTCTGCCGTGAGCGGGCCATCGTAGGAAAATTTTCCGATCGGATAACGCGGGTCGGACATTGGAATCGCCTCCGTAGAGTAGATGATGTTGGAGCGAACAGCGGTGCGGGAAAATAGTAAGGACTGATTTGCGCCACGGTGTCGACTCTTGCTGCCGGAGTGCCAGACGGGCGGGACGCCCGTCACTCCACCAACCAGGGTTTAGCGCACCATGGTTTAGCGCACCATGGCGAGAATACGGACGGGAGCCTCGCCCGTTTTCTTGTTCTTCTCCGGGGCGACGACGATGAGCGAGCCGCTCGCGGGCAGCGAAGTTAGGCGCGCCGTCCCTTCCACCACATAGCTTCCGTGAAGAGCAAGGTGCCGCGCCAGCGCTTGGTCGGAGGTCAAATCCACGTGCGTCTCAACGGCAAAGCCGATCGTGTAGCGAGCGACGGTGAGGAACTCGACGGCGTCGCGGGCGATGGGAAACGGCGTGCTTGACTGAGCATTGGTTGACAGAGTGTCTGTGGGCAGATCGTTGCATGCGCCGGTGCGGCGGATGGCGACGACCGCTCCTTGCGGAATCATGCCGTGGTGCGATTCCCACTCGGCAATATCGTCGAGAGAAATCTGCGGGTTGCCCTCGACTGCGGCGCCGGCTGCGTTCAAATCCATCACCACCAGCGGAGCCACTAGACGCTCGGGGGGAATCTGGCCAGCGGCCCAAGTTCCGGGAATGAGCGCGGCGGGAGCAATGATGCGCGTTCTGGATTCCGCGGCTGTGACATGTGGCGTCGTCGCGGTTTGCCCATCGGTGAGGTCGACTACGCGCGAATAGCGATCCTGCTGCGTGGAACTGGGGCGCCGGTCGGCAAACAGCAGAATGGCGAGCACCAGCACGTAGGCGACGATGAAACTGCGAATCCGCATTGCATTCCTTAGCTGGGAGTAAGTTAGACGTAAGTCCTGCTGGTATTGTTGCCCGCGGAGGGCGCCCAATTCAATCCACGGTTGGACATGACCCACCGATTGGCTCGCAGAAGGTGCGCCCTCGGCGGCTAGAGCCGGATTCAAAACAATTCTACTGACCGCAGCGGTGAACCGCCGCGCCGACCAAAATCAACTGCAAAATCGAGTTTTCCCGCAGGCTGTGAAGCCGTGCCCTACCCAAAGCCGATTTATGAAACGCGCTCTAGAAAACTTTCGTTTTCAGTTCCGTTTCGGTCACGACATTCCGCGGGTTAGAATGTAGTTAACATTTCCAGTAGCTTTCCAGGCCCATCGCAATCGCGGATTTCGATTCAGGCAGTAGCGCCGATGCCGCGCTGCAAGAACTCGAGGATTACAGGAACCGAGGATTGATGTTCGGCCACGAAGAAAAAGTTCCCGTCGCGCGGCTACCGCGGTGCAGTACGTCGTGCTGTTCATTTTTCTGCTGCTGGCGTACGGGCTGTGGCGGCTGCAGGTGATGCATAGCGACGAGTATGCGTTGCTGGCGGAGAAGAACCGCGTCCGCAATGTGCCGATTCTGGCGCCGCGCGGCAAGATTCTGGATCGCGAAGGCCGCATCATCGTCGATAACTATCCTTCGTTTTCGGCGCTGCTGCTGCGCGATTCTTCGCGCGATCTGAATGCGGACGCGGACGCCATCGCCAAGGGATTGCACCTGAACGCCGACGAAGTGCGGCTGCGCATCAAGCGCTCATCGTGGATGCCGCAGTACCAGCCGATTTTTCTGAAGGAAGACATCACGCCCGACGAACTGGCGTTCATCGAAGCGCACAAGAACGAATTGCCGGAACTGGAAACCATCATGGCGCACCGGCGGCTTTATCCGCGCAACGGATTCATGGCGCATCTGATCGGCTACGTCGGCGAAGTGACCGAGGACATGCTCAACCAGCCGCAGTTCGAGCTCTACAATCCTGGCGACGTGGTGGGCAGAGTGGAGTGGAGAAACAGTACAACAGCATTTTGATGGGCAAGAACGGATTGCGGCGGGCGATTGTAAATAGCCACGGACGCGAAGTCGGGCGGCTGGACGAAACTCCCGCGGAGCCGGGCAAACAGCTAAAGCTGACACTGGATCTGGATTTGCAGATCGCGGCGGAAGAGGCGATCGAAGGGAAGAACGGCGCGATCGTGGCCATGGATCCGCACACCGGCGAAATTCTGGCGATGGTGAGCCGCCCGACTTTCGATCCCAACGATTTTGCGGTGAAGATTTCACGAGACGAGTGGAACAAACTGATCGACGATCCCGACAAGCCACTGCTGAACAAAGCGATTCAGGCGCAGCTCGCGCCCGGCTCGACGTTTAAAATCATCATGGCTACCGCCGGATGGCAGGAAGGGATTGCCCAGACCCTCCACGTAAACTGCACCGGGGGCGCGACGTTCTATGGCCGGCGTTTTGGATGCTGGGTGAAAAGCGGCCACGGCGGGGTCGATATCCCTAAAGCGATTTACCAGTCCTGCGATGTTTTCTTCTACACGCTGGCGGAAAAATTGGGCATCGATCGCATTGCAAAATACGCGACCGCTTTTGGATTGGGGCAGAAAACAGGCATCGATCTGCCCAACGAGGTGACCGGCGTGATGCCATCGGAAGAATGGAAGATCCGAAATTTCAAGCAGAAGTGGTTTGCCGGCGAAACGATTTCGGTGGGTATCGGCCAGGGTGCGATTGCGATCACTCCCGTGCAACTGATGCGCGCGGTGGGCGCCATTTCGATGGGTGGCCGCATGGTGGTGCCGCATGTGATCAATCCGACGAACCTGCCGCCGGGATTCGTTGAGACCACGCACTATACCGAAGTAAAAAGCATTCCGATTGACCCGGAGGGATGGAACTTGATCACCGATGCGTTGAGCCGGGTTCTGTTGCCGGAAGGCACGGCTCCCTCGGCGCACATTCCGGGAATCGACATCGCCGGCAAGACCGGATCGCGCAGATCGTTTCGCTCGCCTTGCGCGCGAAGCATCAGAACAACGCGGATTTCGCGCAGAACGGATGGTTTGTTGGATTCACGCCCCGGCGCAACCCCGACATCATTGTGTGTGTGCTGTTCGAAGGCGGCGAGCACGGCAAACTGGCGGCGCGTTTGGCGACCCAGGTGATCAAGGCGTACGTCGATAAGCAACGGCGCCAGCCCA
>CAVRNL010000005.1:0-20015 GCA_963722485.1 uncultured Acidobacteriaceae bacterium
CCAGCTTGCGTATCGTGTCCGAAACCTCTTTGTTGCCGGACAGATTCTTCAGGTCGTGAATCAGCAGGCCCTTCATCAATCCCAGCGAGAGATCGAGCGGCGTTCGCGGGTTGTAGACCAGGTTCCGCATGATGGCATAATTCTTCGCAAACCGCCGTTTCATAGGGATCGCGCGCAGCAGCGACTCCAGCACATTCTTCTGCTGCGCGAAGCCTTCCACTTCGCCATCCGAAACTTTTGGGGATTCAAGCACTGCCAGCGCCACCAGTTTGGTGCCGTCGCGAACCAGAATCGACCGCTCCTCCTTGCTGCCGCGCATCGCCAGCGCGACCCGGCCCCTGATGTCGAGCTTGGCGATCTTCTGCAACGTGCTGTCGCGCCTTTCTTCATGACCGGCAGGCGGATGCTTCTTGGCATGAATAGCGGCTAACGCTGCAGCCGATTTTCCCGCTGCGGCCGTCGCCAATTTCTCCGCTGCGATTTTGGCTGCCTCAGCGCCTGCACTCGCCGTCTCTACGCTCGTCTCTTCGTGCACCATTCCTATGGGTTGGAACGGCTTGTCCTTTTCGGCGGCCAGTTCGGCCGCGTTCTCTTCCAGATACTTTGCGACTGTGCTTTCGATCACTTCGTCCGGCGCATCCGCGTCGGTTCCGGCTGCCTCTGCTGCCGGACTGGTTCCGAAAGCAGCCAGCTTCCTTTCCACGTCGGCGAGCTCATTTGGCCGCAGGTTGGCATTCGACTGCAAGGCCTGCAAGAGACGCGGAGAACTCATCATGCGCGGGCTCGCCAACAAGGCTTCTACCACCGAGCGCGATCCCGACACCGCAATCGCATCCAGCGCCTCTTCGCCCACCGACGGATTTTCCGCCAGTGCCGGCACCAGACAAGTCCTCAGATTCTCTAGAGAAACAAAATATCCCAGCACCTCGGGGCTGGTCTTAGGATTGGTAGCTGCAGCCAGGCTGGCCTTTTCATCCCAACCGGCCAGCGTCAGTCGCGCCTGCTCGCTAAACAATTTGTTATGCAGCGCCAGATAGACCAGGATCTCAATCGTCTCTTCGGGCGGCACGGAAAGGGCTCCGCGCGCCGCCGATTGCATCAGGTTCGACGGAACCTGCGAATTGCGTATCAGATCAAGCATTCGGGGCATGGTTTATCTCCCGGAACTGGCCGCGGCTTTCTTCTTCGTAAACTTCTTCGAAAACTTTTTCCTGAACTTTTTCGAAAGTTCTTTTGATGATGATGACCGCAGGCTCGTGCCCACCGCCCGCTCCAACTCTGCGACTGCAATCTCGAGCTCGCGCGTACTGCGGTTCGGACTCCGCCGCCGATATTCGTCGTTCAAGGCGCGATAGTACCAGAGCGTGCCTTCCCTCTTTCCCGAGAACCGCTTCCAGATCGCTTCCCCATCCTGCCGGTAATCCGCCAGGATGGTGCGGACGTTATGCAGTTTGTCCGACGCCGACACCAGCCGCGTCTCGGCGTCGGCGTGCTTCACTTCGCGCAGATAGTCTTTCTTCCGTTCGATCCACTCCGGCTTCGGCTCGCCGAATGAATCCGTGCAACCCTCCACGATCTTCGCCACCCGCGAGCCAAACTGCTTGCGGATTTCGCGCAGCCTCGCTATGCCGCCGCAATCTTCCACCACATCGTGCAACAGCGCCGCAATCGCCAGATCTTCGTCGCCGCCCGCTTCCAACACCAGCGACGCTACCGCCATCAGATGCGACAGATAAGGCACCGCCGTCTGCTTCCGCGTCTGTCCGGCATGTTTCTCGGCGGCATACCGGAAGGCCCGCTGCAGTCGCGGTCCAAGTTTCGGCGGCTTTAGCAAAATCTTCTTTCTCGCTTTCATGGAGCCACAACCCTAAAACCGATGTCATCCTGAGCGTAGCCAAGCCATTCGCGAAGCGATGGCTTGGCGGAGTCGAAGGACCCCTACCTCTTCCCCACGCCCCGCTCCGCCGCAGGGAGTTCTACCCACGGCCGATGGCGACCCCGAACGCCAAACCGAGAAGCATATATGTGAGGAACGCCGCTAAAGGCGGATAGGCCTCTCGCCTGAAGAACATCAGGATGCAAGGTATCGGAGAAAGTGAAAGCAGCCCAACCGCCGCGAAACGGTCCCACAACTCCCAGTGCCGACTGATGCGCAGAAACCACGCGCACCAACTCATCAAGAATATGATCAGAACTACCCACCTCTTGGGGTTCCAGAGCTCATCGGCCTTTCGCAATTCACTGCTCTTTCGCCACCCCTCACTCTCTTGATCGAGCATCATTCCTCCTATTCCCTGCCGGACGCCTACGCTTTTTTCTCGCCTCTTCGCATCCGCAGATACGCCTGCATCAGCGGCCGCAGATCGCCGTCCAGCACGCGATCCACATCGCCGATCTCCAGTTTCGTGCGGTGATCCTTGATCATGCGGTAAGGTTGCAGCACATACGACCGGATCTGCGAACCGAAGTTAATATCCAGTTTAGAATCCTCGATTTGTTTCGTGACCTCGCGTTTCTTCTCCATTTCGAATTCGTAGATTTTCGAGCGCAGCATGCTCATCGCCTTCTCTTTGTTCTTATGCTGCGAGCGCTCATTCTGGCAATTGGCCACGAGGCCGGTGGGGATGTGCGTGATCCGCACCGCCGAATCGGTCGTATTCACGTGCTGCCCGCCCTTGCCGCTCGATCGGTAAGTGTCAACCCGAATATCATCCGGCTTGATGTTGACTTCGATGCTGTCGTCGATCTCGGGAGAAACATAGACGCTGGCAAACGACGTATGCCGCCGCTTCGCCTGATCGAAGGGCGAAATCCGCACCAGTCGATGCACGCCAATTTCGCTGGTCAAATAGCCGAACGCATACTGGCCAATCACCGAAAATGTCGCGGACTTGATTCCCGCTTCTTCTCCGGGCTGATAGTCGTACATCTCGGTCTTGAATCCCTGCCGCTCGGCCCAGCGCAGATACATGCGCAGCAGCATCTCCGCCCAGTCCTGCGACTCGGTGCCGCCCGCTCCGGGATGAATCGTCATGATCGCATTCAGGACGTCGTTCTGGCCCGAAAGCAGCGTCTCGGTTTCGACTCGATCCACCAGTTCGCCGAGAGCATCCAAATCGCGCTGCAAGTCGGTGGCGACGTTCTCGCCTTCGCCAGCAAGATCAAAATAGGTGGCGATATCGTCGGACCGCCGCGCCAGGTCGCCTTCCAGCGACAGCAAGCTTTCCAGGCGCTTGCGTTCGCGCATCACCTGCTGAGATTTATCAGGATTCGACCACAGATTGGGATCCGCCGCCTGCGTTTCGATTTCGGCAAACTGCTGGCGCAGCTTACCCGCGTCAAAGATACTCCCGCAGGTCGTGAACCTTGGTCTTTAAAGAAGTGTATTGCTGTTCCAGTTCATCTAGCATTGCTCATCACCCGGCTCGTCTTACTCGGCTGCTCTTTGGTCGCTAGCCGTCGTCGTTCGCGAGCTCTTGCTAACGACTAACGACCATCGACTAACGACCGAGTTCTTATCGCTCGCTATCGCGAAATACGAAACGCGCCAACACCGCGCCTGCTGAAATTATCGCACACAGATACGCGAACCAATCGCCATGCCGCGTGTAAA
The DNA here is from genome assembly GCA_963722485.1 of uncultured Acidobacteriaceae bacterium. Taxonomy (GTDB): domain Bacteria; phylum Acidobacteriota; class Terriglobia; order Terriglobales; family Acidobacteriaceae; genus Acidiflorens. The sequence continues at coordinate 3,614 of CAVRNL010000005.1, forward strand.
AGGTGGTTCCCGAACTTAGCGCATAACGCGCCGCCAGTGCGGTGCGAAGGTTGCGCTCCGTGGCCGCCGCGATCCGTCCGTAAGGATCGATCGATGCTGTCTTTCCCGTATTCGTTGCCGCCAGCAGCCAGCGCGCATTTTCGATCGCCCGCATTTGCGTCTGCTGCAGGTGCTGCTTCCAGGCGCCGCTGTCGCCATACCAGCCGTCGTTCGAAATATTCACCAGCACCTGCGCGCCCTGCAGCGGTCCCTGCCGCACTTCGTCGGGGAAGATCGATTCATAGCAGATAAAGATCCCGAGCCGCTCGTCTCCGGCATCCAGGGGCGCTCGCGATGCACCGTGCTGAAACTCTCCCACTTCCTTGGTCAGACCTCCCGCGAACGCGAACAGTTGCGGAAACGGCAAATATTCGCCGAAGGGCACAAGATGCACTTTGTCGTAGCGTCCCACCCATTCGCCCTGCGGACTGACCAAGGCAGCGGAGTTGAAAACCTGCGAGTTCTGTCCTCCGCTGTGCATGGCGGGCGTGATTCCAATCGATCCCGCCACCACCCAGGTTCCCGACTGTCTCGCCAGTTCGCTCACCGCATCTCGAAACAGAGGATCGTTCGTGTAGAACGGCGAAGGCGACTCGGGCCACACAATAAGGTCGTACCGCTGCGCTGCGTCTCCTCCAGCCGCATGTTCTCCGGCGGGATGCAAACTCACCGCGGTCAAGTCCCGCAGCGTGCTCTGAAAGTATTCCTTCGTCCACATCTCGCCTGCCTGAATCGGAATATCCGGCTGCACCAAAAGCGCGGTGTGGTCGGTCGCAGCCGGCGGAGGCGACAACCACTGCCCCGCCTGCAGGATCGCCACCGCCGCACACGCCGCTATCAGCAGCCACTTCCGCCGGTTCTTGGCTCCTTCGGGCGGGACCAGAAACGCCGCCGCGAACACGCTGTTCACGAGCGCGATTTCAAACGAGATCCCGTAGACGCCGGTAAGTGTGGCCATCCGCGTGAGCGCGAAATTTCCCGTCTGCGAGTATCCCAGAAGCTCCCATGGAAACGCGGTAATCCGCGTCCGCGCCAGCTCGACCGCGACCCAAAGAAACGGAGCCGCCACCAGCGCGCGCCGGATCGCTGCTGCCGATGCGGCTGGCTTTGCCTTGGCTCCGGCAATCGTCGCTCCGGGATTCGGCTTTCCCGGAATCGCGGTTCCGGCGGCCAAGGCCAGCAGCAGCCCGAACATTCCGTGATAGAGCCCGACGTACATGCAGAACAAGATCAGCACCAGCGCAGCGGCCGGAATCGGCAGCCCGCCATAGCGGTGCAGGGTGTCGAACACCCAATAGCATGTCCCGGCAAACCAGAGAATCCCGCACACGTAGCCGAGTACGAACCCCTGCCACGGCGCGGCTGGCAGCAAACGCGCCTGACGATGCCCATCCAGATGCAGATTCTCTGGAACGCGCCCCCGCAAGATCGCGACGACCAGCGGCGCCACCGCGATCCACGAGAACCAGTAGAGATTCGGAAGCGGGAAAATAACGATCTGCAGCCCAGCGGATAGCAGGACGAGCCACCAGGCATTGGAAGGAATTCGTCGCACACGCTAGCATAGCAAAGTCGCCGCGCAGGCTACTGGATCACGCGTCTTCGTGCGGCAGGCGTTTCGTCCCGATCACTGCACTTTCGGCGAATCCAGGTCCGCGGCCTTCGAATCGTCCCCATGAATGACCCCGTCGTCTTCCGCATAGAACGAGCGGTGTTCGCTGTCCATGTGCTTGGGCGTCAGGGTGAGCATGAAACCGTCTTTATGGGAACGGAAGCTGGCCGTGTAATCTCCGCGGTCGGTGCTGTTCGCCATGCGCTTGGTGAAAGAACCGGTTCCCGCCAGCGCATCCAGCGACTCCGCGAACTTGTCATGCCGTTTCTTGTATTGATGCTGCGCCCGGAGCACTACACGCATGTAGCCGAGCGCCTGCGCTTCCGACTCCGAGCGCGCCGGATCGCCCGCAAACTTCGGCTGATACTGTGCTGCAGACTGCGCTGGGGTTGAAGACTGCGCTGGCGCTGACGCCTGCGTTTGTGCCCGCCCCAGTCCCACTGCCATCATGCTAACCGCCAGAATCCCCGCAAAATACCGCTGCCTTCGCCTTTGCTTCACCGCCGGACCCTCCTCCCATGCCTGATTTTGGGGGTTACCCCCGTAATTTGTCTCGGTCACCAATCGTTCCAATTCTTCACTGATTCAGGCAAGCTTGAACAGGATGCAATCCTAACAGGGAAACCTAATGAAAGCTGCCGTTGCCACCGCCAAAAAACCGCTGATCCGTGTCGCCGTAGTGGAGAGCGATCCGCTGCGGTTTGTTGGATTCCGTGCTCTCTTTGATACCGAGCCCGATCTAGAACTCGTCTCCGCCTCGCTGGCCGACCTGAGCCAGTTGCCGAACATCGATCTTGTCCTGCTGGGCAATCGCGGTGGCCAGAACCTGTATGACATCATGGCCAGCATGAAAGCCGTCCGGCCCGACCTGCGTATCATCGTGACCGGCTCCGGCATGGATGATGAGAGTGTCCTCAAAGCCATCGCCGCCGGCGCCAAAGGCTATGTCGACGAAGCCGCTTTACCGGCCGAGTTTATCCAGGCTCTCCGCGTCGTCAATCAGGGTTCGGTGTGGGCTCCGCGCCGCGTACTCTCGACTTTCATCGAACGCGTCAGCGCATCTCCGGGCCGCATCTTCCCCGCCGGACGCATTACCTTTACCGACCGCGAGAAGGAAGTTCTCGAGATGCTGGTTGCCGGCCGCTCCAACAAAGAAATCGGATCAGCCCTCGGCATCGAAGAGCGCACCGTGAAAGCCCACGTCGCGAAACTGATGCGCAAAGTCGGAGTGCAGAACCGCATCGCCCTCTCTGTCCATGCCATCACGCATTCGCTGGTAACCGCGAAGTAGGCGTAGTCCGGGTAGTGCGCAGGGCCAGCTTTGTCGCCGCATTTTGCAACCCCCACGCCTGTTTTGCGACAACAATTCAAATCCATGACTGATGGCAAATGAGACTGCGCAGATAACGCGCAATCGCTCGAGCGAGCCGACTTGGACTCACAAGAGCTGGATTAGCGACCCTTGGCCGGGATGTCCATCCTATTGCGATCGCAGCCCCGCGCGCGCGTCACGCAGCAGGTAGTATTCGTTGACGGGGCGGTCGTCCTGCATGGTGGGCGCATTTGGATCCGCGGCGATCACCCAGTCGATCGGAAGTTCTCGCTTCAGGACGCTGTCAAGTTGCTGCTCCGCGGTCGGAAACGGTCCCCATTCCACCAGATCCGCGGCCGCACTCGCTGGCATGCGGGCTGCCAGCTCAGCGGCGGTGCGATTCGGGATGGGCTCGTTGCTGGCAAGGTAGTGGATGCCATATTGGACCAGCGGGGAATTAAACGCGCGGACGTAGGGGAATGACTCTTTCAGGGCACGGGCAATGGCAGCAGTCGTCGCCAGGTCTCCGCCAGGGAACCATTGCTGCAGGATGCCGTCCGGCCGCAAGTGCTTCTTGGCGGCGAAATAGAACTCGCGCGAGTACAGCAGGCTTGATCCCGCGGCCCCGATGGGCGGGGGCGGATCAATCACGATCACATCGTACTGCCCGGCCGTGCGCTCAAGAAAACGCCGGCCGTCGTCGATTACGACGTGGGAGCGCGGAGATTTCAGCAGCTCCGGGCCATCGGCGTGGAAGTACCAGAAAAGTTTGGGAACACTGGGAACCAGCTCTACCGCAGTGGAGTCAATCCCCCAGGACAACATGGAGCGATGAGTCGTACCCATGCCGAAGCAGATGACCAGAGCATTCTGAGGCCGATGATTCAGGAAAGCCAGGGGCAGGGAGGCCATCATTTTGGTGACGGGCGTCAGGACGGTCATGCCTACGCCATTCACGTACAGACCCTTGGCCATTTCATGGCCATATGCGACCACGGTGGCCGTGCTATCCCGGAGTACCTGCGTTTTGGGCGCAGCCTGATCGTAGCTCCGCGTCGTGAAAATCAAAGCGAACGACGCCAATAGAATCAGGGCGGAGGCGAGGGCCCGCTGCATTGTAAAACGTGGTGCTTGCCCCGGCTGGCGGAAGAGCAGGAACGACCAAGCAACGAGCAACCAGGGCAAAGCCAGCGTCACCAGGGCGTATCGCTCCGGGAGATTCGGCAACAATAAGAAGCCGGCAACCAGCGGGCCCAAGATACAGCCGGCAACGTTGACCGCGTAACCCACTCCCGCCCGGTTGGGGTCGCCCGCCGAGAAGCGGTCGACCAACCTCGGGGTCAGAAATCCCAGAAGACCGCTGAATGCCGCGATACCCAGCGGCACGCGCAGCCACCCATAAATCCCCAGGCGCGAGTCGGCGGCGAGCAGAGGAAGTAAAGAAACCAGCCAGACGAACAGCCATACCAGTGTTCCCTCGTCACTGTGCTTTCGGCTCCATACGCGGTACACGGTCGATCCAATGAACGTAGCCCCCAGGTAGATGCCGAGAATGGCTGCGAAGGAATAGACAAACGTGCCGACATAGAATGTGAACTGCCTCGACCAGACCACCTCCATCCCCATGCTGGTCAGTCCGGTGGCGAAGAGCAACCAGAGCGTGCCGCTTCGCAGAATCTCGCTCCAGGCAATGGCGGATTTGCCGACGGAATCCGGCTTGTGCTGGACTCCCGCTTGCGGCTTTTGCTTCCGGGCAACGACAAGGGCAGCGCCGCAGATGGCAAAATTGAGCAACATCCCAACTCGGAGGGTCCCGCTAAAACCAAAGACCTCGATCAACAGCAGGGGAATGACCGCTCCCGCCACCGCACCCAGGACATTGGCCAGATAAAAAAAGCTGAACGAGCGCCGCGACTCGAGACCCGTCTCGCTACGGATGGCAAACATGCCCAGCGGAATCGTAGCCCCCATGCACGCGCACCACGGAATCAGACTGCACGCGATCCAAACTCCAGCTACCACGTAGTAGCCCGACGAGGACAACGCCAGCCCGTTTCCCATGTGCTCCAGCACAGAGCGCCCCAGCACGAATGCCCCTGGCACAACGACCGCGGAACAGCCAATCAACAACTCGGTAATGGCATAAACCTGCAAAGGCGGAGACTGCAGACGCCGCGCGTACTTGCGCACGAAGTGCCCGGCGGCCCAGGATCCCAGCCCCAATCCTGCCATGAAACTCGAGAGCACAATCGACACCATGGCCGTGGTGACCCCGAATTGCGCCATGGCGAGGCGCAGCCAGATCAGTTCGTAGAGAATGCTGCAAAATCCGGAAACGAAGAAGAAGTAGAAATACCACCTCTGGCCGCGGATCGCGAGTGGTTCCTTTGCGTGTTCTGCCCCAGCCTCGGGAGGAATTTTAATTCGGGCCGGCATTGTTCCAGTGCTCACAGGCGACTCCATTTATATCAGGATGTTCGAACCGCGCGGTCCGATGCGCGTCGGGCCAATTCCGAAGAATGCTCGTTCAAGTCTCGCAGACAGCTATGGAGTGCCGGCACAGGCAACTTGCCCCCTTGGTAACGAAAGTCATCGTTCTGGCCCGCTCTGGGCAATTGTTGAAATATCGCTTCACCCCGACGGCGGTCCTTTTCAGATTCGTTCGTGAGGTATGTTCTAGAACTAATCGGGCCGTTCCCGGTTACCAAGGTACAGTGACCTCGGTAATCTTGCCTGCTTTTCGCACCTGCCGCATACTCGCCTCACCTACCACAGAACCTGGGAGACGGGGCTGGAAACGGAGATTAGGGTCGCCGATTTCAGCCCCGCATTTTTTTGCCTTAGCGCCCCTGACTCACCCTGATCACTCCCCCAGTATCCCTCCTTCCACACCCTGCATCGAATAGAATCAGAGATAGCAAACACGACAATAGAATCTACACTCCATCTCCCAAGTGAGGCATGATGCGAAATCTTCTCGTTCTGCTGCTCGTTTGTTGCCTGACATGTTTCCAAACAACGATTCTTTCCGCTGATGAAGACGCCAAGGCCGCCGAGGCCAACACCAAGGCGTCCGGACGAATCGAGGCCGCCGGCACCGTGCTCGATGAAATCCAGGCCGCGCCAGACCAGCGTATCCCCGAAGAAGTGCTCGCTTCGGCCGAATGTGTGGCCGTGGTTCCGTCCCTGCTCAACGGAGGTTTTGTCTTCGGCGGCCGTTATGGCAAGGGCGTCGCCAGTTGCCGCACCGAAAAAGGCTGGAGCGCGCCCGCTTTCTTCACCATCGGCGGCGGCAGTTTCGGCTTGCAGATTGGAGGCCAGGCAACCGATGTCGTCATGCTGATCATGAACAAGAACGGCATGAATAACCTGCTCTCCAGCCAGTTCAAGCTCGGCGCCGATGCCAGCGCCGCCGCTGGTCCCGTCGGACGCCACGCCGCCGCCGATACCGATTGGAAGATGCGGGCTGAAGTCCTGACCTACTCGCGCTCCCGCGGCCTCTTCGCCGGACTCGAACTCTCCGGCGCCGTCATCAAGCAGGACAAAGGCAGCACCCGCGAATTCTACGGCCACATGGTGCCCTTCAAAACGTCGCTCAAGGGAGAAATCGAAGCGCCCAAATCCGCGTATCCCTTCTTGAGCACGCTAGCCAAGTGGGCCCAGCAGGCGGCAAAATGAAGTACCCAGTACTCAGTAACCAGTGCCCAGTGTTTTTTCTTTTCTGCAATTCAGGCCTAGGACTGGGTACCGGGTGTGCTGGGTACTGACTCACAGTGCGAGAACGCCTTGAATACGCGCTAGTCTGGCCCTGGATCAAGATCCTCGGATTGCTCCCCCGTCCCGTGGCGCGCACCCTCGGGATCACGCTCGGCTTAACCGTCTACGCGGCGCATCGGCGCCTGCGTCGCGTCGGCATGCGCAACCTGACTCTCGCCTTCCCCGAAATGTCGCCGCACGAGCGCCGCCGCTTGGTTCGCGGCGAATTCATCTCCCTCGGACGCCAACTCGCCGAAGTCTGCCTTTTCCCCAGCTACACGCACGAAAATGTTTCCCGCGTCGTCGTCTATGACGGATTTGAAAACTTCGAGCGCGCCTATGCTCGCGGCAAAGGCGTTCTATTTCTTACCGGGCACCTCGGAGCCTGGGAGCTCTCCGCTTTCGCGCACTCGCTGCAGGGTCATCCGCTGTCGATCGTGATGCGCTCCCTGGACAATCCCTACCTCGACGCGTTAATCCAGCGCTACCGTACCATGCACGGCAACCGCACCGTCGACAAAGACGATTTCGTCCGCGGCTTGCTCTCCGCCATGCGCGCGGGCGAAACCGTCGGCATTCTCATGGACACTAATATGACCCCGCCGCAAGGCGTGTTCGTGGATTTCTTCGGCGTCCCCGCCTGTACCGCCAGCGGCCTGGCCCGCATCGCCCTGCGCACCGACGCCGCCGTGGTTCCCGGCTTTACGGTATGGGATTCGACCCTGCGCAAGTACATCCTGCGCTTCGATCCCGCCGTCGAGTTAATTCGCACCGGGGACAACGAGGCCGACATCGTAGCCAACACCGCAAAATTCACCAAAGTCATCGAAGACGTCATTCGCCGCTATCCCGACCAGTGGCTCTGGGTGCACCGCCGCTGGAAGACCCGCCCCCCCGGCCAGCCCCCGCTGTATTAGGCTATTGTGCTTGCGTAGGGACGGGCGCCCTCGCCCGTCCAGGCCGAGCAGAGCTCGGCAGCGGCCGCGTGTGGCAAAAAGTCCGCGTTGTGCACACCCTCCTCGAAAAGCGACAATAGGGAACCATGAGGCAAACCCTGCGCGATCTAGCCGAGAAACTCGGCTGCCGTCTCCTCGGAGACAACTCCATCGTCGTGACCACCGTCTCCAGCCTGCAATCCGCCAACACCCAGAGCCTCGTCTTCGTGGACGACGCTCAGCATCTCGACGCGGCTCTCCGCTCATCCGCCGCCGCCGTCATCGCTGGAGAATTCGCGGCCGGAGACTCCGCGGCAAGCACCGCATCCAAGCCCATTCTGATTTCCGCCCAGCCACGCCTCACCTTTGCGCGAGCCGCAAAGCTGCTCCGCGACCCCGGCCGCGAACCCGTCATTCATCCCTCCGCCATCGTTCCCGCTTCCGCCGCGATCGGCGACAATGTAGCCATCGGCCCGCGCGCCATTCTGGGAGAACACGTCAAGGTAGGCGATGGAACTGCGATCAGCTCTGGTTCAGTAATCGGCGACAACGTTGTCATCGGAAGCTATTGCCACCTCGATGCCAACGTCACTATCTACTCAGGCACAACCCTCGGCGACCGCGTCATCGTGCAGGCAGGCGCAGTTCTAGGCAGCGCAGGCTTCGGCTACGTTCGCGATTCCGAAACCGGACGCTACGAGCAATCCCCCCAACTCGGACGCCTGGTAATCGAAGACGATGTGGAAATCGGCGCCAACTCCACCATCGACCGAGGCGCTCTCGACGAAACTCGCATCCGCCGCGGCACGAAGATCGACAACCTGGTGCACATCGGCCACAACGTCCAGATCGGAGAGAACGTAGTCATCGCCGCTCAAACCGGCCTCTCCGGCAGCGTCACCATCGAAGACAACGTCATTATGGGCGGACAAGTAGGCATCGGCGATCACGCCCACATCGAAGCCGGAGCCATGCTGGGAGGCCAATGCGGCATCCTGCCCAAGAAGATTCTGCGCGGGAAGGGAATCGTCTTCTGGGGAACTCCCGCGCGCCCGGTCAAAGAGTATCTTAAGGAGCTGGCATTTGTGTCGCGGTCGGCCAAGAAGAACCGCTGAGTTTCAGAAGGCTTTTGACTGTTAGCTTTTGGCCTTTAACTTAGACGGATCGCCAGTGTAGAGACGCGGCTTGCCGCGTCTGATGCCGGAGCTGAAAGCCAGAAGCTAACAGCTAGAAGCCAAGAGCCGCTTTTCCATGCCCATCGTCGTCATCGGCGGACACGCCCGCAACGTCGGCAAGACCAGCGTCGTTGCGGGTCTCATCGCCGCCCTGCCCGGCTTCCACTGGACCGCCCTTAAAATTACTCAACACCGGCACGGCGTCTGCTCCGCGAACGGCGAAGCCTGCGACTGCGCCACCACCGATCGTTCTTGGGGCGATCATGCCTGGGCTGTGTCGGAAGAAAAAGATCGCTGCGGCAAATCCGACACTTCGCGCTTCCTCGCCGCCGGAGCCGATCACTCCTGGTGGATCCGCACCCAGCCAGGGCGCCTAGCGGACGCCATGCCGCGCATCCGCGAGATTCTAGCCACAACGCAAAACGCCATCATCGAATCGAACAGCATCCTGCGCTACCTGAAACCGGATCTCTATCTAACCGTACTGGATCCGCAGACCGCCGATTTCAAATCCTCCGCGCGGACTTTTCTCGACCGAGCTGACGCTGTGCTGCTGCACTCCGCAGCAAACTCCAACGGCCTAGCCTGGGAGAACATCTCGCTCAAGCCAGTGATCGACCGGCCTACGTTCGCGATCCATCCGCCAAACTACGTAACACCAGAGGTCGTCGAGTTCGTTCGCGCTCGCTTAGTATCATGTGCCGCAAGCCCGCGCCATAATTCCCAACTGTCATCCTGAGCTTGCCGAAGGATTTGCTGTCTCATGCGCCGCCGACAGAAAAGCAGATCCTTCGCTTCGCTCACGACGACAAGGGAGAAGCAGTTACGAATCTTCTCCGCGCCCTCTGCGTCTCGGCGGTGAACCCACCCTACCCCGTATACATCCCAATCACCCGCTCGATCGCCCGCCTGCACACCGCGCAGAACGTCTTATGCCTCGTGAACATAATGCAGTCCACTTCAGAACGGTAGTATCCCCTAGCCTCGTAGTTCGCGCCTTCGAACGCTCCAACTTTCCCGACGTACTTTTCGGAACCAAGCATGGCATCTTCCTTCGCGCGCTCCGTGCGGAAAAGTTCCTCGATCTCCGCCTCAGGCTTTCCCGCCGCGCGCAGTTCTTTCCGTTGCCGCTGGATGTCCCGCTCGAAGCGATCAAACTCTTCTTTATCCCAAGGCGTCGGCACCGGCGTCCCGGCCGCGACCAGATCCTTCCACTTCAAATTCGCCGGATCGAGCAACGCGGTCACATTCGGCTCCCACGGCTCCGTCTTCCTTTCCGGCGGCAGATACGCCACATCCGACGTGTAATATTCATCCGCCAGCCCGGCAAACTGGTGCCCAAACTCGTGCACACCCACGTATCCTGCCCACAGATTGTCGATGGCCACGGTCGCGTACTGATTGAAGATTCCGCCGCCGCCGTAGGTCTGCCCATTCACCAGAATTTCGATGAACTCATAAGGCGCGAACGACGCCACATCCCGCAATGCCCGGTTCTCCGTGGTCAGCACATAGCGTTCGGTGCCGAACGTGTCGTAAGACGATCCCACCGGAGACCTCCGGTAAATCCCGCTCGAAGGCCGCGATACGCCCGACTCCTCCGCCGCCGGACACAGCCCCCACACGTTGAAGTCCTTTCGGTGCTCGCGAAACGGCGATGTCGAAAACAGCGCCTCCATGAATCGCCCTGCGTCTTTCTCAAACTTCGGACGTTCCGCCGCCGTGTACCCATCGCCCAGCACCAGCAAATCCACCTTCGTTGCCGGCTCGCCCATCTTCTGCAATTCCAGCAATGCTCCCGGCGACGGCGGACGCGATCGGTCCACGAACTTGTCCTTAGGATCGACCACCGTCTTCCAGACTTCCTTCCAAACTTCGCCGACGCCGCCCCCAGCGCGCTCTTTCAGCGACACCTCCACCGGCGCGTCGGGACTGGGAAAGCGCAGCGACTCCGAAAAAGTCCGGTTCGCGTGCAGCGCTTCCTCCGTTGTCTTCCATTCCCCAAACACGGAATTGAATCCGCGCGAGTACAAAAGCTTCCCGCTGCCGCGTTCGCGCACTTCAAACAGGTAGTTCCCCAACTGACTTTCATCGATGGCCTTGCTGAGATTTCCCGGCCAGGCCAGCGGTTCCAGCACCACGCGGTCCAGGCTGAACCACTCCTCGCGCGAATTTCCCGTGTGGTAATAATCGACACGCAAGGTGCGAGGCGTTGCGAAACTGGGAACAGAAAACAGAAGAAGCAAGAAAACGATACGGGCTGTCTGTTTCATGTCGGGAATTGTACGCCCGCGAGGCTGTCGAGAATGGGCATACTCGACCGTCCGAACCGGAAATCTGCAATGACGCGTTAATTCCCCAGTTTCGCGTGTATCTGGTCGATATTCTTGAGACCCGGGGGAGTCGCTAGCAGATCCATAATCAGTGGAAGACCGCCCTCTCGATCGTGTGGGTACTTGGTGAAGTAGCTGGTGATCGTATCTACGTAAATCTGTGAGTTCGGCTCGGTAAATTCAGGCAGACTATCCAAACAAATTCTTCGCGGCAACTTCTCCACCGGAACTGGAGAATTCGTGGGCATCTTTTCCTCATAGAAATAGCAAGCGTTGCGTTCACCTCGCTCGAACCCGTGCAAATATCCTCTGACATATGCGAGCTTTGATTCTGGACTCCAAGAGAGCCACTCTTCCGCCGGAGTCTCGGGAGTCGCATTTGAGCCCGCCGCCCATGGCCCTGGTGCGACGACTAACCACGAACCCAGCACGACTGCGATGACAAACAACGACACTCTGGCTATCGGCTGATCTCTCATATGTAACTCCTAGCGTATATTCTCCTCCATTTGCTCACGGCCCCGGCTTGATCCGAACCGCACGGTCGTTTTCAAACGTGATCGCCAGCGGCTTTCCGCCATTCGGGTAGCGCAGAGTGCGCGATCCATAACCGCCCGAACCCAACGGCACGCCCATCCCAATCGCGAAGCTAGCCTGTAACTCGCTCATCCCCAATTGCACTTCATGAGCGTCAATCTTCTTCCAGACATCGGCACTCCAATGCTTATAAAGCTCGCGTGGATCCTCGATGAAGAAAACGTCGTCGGAGTAAATCTTGAAGTCGGCACCCTTCTCCGCTCCAATCGGAGCCGCGTAGGTCCCGCCCTTAAGCGACTTGCTCTGCAGAAAAAAGACCGCCAGCACCTGCTTGATCCCCGGAGCCTCCGGAGAAACATCGGTCACCACGTCCTGAATCGCAAGCTCCTGCAAAGGCAGCAGAGTTCCCGCCTCATGCGCAAACTCAGTCTTGTGGCGCGCAACGTCGTAGGGATAGTAAGTGAGTTGATAACCGACCTTTACCCATACGGGCTGCTCGGTCAACTGGCGCGCCGACTTCAGATCATAAGGGTGCAACTTCTTCGGCGTGACGTAGTAGTCCGCGTTCAGCAAAGTTTCCTGCGCGGGCTTGGCGTTCTCCTTCATCGCTTCGCGCCGCTCGTACACGATGTACGCCGCGCGCGCGCCCGCAAGCACAATGGCGACTACGAGAAAGATCTGCAGCTTTTTCCGAAACTCCGGATCGATGGCCATGATCTAAGAACCTATTCCGTCGCCTCCCCAGTAATCGGTTAAAATATTCAGTGAGCCCCAAAGGAAATTCATGCCCATCGTCCGAGATGACGTTCTGAACGCACTCCGGCAGTGCTACGATCCCGAAATCCCGGTCAACATCGTCGATCTCGGCCTGATCTATGACATCCGCGTCGACGAAGTACCCGAAGGTCAGCAGGACGTTACCGTCGATATGACCCTCACCGCCCAAGGCTGCCCCGAGCACGTCAACATCAGCGCGCAAGTTAAGTCCCGAGTCGAGCAACTTCCCGGCGTCCGCAACGCCACCGTGAACGTGGTCTGGGAACCGCCGTGGACTCCCGAACGCCTAACCCCCGAAGCCCGCAAACAACTGGGAATCGACTAAAACCGCTGTTCGCTATTCGCCCATCGCTAGTACCCGGCGCTGCGAACAGCGAACGACGAATAGCGAAGAGCTAGTACTCCCCCAACTCCTCAAACGCCCGCGCCGCGCGCTTTTCCGCCAACTGCTCAATCTTGCCGCCGATCTGCATCGCCAGATCAAGAAATTTTGCTCCCTGCCGCACATACGAAGGCAGCTCATCGCGAATCTTTTCGAACTGATTCGGATACTCAGACGCCAGCACCGCCAATCCCACTCCTCCTACCAGCACCGCCGCCGGACGTTTCCCCTTCATCAGCAACATGGCCGCCGCTCCCACCGATCCCGCAATCACTGCCCGCTTCCAGTTCTCCATTTCGTCTCCTGACCAGAAAGCCTTTGATAGCAGGATTCTAAACCAACACCTCCATGCTTTATACTTCCGCCGATACTCCATCGATCGAACGATCCATCGATCAAACGATCTATCGGTCAAACGATCGACCAACACTTATGATGCGATTTCGAGTACTCCCGTTTTGCGCCGCACTTCTCTGCGTATTTCTCTGCGCTGGCACTCTCACCCACGCTCAAACCAAGCCCCGAGCCCGCGACCTGGGCGTCCCCTTCGACGGCACGCCTGGCGCCAACAACGCCATCACTGACGTCAAAGGCGTAGAGGTTGGGCACACCACGCTAATCTCCGGCAGCGGCAAACTGAAAGTAGGAGAAGGCCCGGTCCGCACCGGAGTAACTGCCATCCATCCGCGCGGAAAGAACGCGAACGACTCCGTCTTCGGCGCCTGGTTTACGCTCAACGGCAACGGCGAGATGACCGGGACCACCTGGCTCGAAGACTCTGGCTTTCTTGACGGCCCCATCATGATCACCAACACCCACAGCGTAGGCGTGGTGCGCGACGCCGTCATCGCCTGGAAGGTAAAGCGCGGCGAGCCCGACATGGAAGACTACTGGTGGTCCTTGCCCGTGGTTGCCGAAACCTGGGACGGCTATCTCAACGACATCAACGGATTCCACGTAAAGCCCGAGCACGTCTTCGAGGCGCTGGAGTCCGCCCACGGCGGCCCGGTAGAAGAGGGCAACGTAGGCGGCGGAACCGGCATGATCTGCAACGAATTCAAGGGAGGGATCGGAACGTCCTCGCGCGTGCTCGACCCAAAAGCAGGAGGATATACGATCGGCGTGTTAGTGCAGTGTAACTACGGACAGCGCGACCAATTGCGCATAGCCGGCGTCCCCGTCGGCAAGGAAATTCCCGAACACACGGTCTGGAAAGATGACGTCGGCTCAATCATCATAGTAGTCGCCACCGACGCCCCGCTGATTCCAACTCAACTGAAGCGCCTCGCCCGCAAAGCATCTCTAGGCTTGGGCCGGGACGGCAGTTACTCCGGCGACGGTTCCGGCGATATCTTCATAGCCTTCTCCACCGCGAATCCAGGAGCCGCCTCGCCCAAAGGAGTCCGCGACCTGAAGATGTTGCCCAACGACAGCTTGGATCCCTTATTCCTAGCCACCGTCCAGGCCACCGAAGAAGCCGTAATCAACGCCATGGTAGCCGCCGAAACCATGACCGGCATCGACGGCCACACTGCCATAGCCCTCCCGCACGACCGTCTGCGCGAAGTCCTGAAGAAATACAATCGCCTGGCAAAATAAGGCAAATGGAGCGACGGGCGTCCTCGCCCGTCCAAGCCGAGCACAGCTCGGCAGCTGTCGCTGTTCTCGGCAGACCAAGCCGAGCGACTGAGTTACTTTCGCTGCCCAACCAACGCGTGCCCACCCCAGCTTGCAAAGGGACTACAATTCATGCAGTGAAAGCCTACAGAATCCAGCGCATCAAGGGCGGCATGAAGTTCACCTGCACACAGTGTGAACACAGCGTCAGCACGCTCGATTTCGACGCCAAGGCCGGCAACCTCCGCACCCAGGCCGCAACCGTGATCAACGATCACGCCACTAAAGCCCACCACGTCCCCATGGTAGTTTCCCCCTCCGACAGTCAGCAGCGCACCTGGCGCTAGAGCACCAGTTTTTTGCGCAGCCCGTTCGGGATACTCCGACTCAGTTCTTGGGTGTGAAGAACGCGACCTCAAACTCCCATTCCCTCTTCGCGCCCCGAACAAAACATGCGGAACAAGAAATCTCGGGGCGAAGTTAAAGAGCGCCCGAAAGCGCTCTAACTGAGAACTGGGAACTGAAAACTACTCCTTCACCGCCCGATCAGTAATCTCCAGCCCCTTGTCAATGATCGCAAAAGCCTCCCGCATCTGCCGCTCGTTGATGCACAGCGGAGGATTGGTGTAAAAGGTATTCCAGCGAACCAAAGTATAGAGCCCGTTCTCCCGGAAGAATTTCCCCAGCGCAACCATCTCCTCCGAGCTGCCGTTGAACGGAGCCATCGGCTGCCGCGTCTTGCGGTCGCAAATCAGTTCGACGATGCCGAACAGCCCAATCGAACGCACCGCGCCCACCGACCGGTGTTTCGCCTGTAACTCTGCGCCCAGTGTCATCATGATCGCGCCCATCTTACGAGCGTTCTCGATCAAATTGTCTTCCTCGTAAACGCGAATGGTAGCCAGCGCCGTGCCGCATCCCATAGGATGACTGTTGTAAGTTAGCCCTCCATAGAACACATTGTCGTCAAAGTGCTTAGCGATATGTTGTCTCATGCCGACAGCGCCCAGGGGAATATAACTAGAAGTAAGTCCCTTCGCCATGCACAGCAGATCGGGAACGACCTTCCAGTGATCGACCGCAAACCACTCGCCAGTGCGGCCAAAGCCCGACATCACTTCGTCGGCGATCATCAGGATCCCGTACTTGTCGCAAAGTTTCCGCACCCCTTCCAGATATCCGGTCGGCGGAATCAAGAATGCCGTTCGTCCCAACCACCGTCTCCAGAATGAACGCGGCAATTGTGTGCGGTCCTTCCAGTTGGATGATCTCCTCGATCATGGCCAGCGAAGTTTCCGCCGATTCCCATCCGCGCTCAATGCCGTGATAAGGATCAAGCACGTGCACCACGCCCGGAATTCCAGGCTCAGCCGCCCATCGCCGAGGATCGCCCGTAACGCTGATCGCCCCGGCCGTAGCGCCGTGATACGAGCGATAACGCGCCATGATCTTCTGGCGTCCGGTGAAGAAGCGCGCGATCTTAATGGCGTTCTCGTTGGCTTCAGCGCCGCCATTGGTAAAAAAGAATGTGTCAATATCGCCCGGTGCGATCTCCGCCAGCTTCGCTCCCAGCCGCGCCCGCGGCTCCGTAGCCATGAACGGATTGGCATAGGCCAGCACCGATGCCTGCTCGGCAATGGCCCGGATGACACGTTCATCGCCGTGTCCAATGTTCACCGACATCAACTGGCTGTTGAAGTCGATGAACCGCTTTCCCTCCGGCGTCCAGAAATAAATGCCCTTTGCCCGCGCCACCGGGATGGGGTCGACCTTGGATTGTGCCGACCACTCAAACAATGTATGTTTCTTGGTAAGATCGACCATCTCTTGGCCGGTCATGGGGGGGACTGTACTTACTATAGTCATAGGATTTTTCGAGCTCGACAAGTAAAGTCATGTGGAACAGTCGCCGCCAGCAATACATGGA
>CAVRNL010000006.1:0-13598 GCA_963722485.1 uncultured Acidobacteriaceae bacterium
GCGCTCCCATCATGACGATATTCGCTGCCTTGGTCGAGCCGAGTTTGTCGGCGATCTCCGCCGCCGGAATCGGGACCACCTGCACTTCCGGCGCGCTAAAGTTCTCAGGAACGCTGGCGCCGTTGTAGAGAATAACCCCGCCGCTCACTACCTCGGGGGCAAACTTCCGCAGCGAGAACTCATTCATGGCCACGAGCACATCCGGATGCGAGACCAGCGGCGACCCGATTCGCTCTTTCGACAGGCAAACGTGGCAGTGCGCGCTGCCCGACCGCATCTCCGGACCATACGACGGCAGCCAGCTCACTTCCAGCCCTTCGCGCATGCCCATTTCGATGAGCAGTTGCCCCAACAGCAACACGCCCTGTCCACCGAGGCCCGCGATTTTGATCTTCACGTCTTTGAAGCGATGGGCGTGTACCGGCTCGGAAGCCTCGCGCTTTCCCGCTTTCGGAGTGATCTCCAGCACATCCGCCACGGAGCGGTGCGGCGGCTGATTGCCCGCGGGCATTTCCGGCCGATGGTCGCGGAAAACATTTAGCGGAAACACGGGCATCATCTTTTCGAGAACCCAGCGCCGCGCTTCCACCGGGTCTTTGCCCCAGATCGTCGGACACGGCGACAGGATTTCGACAAATGAGAAGCCCGCGCCATCGCGCTGAATCTCGAGCGCTTTGCGGATCGCCCGCCGCGCTTTCATGATGTTCTTGTTGTCCGAAAGCGCCACGCGTTCGATATAGGCCGGCGCTTCCAGGGTGGCGAGCAGTTCCGCCATGTGCATCGGGAAGCCTTCATTCGACGGCCGCCGGCCCCAGGGAGAAGTTGTGCTCTTCTGCCCCACCAGCGTGGTGGGCGCCAACTGTCCGCCCGTCATGCCGTAGATTCCGTTGTTCACGAAAAAGACGGTGATCTTCTCCCCGCGATTGGCGGCATGAACGATCTCAGCCGTGCCGATCGCCGCCAGGTCTCCGTCTCCCTGATAAGCGATCACGATCTTGTCGGGGCAGGATCGTTTGGCTCCCGTGGCGCAAGCGGGCGCGCGGCCATGCGCGGCCTGCACATTGCCCACGTCAAAATAGTAGTAAGCGAACACCGAACAGCCCACCGGACTCACAAAGATCGTCTTGTCCTGCAGTCCCAGTTCCTGCAGCGCTTCGGCAATCAGCTTATGCACCACGCCGTGCCCGCAGCCGGGACAGTAGTGCGTCTGGTTCTTCAGCTCCGACTTGCGCTCGTACAGGTCGTAGAACAGTGGCGACTTGGAGTGTATGGATTCGTATTCGCCGTTTACTTCGGCATTTATTTTGGGATCAACTTTGGGGACGGATTCGGATTTGGCTTCTACTTTAATTTCCGCCTTCAGTTCCGGATCTACTACGCTGATCACGCTCTCGTTTGCCATTTTCGTTGCCCTCTTCCGACCCGCTCGACGTGGAGCTGGTCTCAGACCGCTACGGCCATGCGTGTCAACACCTGTTCTTGCAGCTCTCGGACCGACGGCACATTGCCACCGACACGGCCATAGAACTCCACCGGCACCTTGCCGTTCAGCGCCAAGCGCACATCTTCCACCATTTGTCCGTTGCTCAATTCGACGACCAACACCTTTTGCACCTTAGAAGCCGCTTCCACCAGAGCCTTCGAAGGATAGGGCCACAGCGTGATTGGCCGGAACAGTCCCGCTTTCACGCCTTCCTTGCGCAGTGCTTCCACCGTGGAAAACAACACTCGCGACACGATGCCGTATCCCACCAGCAGAATCTCGGCGTCGTCGGTGCGGCAGAGCTCGCAGCGCGGCTCGGCGGCCTGCGCGCGCATGTACTTGGCTTCCATTCTGCGCTGGTGATTTTCCAATTCATCGATTTCGAGATAAATGGAACTGATCAGGTTGGCCCGCGTCTCGGGCGTTCCCTTTACCGCCCAGAGTTTTTCCGGCGGCTCGATCTCACGATCTTCCAGCTCGAGCGGCTCCATCATCTGCCCGACGAAGCCGTCTGTCAGGATGACGGCAGGATTGCGATATTTGTCGGCGAGCTCGAAGGCCAGCATGGTGAGCTCGGCCATCTCCTGCACCGATGCGGGAGCCAGCACGATATTGCGGTAGTTGCCATGGCCTCCGCCTTTCACCATGGCGAAATAGTCGCTTTGTTCGGGCGCGATGTTCCCCAGTCCCGGTCCGCCGCGCATTACATCCACAATCACGCACGGCAACTCCGCGCCGGCCAGATACGACATGCCTTCCTGCATCAGGCTGAGGCCGGGTCCAGAGGATCCAGTCATGACACGGAGCCCGGCCGCCGCTGCCCCATACACCATGTTGATGGCGGCGACTTCGCTCTCCGCCTGCACAAAAGTTCCTCCGACCTGCGGGAAGTAAAGCGCGGCCGCCTCGGCGATTTCACTTGCCGGAGTAATCGGATACCCGTAGTACCCGCGGCACCCGGCGAGGATCGCGCCCTTCACCACCGCCACGTTTCCTTTACAGAGCTGCCGCATGTTCGCCCTCCTGCGCCGCTACCGGTGCCACCGCCTTGGCTTTCGCCTTCACCCGGTAGACGGTAATCGCGCCCGGTTCCGGGCAGCAATAAAAGCAGATTCCACAGCCGGTGCATTCCTGCCCCGTGTAGTGCGCCGGATGGGCTCCGTAAGTGTTCAACTCCGGCCCGAGTTCCAGACACTTCGGCGGACACGACTCCACGCACAGCCCGCACCCCTTGCATTCTTCGACATCGACCGTGACCTTACCGCGCGCTTGGACTGCCATGCTTCACCTCGTTGGCGACCACGTCATTTACAATCACCGCGTTGCCGTCCGTCTCCACACCCCGCCAGTTTCGATTACAAGCCCTGTCTGCCCCGGCGGCTGTGACGTTACGCACGAACCGTTGTGAGGCGTGTCACGTCGAGACTCCTACTGGAGCGTGTTGCAAAAAATGCCTTTCAGCTCGGACGACGCATCTTTCAGGGGCTAAAGCCCGCATTTTTGTTGGCCCATGGCGGCACGGCTGAAGCCGTGCCCTACCCAAAACCGTTTTTTGAGACATTCTCTAGTTAAGCTCCTGCCAATCAGTCTCTTACCACGGGCCGGAGTTGGTCAGATACTCGTGGATCGACTTCGCCGCCCGCCGTCCAGCACCCATGGCCAGAATCACCGTGGCACTTCCCGTGACGATATCACCGCCGGCGAAAACACCTTTTCGCGATGTGCGCTGCGTCATCGGATCGGCTTCGATGTAATTCCGCTTGTTCGTGTTCAGGCCCGGTGTGGTGCTCTGGACAATCGGATTGGCACTCGTCCCGATGGCGATCACGGCCACGGCCAGAGGGATTTCGTATTCCGAGCCGTCAATCGGAACCGGACGCCGTCTTCCGGAAGCATCCGGCTCGCCCAGGGCCATCTTCTGGCAGCGGGCGCCAGCCAACCACCCCTTGCCGTCGTTGAGGAACTCGATGGGGGCGGCTAGCACCTGGAATTCGATGCCTTCCTGTTGCGCGTGTTTCACTTCTTCCTTGCGCGCCGGCATCTCGGCCTCGCTGCGGCGATAGAGAATGAACGCTTTCCCCGCGCCCAGCCGCAACGCCGACCGGATCGCATCGAGCGCCGTGTTTCCGCCGCCGATCACGGCCACATTCTTGCCGCGGAAATCCAGCATGGGCTCGTCGTACCTGGGGAACTCGTAGGCATGCATCAGGTTGATGCGCGTCAAAAATTCGTTCGCCGAATAGACGCCATTCAGATGTTCGCCGGGAATGCCCATGAACTGCGGGAGCCCCGCGCCGGTGCCGATAAACACCGCGTCGTAGCCTTCCTCTTGCATCAGCTCATCGATGGTGACCGTGCGTCCCACGACTACGTCCGTCTCAAACACGACGCCCATGGCGCGCATGTAATCGACTTGCTCACGGATGATCGCTTTCGGCAGGCGGAATTCTGGAATGCCATACACGAGCACGCCGCCGATTTCGTGCAGCGCTTCGAAGACGTGGACTTGGTGTCCCTTTTGGACGAGATCGCCCGCCGCAGTCAGGCCGGAGGGGCCGCTGCCCACGATGGCGACCTTCTTTCCCGTGGGCGTCGCCTTGGCCACCTTGCGAATATCCAGATGGCGCTGCTCATAGTCGGCGACGAAACGCTCCAGATATCCAATGCCCAGCGGCTGAACCTTCTTGCCCATCAAGCAGCCGCCTTCGCAGTGATCTTCCTGCGGGCAGACGCGCCCGGTGATGGCGGGCAGCACGTTGTCTTCGCGGATCTTGGCCGCCGCGCCGAGGTAGTCGCCAGCCACGATCAACTCCACGAACTCCTTCACCTTGACGCCCACCGGGCAGTCGGTGACGCATTGTGGCTTGGCGCACTCCAGGCAGCGCATCGCTTCCTTTCGCGCCAGTTCCTCGGAATAGCCCAGGTTCACTTCGGTGAAATTCGTGGCGCGCAACAGCGGAGGCTGCTCCAGCATGTGCTGCCGGGGCACTTTCATGCGTTCTTTCAATGGCAGCGGATTCAACGAGGGGTGCTTGGTGGGCGGCTTAGTGGGTTCTGTCACCGGCCGTCTCCTTCCACCGCGCGTGCGCCGGGCTGGCCGGCATGAACGGCTTCGAGCTGCTTTTCGGGCTCGTGCTGGAAATCCGCCATCGACTTCTGCTCCGCCGTCCGATACATCGAATTGCGCTGCACCAGCACAGCGAAATCCACGCGGTGCGCGTCGAACTCGGGGCCATCCACGCAGGCGAACTCGCTCTTGCCGTCGACCAGCACGCGGCAGCCGCCGCACATGCCGGTGCCGTCGATCATGATCGGATTCAAACTGACGATGGTGCGGATGCGCTCCTTCCGCGTCATCTCCGCCACCGCTCTCATCATGGGGATGGGACCGATCGCCAGCACCAGGTCGATGCGCGTGCCGTTCTCGATCAACTGCCGCAGCTTGTCGGTGACGAAGCCTTTGTCGGCGTAGCTCCCGTCATCGGTCGTAATCATCAACGCATCGCTTACGTCACGCA
The DNA here is from genome assembly GCA_963722485.1 of uncultured Acidobacteriaceae bacterium. GTDB lineage: Bacteria > Acidobacteriota > Terriglobia > Terriglobales > Acidobacteriaceae > Acidiflorens. The sequence continues at coordinate 5,002 of CAVRNL010000006.1, forward strand.
GTTCGCGCTCCAGAATGACCAGCTCTTTATTGCGCGCGCCGACGATGGAGATCACGCGATTGCCGGCACGTTTCAGCGCCGCCGCCGTCGGATACGCCATCGCCGTGCCGACGCCGCCGCCCATCACCACCACCGTGCCGAACTCCTTGATTTCAGAAGGCTTCCCCAGCGGCCCCACCACATCCAGGATGCTGTCGCCCGCATTCAGGGAATTGAGCAGGTTGGTGGTCTTGCCCGCCGATTGCACCACAATGCCAATCGTGCCGCGCTCGGGGTCGGAATGTTCGATGGTGATCGGGATCCGCTCGCCCTGCTCGTACAGCCGCAGGATTACGAATTGCCCTGGCTTTTGTTTGTGTGCAATGCGTGGCGCTTCGATGACGAACCGCTTGATGCCGGGCGCCAGGAACTCAGCGTGCAGAATTTTGAACATGTGTCACGTGGCTTACAACCCATTGTCCGGAATCCCAAGGCAAGTGGCTGTGACCGGTGTCACTCGTGAGGGCGAGCGGCATCACGCTTCTGAAGTAACACAACCTATTGCGGATACCAGTCAAGGAGCCGCACTTCGATCCCGGTTCCCTCCAGCCGTTTTTTAAACACGGCAAGATCGGAGCCACGGTAGTGATACGGAATCACGATCTTCGGATGGAAGGCCTTCACGGCGTCCGCCGCTTCCTCGGGAGGCATGGTGTAAGGCAGATTCATGCAGACGAACGCCACGTCAATGTTCTTCAGGGCGCGCATCTCCGGAATGCCTTCCGTGTCGCCGGAGAAATAAAAGCGCACGCCGCCGTAGGTGAGCACGTATCCGTTGCCGCGTCCCTTGTCATGAAAGAGCTTGCCCGGGGAGGGCCCGCGCGTCAGGTTATAGGCGGGGATAGCCTCGACGGTCCAGCCCTGCCAGGTTTTCTTTTCGCCATTTGCAATCGGCTTGGCCGTAGTGACCGTCGCCACCACGGCCGGCGGTGCCAGAATGTCCGTTGCGGCCTTGCTGATTTCTGCGATGGATTCCGGATCCATGTGGTCGCCGTGGATGTCGGTAATCAGAATGAGGTCGGCCTTCGGCAAGCCGGCGAACTTTGCAGGTTTGGCCGGATCGAGGTAGATGACTCTCCCTCCCGCCTCGATCAGAGTGCTGGCGTGATACAGCGGAGTGATCTTGACCTCTCCTGCCGAGGTTGGAAACACTTGCGCAGCGGTCGCGGAATAGGCAAGGGATGACAGAGCAAAGAAGGAACAAGCTAGAGCCAAAAGCAGCTTCATCTCGACCTCACGGTTCTTTCAATCGCTTCGGTACGACGGGATTTTACGACACACGGTCTGCATTTACCCAATGCATGTCTATCCCGCTTTCCTTGTCGCGGAATGCTCCTTTTCCTACTGCAGCAGCCCCAGCACCCCAACCCCGTTCGACGTCCCCACATACACCTTGCCGTTTGCAATTGTCGGCGTGATGAACTTGTTCCCGTTCCCAAAGTGGTCGCGCCCGCCCGCCGCCTGGTTCGAGTTATATAACTCCACACTAAGGTTCCGTGCGTTATAGGCGTGCAGCACCGCGGGCGAGGTATTTTCCGTTGCCCACAAAATCAAATCGCCCGCCGCCGCCCCCGAGATGCTGGGCGTAGCTCCCGGAAAATTGAACTTCGTGCTCGTCGCCGACGCCGGTATGGAATTCAGCAGGCCGCTGGTGTTGAATGAGAACGCCTTGATCGTGTCGCCCACCGCGCCGTAGTAAATTGTGTTGTCCTCAAATGCCGGCGCCGAAAACACCGACCCCGCCAGCGCGCCGGTTACTTCCTGATAAATCTGACTATTGTTGTTCGGATTAAACTTCCCCATGTTAGTCCGATTCGCCAGATAGATATTCGCATCTTTCCCGGCGCCCACAACCAACTCGTGCACCACGCCCTTGGAGTCTTTGAAATTCGGCACGACCATCGCGCCTCCCGACCCCAGGTCCTCGTCCGCATCCGATTCGCTCACTGTGTTGTACATGTTGAAGTAGTCGGATACCGCCAGTTGGCCTTTCTTCGTCGAGAGTTTCATGATCGCGTTCCCATAGTCGCCATTCGCCGGAAATCCATTGGCATCCAGGTGGTGTCGAAAGTGCCATTGGCGTCGAGAAAATAGATATTTCCGGGCGGAATCCGCCGCCAGTCCTGCACCCGCAGCCCAGATCGCGCCTTCCGATCCATTCGGCGTCACATTGAGCACGGATTGCTGCTTCAAGGTCGTTTCGTTGTAGCTGATAATCCATCCCGTATACGGCCGGTCGTCGCAATGGGAAGCCCACGACGTATAGAAAATATGATTCAGCAGCAAGAGCCCCGCTCGCTCCTTATATTGTTTGGGGTCGAAAATCACGTACCCACCCTGGCTGTTATCGCCCGTTCCGGGGTATTTGGCGGCGATCTCCACCGGCCCGCCGAACTCCTCCGATCCGCTGGTAATATCCAATGCATGCAGCCGCTGGTGATAGTTGGTACTTGAATCCTTACTCATGGCGACCACATAAATCGTCCCATGCGGCCCCGAAGTAAGATCGATGACTGGAGTGGAAGTAACTCCGATTTCCGGAGTAACCTGACTGCACCCACGGTTATCCGATGGAGTCTCGCCCGACGCGAGCGTAGTTACTTGCCACAGGGACGATCCGTTGTCCGCGTCAAAGCCGTACACGGTGCCATGCTCACTCGCCACAAACAGCACGTTGTGCGTGCCATTTCCCGGGATAATAACGCTGGGCGCATACAAAGGCTGCGCATCCACCAGCCCGTCCGTGGGGATCATGAATAGCTTCCCAAAAGTACTGGAGTTCACGTTCTTGAGCGTGAGTGCGGTCTCGCTTGGATTGCGTCCTGTCCGCAGGTTGTCGTTGTGATATGTGAGGACGCCCGCGAACGGCGGCGCAGCCCCCACCAACATGTCACGGCGGATAACCAGCACCGCAAGCAGGGAGAGCAGCAGAATGGCAGAAGAAAGCAAAACGATTCGCGCGGGAGAGCTGGAAATCTCGTCTCATAACCCACCTCGGGATTTATACAAGGACTTCGAGACAGCCGCTGCCGGATCTCGAGCGAAGCGGCAAGTGCGACAATTGTACCTGAGCCTGTTGCCGGCGATGGCGGGACAGAAACTCGAAAGTGCAGCGAGGGAGTGCAGCATCCCGAAGCAGTGCCGACTATGCTTTACCTGCTGCGGTTGAGAGCCAAGCTCAGGTATGCTTGACGTTCAAGAGTTGACTCCAATACATTCAAGAACCGGGATCGATCCGACCGCAGGATTATCTTCCGAGTTCAAAACCGATTTTGGCGAGGTGCGCGTGCATGACGATCAAGAGGAATGTGGTCCACAAAACGGCGCTCAGGCAAAAGGCGCAATTGATGTCAGCTTCGGAAATTGAACGCACGCTGGTGCGTCTGGCTCACGAAATCCTGGAAAAGAACAGCGGCGTCGAGGGCTTGGGACTGGTCGGAATCCGCCGCCGCGGAGTTCCCATCGCCGAGCGCTTGGGCACGATGATTCAGCAAGTCGAGAAGAAAAAAGTTCCCGTGGGCACGCTCGATATCACGTTTTATCGTGACGACCTTTCCACGCTCGGTCCCAAGCCCGTGGTGCAAGAAGGGGAAATTGGCTTTTCCATCGAGGGCAAAAAAATTGTGCTGGTGGACGACGTGCTTTATACCGGCCGCACCACGCGCGCCGCCCTCGACGCCCTTTTTTCGCATGGCCGTCCCAGCCTGGTGCAGTTGCTGGTGCTGATCGATCGCGGCCATCGCGAATTGCCCGTCGAGGCCACCTTCATCGGCCGAACCGTGCAGACCACGGATAATGAAGTGATCGAGGTCAAGCTAACCGAGATCGACGAAGCGGAAAAAGTTCTGCTGATGGAGCGGTGAGGGACAGCGGTGCAATCCATACTGTCATACTGAACTGTCATCCTGAGCGAAGCGAAGGACCTATGCACTTGAATGCTGCGAACGGCAATGCACAGGTCTTTCGCTTCGCTCAGGATGACAATCCGAAGTTACGTCGCGAATTTACGGGACGCCACTCTACCCCTTGCCTCTTGCAGCCCACTCCGCATCAAAGCGCGCCCGGTCATAGAAAGACTTCTGTGTTCCCGCTCCCGTAGTCGAAAGTCCAGCGTAGAGGTTGGCGCGCTTCACCGCTTCCCGCTCCGGCAGCCCCTCGCCGAGGAAAGTAGCGAAACTGCCAATAAAAGCGTCACCGGCTCCGGTGCTATCCACGCTCTTCACGTCGAACGCGGGCACATGCTCCATGCCTTCTGTTCCGGCCAGCAGCGAGCCATTGGAGCCGAGAGTGATAATCACGCGCCGAATACCGCTGGCCAGCAGCTTGGCCGCACAGCGCTTGGCATCGTCGAGATTGCGCACCGGCATACCGGAAATCGCCTCGGATTCACTCTCATTGGGGACAAAATAATCGAGGTCGGCGACTGCCTTGATGTCGATGGGCTGCGCCGGAGCCGGATTCAAGATGCAGCGTATGCCGTTTTTCCGCGCAAATTTAATCGTGTAGTACACCGTCTCCAGCGGGATCTCGAATTGCAGCACGATGCAGTCGGCGCTCTTCAGCATATCCGCGGCGGCGTCCACGTCGGCGGGTTTCAATGTGTCATTGGCGCCCTTGACGACGATGATCCGATTCTGCCCCGAAGAATCGACGAAGATCGGCGCGACTCCGCTGGACACGCCGCTCACCTGGCGCACATGCGTGGCATCGATGCCCAGCTTTTCAAAGTTCATGATGGTGGACGGGCCGAAAAGATCGTCGCCGACTCTTGCCACCATGGACACATCGGCTCCGCAGAGCCGGGCGGCAACCGCCTGGTTGGCGCCTTTCCCACCGAACCCCAAATGAAACTTCTGGCCGAAGATGGTTTCTCCGGGCTTGGGAAACTGGTCTGAGAACGTGGTCAAATCAACATTGGCACTACCCACAACTGCAATACGAGGACGCTTCGTCATAACTCTCTAGTTAAAGTCTACACATTCAAAACGGCAGACGCAGGTTTGAAGTGAGGAAGGCAGAGTGTAGTCAGCCGATGGTTGTGTGTCAACCGGAACGGCGTTGCGTGGCGATGTTGCGGCGCGAAAATAACGTGGACCGGTGTTCGGCATCGCCTTACGCAAGTCTGGATAGACGGCGCGCCAAGGGATACTCCGAAGTAACAGTTTTTTTGCGAAGGCGCGCTCATTCATCTGGCATCCGCTCGCGCTCTTGAGTATTCTTCTCGTGATGGCCACTGTCTCGTTGAGCGAACTGTTGGGCTCGACCGTCTATGACGCCTCCGGCGTCGCCAGTGGCCGTGTGCGCGAGGTGGCCCTCGCCCCGCAGGAAGATCGCTCGCGCGTTGCCTTGCTGATCGTCAAAACGCCGGCGGGAAACCGCCTGTTGCCCTTGACCGCCGTTTCTGGGATCAATGGCGGCATACGGGCCTCGACTGTGGCCGCGGAGTGGACCGCCGCCAATGGTTCCGAAGGCCTGTTGCTGCTCAGCCGCGATCTGCTCGATCAGCAGGTGATCGACGTGCACGGCCGCAAGGTTGTGCGCGTGAACGATGTCGATTTCCACCACGACAGCGCGCAGAATCGCTCGATTTTGAGAGTGGGCGGGGTGGACGTTGGCGCGCGCGGAGCCATTCGCCGCCTCCTCAAGGGAATGGTTCCAGCGGCTGTCCTGCGCGTTTTGCTCCTGCGCATCCCTCCCCGCGATATTCCCTGGGACTTCGTGGATCTCATCGAGACCGATCCCGCCCGGCGCGTCCGGCTGAAGATATCGCATGAGCGGCTGGGCAAACTCCATCCCGCCGACATTGCCGACATCGTGGAAGAGTTGGCTCCGGATGAGCGCGAAGCCGTGTTCGAGACCTTGGACGAGGGCGTCGCCGCCGGCGCGTTGGAAGAACTCGAACCCAAGGTGCAGAAGTCGGTCCTGGAGTCGCTCGACTCCAACCGCGCCGCCGACATTGTTGAGGAGATGGAGCCTGACGCCGCCGCCGACCTTTTGGGCGACCTGTCCGACGAGCGGAGTTCGGAAATCCTGGTGCAGATGCAACCCGAGGAGCGCCAGGAAGTCACCGACCTGCTCGAATTCAAAGAGAATTCCGCCGCCGGTCGCATGACCACCGAATACATTGCGCTGGCGGTGACAGCGACCGCCCAGGACGCCATCGAGGCCATGCGCACTTTCGAAGGCCGCATGGAAAACATGAGCACCATTTACCTTACGGATTCTCACGGGACCTTGGCGGGCGCGGTGCCGCTGGTCAAGATCGTTCTGGCGCCCTCGACGACGCCGCTCCTGGCCCTGGCCCAGGAGCCTCTCATTTCCTGCCACGAAGACGCGAAAGAGAAGGACTTCGTTGAACTCTTTGATAAGTACAATCTGCTGACCTTGCCAGTCATCGACGAACGCAATCAACTCACCGGCGTGATCACGCCCGACGACGTAATCGCGATGCTGCGCGCCAAACTGTAGCCTGTGTTCCTCCTACGGTAGAGAAAAAGTTTCTCAATTCTGCAAATTCATCTATCCAGACGACACATTCAGCATTTATTCTGAACGGTCGTTTCGCCAATTTGATCGTCCTTGTGGCCTGTGCGCATGAAATCCCTAAGAAGTTGGAAGTTCCGGCTCCTGCTGTTCTTCGCCGTCGTGGGACCGGGCATCATCACCGCGAATGTTGACAACGATGCCAACGGCATCCTGACCTATTCGCAGGCCGGCGCGCAGTTCGGCTACATGCTCTTGTGGACCATGATCCCGACCACGATCGCCCTGATCGTGGTGCAGGAGATGTGCGCCCGCATGGGAGCGGTCACGGGCAAGGGCCTGAGCGATCTGATCCGGGAAGAATACGGCCTGCGCATCACCTTCCTCATGATGATCGGCATTCTGATTACAAATTTCGGAAACGTCGTCGGCGAATTTGTCGGCATTGCGGGAAGCATGGAGCTATTCGGCGTTTCCAGATACATTTCCGTGCCGATCTGTGCCGTGATCGTTTGGTTGATCGCTGTCAAAGGCCAATACAAGAGCGTTGAGAAAGTGTTTCTGGTGGCTTCCTTTTTCTACATCACTTACATTTTTGCCGGAGTGCTGGCCAAGCCCGCGTGGATTGAGGCCGTGAAAGCCACGGTGAAACCTCCGGGGATGGAGGTTTTCCGCCACGACTCCTACCTCTACATGGTGATCGGCGTTGTTGGAACCACGATCGCGCCCTGGATGCAGTTTTATCTGCAGTCGTCGGTCGTGGAGAAGGGAATCACGCGGCGCCAGTACACCGCCTCGAGGCTCGACGTGATTATCGGATGCATCTTCACCGACGTGGTGGCCTGGTTCATCATTGTGGCTTGCGCGGCCACGCTCTACCTGCATGGGAATCGCGACATTCGCGACGCCGCCGACGCCGCGCAAGCGCTGCGTCCACTGGCCGGCGACTGGGCGTACCTGCTGTTTGCCCTGGGACTTTTCAACGCGTCGCTGTTTGCGGCTTCGATTCTCCCGCTTTCGACCGCCTACACGGTTTGTGAAGGCTTAGGTTTCGAATCGGGAGTGGGACGCAAATTCTCCGAAGCTCCCGCCTTTTACTGGCTTTATACCGCGCTCATCGCCGCCGGAGGAGCGGTGGTCCTGATACCGGGGCTTCCATATATAAAGATCGCTGTATTGTCGCAAGTGGTCAACGGCGCGGTGTTGCCCGGCGTGCTGATTTTCATGTTGCTGCTGATCAACAAGAAAGAACTGATGGGCGAATACGCGAATAAGACCACGTTCAACATCATCGCCTGGGCAACCACCGCAATTATGATCGTGTTGACGCTGCTTTACGTGTATGGGCTAATCCGCGGCGGCACGGGATAATTCAACAGGCGGTTAAACGCCTTGACACTTATAGAATTTTCCCTGCCGCCAGATCCTTCACCAACCCCAAGTCGGCTTCGAGGAAATCCAGTTCCAGCAACTCCTGCCGCGTCGCCCAGCGTATCTCGCGAAAAATCCGATTCTCGATTTCGCCGCGATAGCTGCGCACCTCGAAGAATCTTAGTTCGACCGATCCGCCGCCCGGGTATTGATGGACGATGCGGGCAACCTCCACGCCCACCTCGGCCGCGATTCCCAGTTCTTCCTCGAGTTCCCGGCGCATGGCATCGCGAGGCTGTTCGCCGTCTTCGATCTTGCCTCCGGGAAATTCCCATTTCAGCGGCATGGCCTGGTGCCGCGTCCTCTGGCAGGCGAGGATCAAGTCGTCTTTTATAATCAGCGCCGCGACAACTCGTTTCATGGATGAAAAGCGCCCCTGGCTGCTAGGATCTGGCTAACTCTTTCTCCAGCCGCTTGCCCACCAGCTGAGCGCAATATTCCACCAGTTCGCGGTCTCCGTGAGCGAATGCCGCCGCGAAGTGACTGTCAATGTCGAGTTCGCCGGCCACCTGGCCGTGCGCAAAGACTGGAACCACGATCTCCGACTTGGTTTCAAGCGAGCAGGCAAGATAGCGTTGATCCTTCTTTACGTCGTCCACCACCACCGTCTTCCCCGACGATGCCGCCGCGCCGCAGATGCCCTG
>CAVRNL010000007.1:0-74805 GCA_963722485.1 uncultured Acidobacteriaceae bacterium
CAACGGCAAGACTCTCAGTTACACAGCGACAGCCGGAAGGCTTCCCCTCAAGCGCGGCGACGGCAAAACGGAAGCCGAAATGTTCTTCGTAGCCTACACGCTCGACGGACAGGAAGCCGGCAAGCGCCCGCTGACGTTCGCGTTCAACGGTGGCCCCGGCTCTGCCTCGGTATGGCTGCACATGGGCGCGCTCGGACCCAAGCGCGTGGTGCTGCAGCCGAACGGCTTTATGCCGGCAGCGCCCTATCGTCTGGAAGACAATCCCGACACGCTGCTCGATCGCAGCGACATCGTCATGGTCGACGCCATGTCCACCGGCTACTCGCGGGCCGCGACCGCCGAACTTACCAAAAAGTTTCTCGGCGTGAAAGGCGACGTACAAGCCTTCGGAGAATTCATACGCCTGTACATTTCGCGCTACGATCGTTGGAGCTCTCCACTCTTCCTGCTCGGGGAAAGCTACGGCACGACGCGCGCCGCCGGCATCGCCGGATACTTAGCCGATCATGGCATCGCATTCAACGGCGTGACCCTGCTCTCGATGGCTGTGGATTTCCAGACCTTGGAATGGAACAAATCGAACGACCTGCCTTATTTTCTGCTGGTGCCCACGTTCAACATGATCGCCGGCTATCACCACAAGCTCTCCGCCGATCTCACCCAGGATGTGGCGAAAACGCGCGAAGAAGTCGTGCGCTGGTCGTCCAATGAATACGCGCTCGCGCTCGGCAAAGGCGATACTCTGACGCCCGAAGAACACAACAAGATTGTCGAGCAACTGTCGCGCTACATCGGGCTGCGTCCGGAAGTGATCGAAGCGCATAACCTGCGCATCGACGTCCCCACCTTCACTCACGAGTTGTTGCTCGACCAGAAACTGGTCGCGGGCCGCCTCGATGGCCGCTTCAGCAGCCCCAATCCCGGCGACGATCGTTTCTATGATCCAACCAGCGCCGCCATTCTGCCGCCTTACACCTCGGCGTTCAACAATTACCTGCGCACCGAACTGAATTACAAGTCCGACATGCCCTACAGGGTTTTCGCCTACGACCAACCCGGCTTCCGCGACTGGGAGTGGGGCAACGCCGTCGAGGGCTTTCCCAGCACGGCGGGCGGGTTGCGGTCGGCCATGATCAAGAATCCGTACATGAAGATTCTGGTGATGGAAGGCTACTACGACCTGGCCACACCCTTTGCCGCTGCTAACTGGACCATGGATCATCTCGACCTCAGTCCGCAGTTCCGTGAGAATGTTTCGTACGCTACCTACAACGCCGGGCACATGGTCTACATCGATCGCGCTGAACACAACAAAATGAAAAAAGACTTGGTGGACTTCATGGAGAAGTGTCTGCCGAAGTAGTCGGGATGCTCGTGTGGGGACGGGCGCCCCCGCGAGCCTGCCCTGAGCGAAGTCGAAGGGTCCAAGCCGAGCGCAAGCTCGGCAGTTGCCTGTGGTCACAGCGACCCTGAACTTGCATTAACGCTGAACGTTTAACGCTTAGTCATGCGAGCCGCTGTCATCTTCGGGTTGGGAACTTCGCCGGCTGACTTGAAGCCGTTTCAATCCGGCTCTCCAACCGGGTGGCTGGAGGGACTGCCCGCCTCTTCCAGCGACGCCGACGCCATCCTCATTTTTGGCGGGGACGGCACCATTCACCGTCATCTGCCCGCGCTGGTGCGGCTCCAACTTCCGGTGCTCATCGTCCCGGCAGGCAGTGGAAACGATTTTGCCCGCGCGCTGAAGCTGCGCTCGATGCGAGACTCCTTGCGCCTCTGGCGTGATTTCGAATCGGGGAAAATTCAGGCCCAGGCGATTGATCTCGGAGTCATCGTGCCCTCCGCTGCGCCGGAGCGCACACACTATTTCTGCTGCGTCGCTGGATGCGGTCTGGATTCTGCCGTCACTCGGAGCGCCAACCGAATGCCCCGCTGGCTGCGCGGCAACGGCGGCTATGCCCTGGCGTTATTGCCGCGGCTGCTCAAACTTCCGGCTTATTCCATGCGGCTGACGCAGATCAGTGGCGAGAATCGCACCGAGGTTGAAAAGCGAACGTTGCTCGCCGCCTTCGCCAACACGCAGTTCTATGGCGACGGTATGCGCATCGCGCCCGAAGCGGATTTTGCCGATGGCAAGCTCGACATCTGCCGCATCCACACGCTGAATCCCTTCAAACTGTTTTGCATGTTTCCGACAGTCTACTTCGGGCGCCATCTCCTCTTGCCCGAAGTTGAATACTCGCGGGCGGAGCGAATTCACGTGCAGACCGAGACCCCGATCGAGATCTACGCTGATGGAGAGTTTGTATGTGAGACGCCCGCTGAGATTTCCGTTGCCGCGGGCGTGCTGCGAGTGATTTGTCTGGCGCCCTAAGTGTCCCTTAACTTCGCGTCAGGGGCCTAGGTCGTCATCTTGAGCGAAGCGAAAGACCTTTGCATTGGGGCTGGCACAAATCCATAGGTCCTTCGCTTCGCGCAGGATGACACCGTAGATCGACGACCGCCTAGTGCACGCGCCCGTAGCGCGCATCGAGCGCAATATTCAGTTCGAGCACGTTCACGCGCGGCTCGCCCAGGAATCCCCATTGCCGGTCCTCGGAGTGTTCAACGACAAGGCGTGCGACTTCATCTTCCGAAATCTTGCGTTCCGCAGCCACGCGCCGAATCTGGAACTCCGCCGCCGCTGGTGAAATATCCGGATCGAGTCCCGAAGCCGATGACGTCACCAGATCGACGGGGATGGGAACACCGGGATTCTCGGCTTGCAACTTGGCCACGTCTCCATTGACCCGAGCGATCAACTGCGCGTTGGTCGGGCCGAGGTTTGAACCACCGGAAGCGCTGGCATCGTAGCCTGTGCCCGCGTTCGAAGGCCGCGAATGAAAGTAGCCAGGCCCCGAAAATGGTTGCCCGATCAGCCGCGAACCAATGACCACCCCGTCCTTCCCGCGGATGAGCCCACCGTTGGCCTGCTTGGGAAAGATCACCTGCGCGAGTCCAGTTACCAGCAGGGGATACAGAATTCCCAACAGAACCGTCGTCGCGATCGTCATCAATATTGCCGTAATCAGATTTTTCTTCATAATCTTCTCGATTCACTGACCACTGACCACCGTCCACTGCGCCTAAATCAGCTTGATGCCGGTGATAAGCATGTCGATCAGCTTGATGCCGATGAACGGGACCACCAGACCGCCGAATCCATACACCAGCAGATTCTGCCGCAGCAAAGATTCGGCGCTCATCGCTTTGTACTTGACCCCTCGCAGCGCCAGCGGAATCAGGGCCACGATGATGAGCGCGTTAAAGATAACCGCCGAAAGCACCGCGGAATGCGGCGACTGAAGGCGCATCACGTTCAGCGCGTTCAGCACCGGAAACGTCCCGGCAAACATCGCTGGAATGATCGCGAAATACTTGGCCACATCGTTCGCGATCGAAAAGGTGGTAAGAGCTCCGCGCGTCATCAGCAACTGTTTGCCGATTGCCACCACTTCAATCAGCTTGGTGGGATTCGAATCCAGATCAACCATGTTGCCAGCTTCTTTCGCCGCTTGCGTGCCGGTATTCATGGCCACGCCGACGTCAGCCTGAGCCAGCGCGGGCGCATCGTTGGTGCCGTCGCCGGTCATGGCGACCAGTTTGCCGTCGGCCTGCTCGCGGCGTATCAGATCCATCTTGTCTTTCGGAGTCGCCTCCGCCAGAAAATCGTCCACGCCCGCCTCGCGCGCGATCGCCGCCGCCGTCAGCGGATTGTCGCCGGTGATCATGACCGTCTTGATCCCCATGGCGCGCAGTTGATTGAAACGCTCGCGCATCCCACCTTTAACGATGTCCTTTAGGTAGATCACACCCAGCGCGCGCTGATTCTCCGCCACCACCAGCGGAGTTCCTCCCGAGCGCGAGATCTGTTCCACGCTCGCCTGAACCTCGCGCGGCAGCGAGGTGCCGAACTGATTTAGGTACTTGATAATGGCGTCGACCGCTCCTTTGCGAATCTCGCGGCCGTCCAGGTTCACGCCCGACATGCGCGTTTGCGCGGTGAAGGGGACAAACACCGCTTCGTGCGAAGCCAGTTCCCGGCCGCGCAGGCTGTACTTCTCTTTTGCCAGCACGACAATCGACCGGCCTTCGGGCGTCTCGTCGGCAAGCGAAGAGAGTTGCGCGGCATCGGCCATCTCGGCCGTCGTAATCCCCGGCGCCGGGATGAACTCCGCTGCCTGGCGATTGCCGAGCGTGATCGTTCCCGTCTTGTCGAGCAGCAACGTGTTCACGTCTCCGGCAGCTTCCACGGCGCGCCCCGACATCGCCAGCACATTGTGCTGCACCAGGCGGTCCATGCCGGCAATGCCGATCGCGGACAGCAGGCCGCCAATCGTGGTCGGAATCAGGCAGACCAGCAAAGAGACGAGCACAAATACCGTCTGCGGCGATCCCGAGTAAATCGCGAAAGGCTGCAGCGTAACCACAGCCAGCAGAAAAATGATGGTTAGGCCCGCCAGCAGAATGTTGAGCGCGATTTCGTTCGGCGTCTTCTGCCGCTCGGCGCCCTCGACTAAAGCGATCATTCGGTCGAGGAAGGTCTCTCCTGGATTCGAAGTGATGCGGACTTTAATCACATCGGAAAGTACGCGCGTGCCGCCGGTGACCGCCGACCGGTCTCCTCCGGCTTCGCGGATCACGGGCGCGGATTCTCCCGTAATCGCGGACTCGTCCACCGAGGCAACGCCTTCGATGACTTCGCCATCGCCCGGCACGTGTTCGCCCGCGATCACCATTACGACATCGCCGGAACGCAGCTTTCCACTCGGCACCGTTTCTGTGGAACCGTTCGGCAGCAAGCGCTTGGCCTCGGTTTCAGACCGGGCTTTGCGCAGCGTGTCGGCCTGTGCTTTGCCGCGCCCCTCGGCCATGGCTTCCGCGAAATTCGCAAACAGCACCGTGAACCAAAGCCACAGCGTGATCTGCAGATTGAATGCAAAGCTCTGTTTCTCGCGAAATAACAGCACGGTCGTCACCACCGCGCCAACCTCGACCACAAACATGACCGGATTCTTCATCATGGTGCGGGGATCGAGTTTGACCAGCGCATCGACCAGCGCCCGCCGTATGATTTTTGCGTCCCACAAACTCTTGCTTTTCTTTTCTGCCATTTGCCGCCTCAGAAAGTTTTCCCTGCCATCATCAGCAGGTGTTCCAGCACAGGCCCCAAACTAAGAGCCGGGAAAAATGTGAGCGCGCCCACGATTACAATCACCGACACCAGCAGCACGGTAAACAGCGGCGTGGTCACCGGGAACGTACCCGCCGAAGCGGGCACCGTTTTCTTCTTCGCCAGGTTGCCGGCAATCGCCAGCATGGGAATGATCATGAAAAAGCGACCCACCAGCATCGTGAACCCGCCCGCGGTGTTATACCAAAGCGTGTTGCCGTTTATGCCGCCGAACGCGGATCCATTATTCCCTGCCGACGACGTAAACAAGTAGAGGATTTGGGTCAAGCCGTGCGGACCAGGATTGTTGATGCTCGAGGTGCCAAATCCCTCGACCGATGAAATTCCCGTGAGTACCAAAATGATCAGCGGGAAAACCAGCGTGACCAGCATCGCCATCTTCACGTCGTAGGCTTCAATCTTCTTGCCCAGATACTCCGGCGTGCGCCCAACCATGAGCCCGGCAATGAACACCGACAGCACCACGTAAATCAAGATGCCGTACAGGCCCGCGCCCACTCCTCCAAAAACCGTCTCGCTGAGCATGATGTTGACCAGCGGCACCATTCCGCCCAGCGGAGTAAAGGAATCGTGCTGGCCGTTAATGGCGCCACAGCTCGCATCGGTGGTGACGGTGGCGAATAACGCCGAATTGGCGATGCCAAAGCGTACTTCCTTGCCTTCCATGTTGCCGCCCGGCTGCATCGCGGTGGCGTGTTGGTCAACTCCGTGGAGCAAAGGATTGCCTCTGGCCTCGGCCCAGTATGCCGTTGTAACTCCGCACAGGAACAGAATCGCCATCGCTGCCCACACCGCCCAGCCGTGACGCGGTGACCCCGTCATTCGGCCCAGCGTGTAAGTAAGTCCGGCGGGGATCGCGAAGATGGAAAGCATCTGCAGAAGGTTGCTAATTGGGGTTGGATTCTCAAAGGGATGGGCGCTGTTGGCGTTGAAAAATCCGCCTCCGTTTGTGCCCAGCATCTTGATCGCCTCTTGAGAAGCAACCGGTCCTTGCGCAATGGTCTGGTCGGTCACGGTGTCCATCACCGGCTTGCCATCCGGCCCCACCATCGGCTTGCCGTCCGTTCCAGTCTTTTGGACCTGTTGCAGCTCGACCAGTTTCGCGGTGTCGTACGGCTTCAGGTTCTGCACGGCTCCCTGTGAAACCAGGAGCAGGGCATAGACGATGCAGCCCGGCAGCAGCACCCATAGGATGGAGCGGGTCATGTCAACCCAAAAATTGCCGAGGGTCTCTTTTTCCTTGCGCGCGATACCGCGAACGAAGGCGATCGCCAGCGCAATCCCCACCGCCGCCGACGCAAAGTTATGGTAGGCGAGTCCCGCCATTTGCGTGAGATAGCTCATGGTGGACTCGCCCGAATAGTTCTGCCAATTCGTGTTGGTGTCGAAAGACGCCGCGGTATTGAAGGCCAGTGCCTGAGCGACTGCCCCAAACTTCTGCGGATTCAACGGCAGGAACTGCTGCACCCGCTCAATCAGATACAGCAGCAGCATGGATACGCCGCTGAACAGCAGCATGGCGAAGGCGTATTCGGTCCAGCGCATCTCGTGCGTTTCATCGACGCCAGTCACACGATACAGCAGCCGCTCGATCGGCCGAACCACGGGGTCGAGAAAGGTGCGCTCACGACTGAACACTTTCGCCATGAACACGCCGAGCGGCTTGGTGATCGCCAGAATCACAGCCAGAAATACGAAGATCTGTATCCAGCCATTGGTTGTCATTTCAAAATTTCTCCGGTCTCAGTAAGGCATACAGCAGGTAGACCATCAACCCTGCGCTTACGATCAGCATGATGATCGATTCAGCGTTCATATTGATTTGCCCTCAGCGAATTCGATCGCAGAATTGCACATAAGCCAGCGACAGCAGAAAGAACGCTATCGCGACCACAACAAAGATCAGGTCTTGCACACAACCTCCTTCAAATCACGAACAAGCTCGAACTAAACTTTTCGTCACGATCGGAACTTGACCAGTATAGGACGTTCAGCCGGTTTTCATCTTTGCGAAGATCCGGCGTCCGGCGGATAGCAGGCTGGTGACCTGTGCCATCGTGGATTAGACAGGACTCTCCATAAAAGTGAGGTAAGCAGTACGTAAAGAAGTCATAAAGAAAAAGAGCAGCTTACTTCTCCGCTTTTCTTTGTACGCGAAGGTCTGACCCGCTACACTTGTGCGGAATAGAGCCATGAGGAAAAGCCTGCCGTTAATTCTTCGCCACGCTATGTATAACCTGCGCGGCGGCTTTTTGATTCGCCCGCTCACCATCGCGCTGGCGCTGGGCTGCACGGGCGCATTCCTGTCGTGGCTGGAAGAGGAGTTTCCGGTCGCCAGCGCCTGGGTACCCGCTGTCCTGTTCCCCTCGCACGCCGACCCGCAAGTCGCCCAGGTCATTCTGGCGGGCATCGCCGCTTCCATCATGACGGTGGTGTCGATCGTGTTCGCCATCCTCCTGATGACGCTCACCCTGGCATCAATGCAGTTCTCCCCGCGCATCATCGTCAGCTTTTCCCGGGACCGCGTGACGCAATGGACGCTCGGAATCTTCCTCGGCACTTTCTTGTACTGCATGGCGGCGCTTCCGGCGGCGCGCTCGCTCCCTACCCCTTCGCGCCCGTAGGCACCGTCCTGGGCGCGATGGTGCTGGCGCTGATCTGCGTTGGGTTGCTGCTCTTTTTCATTCACCACATCTCGCAGGCCATCAGTGTCAATCACATCGTCGACCGAATCGCGGAAGAAACCGAAGCCATGATCGATGAGATGATGCCCTGGCCGCATCTGCTGGACCGCCTGAAGGATGCGGAACCGCTTCGGCCCAACCCGAGCGAGGTGGCCGTCTTGAGCGATGATTCCGGCTACATCCGCTTCATCGATACGCAGCGCCTGGTCGCCATTGCGAAGCACTACCACGTAAAGCATCCGCGTTCTGCGGCGGGTCGGCCACTTCGTTCCGGCGGGAATCCCCCTGCTGATGGTCTCCAAGGGCGAACCGACTATCCCCCGAAGGAAGAGCCGAACTGCTGGCCGCGTTCGACTTCGGCCCAACTCGAACCTTGCAGCAGGACGTTGAGTTTGGCGTCCTGCAGATTGTCGATATTGCGTTGAAGGCGATCTCGCCCGCCGTCAACGACCCCACCACTGCCATCAACTGCATCGATCAGCTAAGCCGCATTCTGATTCGTTTCGCATCCCGGGAGCCGCCCGAGGATTGCTCTACGATCCGCCCGGCATCGTTCGCGCCAGCATTGCATGGATGCGCTTCGAGCGCATGCTGGATGCGGCCTTTGAGCAGATCCGCATGTATTCGAAGACGGACGTGGCGGTGAGCTTGCGGTTGCTGCGGGCCCTCGGCGACATCGCCGCCTCGACGCCCGATCCGGAGTTCCGTCGTATACTCGTCGAACGCGGAATGCGAACGGTGGCAGGCTGCGCCGAAAAGCTCGGCGAACACGAACTGAGAGAGTTGCGCGCTCGCCTGGCCGCGCTTGAATCCTTCACCGCGATCGCGCAGCCCAACTAAACTTCTTGTGACGATCAGAATTTAACCATGATATCGATGTCGACAAACGACTCGTCTTTGCGCAGATCGGGGAACCATACGGTGCTGCCTTGCCCGCCGCAACCCGAAGGCCCTTGCGCGGCGAGGAGGGTTTCTTGCATGGACGAATTTCCGTTCATGCAAGCATAGTATTCCGGAAATCCATTGTTGGTATAAGGCACACCGCCCGGACCAGGTGGTGTAACTCCGCCGCGCCCAGTCCAATACGGCACATTCGCGTGGCGATAGTCGTACTCCCAGCGGAATGTCAGCCACTGCTTGGGCATGTAATCAAACGTGATCGAACTGTCCCAGGCCTTGAATGGGTCTCCGGGATTCCCGGTAAAGTAGGGCGCGTTGATCGCCGCCGAAGACGCCGTCTCACCATTAATGGGCGGGACCAGAACCAGATAGCGTCCTGGATTGTTAATTTGGCCGCCGCCAACGGTTAATCCGAACGTATCTTTCTTGAACCACGCGCGGTTGTAAATCATGTAGCCGATAAAGCTCTGCTTAGGATCGATTCCGCCCTGCGGGAAATTGGCACTCGTTGGCGCAAGCGGGTCCCTCTTGTTACCGTGGCAACTCACGCCTGCTATGGTGGCCGTGCTCGGGCCAAATTCGCAACCCATATCGGCGGTAAAAGAGAACGCCATCTTGTCGAGGCGGTTTCCCGGCCGGTCGAAGTATTTGATCTCGATGCTGTCGTCGGTGTGGATGCGTCCGCGGTTAGATATGTACAAGTCGTCGTGGCCGAGGCCGTAATTGTTGGAGATGATGTTGATCCACGGTCTCGGAGTCCACTTGATCTGTCCACCCAAACCCTTCCTCGAGTTGGCAGAGCCGTACGATTGCCATCCATTGATGAACCACGGCTCGATCTTCAAGTGAGGGGTGGGGAAAATCTGCACTCGCAGTCCCTCGAAAAACCATGGCGTGTTGGAAGAAACATACGAAGGTTGGTAAGCCCAGTTATCGAAGTTGTAATAGCTGAACAAGCCGACGTACGACATAAAGATTCCCGCGTCAATGTTGATGCCATTCAGCGCATTGATGTGATATCCGCCGTAGGCTTCCGATAAGTAGCGGTCCGCATCGTTGATATTCCATTGCCCCTTGGAGTAGCTGGGATCATTGCGCACCGTCGTCGTGGAATACATGCCGAATTGAGTCATGAATCGGGCGCGAACGTTGTCATAATGGAAGTCGCCGCCGATGCCGAGTTGTTCCAACTGGATTTCGTTCGAGCGAAACAGTTCGCTCGACCCGCCCATCGAGTTATCAACGGGCTTATTGAAGTCGTAGTTGTAGGTAATGTCGGCCCGGATCTCCGGGGTGAAGAACTTTGAGTCAAACGCCGTGTCCTTATTGCGCGGGTTGCCATTGAGCCAGGTCCAGTCCCAATCCGAGAAAGGTACGATCTTTTCTTTTTTTGTAAGCGCGGCGGCCGCGGAATCGCTCGACGGTTGCGCCACCACGAATGGAGCTGCAGGCGCCAAGGCTTCAGTCGTTCTTGCCAGAGTAGCTGGCGCCGGAGTTCCTTCTGTCGTGGCCGCACGGCTCTTCAATTCCGCTTCGAGTTCTTCGATCCGCGCCTTCATCGCCGCCAGCTCCTTTAAGATGTCTTGAGAACTCTGCGGATCTGGCGCGGTTGCAGTTCCGCCCGGAGTTGCGTCAGCCACGGCGGACGATTCGCGCAGGGCTGCCACTTTCGTCGGAGCATCCAGTTGCGCCGCAGTCTGCGCGTAACCGCGTGGAGCTTGACCAAAAGCGAGGCTCAAGACAAGCATGAAAGCTCGGTTGCGCAAGGCGGTAGCGGTTTTCAGCTTTCTCCCCAATGTGATTTTCAAGTTCGCATCCTTTCCGGTCCGACTTTCTTTCGGGGTCGTTCCAATCCGATTTTAAGTTAATAGAAGGCTTACAAGCAGGATCGCAGCTCCGCTATGGGAGTGACTTCTCATTTGGTTGCTAACTGGAGTGTGCAAGCAATTGGCGTTCCTTCCGATGCCAGAAAGTTGACCCTAGCGGCCCAACAAGTGCGCGTCCAACGCATACTTTTTCTGCTCTGCATCGGAGTTTTCTTTTAACGAATGAATTTCATAAGAGCCATAACGTAGATTTATTCTGGACTACGCGCAAAGCATCCCAATCATGCCACGCACGCCTTATCTGACCGATGCCATCCTCGATTAAACAGGCGTCTCCATAAAAGCGACGTAAGAGGTTCGTAATGGAGTCATAAAGTCAAGCGAACCAATCAATCTCCATCAATCGCCGGGCTCGAAGCGATAACCCACCCAGGGATCGGTTACGATGTAGCGTGGGGAATTTGGCGAGGGCTCGAGTTTCTTGCGGAGTTGCGCCACGAACACGCGCAGGTATTCGACCTGTTCCGTGCTCTCACCGCCCCAGACTGCGCCCAGCAGGGCGCGATGCGTTACGACTTTGCCGGCGTGGCGTGCCATATATGCGAGCAAGTCAAATTCTTTCGGCGTGAGGTGGACGGCGCGCTCCTTTACAAAAACGGTGCGGGCTCCGGGATCGATCTTGAAATCGCCGGCTTCTATCGGCTCCAGTTCCGAGGCTTCCCTGCGCACGCGGCGGAGACTGACGCGGACGCGCGCCAGGAGTTCTTCCATGCCGAACGGCTTGGTCACGTAGTCGTCCGCGCCCGCATCGAGAGCCTTGACCTTGGTCCGCTCCTCGCCCCGCACCGAGAGCACGATGATCGGAATTTGCGTTTTCGCCCGCAGCCGCCGGCACAACTCCAGTCCGTCCATGTTGGGCATCGCCAGGTCGGTGATGACCAGGTCCGGCGACCAGTCTTTCATGATCTCCAGCGCCGTCTCGCCGTCGTTGGCCACGCGAATGTCGTATCCGTGGCTGGAAAGGGACGTCCGCAGCACCCGCGTGATCTGCGATTCGTCGTCCACCACCAGAATGTGCTTATGCTCCAACATGCCCAATCAGCCCCGTTCCTGCGTCACGATGTGCACATCCACCGCCGGGGCGTCGCGCAAAAACTGATGGATTGCCGAAAGATAGAAATATCGTTTCCAGCCGCGTGTCGCGGAGCGTCCGAAAACCACCTGCGTGATGTGCTTCTCGTTGACAAATTCCGCGACCGAATGAGCCACGTTCTTCCCCTTCAGCCGTACGATCGTTGCCCCAACGTTTTCCCCAAACCGCAAGTTCGCGGCCAGGGTGCGCTGATTGGCATCGCTCGAGTCCTGCCCCAAGTCGGTGTAGATCACAAAAAGCTCCGCATTCAAGGCGTGGGCCATGCGCGCCCCGCGGGCAATCAGATACTGCGCCGCCGGATTCGAGCTGACGCAAACCCCAATGCTTTCGCGGATGGCAACCGGCGCCCGGTCCTCCTCTTGTTCTCCGCGATGCTGCTCCAGGCTTTGATCGACCTGTTGCGCGACCTGGCGCAGTGCCAGCTCTCGCAACGCGATCAAGTTCGTCTCACGGAAGAAATTTTCCAGCGCCCGCCCCACGCGTTCCTGCGGATACACGTCACCGCGCCGCATGCGGTTCTGCAGCGCCTCCGGAGTCAGATCGATCATCACCACTTCGGTGACTCTTTGCAGCACCCAGTCCGGAACCGTTTCCCGCACCGTGATCCCGGTGACTCCCTGCACCGTCGGGGTCACGCTCTCCAGATGCTGAATGTTCATGGTGGAGAGAACGTCGATCCCCGCATCCAGCAGTTCCAGCACGTCTTCATAGCGCTTGCGATGCTTGCTGCCTTCAATATTCGTGTGCGCCAGTTCGTCCACCAGCACGACGCGAGGGTGGCGCGCGAGAATGGCATCCACGTCCATCTCCTCGAAGAGCGCGCCTTTGTACTCGATTTGTTTGCGGGGCACGGCTTCCAGCTGCGTAACCAGTTCCCCCACCGCCTTCCGTCCGTGAGTTTCCACCACCCCGATCACCACATCTTCGCCGCGGGCGTGCCGCCGGATCGCTTCGGTCAGCATGGTGTGGGTCTTGCCCACACCGGGAGCGTAGCCAAGAAAAAGCTTGAACTTGGCGCCCTTGTTCGTCGGCGAAACATCCTCCAGCCATTGCTCGGGGGTCTTGGTCATCGCGTTTATTGTCGTCGAGACATTCTACTTTGTCGACGTGTGGAGACGAGGTTTCATGGTTTCACAGGATTCAATATTTCAAGGTCTTAAGATTGACTGCGAACATTCTCCCATGCCCTTGTCCTTGAAACCCTGAAACTTTGAAACCTTGAAACCTCGTCTTTGTCATACAATCGCCTCGTGAACGCTGCGACCCGATCCGTATACGGATACCTGACCGCGGTGCTGTCTGTAGCCGCTATAACTTTCGTCGGCTACCACGGACTCCATCTCAATCCGACCACGCTGGCGCTGTTGTACCTGTTGGCCATCCTCGGGATCTCCGCTTCCTGGGGCTTGCGGCAAGCCGTTTTCATGTCGGCAGTCGCCACCCTCGCTTTAGATTATTTCTTCCTGCCTCCGATCGGCACCTTTGCCATTGCCGACCCGCAGAACTGGATCGCACTCTTCGCCTTCCTGGTCACTGCGGTGACGGTCAGCGAACTTTCGGCGCGCGCCCGGCGAGAGGCGAGTTCTGCCGTCGAGCGCCGGCGGGAACTGGAACGCCTTTACGCCTTCAGCCAGTTGCTGCTTTCGAGCGAGAGCCCGGCCGAGTTGCTGAACTTGATTCCCCGCTATATCGTGGACGCCTTCGGCACCCGGTCCGCCGCGGTTTGGCTCTCCAGCCGTAGCGACGTTTATCGCTCGGGCCCCACCATCGACGGATTGGAATCGCGCGATCTTCAGTTGATTAGCGTACGCGGTGAACCGCGGTTCGACCTCGTCCATCAACTGGCCTTTATGCCACTCCGCATGGGCATGCGCGTCGTGGGCTGCATGGGCGTCTCCGGCTCGACGCTTTCGCGCCAAACCCTGGAGGCTATCGGCAGCCTGGTGGCCATCGCCATCGAGCGCGCGGGCGCCGTCGAAAAGCTCAGCCGCGCCGAGGCCGCCCGCGAAAGCGAGCAATTGCGCTCCGTCCTGCTCGATTCGGTCACGCACGAATTTCGCAGTCCGCTCACCGCCATCAAGGCGTCGGTGACTTCGTTGCTAGGCAGCTCGAATCATTCGCCGGAGAGTCACTCGCCGGAAGAGAGGCAGGAACTGCTCACCATCATCAACGAGGAAAGCGACCGGCTGAACCGGCTGATCGGAGAAGCCGCCGAGATGGCCCAGTTGGACGCGAACAAGGTGGAATTTCGCCTCGAATCCGCCCCCATCGGCCCCGTGGTCGAGGAAGCGCTCGACGTCCTGAAGCAACTCTTGGTCCAGCACCCCGTGGACGTCAGAATTCCTGCCTGCCTTCCCAATGCGCGCATGGATCCCGCCCACATCAAGGAAGTCCTGGTGCACCTGATCGAGAACGCCGCCAAGTATTCACCCGCCGGCGCTCCAATTCGCATCACCGCGGAAGCCAAGAATAGCGACCAGACGCTCAACATCAGCATTGCCGATCGCGGCCCCGGCATCGATGATTTCGAACAATCCCTCGTTTTCGAAAAATTCTATCGCGGAAGAAACCAGCGCGTGCAAGTCCACGGCACCGGCATGGGCCTAGCCATCTGCAAAGCCATAGTAGAAGCCCACGGCGGCCATCTCGGCGTCACCAGCCAGTTGGGACATGGCTCGGTTTTTTACTTTAGCTTGCCGGTGGGGTGAGGAGGGTGGAAGGTCCCTTAAGATTTGGTGGGCCCGCTAGGATTTGAACCTAGAACCAACAGATTATGAGTCTGCTGCTCTAACCGTTGAGCTACGGGCCCCGCTTCATATCTTACACATTCGGGATAGCCTAACTAAAGGCTGTTCGGATGCAGGGCGGTCAGACCAGTGAAGCGGCTGAAATCGGAAACATTGAACGTCAGGATGTGATCGACCTTGTGCACGTACATGGCGGCGGCTAAGCGCGCATCATGCACCTGAACACCAGAGACGCCGTATCGCAATATAATCCTCTTCCACTCCCGATAAACTGCCTCACCATCTGGCAAGAAGTCCATTCCCGCCTCAATCGCGCGCACCTCGCGCTCGGCGTCGGCAACCGTCAAGCCCAGGCCGTTTCGCACCTTAGGACGCGTCATTGCGTTCCACAGTTCGGCGATATTTTGGTGCGTGTAGTGAAGGGTCGTGCCTTCGCTGGCAAGGCGAGCGAGTGCTGCATCGGCGAGATGGTGATGGGGATCGGAGCGTCTAGTCATGCGCAGGAGAATATTGGTATCGACTAGGCACGAGGCAATCGCCATTTAATCGTGGTCCTGGTAAATCCATTCGCGCGAGATGGCATCTGGTAGCGCAGGAATTCTGTCCGAAAACTGGGCCAGGGCGTCGAGCCAGACGCGAATCCCTTCCGGCGTCCGCGGTTTGTGGCTCTCCGCCACGCCAGCAGAGACTTGCTGCGCCAGAATTTCCTGGACGTAGGCTTCGGGCGATAGACCTCGCGCCTTCGCTTGGGCCGCGAGTTCATCCGGGATGTTGATCGTGACCACCATAGGGAAACTTTAGCACGAGTTGGGCCTTCTTATACTCGGGAGCCAGTGCCTGCCAGCGCTTCGATCTCCCGTTCGAGAGGTTCGAATTGGAGAGCGCTCCAACTGAGATTGTCATCATAGCGCTCGACCCGGCAGTCGGAGAATGAGATCGCCATGCCCACGAGATCGCCGAGACGACTTTCGATCTCGCGGCGATAGGAATCGTCATCGCTGAGTCGGTCGATGTCGATGACCAAATGGCATTGCTGCTCGCCGAGCTGCCTCGCTAAAAGCCACATGAAATAGAAGATGAAGTAAAGCCGGCGCAAAACTGTCTCGTCCACGAGCTTGCTCCGGAAGGCCTCGCGCAACCCGGAGGACTCCAGCAATGCCGGCAATTCAATCGCGGCCAGCAGCGGCGCGAAGGCCGGCGCTTCCATATTGTGGCGGAGAATGACCACGCCGCGTTGCAGAAAATAAGGATTGCCCTGCACCGCTTGGCGCAACATCGACAAGAACTGCCGGCGCGGCTCGCGGCGAATAAAGATATGCGCGCCGGGCATTCGGGCGCGAAACCAGCCCACCCTCAAGTCGGTGCGCACGAAGCCGTAGACCGGACGCCGCCCGAGCCGCGCAGCCAGCCTCGCCAAATCGGCCAGATAAGCTTCCAACTCCGGCAAGGAGTCAGCGCTCGTGGCGCAGTATCGCCCGAAGGTGAGATGGGCGGGAAAACCAGGTACGCCGCCCGGTCCGGCTCGATCAATCAGGGGACGAAACTCCTCCAGATAGGGCGATTCGAGCGCCGGGTGATTGGCAAACGACCAGGGGACGAAGCGATCGATAACTTCCGCCGTCAAAGTGAATAGATGTTCGTTGAGCGGCTCGAAATAACAGTAAGTATCGGGCCGCTGTCGGAACTTAGCCCAGACATAGGTGCTAGACGCCCGCCAGCTCGAATGCAGAAAGATCGCCTCCTCGACCGTTTCGCGCCTCCGATCTTTTGTTCTCCCGTCCGTAAGTGAAAACTATCGCGGTCCCGCCGTCGAATTCTTCGATCCTGTCACTCCATAAAAACGTGAGCCGTGGTCGCCCACGAATTCATAAGGGCCGCAGTGGGTCAGCTTGCTCGCCGCATCGAGCCATATCTCGCCGCCGATCCGCCGCCAGCGCAGACAAAAAGAATAATCCTCGCTCAAATAGGCGCCGGTCTCGAGATCGATGATGCAATCGAAGAGCGCAAAGAGATTGGAACTCGGCGCCGCCTCGCGCCGCGAGCCCGACATGGGCAGGCTATGCACGCGGCTGAAATGAGTTTCGGGATAAGCGGCAATCATCCTCTCCAACGCGTTACGGCGGATCATCTGAAAACCACCGCCCGCATAAATTCCGGTGACAAAATCGCCCTCCTGCTTACGCTCCGCTTCCGGGCAGAAAGTCCCAACATAGGACAGGGCAGCCTGCCGCACGCTTTCTCCACGCTCCACACAGCGTTGCGGGATGAAATCCCAATCGATCGACTTGAGCGGATACAGCGCCCCGGTGAAGTCCTTATCGAACCGCAGCAGCCGTTCGACTTGCTGCGGCTCGAAGCTGATATCCGCATCGACAAACAGCAGATGCGTAGCCGCCGTATTATCCAAAAAGGCGCCGACCAGGGTGCTGCGGGCGCGAGAGATCAGGGCGTCATAGCCCAGCATCGATAGCGACACATCGAACTCGGCCGATTTCGCGTAGCTCATGAGCCGTATCACCGACAGCATGTAATTCTGCGAAACCATGCCACCGAAGCATGGCGTTGCGACGAGAATCAATGGGGACATGGTCTCTCCGGCAAAGGTGTGCGGCGCGGTACGCCTTCCACTCCGCCTTCCAGCGTCTCGACGCGAAAGCCGGCGGATGCGCAGCGCAAGGCACCGTTACCATCGTTACGCGCATGCGCGGCAGCGTCAAGGTATCATTACGGGAGAAAGCACCCGAAATGAAAAAGCTCCGCTTCCTGCTCTCGCTCACCAACGACGACAACGATTACCAGATTGAGCAGACCTCTGCCGCCCAGCAGGCAGCCAACAAGCTGGGCGTTGACCTCGATATTGTTTATGCCAGCAATGATGGTATCGTGCAGGGCCAGCAACTGCTGTCCGGCATCCAGTCGACAAACGCTCCCCGACCCGATGCCATCATCTTCGAACCGGCCGGATCGACCGCGCATCCCCAGATTGCCCGAGCCGCCGCCGCCGCTGGCATTGGAGTCGTACTGCTGAATCGCGACGCCGACTACATCGCCGAACTCCGCCGCGTTTTCCATGTGCCCACGTTTGCCATCACTTCGGACCACGAAGAGATTGGCCGCATCCAGGGACGGCAACTGAGCGCGGTGTTGCCTGCTGGCGGAAACGTTCTCTGCATTCAAGGTCCCGCCGAGAGTTTAGCCGCCAAGCAGCGCTACACCGGATTGCTGGAAACTAAGTCCAACAGCGCGCAACTTCGCGTCATGAAGGCGCAGTGGACCGAGGCCAGCTCCTACAAAGCGGTCAGTTCGTTTCTCCGTCTTTCCACTTCCCGCCAGGCGCGAATTGAAGCCGTCTGCGCGCAGGACGACTCCATGGCCATGGGAGCGCGCAAGGCTTTCGAAGAATGCCGCGAACTGAGCGAGCAGTTGCAGAAGATGCCCTTCCTCGGTTGCGATGGACTTCCCAAGACGGGGCAAGAGTGGGTGCGCCGCAAGTTGCTGGCCGCCACTATTTTCATTCCGCCGAATGCGGATCTGGCGATTGAGATGATGGTGAAGTCGATTGCCAGCGGAGCGCTCCCGGCGGAGCGCACCTTCACCACCGCCAGGTCGATCCCCGCCCTCGAAGTCCTCAAACAACTATCGTCGGCACGTGCCGCATCCCACTAAGCGGAATTGCTGGATTCAATACCTGGACTAATCTGGGCTCAATACAGAGGACCATCTTGCGCGAACCCAAATGCAGGTGCATCTGAACTCGCGGCTCCGGGCATAGACCTTCGCCGCGCTCAGAACGGCAGCGTAGCTTTATTGACGTGAACTTGCGGGACGCGACGCTACTGCGCGCTGGGTGGTGCGGGCGCTACGGGCGGCGCTGCAGGAGCGACTTCCGCCGCGCTGTTGTTGACCAGATCTTTCAATTCCTTGCTGGGCTTGAAGAACGGAATCTTCTTCGCCGGAACTTCCACCCGGTCCCCCGTCTTCGGGTTCCGCCCCACGCGCGGCTTGCGCTGGCGCGTGCGGAAGCTGCCAAACCCGCGTATTTCAATCTTGTCGCCCACTCGCAGCGAGCGCACCACGCTGTCAAAGATCGTGTCCACAATCACTTCGCTGTCTTTGCGGGTAAGTTCCGCCAGCCGGGAAACTTCTTCGATCAGGTCAGCCTTCGTCATAAGCCTATTTACTCCCTTTGGGGCCGGTTCCCTTGTGGGGTTCCAGATGCCCGAGGGCTTTGCCGCCCCCACCTGCCTATAACCTTCTCAAATTTAAGGGGTTCTGTGCAAGTACCTAGAAAGAGTTCCCAGTTCTCAGTTCTCAGAAGAATCGCCCGGCTCTTGAACTGAGAACTGAAAACTGGGAACTGAGAATTGAGAACTTACTAAGCGCCGCTATTTCCACAAATAGTAAAAGCCGACCTGCTGCTCCAACAACTTCTCCCGTGTTGGCAAATAATCGGACACATCGCCAAACAGCAAATCCAGCCCCGACCGCTTCTCTTTCGGCGGCCACACCAGTGTCGGTTCGCCCGAAATGTTCACCGCCCGAGCCGTGTCCTTCACCGCCCCTTCGAAATCCGCGATCTGATCCACCAGCTTTAACTCGTACGCCTGCTCGCCAGTCCAGACCTTTCCGTCGGCAATGACGCGAATATCTGCTTCTTTCGCGTGCCTCCCATCGGCGACTGCCTGGATAAACTGCGTATGCATGTTGTCGATCAAGCCCTGCATGTACTCGCGTTCCGCCGGCGTCATTTCGCGCGTCGGACTGCCCGTGTCTTTGAACTCGCCCGCCTTCATCGTGATCGCGTTCAGCTTCGCCCATTTCAACAGCTCGCCATAGTTCACCCACTCGGCAATCACTCCGATCGATCCCACCACGCTGCCCTTATCGGCATAAATCTTGTTGGTAGCCGACGCCACGTAATACGCACCGCTCGCACCCACCGTCTCAATCGAAGCCACAATCCGCTTCTTCTTTTCGTCGCGAATCCGCTTCACCTCGCGATAGATCTCCTCCGACGCGGCCACGCCGCCTCCGGGCGAATTCACATGAATGATGATGGCCTTGACGGAATCATCATCGGCAAACTTCTTCAGCTGGGGCACAACCTGCTTGGGAGAGAAAATTACGCCATCGAGCTCCACCACGGCAATCTTGGAGCCGAAGCCGGTAAACGACTCTTCATCCCCTCCGCCAAAACTCAGGTATACCAGCGTAAACACAGCCACCACGAACAGCGCAAACAATCCGCCGCCCACCAGAAACCATATCCAAATCCGCGAACGCCCTTCAGCCATAATTAGACGAGTGTAGCACTGGAGGTCAGAGGTCAGAGGTAAGATTGCAGAGGTTGAAAACCGTTCTTCGCGAACATTCCTGGTGGGGTTGGGTTAACCTCTGCAATCTGACCTCTCACCTCTGACCTCAACCACTCTTTGGCGTACACTCCTGTTTTGACATGCGTGATCCCGTCGAACTCGAGGTCTTCAAAAACCTCTACCACTCCATCGCCGAAGAAATGGGAGCCGCTTTGCGCCGCACTTCTTTCTCTCCCAACATCAAAGAGCGCCGCGACTACTCCTGCGCCGTCTTCGATTCCGGAGGCCAAGTCATCGCCATGGGCGACCACATGCCGGTGCACCTGGGCTCCATGCCGATGTCCGTAGCCGCCGCCGTCGAACAGTGCGCTCTCGAACCCGGCGACGTAGTCATGCTCAACGATCCCTTCCGCGGCGGCACCCACCTCCCCGACATCACGCTGGTGATGCCGGTTTACGTCGACGGAACGAAAAGCGGCGGGCGAGGGCGCCCGCCCCACACAGCACCCGACTTCTACGTCGCTTCCCGCGCTCACCATGCCGATGTAGGCGGAACCTACCCCGGCTCCATGGGACCCTGCCGCGAAATCTACCAGGAAGGCTTCCGCATTCCGCCCGTCAGAATCATGCGCGGCGGGAAACTCGTCGCCGACGTGTTGGCCCTCCTGCTCAACAACGTCCGCACGCCCGAAGAACGCGAAGGCGACCTCGGCGCTCAGATCGCCGCCTGCCAGACCGGAGCTCAGCGCCTCCGTGAAGTTTGCGCACGCTACGGCATCGTCCGCGCCCAGAAAGCCGCCGCCGATCTGCTCGTTTATTCCGAAGAAATGATGCGAGCCTTTCTCGGCACCATTCCGCCCGGCCGTTACCATGCCGAAGATTTTCTCGATAACGATGGCGTAGAAGACAAGCCCGTACGCATCGCCGTCACCATCCAAATCAAGTCTGCCAGGAAATCCCCTGCAGAGACGCGGCTTGCCGCGTTTCCGCCCGCGTCGAGACGGAAGCCCCGAGCCCAAGTCACCATCGATTTCACTGGCAGTGACCCGCAAGTCCAGGGCGCGATCAATGCAGTCGAGGCCATCTCCTACTCGGCCTGCTTCTATGTCTTCCGCTGTCTGCTTCGCGAAGACGTGCCCGCCACCTCCGGACTCATGCGCCCTATCCGCGTCATCGCTCCATCGGGAACCGTGGTCAACGCCAAGCCTCCCGCCGCTGTCGCTGGCGGCAACGTTGA
The DNA here is from genome assembly GCA_963722485.1 of uncultured Acidobacteriaceae bacterium. Lineage (GTDB taxonomy): Bacteria > Acidobacteriota > Terriglobia > Terriglobales > Acidobacteriaceae > Acidiflorens. The sequence goes on from CAVRNL010000007.1 coordinate 21,096, forward strand.
AACTTCGCAGCGAATTGTCGACGTCCTCCTGAAAGCGCTGGCCCAGGCGATTCCCGACCGCATCCCCGCCGCCGCTTCGGGCACGATGAACAACCTCACCATCGGCGGCATCGATCTTCGTTCGGGCGATCTTCGTTCGTGCGACCCCCGCAACGGCGAGCCCTTCGCCTATTACGAGACCATCGCCGGAGGCATGGGAGCGCGTCCGACCAAAGACGGAGTCTCCGGTGTCCACACCCACATGACCAACTCCCTCAACACACCCGCCGAAGCCCTCGAATACGCTTACCCAATTCGCCTCCGGCAGTATTCTCTGCGTTCCCACAGCGGAGGCGCAGGTCTCCACACCGGTGGCGACGGAATCGTTCGCGAAATTGAAGTCTTGACCGACGCCCAAGTCACGCTGCTCGCCGACCGCCGTTCCCGCGGACCCTACGGCCTGGCTGGCGGAGCCGATGCCGCTCCCGGCCGCTCCCTGATCGTCCGGCGCGACGGGTCGAAAGAAGAAATCCCCGGCAAGACCAGCGTCCGCCTGCGCTCAGGAGAAAGAATCCGCATAGAATCTCCAGGCGGCGGTGGCTGGGGCAAACCAACCCGCTGAACCGCGGAGCGCGCAGAGTTTTTGCAAACTGGCTTTCCCCTGTGTTCCTCTGTGCTCCCCGTGGTTGAAGATTTTCTCTAAGCCCTCCGCGTACTCTGCGGTAAACCCCACTTTTTCGCTAGAATTCAATTTGCAGGCTTCTGGGAGCACACACGATGCGATTCTTGCGCACTCTTATTTTCGCCATTCTTCTGGCGTCCGCCTTCTTCTACTTCACCACCTACCGCAACGGACACCTCCATCCCGCGAACTGGATCGGCCGTCCGCAGCACGTTGAAATTACCGAAGCCGCCGGCAGCGAAGCCCTGGACGCCGAAGAGCAGAACAACATCAGCGTCTACCGCAAGAACATCGCCTCGGTAGTCAACATCACCTCGCGCGTCATGACCTTTGACTTCTTCTATGGACTGGTCCCGCAGGAAGGGCAGGGCTCCGGCTTCGTCATCGATAAAGAAGGACACATCCTCACCAACTATCACGTCATTGCCGATGCGCGCCAGGTCGAAGTGACGCTGCACAACCGCAAGAAATATAAGGCCACCATAGTAGGCACCGACAAGTCGCATGACCTGGCGATAGTCCAGATCAAGGCCCCCGACCTCCAGCCGATGACTCTAGGCGACTCGGCCAATCTGCAAGTCGGCCAGAAAGTCTACGCCATAGGCAATCCCTTCGGCCTGGCCGGAACCCTCACGCTGGGCATCGTCAGTTCCATACGTCAGGTGCAGGAGCCCGACGGCCTGGTCATCGAAGAAGCCATCCAAACCGATGCCGCCATCAACCCCGGCAACTCCGGAGGCCCGCTGCTCAACTGGCACGGCCAAGTCATCGGCATCAATACGATGATCGCGTCCAGTGTAGGACAAAGCGCCGGCATCGGCTTCGCCATCCCCATCAACACCGCGAAAGCCGTGGTCAACGATCTGGTCACCCTCGGACGCGTGCGCCGCCCCGCGCTCGGCGTGCGTACCATCCCCATCGATTCCGAAATTGCCGAAGAACTGGGCCTGGCCGCCGACTACGGACTCCTCATCGTCCAAGCCGTTCCCGGAGGCTCCGCCGACCGCGCCGGATTGCGCGGTGGCACCGAACGCGCCTACTTAGGCAACATTCCCATCATGATCGGAGGAGACTTAATCGTAGCCATCGACGGAGAGAAGATCGAAAGCCAGCAAATCCTAGCCCAGGTCATGAACAAACACCGCGCCGGTGACACGGTGAAGGTAACCATCTTCCGAGGTAAGAAGCAGCTGGAAGTGTCGGTGGTGCTGGGCGAAGCCAGAGATCAAGTGTAGGTAGCGCCGGCGTCCCGCCGGCAATAAGGCATGTGTGGCGCGGGCGCCCCCGCCCGCGTGCAGTTGCTTGCTGAGCGATGCCCACCGTCGACCGTCTCCGCGAACTCTGCCTCTCTCTCCCCGACTCGACCGAGAAACTTCACCGTGACAAAATCTGGATATGCTAATCGCAGCCCATGCCATCAGCACCAATGCCACCCTGGTGACTCGGGACAAGGCGTTCGCTCAGGTCGAAGACCTCCGTCCGCCCGTAAACTGGGCGGTAGATTTATAGGGTGGTGTGGCGCGGGCGCCCTCGCCCGCGTGTCTTTGACTGGTTTCGGTGGAGCGCCGCGCTATCATCTCCCTATGCCCGACGCCGACTGGATCCGCAAGCTCTGCCTCTCCTTCCCTGACGCAACCGAAGATATGCCCTGGGCCGACGACCTCTGCTTTAAAGTCCGCGGCAAAATCTTCACCGGCATGGCGCTCTCGGATGGGAAGTTCCCACGCATTACTCTGAAATGTGCACCGGAAACATTCCACGAGCTGCTCGAAATCGAAGGCATCTCCCCCGCGCCCTACGTCGGACGCTACAACTGGGTGACGCTTGCCAACTGCAACATCCTGCCCGCCAGTGAACTCGAAGACCTGATTCGCCACTCGTACGGCTTGGTAGCAGCAAAAGCGCCAAAGAAAAAAGCCACCAGCAAAAAGAAGCGCAAAAAGCGTCGAACAAAATGAAGTCGGCCTTCCCCCGTGAACCCCCGTGCTCCCTGTGGTTAAGCCTTTTCTCGGCGTCCTCCGCGTCTCGGCGGTAAACCCGTTTGACTCGCCGCAACCCGCTGGACTAGCCTCGAAGGTTCGCCGCCGCAATCCATGCGCATTCAACATAGTTCTCTGGTACGTTCGATGAGACGTTTTCTGTTCCTCTTCTGCCTGTGCGTTCTACTCGCCGCGACCGTCGCGGCCGCGCCTCTGCGCCCCACGCACGCTCCGCACGCCATCGTCGCCAGCGTCCACGAGCTAGCTTCAAGCGCCGGCATCGAGATGCTGCGCTCCGCAGGCAATGCCGTCGACGCCGCCGTTGCCACGGGCTTCGCGCTCGCTGTCGTCCATCCTCAAGCCGGAAATCTCGGCGGCGGCGGCTTCCTTCTTCTCCGCAGCGCTAACGGTAAAGTTCACTTCATCGACTTCCGCGAAAAAGCGCCCGCCGCAGCCACCGAGAACATGTATCTCGACGCCCACGGCAACGTCATCCCCGAATCGAGCAAAAACTCGAGCGTCGTCGGCTACAAATCCGTCGCCGTCCCCGGTACCGTAGCCGGCCTAGTCTACGCCGAAAAACAATACGGCAAGCTGTCGCTGGCAAAAGTAATCGCCCCCGCCATCAAACTCGCGCGCGATGGCTTCCCCCTTGCCTACGAAGACGCGCAAGATCTGAAAAAGGATGAATACCTCGCCCAGTTTCCCGACTCCAAACGCATCTTTCAGCGCAACGGAAACTACTACCGGCCCGGCGAACTACTCAAGCAGCCCGAACTAGCCCGCACCTTGGAACGTATCGCCAAGAATCCCGACGAGTTCTACCACGGCGCCATGGCCCGCGAGCTCGCCGCGGCCATCCACAAAGGTGGAGGCCTGGTCACCGCCGCCGACCTCGCCGCCTACGAAGTCAAAGAGCGCGAGCCCATTCGCGGCAGTTATCGCGGCTACGACATCATTAGCGTTCCGCCTCCTTCTTCCGGAGGAGTAGCGCTCGTCGAAATCCTCAATATTCTTGAAGGCTTCGACCTCGCGAAATTCGGCAACCGCTCCGCCGATGCCATCCACCTCGAAGCCGAAGCGTTTCGTCGCGCCTTCTATGATCGCGCCGAATTCATGGGCGATCCCGACTTTGCCAAAGTTCCCGTCGCGCAGCTCATCGACAAAAAGTACGCCGCCGCATGGCGCGACTCTATCGACCCCAACCACGCCAGCGTGAGCAAGGACCTGAAGCGCCCGTCATTCGCCGAACTGGAGCGCGTAGCCCAGTCGCGAACATCAGCCGTAGCCATTCGCGAGCCCGAAAATACCACGCACTATTCCGTAGTCGATGCCGAAGGCAACGCCGTAGCCGTCACCACCACGCTCAACGATTCCTTCGGTTCCCGCGTGACCGCCGCAGGTCTCGGCCTCCTGCTCAACGACGAAATGGACGACTTCGCCGCCAAACAAGGCGTCCCCAACGCCTATGGACTCATGCAGGGCCCGGCCAACGCCATTGGCCCCGGAAAGCGCCCGCTCTCCGCCATGACGCCGACCATCGTGCTTAAAGACGGCAAGCTTTTCCTGGTTCTAGGCTCGCCCGGCGGCCCGACCATCATCACCACCGTCGCCAACATCCTCATCGGCGTCGTCGATTTCTCGCTTGACATTCAGGAGGCCGTCAACGCGCCCCGGTTTCATCAGCAGTGGCTCCCCGATGAGATTCTCGTCGAAGACCGCCTCTCTCCCGATACAATGGATGTTCTTCGTTCCAAGGGACACAAGCTGAGCGTCAGGCATTTTTGGGGAGACGGCGAGTGCATCATGATTGACCCCAAGACCGGCGAACGCCTCGGCGCCAGCGACGGACGCAACAACGGGAAGGCGGTGGGCTACTGATGCAGAAGGCGGTATCGACATACGTCTATGTGAAGGAACGGCTCCATCCAGGCTTGCTCGATGAGCTCGTCAAAGCCGGAGCCCAGTCGATCGAAATCTTCGCCGCCCGCCAGCACTTCGACTACGCCAACCGCAAGCAGCACGTACGCGAAATTGCCGACTGGTTCCGCTCCACTGGCATTCCACTGAATTCCGTCCACGCCCCTTTGTATTCCGATTACGAGTGGGGGCGCACCGGTTCGCCGCCCGTCAACATCGCCTCCACCGACCGCGCCCACCGCATCGATGCCATGGACGAGATCAAACGCGCCCTCGAAATCGCCGAGCAGATCCCGTTCCGCTTTCTCGTCCAACACATCGGCAATCCCGATGAAGAATTCGACGAAAGAAAATTCGAAGCCGCCATGACCTGTGTCGAGCACCTGCGCGCCTTCGCCAAACCGCTTGGCGTCCGAGTGCTCGTGGAAAATATTCCCAACGAACTTTCCACGCCCGAGCGCCTCGTCGAGTTCATCCGAACCATGCATTTCGACGACATCGGCGTCTGCTTCGATTGCGGACACGCCCACATGATGGGCGGCATTCCCGAAGCCTTCGCCATCCTGAAGAACCACATCTGTTCGACCCACGTCCACGACAACAACGGAGATAAAGATACGCACCTCTGGCCCGGCACCGGCTCGACCGACTGGAAACAGACCATGGAATTGCTGCGCACCGCGCCGCTGACGCCGCCCCTGTTGCTCGAAATCGACGGCGAAGAAAAGAAAAATCCCAGCGAAGAAGTGGCCGCAACTTTCCAGAAACTGGAAGACTCGTAGAGCGAGGTCAGAGGTCAGAGGTCAGAGGTCAGATTGCAGAAGTTAACCCCGCCGAGAGGTTTTACCTCTGCAATCTGACCTCTCACCTCTGACCTCCCGGAGCCGGCAAACGAAACGCAAATCCTAATTCTATGTCCTCACCCATAAGTACCATCGCACAAATCGGCGCCCACGAAGGCCAGTCCGTCATCATCCGCGGATGGCTCTACAACCTCCGCGAAAGCGGCAAACTCCTTTTCCCCCAATTTCGAGACGGCTCCGGCGTGATCCAAGGCGTAGTCCCGAAGAACGCCGTCCCGCCCGAAGTTTTCGACGCCATCAAAGGTCTCACCCAGGAATCCAGCGTCATCGTCGAAGGCAAGGTCCGCGCCGACAAACGCGCCCCCGGCGGCTATGAACTCGACGTCTCGAACGTCGAAGTCGTGCAGCGCGTGCCCGAGTCGACTCCCTACCCCATCACTCCCAAAGAACACGGCGTCGAGTTCCTAATGGAGCACCGCCATCTCTGGCTGCGCTCGCAGCGCCAGGCTTCCATTCTGCGCGTGCGCGCCGAAATCATTCGCGCCGCCCGCGATTTCTTCGACAGCAACGGATTCACTCTCACCGACCCGCCCATCCTCACACCCGCCGCCTGCGAGGGCACCTCCACGCTCTTCCCCGTTGACTACTTCGAAGAGCAAGCTTACCTAACGCAGTCCGGCCAGCTCTACATCGAAGCGACCGCCATGGCGCTCGGCAAGGTCTACTCGTTCGGACCGACCTTCCGCGCCGAAAAATCGAAGACCCGCCGCCACCTCACCGAATTCTGGATGGTCGAACCCGAAATCGCCTACGGCACGCTCGACGATCTGATGGAACTCGCCGAAGGCTTGCTGACCTTTTTGGTTAAACGATGTCTAGACCGCCGCCGTCCCGACCTAGAAATCATCGGCCGCGATCTCACAAAGCTCGAGAAAATCGACGCGCCGTTCCCACGCATCACCTACGATGAAGCCGTCGAGAAATTGCAGGAGGGCCACTCGCAAGGCGTACTCGAAAACAAATTCGAGTGGGGCGGGGACCTCGGTTCCCCCGATGAAACCTATCTCTCATCGCTCTACGACCGGCCCGTCATGGTTCATCGCTATCCCGCCAGCGTGAAGGCGTTCTATATGGAGCCAGACCCCAAGCGCCCCGAGTTAGCTCTCTGCGTAGATGTCTTAGCTCCCGAAGGCTACGGCGAAATCATCGGCGGATCGCAGCGTACGGCCTCTCACGACTTGCTCCTACAGCGCATTCACGAGCACAATCTGCCCGAAGAAGCCTTCAAGTGGTATCTTGATCTCCGCAAATACGGCAGCGTCCCTCACTCCGGGTTCGGCATGGGCATCGAGCGAGCCGTAGCCTGGATCTGCGGCTTGGAGCACGTGCGCGAGACCATCCCCTTCCCGCGCATGTTGAATCGCCTGTACCCGTAGTTCAGTTGCCAGTTTTCAGTTGTCAGTTCTCAGTAAGTCTTCAATAGCGCGAACTGGTCTAACTGACAACTGAGAACTGACGACTGAGAACTGACCTATGCCTCAACGCAGCACAACCTACAGCAACATCACGCCCCGCCAGATCCGCGTGATCGGCGTGCCTCTCGATCTCGGCCAATCCCGTCGCGGCGTTGACATGGGTCCCTCCGCCGTCCGCGTCGCCGGACTCGAAGCTCGCCTCGAGGCCATCGGACATATTGTCGAAGACGCCGGCAACATCGTCGTAGCCATCCCCGAGCAGAAGAAAGAAGGCGCGGCCAACGCTAAGTATCTCAAAGAAATTACCGCTACCTGCACCAAGAGCGCCGACCTGGTGTTGAAGACGCTCGAAGCCGGCAAAGTTCCACTCATCCTCGGCGGCGATCACTCCGTCGCCGCCGGCACGGTGTCAGGCGCAGCCGAGTTCTACCGCCGCAAGAACCAGAGAATCGGTCTTCTCTGGATCGACGCGCACACCGACATGAACACGCCCGACTCCTCCCCCAGCGGCAACGTCCACGGCATGCCGCTCGCCGCGCTCATGGGCCTTCCTCCCGCCGAACTCGGAAACATCTACGACTTTTCGCCGAAAGTGCAGCCGGAAAACTGCGTGCTCGTCGGCATCCGCGATGTCGACAACTTCGAAAAAGAGAACATCCGTAAATCCGGAGTCGAAGTCTTCACCATGCGCGACATCGACGAACGCGGCATGCGCTCCGTTATGGAGGAGGCTCTTCACATGGCCGGACGCGGCACCGCCGGCTATCACGTCTCGCTCGATATGGATTGGATCGATCCCGAAGACGCGCCCGGAGTCGGCACTCCGGTCTGGGGCGGCGCTACGTATCGCGAAGCGCATCTCGCCATGGAAATCATCGCCGACCATGGACGCATGACAAGCTTCGAAATCGTGGAAGTGAATCCCGTCATCGACGAGCGCAACCAGACCGCCGACTTAGCCGTAGAGCTGGCACTCTCGGCCTTCGGGAAGAAGATACTCTAGGAACTTGTTGGCAACCTCTATCGACTGTTATCCAATATCACTTGAGGGGTATTGCTTACTGCACATCCGAAACTTTTCCGTTCAGAAACGTAACCTTGATATCCTTGTAAACGTAAATCAGCTTCGTGCCAAGGTTGACGATCTTGTCCGGATTGCCGAGCGCGGCCTTCACTTGATCGGGCGTTTGCCCTTTTTCTATCTGCTGAGGTTCCGCCGGAGGCGCTTGCTGTTGCGCTTGATCTCCACCCTGACCGCCCCCCTGCTGGTTGTTGCCTTGCTGATCATTGCCGCCCTGCTGTCCATTGCCCTGATCGCCGCCCTGCTGCGCGTCGTCGCTGCTGATCGATAGCAGCTGCCCGATGACATCTTCCACCTGACCCGCGCTCGCGTTCGCTAAACTGCCGGCCGGGAACTGAAAGACCACTTGCGCCTTGTTATACGTCGGAGGATCGGTTTTGTTGCAGGTGTCACAGGCAACGATGCCCAAACTAACCGTGTCTTTGGCTACGTTGACGTCGATCTTCGTGGGATATACCTTGTCTCCCTTGGCAAACAAATGCGTTGTCTGTCCCTCCGACGCCGTTTGCGAAAAATGTCCGAAGAGCGCCTTCCTTGCTTGCACCGCAACGCCGCTGGGAGTATGCACCGTTCCACCTTCGTACTTGGTGCTGAGAACAGTCTTGTCGGAATAAGGCACGCCGAGGATTCCGCCCTTTTGGATGGCCAGCAGTGTACCCGCGTCGACCACGGAATATCCGCCCGTGTCCGACCCCATCTTCACCAGCTTGTATTGCGCCGCCAGTTGCTCCTGCAGAGAAACCGCCTGGGCACTGGCCAGCGACAACGGCAAAATCGTGGCTGCCAGAAACACAATTCCTGCAATCACATCGTGGAATTTCCGCGACATAGTAAAACCCTCCGGTTTAGCTTTTCCCAAAGTTCGACTCCCAGTGTTGCGCTGAACCCATCGTTGCGCCGAGCAGTGAGCGCAGAGTCAGTTAAAATCTCGCCTCTGCATTGCACAAGGGAGCGTCGCCATCCGACGCTCCCAGTGTTTGCCTGATGATGAACGATCGGTAAGACCGCCCGTTTTACAAGCGTCCGTCCTACTGCCCGCCGCCCCCCGCAGCTTCCTGCTTGACTTGCTGCTCGGTCTGGTCGGCCTCCTGCTGTTGGTCCTGCAGAGTTTTCGCCGCACTGGTATCCGGCGGCGGTGGCGGTACGTCCGAGGCCGTCGTGCCCGTGTCCGGCGCTTTCGGAATACCGCCCGTACCCTGCTTCTTCGCCAGTTCGCCCAAGCCGCTATTGAGTTGCTCGTCGAAGTGGTTTTGCATCTCCTGCAAGTCGTCCACCTTAACCGCAACCGTTTGTCCGGTCGCGCAGTCCGACTTCTTGCTTGCCGAGACGCTGGCATTCACCATCTGGTCTGCGTCCGGTGTGTCGGTGAGCCGCGTAATGACGTCACCTGCGGTCAGCCCACATTCCTGTCCGTTCGCCACCACGCTGAGATCGCTGTCGACCACAAACGTGCGCCGTGCCGGATCCAGAGCCGGCGGAACTTCGCCGCTGCTGGCATTCGCCGGTGCTGCCGCTTGCCCACCGGACGAACCATTCTGCGCCGCTTGTGCCTGCTGCGCGGCCAATTGCGCTTTTACTTCGTCGGCAATCGCCTGCTTGACTTCAGGAGTCAGTGCTGGCGCGTTCGATGCCGCCGGAGCCGGGCCAGAATCTCCACCGCCTCCGTCGCCCGCCGCCGCGTCCGCAGCCGCCTCTTGCCGGGCCTCATAGGCCGACTGTAACTCTGCCGCAATCAGGTAGTCCGTCAGCCAGAACGCCGGCGAAGCATAATACGGATAGGGCGTAAACCACCCGCCGTAGAATCCATACCACGGCGCTCCTCCCCAACCCCACGCCCCGACGCCCCAGTAGACCGGTGCGCCCCAAGGCTGATAGCCCCATGCATAGAATCCCGGGTGGTACCAGTATCCCGGATAGTAGCCGTAGTAGTGATACCCGCCGTAGTAGTAGCCGCGATACACGCCGGTCCTGTAGACGCCGTGGGAATAGTACGTGCGCGAATAATAAGAGTGCCCGCCGCGAGTCACGTACGCCCGCTGCACGTATCCTCCATGCCGTCCCGTGTTCACAACGCGCGCTCCGTTGTGTACACCCACAACCGTGCGCCCGCCGTGGACTCCATGCTGAATCTGCATGCCGTTGCGGTTGACCGAACGAATTTGTCCATTGGGACGGATGCTCGCGGACCCTCCCCCCTTCAGACTAACGGTCCTGCCCGGAGGAGTATGGCTGCCCGCCGCACCGCGATTGTTAGCGTTCGCTCCGCCCGTCCCACGGTTGGTCGCGCCTCCCGTGCCGCGATTGGTGTTCGCTCCGCCCGTCCCGCGGTTGGCCGAACCCGCTGTACCGCGATTGTTCGCGTTCCCTCCGCCCGTCCCACGGTTAGTCGAACCCGTCGTCCCGCGACTGTTGGCGTTTGCGCCTCCGCCGGTCCCACGGGTGGCCGAACCCGCTGTACCGCGATTGTTCGCATTCCCTCCGCCCGTCCCACGGTTAGTCGAACCCGTCGTCCCGCGACTGTTGGCGTTTGCGCCTCCGCCGGTCCCACGGGTGGCCGAACCCGCTGTACCGCGATTGTTCGCGTTCCCTCCGCCCGTCCCACGGTTGGTAGCGCCTCCCGTGCCTCGATTGGTCGCGCCGCCCGCGTGCTGCGCTGGAGCCGCGTGGGGCGCGCTCGCAGCCGGCCTGCTCGGAGCCGCTGCGTGTTGGGGCGCGGATGCATGCGGCGCTGGCGCACTCGCCTTGTTGTGTTGCGCCGAAGCAACGGCGGCCACTGCGAGAAGAATCGGCAATACGGACCATTTCGGTAGAACGCTCTTTCCTCGGTTGCTCGAATTCATAGCCACTCCTGTGAGATGTAAAGCTCTTCCCTCATAAATCCACCAGCCGGGAACATTCTTGCCAGATAGATTTCAATCCAGCCTGCAGTCCCACTCATGGGTATCTTCGACGAGAGCCCCTGGGTCCGAGTGCCATGGGGGAAGGGCCGGCACCGGCCTTCGAAGTCCCGACAATTTCACACCTGTTTCAGCGCGGTGTCAAGCGGGCCCTCGTGAACGTATGTCGGTCGTCCTCTACGAATCGAAGCATCTGTTTTTCACACCGCGGACAGCCTAGCTTTTCCCGACCTGGTCACCTCCCAAGGGTAACGACAGTAATTGGCGGTCCTCCGTCGTTCGCCGATAGGACTGATGGACAGCGATGTTAACCCATTGGCACATTCGGTCGGTGCTCCTGGCTCTATTTGTCTTGACCTGCGCCTCGGCGGCCGACGACACGAACCCTCCCTCCGGTCCGCCTACGTATCGCAGCAGTGTCTCTGAAGTCCGGGTTACATTCTTCGCCACTGACGAAAACAATCGTCCCGTCGCGTCCCTCACGCAGTCGGATTTTGCGGTCGTCGACCGCGAACGTGTGATCCGCAACTTCCGCAGCTTCACACATTCCGATGAAACCACGCTCGACGTGGTGGCGCTGGTCGACTTGAGCGAATCGGTGGCGCCGCGCCTTCGCGCTGCCATGAGCACTGTGCTGCAACTGGTAGCGCATGAGCGGTCGATCCCCACCGACAACTTCGCCGTGCTGTCCTTTGGAGGAGCATCAGGAGAAACTTCAGGAGGCACGCATGGAGGAATGTCTGTAGGCATACGTCCAGCCGTCCTCTGCGCCACCGGTTGCGGTGCGTCCGGCTCCGTCAGCAGACTGATGGCGGTGAAGAGCGGCGGCACAACTCCGCTGGTCGACGCGCTCATATTTGGAGCTGACTTCATCGCGCATCATCGCCGCGCCGGAGCTCGGCCTGTCCTCATTCTGTTCTCCGACGGCATCGACACCATCAGCCTGCATTCCGCGCGTGAGGCGCAAGACGCCCTGCTCGACGGTGGCGCTCTGATCTACGCCGTCGATATTGGAACCTCCGCTCACCAAACCTCGGGCAGCACCTTCCTGCTCCAGGTTTCGGAAGCGACGGGCGGCCGCTATTTCTCTCTCCCTCCGCGCTCCTCCCCGCAAGACGGCGCCGCCACAGTGCTGAACGCTGTACTGGAGGACCTGCGCGCCTCCTACGTCGTGTCCTACGATCTGCCCAGCCATCAGGCCGGATTTCATTCGCTTCGCCTTTTGCCAACTCACAACCTCAACCTTAACTTCCATAGCCGCAACGGCTACTACTACGAACCCAGCAGTCACTGATTGGAGATTGCTCACTGGAGACTTATGAAATTCAGATTGCTCGTCGCTCTTGTACTTATATCGACTGGCGTTACGACAGCCTTGGCCGCGCCCATCGGTATCTATCAACATGGAACCGTCGTTCGTATGCGCATGGGCGACTGCCTGCTGATGCATCGCGGCTTCATCAACACCTTTGGCCCGCCGCAAGCCGCACCGGCCGAGGAAAGTTGCCCGGAATACACCCTGGTGACCGACAAGGTCGTCTTTGTGATCGTGGGCAAGTCCTCCAATCAACTGGTGCCACTCGCGGAAGTCATCGATTTCCGTTTTCAGAACAAGGAACTGGCGGTGCGCGTGGATGATGCTCGCAAAGAATCCAAATTCGCCATCAAGGAAATGACGCTGCGCTCGCAATGGGACCTCATCCAGAAACACATCGAGGACGAACTCAACGACTCGCCGCGTCACCCCGCCGATACATCCCTGATGCTGCGCAGCCGGCAATAGTAAGAAATGTTTTCCCGACGATGATCGTGTGGGGACGGGCGCCCTCGCCCGTCCAGGCCGAGCGCAGCTCGGCAGCTTCCCGCGGCGACGGCGACTAGGGATTCGCAGTAGAGAGGTTTTCTCGGCGAACTCGGCGTCGCGGCGGTGCAACGCCCGCCACCGGAACCAAAGCTGCGATTGACGGAAAACAGCCGCCGAGCCAGACTGAAAGGGCATGGCGAAACTTCGCGTTGGCATCCTCTTTGGCGGACGCAGCGGCGAGCATGAAGTGTCGTTGCTGTCGGCGGCGTCGGTTCTGAACGCAATCGATAAAACAAAATACGAAGTGGTGCCCATCGGCATCACAAAAGATGGCCGCTGGCTCACGGCGGAACATGCGGAACGTTTGCTGAAGGGCAAAATCGAAGACGGCGGGAGCGCCCGCGCCACACATGCAACGCCGCTTCGAGCCGGCGATCCCGAGGCGACTCCGGGAGCGGCCGTGTTGGCGACGGGCGAGTCCGTGGTCGTTCCTCCCGAACCGTCGCGCCACGACGCTGGCCTCGCGCCCTTCCAGACCGATGCTGCCGCCCTCCGCCGCGCCTCCGACCGCGCCATTAACGTCGATGTTATCTTCCCCGTGCTGCACGGCACCTTCGGCGAAGATGGAACCATCCAAGGCCTGCTCGAACTGGCCGACATCGCCTACGTAGGAGCCGGTGTCCTCGGCTCCTCCGCCGGCATGGATAAAGACATCATGAAATCTCTGTTCCGCGCCGCGGGATTGCCCATAGTGAAGCACGTGACCGTGTTGCGCGGCCAATTCGAGCGCGAGCCCAAGAAAGTGGAGAAACTGGTCGGGAGCAAGTTGAAGTACCCCGTGTTCGTGAAGCCGGCGAACCTGGGATCGTCGGTGGGAATCTCGAAAGCGCACGATCGGAACGAACTCGGCCCCGCCATCGCGGAAGCGGCAAAGTTCGACCGCAAGATCGTGATCGAGGAAGGCGTCGGCGGAAAAAAGAATAGGGCGCGCGAGATCGAGTGCGCCGTACTCGGCAACGACGATCCCAAAGCATCGGTCGCGGGAGAAATCGTTCCCTGCAAAGAGTTCTATGACTACGACGCCAAGTATCTGGTCGAAGGCTCCGAAGGGGTGATCCCGGCAAAAATAACGAAAGCGGAAATGAAAACCGTGCAGCGCCTAGCCGTCGCCGCCTTTCAAGCCGTCGATTGCACCGGCCTGGCGCGCGTGGATTTTCTGATGGACCCCAAATCGCGCAAGATTTTCGTCAACGAGATCAACACCATGCCCGGCTTCACCGCCATCAGCATGTATCCCAAGCTGTGGGCCGCGACGGGAGTGCCCTATCCCGAGTTAATCGACCGCCTGATCCAGTTAGGCATCGAGCGCCACGAAGACAAGAAGCGGAATCAGTACAGCCGTTGAAGCGGCAATCAAACCAGCCTCACGATGGCTTGCGGGGGAGTTGGTGTAAACGCTGCTTTTGACAGTTACCGCGCTCCCGCCGTGGCCTGATACCCAAAGAAAAGCCGCCCAAACATCGGACGGCCTATACGAACCTGCAATGATTGACTGTTCAGGGTACTGTGAATGTCCCATTGCTGGTGGCCATGCCCCCAGCCGTAGTGACGGCGATCTTTTCTCCCGTCTTGGCCCTTGCCGAGACGGTAGCGGTGATCTGCGATCCGGAGTTCACGGTGAAGGCCGCATAAGCGGCACCGATAGTGACTTTTGTAGCTCCGTTGAGGCCTACTCCTGTAATCGTGACCTGTGTGCCGGCCGGGCCGCTGGGTGGATTGAATCCGGTAATGGCGGGCACAAGTTTGAATGTCTTGCTGCTGGCGAGCGGGCCGGCGGAGGTAGTGACGGTGACGAAGCCGGTTATGCCGTCAGGCGGGACCACGGCGGTCAAATAAGTGTCGGAGACGATCGTGAAGCTGGCCGATGCCGAGCCGAATATCACGCTGGTGGCTGTCGTGAAGCCCTGGCCCAGAATGCCGACCGTCTGTCCGACCGTGCCTGTGGCAGTCCGTAGACTCACGAACGCACCAAGGCCCATATTGAGGCTGAACACCGTGCCGTTGTTGCTGACCCCGCCCGCTTCCGTTGTACCGTAAAAGGTTCCGTTGGTAGCCTGGAATAAGCCGCCCCAAGGGGAAGCGCCGTCCGCGGAGTTGAAATTGTGCAGCGTGGTCAGCGTGCCTCCTGGGGTGATTTGGAAGACCGTGCCATAGCCGTCGGCCCCGCCGCTGGTTGTCGTTCCATAGAAGTTCCCGTCCGTGCCTTGAGCCAGCCCCGCTACAGGCTCAGCGCCGTCGCTCCCGCTGAAACTGTATAGCGTGGTGAGCACACCACTTGAAGTCATCTTAAAAACCGTGCCGACGCCATTGGACCCGCCATAAGGAACTGTCCCGTAGAAGTTCCCGTCAGTGGCTTGAACCAGTCCCGCCACAGGCTGGGCACCGTCACTCCCGCCGGTGAAGCTGTATAGTACGGTAAGCTTGCCAGCCGTGTTCATCCGGAAGATTGTGCCAGCGCCATCGGCCCCGCCGACGTTTGTCGTTCCATAGAGGTTCCCGTCAGTGGCTTGAATGAGAGTGGCGTACGGATTGCCACCGTCAACCGGGTTGTTCCCGTTGAAATTGTGCAGCGTTCTCAGCTTGCCGGCTGTGATTTTGAAGACCGTCCCAGACCCGTAAGCCCCACCAAAAGTAACTGTCCCGTAGAGGCTTCCATTGGTGGCTTGCACCAGTCCCGCTTGGGGGTCGTAGCCGTCGGTACAGTACTCTCCCCCGCGGGAACAAAAGGTGTACAGCGTGGTCAGTACACCACTCGGCGTAATCATGAACACCGTACCAGCTGTATGATACCCGCCAGCATAAGTTGTCCCGTAGAAGTTCCCGTCGGTGGCTAGAACCAGCCCCGCGTCCGGGTAGTAGCCCTGATTATCACCGCTGAAGCCGTACAGTGTCGTCAGATTGCCGGCGGGCGTGAGCATGAAAACAGTGCTTCCGTTCCGGGTTGTTCCGTAGTAGTTCCCGTCTTCGCCTTGGATGAGCGACATGTAGGCTGGGTTCTCGCCGTTGCTTCCGTCAAAACTTACCAGGCTGTTGAACGTCTGGGCGGGCGAGGCTATGGCCGTCGCCAGCCAGAGAGCGGCCGCGAGCGCGCTGCCCACCCCGACCGACCGAGCTAGATTGAAGAATCTTGTTTTCAAGCTTGCCATCGTTTTGCCCCCGCCACCTTCAAACGGCTGTTTATGGCTCCCTGCGCACCCACCTCTATCGCTACAGAGACCGGTGGCCTGGTCCACTTTTTGGTAGAGATCTTGGGAGACATCCTCTCGTTCCATCTAGCGTCACGAGTGTTCTGCGGATAAATTTCCGCGTCGGACAATTGACTTCATCTACGGGATTCTTGTGCTTCCGCCTCAAGGGGTGCTGCGTCTTCAACTGGCGGGAACTGCTCTTCGGAGAGGCGAGCCGCACCATTGATGCATGAACGAGTGCGCCCTGTCAGTGACATGGGTCACATCTCTACTGTTCGGGGATTGGCAGATCCCACAACTGTTGCAGAATCGTCGCCGTTATACCCATCGACCGGATTCGCCAGAACTGAGGAGACAATCGAACACGCGGTTTCAACGCGGAGCAGGCAACTTCGCTACCGAGATACGCTGTAACCACCCCACGCACCTCTTTCATCACAAACGCCGAGTTCACGCGTCACAGACTTCTAAATCACCCAATGCGAAAATCTTGCTGATTAGGGCAAGTTCGAGCCGTTCCCACCTCCAAGAGGCGCCACGAGGAGTTGTGTGGTCCGGTTCGTTAGTGGCTCTTTGATAACTAAATTTCCTGCGACTGGACCGGCGTCATTTTCCCAAAACGGTGCCCCAAAACAGGAATTCGGCCCCAAAATCAAGCTAAGTCCTTATTTCGGAAGATTTTGAAAATAAGTCCTTGGCGCTCTAGATTTTGGCGTCTCGATACCCCCTAACCTCATGATTCCAATAGCAGGGGGGTAGGGGGGTACTAGTAAACACGGGTTAATACCTTAACAGTAAACAAGCGAACAATAACGCATCGGAAAATGCTGAATTGAGCCGCCCTTGGCAACCCGCCCAGAGTCATCCTTTCGCCTCGAGCGACAGAACTTCAGCATACAACCATAAACCAACAACACCCCCAAGGGACTTTCTCGGCGCACTCAGCGTCTCGGCGGTGAAAATCCGCTTGACAGCCCACTCGCCCGCCGGTAGCATTTGATCCCAAGTTCGCTCTTAATTGAGCGAATCGGAATTTCATGCAGAGTGGCTGAGGGACGAGCCCTAGGACGCCACGGCAACCGGATTGGGATCATATATCCCGACCGTCAGGTGCCAACTCTCGCCCGGTAACGGGGACCATGAGATTCGGGTAAGCGATGACTATTCGCATTTCCCGGACCTCTTTTCCCATTCGGAAAAGGGGTTTTGTGTTAACTGGGTATTTTTTCCCGGCTCGTCCCGCAGTCACAGAAAGAAGTTGCAAGATGGAGACGAGCACCTACCAGCTCCGCTGCCGCGAATGCGGCAAGACTTGGGGCAATCAACCGCGCAGTATCTGCGAAGATTGTTTCTCGCCGCTAGAAGTTACCTACGATTACGACTCGCTCCGCTCGCGCCTTTCGCGCGAACTGTTTGCCTCGCGCGCGCCCAACATGTGGCGTTATCGCGAGCTGCTGCCGCTACCGGCGGGGTTTCAGCCCTCCCTCCCTGTTGGATTTACCCCGCTGGTCAGCGCGCCGCGCCTCGGCGACAAGATCGGATCGCGCCGGCTCTTCGTCAAGAACGATGCGGTCTGCCTGCCCACTTTGAGCTTTAAAGACCGCGTCGTTGCAGTGGCGCTGGCGAATGCCCGCAGCTTCGGATTCGATACGATCGCTTGCTCTTCCACCGGCAACCTGGCGAATTCTGTCGCGGCGCAGGCGGCTCGCGAAGGCTTGAAGGCGTGGATCTTCATTCCTTCGGATTTGGAGCCGGCGAAGATTCTGGGCACGCAAGTGTTTGGCGCGGAGCTGGTGCGCATCAACGGCAGCTACGATCATGTCAATCGCCTGTGCTCGCAGATCGCCGACGAACATCGCTGGGGATTCGTGAACGTCAATCTGCGTCCGTATTACTCCGAAGGCTCGAAGACGGTGGGCTACGAAATCGCCGAGCAACTGGGCTGGCGCTTGCCCGACAACATCGTGGTGCCGATGGCCGGTGGATCGCTGATCACGAAGATCAAGAAGGCGTTTGATGAGCTGATTCTCCTCGGATTGGTCGATCCCAAACCGGTGAAGTTCTTTGGCGCGCAAGCCACTGGCTGCTCGCCGATTTCGACCGCCGTCAAGCAGTACAGCAGCGAGATTGAACCGCAGCGTCCGAAGACGATCGCGCGGTCGCTGGCGATCGGCAATCCGGCCGATGGACACTACGCTCTGAAGGCCATCACTAAGAGTGGTGGATGGTCAGAAGATGTTTCCGATCCCGAAGTGGTCACTGGCATTCAATTGCTGGCCGAGACTGAGGGCATCTTCACCGAGACCGCGGGCGGCGTCACGGTTGGAACCGCGCGCAAGCTGATCCATCAGGACCGCATTCTGCCTGATGAAACGACCGTGCTCTGCATCACGGGCAACGGTCTTAAGACTACCGACGTGCTGGCGGATAAGTATCAGGCGGAAACTCCGATCGCTCCCAAGCTTGCCGAGTTTGAAGCTTATCTGGCTTCGAAAGTGGCTGCACTGCCGGCGTTTGCGGCAGCGGATTCGTCGGCGGCCGCGGTGGCTTAGAACACTAGTCGTTGGTCGTTAGTCGCTAGTCGTTAGCGAGCCGAACCTGCAGCCAAACCGCCGCGAGCGTTTGCGCGCCACGAACGACTAACGACCAGCGACCAACGACTGAAGACCAACGACCGAATCACGCATTTTTACTTGGGCTTTTGCCCAGGAGGTTTTTATGAGCATCACAGTTGAAATTCCTACCCCTTTGCGGCGGCTTACGGCCGGAACGCCGCGCGTCGTTTGTTCGGTTGCGAATCTCAATGAGCTGTTCTCGGAGCTCGATTCGCAGTTCCCCGGCTTGAAGCCCCATTTGCACGATGAAGCGGGGGAAACGCGCCGCTTTCTGAATATTTATGTGAATGAGGAAGATATTCGTTT
Source organism: uncultured Acidobacteriaceae bacterium (assembly GCA_963722485.1). Taxonomy (GTDB): domain Bacteria; phylum Acidobacteriota; class Terriglobia; order Terriglobales; family Acidobacteriaceae; genus Acidiflorens. The sequence goes on from CAVRNL010000007.1 coordinate 39,885, forward strand.
TCTGGGAGGTAATTCCTATTCGTTTCGCGACGGCGATGAGGTACTGCTCGTGCCATCAATCGCCGGCGGATCGCGATAGATAACGGCCCTATATTACGCTCTGAACAATCCCGAACCGGCGAGAAATCGCGTCTACACTCATGGAACGGATCGTGACCACGAAGGTCTCGATTACTGAGATCCGCCCGAGACGGCGGGCACTGTAGAGCGCGCTATTTCCCCCGCGCTCGCGGGTTTTGATGTTACCAGCCTCATGTACTCGGTCAGAGTGACGAAGCGATATCCCCGCGCTTTGAGACTGCCGATCAACTCCGGCATGATCGCCGTCGTTGTCGACAACTCATGGAACGCTATAATGTGGGTGTAGATTCCCTTCGCTTCACGCTGTTGCACCTGCTTCAAGACTGCGCCCGCCAGCGAGGGCTTGGGACACTGGGTCGAGTTCCGTCTGGTGCACAGGTAATCGAGCGAGTTCACGTCGCGCAGTGCAATGGAGTTCGCTGCCGAGATGGTTAGGACGCGATAGCCGTGCCGTTCGAGGTCCCGGCGCGCATCGTCCGAGATGCTCCAATCTGGGGGCCGGACGTACTTTGGCTGTATGCCGGTGACTGCCTTGATCGCTTGCGCCGCGCGTTCCACGTCGCCGACCACCCACTGTTCTCCTTTTGTTTTCTCTGCGTTGCGCAGTTCGATATGGGTGAACGTGTGGTCTTCCAATTCGTGGCCGCGCTTAACCATTTGCTGCGCGGTGTCTATGCAGGTGACGCCAACATTCTGTTCGTGCCGCCGTTCGCCCCAAGTCCCGGGTGTAAGCCGCCACCCCACGACAAAAAACGTGCCCTTCACGCCACTGTTATCGAGTGTATCGAGAAGGCCTGGAGTCGGGTGGTCCCCCTTGGTGCCGAACAGAACATACGGCCGAGGACCATCGTCGAAGGTTAGGGCGATCAGCTTGTCGGCGGAGACAGGAATTGCCAAGGGGGCCCGCGTTTCCGAGTATGTACAGGACGTGCTTGCTCGCAACAGAATTACGGCGGCTATAAGGATACGTGCTCGCGGCATAACTAACTTTGATCGTGTCACTTGGCATTTCGGCCGTCCATATCACTTCGGGACAGTGACTTTTCGATTGCATCCAATTGTTGGCGTAACATCTGATGATGGCAGTTGACCTTTGTCGGCCGCACAACGCTTTTCCTGTATCTTCTGCTTAACTTCCTACAATATTTGTCGCGCTCACTCGTCTACATGAGTAGATGGATGATGCGCTGACCAAACGGTGGGCGATGATGGAGCAAGACGATCGAATCTCGGAGGCGATCGCTCGGGAGCAGTCCCGGCTGCGCAACTTCATCCGCAGACGTGTGGCCGACCGCGAGGACGCTGAGGACGTCCTGCAAGATGTCTTCTACGAGCTCGTGGAGGCCTACCGCCTGATGAAGCCGGTGGAGCAGGTTACCGCCTGGTTGTTCCGCGTAGCCCGCAATCGGATCACGGACCTCTTCCGCAAGAAAAGGCGCGAGGCGCTGAGGAGCGAGCCGGCTGCGATTGCGGAGGATCGGGAAGTGCTCCAGTTGGAAGAGTTGCTACCGTCGCCGGATGCCGGGCCGGAGGCACTTTACGCGCGAAACGTGTTGCTCGAAGAACTGGACGCCGCTCTCGACGAACTGCCGGAGGAGCAGCGCGAGGTGTTTATCGCCCATGAACTGATGGGACACAGCTTCAAGGAGATTGCGGCGGAATCTGGCGTAAGCGTGAATACGCTGCTTTCGCGCAAGCATTATGCGGTTCTTTATTTGCGCGAGCGGCTGCAGGCGATTCACGACGAATTTTTGAAAGCATGAGGTGAAGGCTATGAGAAGAGATTGGGCGGGTAGCGTAGTGAATAGGATAGTGAAGATGATGATGTTTGCCGTAGTGTTTTTTCTGGTGTTTGTTCCGCTGTTTGGCTATGTGGTGATGCGCCTATGGAACTGGCTGATGCCGGCTCTGTTTGGCTGGCATCTGATCAGCTTCTGGCAAGCGATAGGAATTTTGGTCCTGAGCAAGATTCTCTTCGGCGGATTCCACGGCCGACACGGCGGCCATATGAACTGGCGCCGCCGCATGACGGAACGGTGGCAGCAGATGACTCCCGAAGAGCGCGAAAAGCTCCGCCAATCCATGCATGGGCGCTGCGGTCCGTTCGGGCCGCCCGCGGAGGCGCCAAAAGCATAAAGGGAAGCCCTCCTGGCCCGGGTAGTCTTGTCCCTTAATCGTCCAGCCTCTCTTAGACTAGCCGCACAAGAGCGCCGTGCTACAATCTAACTAACTGGTTAATTATATGAAGACATCGGGGGCCGCTCTTCGGTCGCGTCGTTCCATGAGCCACTCCGGCGCCCGCCAAGTCACTCCCCGTCTGGGAACTAGGGGGCATCCGGAGGCGAGCAGGGCTTCAATCTTGAAGGCGGCGGTGGCAGAGTTTGCCGAGAATGGGATTGCCGGAGCTCGGACGGATGCCATCGCGCGCGCGGCGCGCGTCAACAAGGCGCTGATTTATTACTACTTCGAAGACAAGGACGCTTTGTACGACGCGGTGCTTGATCATGTGTTCGGCGGGATGCGGGCGCGATTGATGCCGGTGCTGGAAAGTAAATTGCCGCCGCGGCAGAAAATGCTGGCATACCTGGGTGCGTATTTCGACTACCTCGCTGCCAATCCTCTATTTACGCGGGTGGTGCAAGGCGACTGGATGCAATCTCGTACGGGCAACGTCCGGATGCGGAGAATTGCCCGGAAATATTTTCGTCCCGTCTTCGAAAAGCTGGCATCCGTCTTGCGCGAGGGGATCCGGACTGGGGAATTCCGGGCGGTGAGCCCGATGGATTTTTTGCCATCGGTAGCAGCGGTGGTTGTCTTTTATTTCAAGGCGGCGCCGCTGATGAAAACCTTGACCAAGGCGGATCCGTTGTCAGAAAAGAGGCTACGGGAACGGCGCGCGTTTGTGCTGGATTTCATTTCGGCGGCGCTGTTTCGGTAAGCGCCCGAACGCGTACGCGAAGAAAAGCCGAGAGCCTTCCGGCGACACGTTGAGAGATTGATGTTAGGAGATTGTTGATGAGTGCGCGGAATCGATTTTTGATTGTTATGGCGATCATTTTGGTGATTGCCTCGACTTACTACATTTTCTCTACTCCTGGCGGGAAGGATCTCGTCTTGGTGGGGACCGTCGACGCGAACCAGATTGTCGTTAGTCCGCAGATTCAGGGGCGAATTCTCAAGCTGCTGGTGGAGGAAGGGACGCAGGTGAAGCAAGGGGATCTGATCGCTTTGTTGGATCCTTCGGAACTGGAGGCCGAGGAACGGGCAGCGGCGGCAACGATTTCCAGTTTGCGATCGAAGGTTAGCGAGAGTGAATACACGCGGCAATCGACGCAGGGCTCGACAACGGGGGACGTGGCGAACTCGCAAGCGCGTCTGGAGGCGGCTCGGGCACAACTGGCGCAGGCGGAGGCCACTTTGACTCGCGTGCAGAGCGATAGCCGGCGGACGATTGGATTGGCGCAGGCAGGCGTGGCTTCGGATCAGGATCGAGTGCAGGCGGAGATGAATCTTAAGGCGCAAGAAGCTAGCGTGCAGGCGCTGAAGGATCAGGTTACAGCCGGGCAGGCGGATTTGAATTCGGCGATTGCCCGGACGAATCAGGCTACCGCGGCCGAGAGTACGGTGGCCTCGTCGCGAGCGCAGGTGGATAACGCGGTGGCGGCATTGAAGGAAGCGGAAGTGCATCTCGGATATACGAAGATTTATTCGCCGGTGACAGGGACGGTGCTGGTGCGGGCGGCGCGCGAAGGCGAAGTGGTGAGTGCGGGCCAGGCGATTGTGACGGTGGTGGATTTCAGCGACACGTGGGTGCTGGCGGCGATTCCCGAGACGGAGGCCGATCATATTGGATTGGGAGACACGCTGCGGGTGCGGCTGCCGGGAGGCACGGTGATTCCGGGAAAAGTTTTTTACAAGGCGGCGGAAGCGGACTTTGCTACGCAGCGGGATGTGGGGCGGCGCAAGCGGGATATAAGGACAATTGCTTTGAAGGTAAGGCTGGAGAATCCTAAAGGGGCTTATGTGCCGGGGATGACGGCGGAGGTCTTAGTGGCGCCGGCACAGCTAAAGTAAGAAGAGTCAGGTTAGAGGTGCACCGCATGAGTGATGAGGTGAATAAGACGAGCGGGAACACCGCGAACGGCATGAATGTTGCCGCTTCGGAACAGAGCCTGCGGGGCGACGTTGCGGCGGACGCTCCGAATGCGATCGAAGTGGAACACATCGTCAAGCGCTATGGCGAGTTCACGGCAGTGGACGATATTTCCTTTGCGGTAAAGGAGGGAGAAATCTTCGGGCTGCTGGGGCCGAATGGGGCGGGGAAATCTACTTTGATCAGGATGATGACTACGCTGATTCCGATCACGGCGGGGTGGGCGCGGGTGGCGGGGCACGATGTGGCTCGCGATCCGAATGCGGTGCGGCACACGATTGGCGTGATTCCGCAGGCTTTGACCAGCGACCTGGATTTGACGGTGCAAGAAAACCTTAATATTTACGCGAAGCTGTATGACGTTCCGGCAAAGCGGCGCAAAGAGGCGATTGCCGAGTTACTGGAGACCGTCGATCTTACTAAGTGGCGGGACGCGCAGACTAAGACGCTGTCGGGCGGGATGCGCCGGCGGTTGGAGATTGCCCGGGGGTTAGTACATAGTCCGAAGATCTTCTTTCTGGACGAGCCGACTACTGGCCTCGATCCGGTATCGCGCGTCGCGGTTTGGGAGATGCTGACCGACATCAAGGCGAAGCGCAAGCTGACCATCCTGATCACCACTCACTATATGGACGAAGCGGACCGGCTGTGCAATCGGATTGCGATTGTGGATCATGGAAAGCTGGTGGCCCTGGATACGCCGGAAGTTTTGAAGGCCAGTGTGCCGGGAACAAATGTGATTGAGGCGCAGTTCGAGCGGCCACCGGACGATTGGGAAGAGCGCCTGCGGGGATTACCGGACGTGACGTCGGTGCAGAACGAGAGCGCGGGCATGTTCCGGGTGCTGACCGCGAATGGGTCGCGCACGACGACGGACCTGGTGGAGATGGCAGTAAACGCCGGGGTTGCGGTGAGGACGCTTACGGTCCAGAACACGACCTTGGACGACGTGTTTGTCTTTTACACGGGGCGGCAACTGCGGGATGAACTGGTGAAAGCGCCAGCGTTCGTGATGCCGCCGCGGCCGGGGTTGCAACCATGAACCGGATGATGGCGATTATCGAGCGCGAGATGCGGAAGTTTTTCCGGTCGCCGGCGCTGATGTTTGCGTCGATGGTGTTTCCCCTGGTGCAGTTGATTGTACTGGGGAACGCCTTTGGCGGGAAGATTCGCGACGCAAAGATGGGGCTGGTGGACGAGGATCATGGAACGCAGGCGATCCGGATCAAGGAAGCCTTTGACGCGGTGCGCGCGAATGCTGGGACGTTTATTACGGTCCCTTACGACAACGAGGTGCAGGCGCGGGAAGACGTGCGCAACGGGAGGATTCAGGGCGCGGTGATTATTCCCGCGCAGTATTCGAAGATGGTGTACGAGAAGAACCATCCGCGGATTGCGCTGATCGTGGACAACAGCGACAACTTTATGAGTTCGTCGTTCGAGGATAAGCTGACCGAAGTGACGGCCGCGTTGAACCAGCCGGACGTGTCGCCGCGTCTGTCGCAGCAGACGGCGTTGGAGGTGGTGGAGCTATATCCGTATATCGAGTATATGAAATACCTGCTGCCGGGATCGATCACGCTGGCGATGTTCGTGTCGGTGATGATCGGCGGGGGAATGTTGTATATCGACGACAAGGCGCGCGGCGTCCATGAGGGCTACTTAGTAACTCCTATTACTAAGACGGAGCTGGTGTTTGGGTTGAATGGGGCGGGCGCAATCAAGGCGGTGATGACCGGGGTCGTCATTACGCTGATCGGATCGTTGCTGGCGGGAGTGTCGACAATATTCAATCCGGGGACGATGCTGGGCCTGCTGGTGATGATCGCGCTGACCTCGGTGGCTTTCAATTCGATGATGTTCTTGTTGATGGTGCGGATCGAGGATCCGCTGGTACCGCGGGCGATGTTTGGGATCTTGAACACGCTGCTGTTTTTCCCCAGCGGATCGATTTATCCGGTGGAGGCGTTTCCGGTGTGGCTGCGGGCGATTGCCAAGGTGGATCCGTTTACCTATGCAGTGCATGGATTCAAGTCCCTGCTGCTGAAGGAAACGGGGCTGGGGGCAATTGTTCCCGACATGATTTATCTGTCGATATTTGGAGCCGTGACGCTGGCATTGGCGGTACCGCTGTTTAAACGCACGCTGTAGGAAAGTCTGTCCGCTTTTCTCCCGCAGCACGTTCGAGGGCACCCGTCCCCACACACCCTTCTCTCTTTCTCATTCCTGCGGAGCGGCAGGGGCACGATCGCGGAAGGTGCGGGTGAACGAGAGAGGGCGTGGAGCATCGCTGGAGAGGCGGAAGACCAGGTTGGTGGTGATGGAGCGCGTCTTGGGACGTAGTTCGGCACGTACATGGAGGCGGAGCCAGATGAAGCGGCCAATGCGGCTGAGACGGACTTCTTCGGGACTGAGCCGGGCGGTATAGCTGGCCGCTATGCGCGCCATCTCGGAGAGCTCATGCATGGGTCCGAATTCCACGTCGCTAGGGCGGGGTAATTCGCGCATGGCGTCGAGCTGGCGGGCGACGCTCTTTCGTTCGGCAACGCACGGTTGGGTGCGGCAGCCGAGAATTTTTTCGATGGCGTAGAGGGCGCCGTGGTCAACGCGTTCTCCGAAGGCCAGGTTGAGAGTGTTGGTTGGCGCGACGTAGTTGAGGGGCACCATCTGAAAGGCTTCGAGAATGGGAAGCGGAATGCTGCCCAGGGACTGAATGGTAAAAGGGTCGAACGAAGTTGCGACCGGGCATCCCCACTGCAAAGCGAGGGCGTTGGTGACTTCCTGTTCGGAGGCAAAGCCGAGTTTCTCGATCCACTCGCCGATTTTTCCATAGCGGGCGCGGCGCTGGGCCTCGAGAGCGGCGCGGACTTCCTGATACGTGAGCTTACCGCGGGCGACCATGAGCAGCCCGAGGGGAATGCGGTTAGGAGGCGGCGGCGTTGGCGCCATCACGCGCAGGCGGGAGAGTTGGTTGACCAGCGCGGTCTCCAGGCACTGGGGCTGGCAATAGAAGGCTCCCTGTAGGAAAGTTCCGTTGGGGTGGCTGCGTTGGCGCCAGCGCTGCCAGAGCGATTGCGGGCCGGAGCAGGTTGCGAGCGCGCACGCCGGCTCGTCGGATTCCAGGGTGTGGCGCTTGATCCAATTCGCCGGCCAGGTTAGCGGTTTCAAGAAGCTTTTCATAAGGGCAACCATCCTTTGGGGCAGTCGTCGTTAAAAATAGTTAAACCAAGAAAATCAGACTGCGTTAAGCGTCAAACGGGAGATCCCACGGCAGGCAAGGGATCGACGACGTCGGTGATACGTAGTCCGTACTTGCCGTCGACGATGACGACTTCGCCCTGGGCGATAAGGCGTCCGTCGAGCAGCAGGTCTACGGGGGAATGAAGAGTGTTGTCGAGTTCGACGACGACTCCAGCGCTGAGGGCCAGCACGTCGCGCAGCAACATGCGGCGGGTTCCGAAGCGAAGTTTGACGCCGAGACCGACATCCATGAGACGGCTGTAACTGGAGGGGGGCGAGGACAAGGGCGGCGCCAGAGGAGAGGGCGGCGCCGCTGTTTGAGCCGAAGGCGCGGGCTGCACTCTGGGCTGGAGCTCGGCAGCTAGAGCGGGGCTGATTTGAATTTCTACGATAGTGGACGCTCCGCCTTCGTCGCGGGCCTGGAGGCTGACGATGGCGTCCGAGGACCAGGAGGGAGCGGCGGAAGCGGAGAGATGGAGCTGCACTTCGCCGCCAGCAGACCGGGCGAGGGCGGTGGCGGCCAGGCCGGCGATTTGGCGCAGCAGTTCTTCCAGGGCTTCCTTGTTGTCGGCGGTCATGGGTTCGGCGGCGATGCCTGCGGCGGCGGGCGCGGTTTCGCCCAAGAACTTCAGGGCGAGCCGCGTGCCGGAAGCGGCAGGCAGACGAAGGGTCATCTCGCCATGGACAGCGCCTCCGGCGACGACTGTATACCAGACGTCGGAATCGGCGGCGGGCAGGGCGGCGGTAGAAACTTCGAAGACGGCGGGTTGCCCGGAAACCTGCGAGATCACGCCTTGGAGACAGGTCTTCCACGCGTCACACCAATTGCGAAGTTCGGGGCGAAGTTCGGGGGCGGGGTTTTTGGCGGGCGCGTCGGTCATAGCTCACCTGTGGATGGAAGCGGGGCTTCGAGAGAGAGCACGCGTGCGGCGCGACGCGCGCCGACGCGCACCGGGGCGGCCGCGCACAGGCGAACGTCATCGACCAGCATGACGGCCGGGGCGGAGACGCTTTTGGAAAAGCTTAGGACGTTGCCGGGAACAAGTTCGGTGAGGTTCTGCAAAGGCACTTGCAGGCCCGGCATGGAGAGTTCCACGGGGAAGAAACAGTCGAGCAGCTTTTTCTGAATTCGGAGTCGGTCTTCTATGGGACTGCGGGGCCGCTGATAGCTGAAGTCGGCGGAAATTTTTCTGAGCAACGCATTGGAAACGACGGCGGGGACGGCAAGGTTTAGGGTGCCGCGGGTTTCCGACATTTTGATTTCGAAGCTGAGGCAGAGATTTTTTTCTTCCGGAGGCATGAGGCGCTGGGTTTGCAGGATCTGCTGGCGCTGTCCGAAATTAAATTCGAGTGAAATCGCGTGCCAACTGGTTTGCAGCTCGCGGCACATGATGCGGATGATCCCTTCGAGAACCTGTTCTTCGATCTCGGTGAGGTCGCGGGTAGTTTCGCTGTTTTTGCCTTCCCCTCCGAGCAGCACGTCGATGGTGGGAGAGGCGATGGCGAGATCGAGTTGGAGCACGGCGGTGGCATCGACCGGGGCAAGATTGATGGATGCGAGGTAAGTTTTTTCCGGAATGCGCTGCAGGAACTCGCGGTAGGTGAGATGCTCTGCGGATACCAGACTGACGTCAAAAACGATGCGCAGGTAACCGCCGACGGAGGTAGTGAGACTGCGCGCAAAGCTTTCGTGGAGCTGGTTGATGGCGCGCAACTGCTCGTTTCCGATCTGTCCGGCTTGCCGGACGTCCCAGGGCTGAACCACCGGCCCGGTGGAGACAGCGGTGGCAGTTCCGCTGCGCGCCTTCCGTACCATGTCATCGATTTCTTCCTGGTTGAGTACTTTTTCCATGGCGCCCTCTAATGCGTGCTGAAATTCGAGTTTGTGAATCTTCTGTAGAGACGCGGCTTCCCGGTTCTGAGACGAGGCAGCCCCGCCTCTGTAGGAAAAGCAGCCCCTTATGGAACACCAGCGGCTTTGGCGCGAGCGGCGGGCGCGGTGGTCACGTTCAGAAAATTGAGCCGGGCGCGCAGGCGAACCATGGCGAGAGAATGAATCTGGGAAACCCGCGATTCGCCAATGCCGAGCGCGGCTCCAACCTCCTTCATCGTGAGTTCTTCGTAGTAATAAAGCGCGAGAACGCGCTGCTCCTTTTCCGGCAATTCGGAAATGGCCTCCGCCAGCAGATGTTTCATCTCCGCGCGCAGGCATTGGAAGAAGGGTGTTTCTTCGGGCTTGGAAGGGACGTAGTCGGTGAGGTCTTCCTCTTTGCCGTCGCGCGCGGACTCGATCCGCAGGCTGCCGAGTTCGAGGCCGTCGAGTTCAGCCAGCAAGGATTGCAGTTGGCTGAGGTCGATGCCCATCTCCTGGGCGATTTCCGTTTCGTTGGGCGCGCGCCCGAGCTTGCCGGAGAGCTGGCAGTAGGTGGAATCGACGAGGCGGCCTTTCCGGCGCAATTCGCGCGGGCTCCAATCGAGTTCCCTGAGACTGTCGAGGATGGCCCCGCGGATGCGGAACTTGGCGTAAGAGCTGAACTGCACTTGCTTCGACAGATCGAACTTGTTGAGAGCGTCGATAAGTCCGAGGACGCCGGCATGGACCAGATCTTCGAAGGGCACGTGGCGCGGCAGCCGGTCGTGAATGCGGCGCGCGATGTAGCGGACTTGGGGAAGCTGTTCCATGAGGATACGCTCACGTTCGGCGTCGCTGCGGATGCGGTGATAAACGTCGGCGGGATGTCTGGTCATTGGGCTGGCCTGCTTTCGGTAAGTCGTCGTGAGTCGTTTGTCATTAGTCGTTGGTCATAAGCCCCAGCTCGTCGTTCGCATCCAATGCACCGAACGACCAACGACTAACGACCAACGACTGACACGAATGGCTAGGGACGCCTTGATCGCACCACTTCATCGCACGACCCCCAGCGACTGCACCGAAATCATGGAAGGGATTTCCAGGGGAGACAGCACCACCACTTTGGGGAGAAAGGGTTCGAGCAAGCGCCGCAGATGAAAGCGCGCGGGCGTGGAACAGAGCAGGATGGGCGCGGTCTGCGCCACCTGATCTCCCGCCAGCTGGCGCAAGCCATCGAGAATGCGGCGCACAAATGAGGGCTGCAGTCCGGTCCCGGTGGCGGGCGGCGACTGCGGACTGAAGGCGCGGCTGAGTTCTTCCTCGAGGCTGTGGTCGAGGGTAAGCACGCGCAAGCCGCCGTCGTCGGAAAGCAGTGGGCGGACCAGGGCGCGGCCGAGAACCTGGCGCGCCGCCTCGACCAGCAGCACGGGATTCTTGTTGATGGCGGAAGCGTCGAGCAACCCTTCGAGAATGGTGGGAAGATCGCGAACTGAAACCTGCTCGCGCAGCAGTTGCTGCAAAACCTTTTGCACTTCGCCAAGGCTGAGGATTTTGGGCACGAGTTCTTCGACCAGCTTGGGCTGGCTCTCCGTGAGCCGATCGAGCAGGCGCTTGGTCTCCTGGCGGGTCAGCAATTCGTAGGCGTGCTGGCGGATGACTTCGGCGAGATGGGTGGAGAGGACGGAAGTCTGGTCGACGACGGCATAGCCGGAGGTCAGAGCCTGCGATTCGAGAGCGCGGGCAATCCAGAGGGCGGCAACGCCGAACGCGGGCTCGCGGGTGGGGGTTCCGTCCAGCTTGGGCGGGGTAAGTTCGGAGCTGATGGCGAGAACTCTGTCTTCGAGCATTTCCCAGCGGGCGATTTCGACGCCGCGCAGCGAGATGACGTATTCGCGCGGCTTGAGGCGGACGTTGTCGGTGATATGAATCGGCGGAACAATGAAGCCGAGTTGCACCGCGAGCGAACTGCGCAGCGCTTTGACGCGGGCTAGGAGCTGTCCGCCTTGCTGGACGTCGACCAGGTTGACCAGCGAATAGCCGACTTCGAGCGAGAGCTCGTCGAGCTTGAGCAGGTCTTCGATGGAGTCGGCCTTGACCGCTTTCTTGTCTTTTCCGGCCGCGGCGACAGCAGCAGGATCGGGGACTTCTATGATTTTTCCGTCTTTGTCTTTGGCGGGCTTGGGCAGGCGGGCGGCGAGCAAGGCAACGATGCCCGCGATAGCAAGGAAGGAGAATTTCGGCAGACCCGGGATGCAAGCGAGCGCCACCATCACGCCGGCGGCGATCTGCAGCGAGCGGCGGCGGGAGAGCAGTTGGGTGCCTAGATCGGCGGAGAGAGTCGCGTTCGAGGAGGCGCGGGTGACCACCATGCCACCGGCCATCGAGACCAGAAGCGACGGGATCAGGGTGACCAGGCCGTCGCCGACGGTGAGCACGGTATAAGTCTTGAGCGCCTCGCGAAAAGGAATGTCGAGTTGAAAGACGCCGATGAGGAAGCCGGCAAGAATGTTGATGCCGGTGATAAGGATGGTGGCGATGGAGTCGCGCTGGTTGAAGCGGGCGGCGCCGTCCATGGCGCCGTAGAATTCCGCTTCGCGGGCAGTTTGTTCGCGGCGGGCACGCGCCTGATGCTCGTCGATGAGTCCGGCATTGAGGTCGGCATCGATCGCCATCTGCTTGCCAGGGAGAGCGTCGAGGGTGAAGCGGGCGGTGACCTCGGCGGTGCGCACGGCGCCATGGCTGACCACGATGTACTGGATGGCGATGAGCGCGATGAAGAGAACGAATCCCACCACGTAGTTGCCGCCCACGACGAATTGTCCGAAAGCCTCGATGACGCGTCCGGCAGCCCCGGCACCTTCGTTGCCGTGGAGAAGAATGCGGCGGCTGGAGGCCAGGTTGAGCGAGAGGCGGAACAGCGTGAGCAGGAGCAGCAGGCTGGGAAACACGGAAAACTGCGCCGGGCGCAGAATCTGCAGGGCGGAGAGCAGCACCAGCACGGACGCGGCAAAACTGGTGGCTAGCAGGAGGTCGAGCATGAATGCCGGCAAGGGCACGAGCATGACGAAGACCAGGCTGACGGCGGCGATGGGAATGATCCATTCGATGAACGGATTGCGCGCGGGAGCGGCGGTGGTGACGAGGGCGGCGGGCATTAGCGGCGTCCTCCTGCGGCTGCGGCGAGGGCGCGGGCTTCGGCGCGGTAGATGGCGGCCAGGATTTCGGCCAGAACGGCATAGAGACTCGCGGGAATGCTTTGCCCCACCTCGACGGTGCGATAGAGGACGTGAGCGAGCGGCGGATTCTCGACCATGGGAATGTTTTCCCAGCGGGCGATTTCCTTGATCTGGGCGGCGAACAGGTTGCGTCCCTTGGCGACCACGACCGGCGCGGGCATATCGGGGCGGTACTCGATCGCGATGGCGTATTCAGTGGGATTGGTGATGACGACGGCGGCGCGCTTGGTGTCCTCGAGCATGCGGCGACGGCGCACTTGACGCTGCAGGCGGCGAATGCGGCCTTTGATGACGGGATTGCCTTCGGTTTCCTTGTATTCGTCTTTCAGTTCCTGGCGGCTCATTTTCAGCTCGCTCGAAAGGTGTTGGCGCTCGAACAGGTAGTCGAGGACTGCCCAGATGAGGAGAACGAGCGAAGATTTCCAGGCAACTTCGAAGACACGTCCGGCGCCAAAGCCGAGCGCGCCGCGGGAGGAACGAGTGGAGAGCGTCATGAGCAAGGGCCAGTCGCGGCGCAGGCAGCCGACGGCGAGCCAGGTGACGGCCGCCACGGGAAGCAAGGACTTGATGAGTCCTCGGAGGGCATTGATAGAGAAGAGCTGGCCGAGCTTCGCGGCGGGGCTGATGCGCGAGGCGGCCGGCAAAAGCGACGTTGGAGCGAAGACCAGTCCACCCTGACCCAGGGCGGAGGCGAGCGCGACGATCCATCCCAAAGCGAGCGCGGCGGTCGTGGCGACGAACAGCCCAGCGTGATTGAGGACGGGCGGCAGCCCGTCCATGCGCAGGTTACCGGAGACAGCGTCGTCGAGGCAGTCATGGAAGAGACCGCGCCAGGCGAAGGGAAAGGTCGACATCAGGGAGAAGAGAACGAAAGTGGCGGCCATCCCGGAGGCGGCGCCGATAAGATCGCGGCTGCGGGCTACCTGCCCTTTTTCGCGCGCCTTCTGGCGCCGGCGCGGGGTTGCCTGCTCGGTCTGGTTGGATTGCGGCATACGCGGTTAGTCGTTGGTCGTTAGTCGTTGGCTGTTGGTCGGTGGCCGTTAGTCGGTAGTCAGTGAGCTAGTTTCAAAATCCTCTCCGAAGCATCGAGGGCACGGCTGAAGCGGGCGTCGAAGAAGCGTGGCCAGAAGGCGGCCGCGCCGCACATCAGCGACAGGCCCAGCAGGTTTTTAAGCGAAATCCCGACAAACAGGACGGGCAATTGCGGCGAAGCTTTGCCGATAAAGCCCAGCGCGACATCGGCAAACAGGCTGGCGACCACGACCGGCGCGGCAATCTGCAGACCGGCGACAAACATGGCGGCGGCGAATTCGAAGAGCGCGGAAGTGGCCGGCCAGGTGAGGGAAAAATGGCCGGGCGGCAGATAGTCGAAGCTGCGCGCCAGCCCGCGCAACAGCCAGTGCGGGACGCTGAGCTGAATGAAGAGCAGGAGCACAATCAGTTCGTAAAAAGTCGAGAGCACGGCGGAGTCGGCCTGGCTGTCGGGATTGATGATGCTGGCCAGTGAAAACCCCATCTGGACACCGCACACCTGGCCGGCAATCTGTCCCGCTTCGAAGATGAGTTGGAGGGTGAATCCGAGAAGGAAGCCGATGGCGAATTCGCCGAGCAAAAGCCCGGCCAGCGCGGGAGCGGAAACAGCCGCCGGGGGCGCGGGCACCAGCGGCACCAGAAACATCGTGAGCAGGAAAGCGAGACCGATTTTGATGCGAGCCGGGACGGCGGCGCTGCCCAGGAAGGGCGCGACCACGAGCAGGCCGGTGACGCGCGAGCCCGCAATCATCCAGGCCGCCAGAGTGCGCTCGATCGGCATCACAATCGAAATTGGCATCTGCAGCACTATCACCTCAACCGGCAGCGCCGGCGGCGGACATCGGAAAAACTCCATCTCTGAACATGCCTTCACCAAAAAACTCTCATCGGACAAAAGGGTGGAAGTCGGACCACAGGCCGATGGTGAAGAACATCAGCTTGCGCAACATCCAGGGGAAAAACAGCAGGATCGCCGCCGCCATGGCCGCCAGACGCGGAACAGTCGAGAGGGTCTGATCCTGCAAGGAAGTGAGCACCTGCGCGACATTGACCAGCAGGCTGACGAAAACTGCGATCAGGAGCAGGGGCGCGCCCATCAGCAGCGCCATCTGCAGCGTGTGGCGGAAGAGCGCAACGACTTGGTCGGTTCCCATAAACGCCTTTCAGGAAAAACTCCGCATCAGGGAACCGACAAGCAGGTTCCATCCGTCGACGACGACGAACAAGAGAATCTTGAGCGGGGTGGAGATGATGACCGGGGGCAATTGCATCATCCCGATCGAAGTGGTAATGGCGGCGGTCACCATGTCGATGACCAGGAAAGGGAGAAAAAGGGCGGCGCCAATGCGAAATCCGGCCTGCAACTCACTAAGAAGATAGGCGGGCGCGACGATGCGCATGCCGAGATCTTCGGGGCGGGCGGGACGCGGCTCATGCGCCAGTTCGACGAAGAGCGCCAGATCTTTTTCACGGGCGAACTTCAGCATGAAGTGGCGCATGGGAACAATGGCGCGATCGAGAGCGTCCATCATGGTTATGTGTCCCGCGTCGAGGGGAACGATGGCGTCGGAATAGATGGCCGCGCCCACCGGCTGCATGAGGAAGAAAGTGAGGACGAGGGACAGTCCGATGAGCGTCTGATTGCTGGGGGCAGTCTGGGTGCCGAGCGCCTGGCGGAGAAAATGAAAGACGATAATCAGGCGGACGAAAGGCGTCATCGAGAGCACGATGGCGGGAATCAGGGTGAGCAGGGTGAGCAGTATGACGATGTTCCAAGACGCCGAACTGCCAGGCGCTGAGGCCCCAGGCAGAAGACCAGGCAGAGACAGGCCCGGCGCCGCCGCATGGGCGCGCCCCCAAAGCGGCGCCGCGGCAACGACAACCATAACGACGACCATCAAGACGAAGCTGCACCAGCGCCTCAAAGTTTTTCTCCGGTTACTTCCGGGCTGGGGGATACGTCCGGCAACTGTGCGAGCAAGGTGACGGCGGCGGGACTGGAACCGATCAGGAAGCGCTGCTGCTCGAACTGGATGACGGAGACGAAGCGGCGGTCGCCGAGGGCGGCGGTTTCGCGGACAGCGAGCGTCTTGCGCTTGCTGGCGGCGCGGCAGAGCAATGATCTCCAATTCACGGAACGCCAGAGAACTTTGAGGCGGGCGCCGGCCAGAGCCGACATTCGCGCGAACCTGCGCATCAACGCGGGGGCGAGCGGTGAGCCGGGCTCAGTGCGTGTCTGCGTGATTTCCATTGGCGCCAACTTCATCGCTCGCATCTCCATTTGTGCCCCTTCTATCTTTGCCAGTTCCATCTGTGCCAGTTCCATCTAGGCCAACTCCGTCAAACGCACGGCGAGGCGGTTCTGCACGACTTCAAACTCGCTCCAGGCGATCAATTCGCCGTTGATGCGGAAAGGAACGTCTTGCCCTACGGTCCAGCGGGTGGCGATGATACGTCCGCGCTGAAGATTGACCAGATCGGCGACGGTGAAGCCGGGCACCGAGATTTCGATGGTAAGCAGGCAAGGCAGAGGTTCGACGCGGACCCATTGATCGGCGAGGGGGTCGGCGATCGGAGCTTCGAGCTTGGGTTGAGCGGCGGCGGCCATTCGATTTGCACCATTTCCATTGGCACCGATTACATCTGCACCATTTACATCTGCACCAGAAATTCGGTGAAGTAGACATTCTGGACAGCAATCTGAGGAACTCGCTCCTGCAGGGCTTTCAGCAGGCCCTCTTTGAGCTGGCGCTTGCCTTCGATTTGCAGCAACGCTTCCGGCTGGGCAGTGGCGAGCACGGAGAGGATGGTGTCGCGCACCAGCGCTATGGGCGCGGCTTCCGCCTGATTGCGGGAAAGCGGGTGCGCCAATCCGAGCGTGATACCGACCCGGAGATAGGCACGCTGCCCGGAGCCGGCGAGATTGACCACAAAAGTCTCCAGCGCGAGTGTGGATTCCGCAGCGCCATCACCGGCACGGTTCGAGCTCTGCGGTCCAAGCCAGATGAAGATGCCTGCCGCCCCCAGTGCCAGAGCGAGCGCAACCGCCAGCCATCCCCTGGCTTTTCTCAGCGCGCTTCTGGACGCGGGACTCAGTTGCACATCCGGCATATCGCCGATGTTTGCAAGCCACGTGCCGGGGCGCACATTCAGATTACCCAAAGGGCGATGGCGCCAAGCGGGTTGGAATCAGCGGATTGGAGGAACGAGCGTGGTCCGCGAGGAAAGGGCGGCGCTGCGCAAAAGCTTTCTGTGGCCGCTCTCATGAAAAAACTCAGAGAGCGGCGGCAGCCACGCTGCGCTCGGTGGGGACGGGCGCGAACGCCCGTCTCTCCTCGATTTAGTCTTCACTTGCGTTCTACTGTTTCAGGGCGATAGTGTCCTGCGCGATCTGATCGAAAGTAGTGACCACGCGAGCGTTCGCTTCGTAGCTGCGCTGCGCGACGATGAGATTGGCAAATTCGGTGGCGATGTCGACGT
The DNA here is from genome assembly GCA_963722485.1 of uncultured Acidobacteriaceae bacterium. Taxonomy (GTDB): domain Bacteria; phylum Acidobacteriota; class Terriglobia; order Terriglobales; family Acidobacteriaceae; genus Acidiflorens. Next base: position 56,959 of record CAVRNL010000007.1, read on the forward strand.
TGGATGCTTCCAGCGCGCCGCCGGAGATGCTGCCGAGTCCCCCCGTCGTCGGTGCGCCGATGGTAGGCTGACCGGACGCCAAGGTTGGGGAGAAATCGTTATTGCCGTTGCGGGAGAGGCCCTGCTCGTCGGCGAAATTGGCGAGCGCGATCTGTCCCAAAATAGCGGTTTTATCGTTGCTGAAGGATCCCGTAATCGTGCCGTCGGAACCGATGCTGAACTGCTGCAGCGTGCCGCTGCTGGTGCCATCCTGTTGGATATCGGCGGTGCTGTTGGCGGCGGCCAGTTGAGTGATGACCGGAGTCGTGCCGTTGAGCAGATTCCAGTTAAAGGTCTGGTTGCTGGCTCCATCGGCGAATCCGGTAATGGGAATTCCTGTGATATCCACCGGCGGCGTGTTCGTAGGCCCCGCAGGGCCGACAGTGTCCGACAGAAGATTTCCATTGCCGTCGAAAACCAAAGTGCCCGTCTCCAGTACTCCGTTCTGAGGAACGCCTGCAATTGGATTGAGGTCGGTGGAGGGGATGGAAACAGAATAGCCCCAAGTGTTGACGACGGCGGGAGCGGCGGTGACGGCGTTGACGGCGTTGAGGCCGTTCGCTCCGGCGCCGCCGTTCCATGAGAGGACAGCCCCATTCGAAGTCGCGGTAGCGACAGGGGTGGCACCGGTAGTTTTTGCCGTGAAGGTAAAGGCGCCATTGCCATTGTCGACTGCCGTGACCAGGGGGTTGACTTGAGTACCGGATCCATAAGCGCCCGTGGACGTTCCGGCGCCATCCGCATAGTTGTGATTGATGGCATTCACCAGGTTTGCGATGGTGGCCGTATCGTCTGCGCCGACTAAAATCGCATTTGCCGTGGTGCCCACCGGGCCCGTCGTGAACGTATACGTTACGCCCCCTACGGACACGCTGCTGCCCGCGACTATAGTGTTGCCGGTCCCGCCCCCGGCAGTGGCCAGAGTGCCAGTAGCCGCCTGGGCGGTGACGCTGTTGACGCCGTTAACGCCGTTCGCTCCGGCGCCAGCACTCCAGGCGAGGTTCGCGGAACCCGTACCCACGCTGTTTGTCGCGAACCCGGCTTGGCCATCGGCAAGTGCCGTGACATCGATTACGCCACCAGTCATGTCCTGTGCGGAGGCAATTGGGTTGACGCCCGTGCCCGTTCCATAACCGCCCGGAGTGGCCGTTCCGGCGAGATCCAGATAGTTGTGGTTGATGGCATTCACTAGATTCGCCGTGGTTTCTGCAATCGTTGTGCCGATATAAACGTCATTGGTCCCGGTAGCAGGGGCGCTGGCCGTGAAAGTGTACGTCTGGTTGCCTACGGTCACGGTTTGGGTCGCAACCGGGAGGGCGGTCATGGTCAGTGTGCCTGTCGCCGCTTCCGCGGTGACGGCGGTGACAGCGTCAACTCCGTTCGCTCCGGCGCCGCCGTTCCACGAAAGGACCGCCGCGTTCGAAGTCGCGGTAGGAACAGTGGTGGCGCCGGTAGTTTTTGCGGTGAAGGTGAGGGCACCATTAGTATTGTCGACTGCCGTGACCAGAGGGTTGATGGAAGTGCTGGACCCATAACCGAGCGCGCCATTCCCGGCGCCATCCGCGGTGTTGTGGTTGATGGCGTTCACCAGGTTTGCGATGGTGGCCGTGTCGGTTGCGCCGACTAAAATCGCATTTGCCGTTGTGCCCACCGGGCCAGTCGTGAAGGTATACGTCACGCCCCCTACGGATACAGTGCTGCCGGCAAGTATCGTGTTGCCGGCCCCGCCGCCGGAAGTGGTCAGAGTGCCGGTTGCCGCTTTGGCGGTGACGCCGTTGACGCTGGCGATGGCGGCGGTGTCGAGGTTGGTGTAGGTGACCGTGACTTGGTGGGGTGCGCCGAGAGAATCGTAGATGGTGGCTTGGGTCGAATACGTGGAGCCGTCAGCCGAACTGGCATTGAGGTTCGTGGTCATGGAGATGTTTTTGGTCGCGGTAGCCGGACTGCTGGTTCCGGCTCCGAGTGCGAGTGTGCTGAGTCCCGCGCTGGTGCTCACGACGCCATCGGCGGCGGCATATCCGAGGACCTGTTGACCGTCGGAGGTTTCGAGCAGGTTGTCGGTGCCGACTTCGAAGTTTCCGGCGCGAGTGTAGCTCTGCACGCCGTCTTGTTGCACCACGAAGAAACCATTGCCGTTGATGGCGCAATCGGTGTCGGTGCCGGTGGCAGAAACATCGCCCTGCGTGAAGTTGGAGGGTTGGGAGCTCACTTGCACGCCCGCGCCCTGCTGAATTGGATCGCCCGCGCCGTTGGTGCCGAGATTCTGATAGAACAGATCGGCGAACTGTATCTGCTGGTCCTTGTAACCGACGGTGTTGAGATTGGCAAGGTTGTTGGCGCAGGTTGAGAGTGCGGCCGAACTGGCGTCCAATCCGGAAAGAGGTATTGAGAAATTAGGCATACGGGCTCCTTAGTGCGAAACGGAATTGACGCTTGGGCTGGAAATCGAATTGGCGCTGGCATTAGCGCTGGCGCCGGAAGTCGTGCTGGAGGTCGGGTTCACGTCGTTGACAAGCGTTTGCATGAGCTCCTGGATCTGCGTCAGTTCGCCGAGCGAGTCGAAGGTTGCGCAACTGCGTGACGAACTGGTTGGGATCGACCGGGTCCATCGGGCTCTGGTTTTCGAGTTGCACCGACAGCAACTGCAGGAACGTATTGGTCAAGTCCACGCCGGGGTCGGTGGACGAGGATGTGGACGAGGATGAGGAAGTTGCGGCCGGTGAGGAAGCTGCGGCCGACTTCGAGGCCGTTGGACCGGCGGCGTGGAGCATTTGCATGAGCGAGAGCGGACACGGTTTGCCCTCCTAAACGTGAATGCTGACGTGAGTTTGTGCAGGCCCCAGGGACAGGTCGGACGGGAGAATGTCGATCGGTGCCGACTCCGATGCCGCGTCTTTTTCCGGCGACGCGTCGGTCGAAACGGCGGACTGAGAACCGGGCGTTTCCGACGAATGTTGGCGCGGCTGGCCCTGCTGAAAGCTGGTCGCCGTCTGGACGCCGGAGCGTCCGCTATCGAAATTGACGCCGGTGAGATTCAGGTGGCTGTTGTTGAGCCCCGATGTCGAGGCCCGGAACTTCGGAACTGAACCAGCGGCCGATATCGCGGTCGGAATGAACGGTGATGCCGACTTGGCTTTGCTGGACGACGGTATGAATCTCAACCGCTCCGAAGGCGTCGGTGTGTATGCCGACATGCATCTGGGCGGGCGCTGCCGGATCGGTGGCGATGGGCGCAGGCGCCGGAGGGGCGGGAGCGGGCGGCGCGGAGTCGAGCATCTGGTGAGTTTGAGGGAGCTCGGGCGCGGCAGCGGACGCGGCTTGGGTCGCGGGCGCGGCAGCGGTGAGCGTAGCCGAGGGATCTCTTCCGGCGGCAAGTGCGGCTGGAACGTCGTGCGACGGAGCAGTAGACGGCGGAGTAGTGGATGACGGACCAGTAAACGGTGGGGTGGCAGACGATGGAGTGGCCGACGAGGAAACGGCGTTCGGTGGGCCCGCAGCAGACGATTTCTTATCGGCGGCGGTGGTTTGGAACGCTGCCGCCGTAGCTGGCTGCGCGGAGACGCCAGGCTTGGCATTGCTGGCGGCATCGCGGTTGGCTGCAGCAATCGGCGTGGCATTCGGCGCTGCAGTCGCCGCGGGGGTGGCTGAATTCGGATTGGGTTTCGGAGAATTCGAAGTGACAGGCGAGACGTTGTTGCTGTCTAGGTCATTGGTGACGTCATTGGCTATGGCGAATCCGGTTTCTGGTGGTCCGCCAGTTTGCGCCGCCGCAGTGGCGGAGGCATCGGAGGGAACAGCCGGGGCCGGTGCGGCGACGAGCGCAGCCGAGCCGGCGCTTGGCGCTAGCTCCGCCGCGGTGAGGCTGCCCGGTGTGGAGTTAGTCCCTCTGAGGTCGCTTGACTGGAAAGCTGCTGCCTGCTTCGCCGTTGAAGGTTCGGGCAGCGGCGCAAAGCTGTCGTCCATGACGCGAGACTGCGGCGTTGGAATTACCGTCGGTGCCGGCGTCGGGGCGGAAAACGTCAGCGGTGCGAAGTTGAACGCCGGGTTGGCGGCGGGAACTTGAATCGAGTCGTTGACTGACGACAGCGCTGGCTTGTCAAAGGAATGATCGGGTAGCGATGATGGCGCGGTTCCCGCGACCGGCATCGCGGGTGTGGGTGCCGCTGCGGTGAACAAAGCCGCAGGTGGAGATTGCAAGGTTGCAGCCTGGTCATGCGCCAGCCCATCGATGGTTGGGCTAGCCGGCGTCGCCGTGTGGGCTTGACTATCGGCGGGCAAGGGCGCGGCCTGGCTTGAAAAATTGTCGGGGAACCATAATGCCACGGTTTTCGTAACTGGCATGGCGGGCGTGGCCACCGCTGGAGTGAATGAAGCCGCAAGTGGAGATTGGACGGTTTTAGCCTGGTCCAGCGTCAGCCCAACGATGGTTGTGCTGGCCAGCATCGACGCTTGGAATTGACTGTCGGCGGGCAAGGGCGCGGCCTGTTCGGAGGAATCATCGCGGAGCGATGATGGCGCGGTTCCCGCAACTGGCATCGCGGTCGTCGCCGCAGCGGATGATGCCACAGGTGCAGATTGGACGGTTGCAGCCTGGTCCAGCGTCAGCCCGACGACGGTTGTGCTAGCCGGCGTCGCCATGTGGACTTGACTGTCGGTGGGCGAGCGCGCTGGCTGGTCGGATGAATTATCGGGGAGCGACGATGGCTCGGTTCCCGTACCTGATGTCGCGGGCGTGGCCGACGCTGTGGTGAATACAGCCGCTGGTGCGGATTGCACAGTTGCAGCCTGGTCATGCGCCAGCCCAACGATGGTTGCGCTGGCCGGCATCACCGCCCGGAATTGACTGTCGGCGGGCAAGGGCGCGGACTGGTTTGAGGAGAATGATCGGGGAGCGATGATGGCGCCGTTCTTGTAACTGGCGTCGCGGGCGTCGGCGCCGCTGCGGCGAATGAAACCGCAGGTGGAGATTGGACGGTTGCAGCCTGATCATGCGCCAGTCCAACAATGGTTGCGCTGGCCGGCATCGCCGCCTGGAATCGACTGTCGGCGGCCGAAGGCGCTGCTGAACCCGCAGACGTTGGTGCGGCTGAGACTGAAGGAACAGGTGCGTCCGACTGCGTTGGCGTCGCCACGGCGAGTGGTGGAAAACCTGCTGGCGCTGTCATTGGCGACACGGGAACCGGAGGAATCGAAAACTGTCCGGGTGTGGCGTAGGGTTGCGCCGGAACGTTGAGAAAGGAGTAAGCCAGGTCGGAAGCGGCCTGACCCACGGCGGATGGAAGGTCAGGAGCCTGCGAGCTGGCATCGCGTGGAACGGAGAGATTCGCTGTCGTGTCAACGGCACCGGACCTGTCCAGAAGAACGTCGAGGCTTTTGTTGAAATCCGAAGTGGGACCCGCGGCTACTGCGGCTGAACCGGCGGATGTAGCGGCAGAAGTCGAAGTCACGGTGGGAGTCGCGCTAGGACCAGTCCGATCCCGAAAGGATGGAGCCTCTGGCGTGCTCGCAAAGAAGGATGTGCCGGTCGTTACGATCTGGGCCGCAATAACAACTGGCTGCGGGATCGGCAGCGGCGAAGGTGCAGTCGGCGAAGATGGACTTGGCGAAGCGGTCACGAGGGCGGGGTTCGTGGTGCCCTGCTGCGCGAGAGATTGCGGATTCGAGGAAAGATCGCCAAGGTCCGCCGCGGGAGCGATGACGGTCTCTAAGGTGGTCGGTGATGCAGTTGGCGGTATAGTTAGTGATGTACTTGATGACTTAGCCGGTGAGGTTAGCGGTCCAGTTAGTAATGCAGTCAGTAAAGATGTGGTTGGGGTTAGTACAGATGTAGACAATAGAGGCGTTGTTACTGGACTTGCTGCGGAATCGTTCACCGATTTGGCGTCAGATTTGCCGGCGAACTTCGAAGTCAGATTCAACGAATTGAGATTTGGATTGGTGCTGCCCCCGCGGCTCGGAGCGGCGTTGGGGCGAAATTTGGACTCGATGTTTGTATCGGACTTCGAGACGAACTCGGCGCCCATCTTTTCATCGGCATTGGCACCGAGTTTTGCGCCGGACTTGGCGTCGGTCTTTGCGGCCGTTTGAGATGCGGCAGACTGATTGCCGGAATGCTCTGGCGCGGAGCTCGACATGGATGAGGCGAGTGTGGCACTGAAACTCGAAGGCGCGGACGTTGGCGGCCTGGCTGCGGTCGAAGCCGCTGGTGTGGCAATCGAAATGGAAATCGCGTCTACGTACATCGGAGTTACCACGAGATTCGATTGCACTCGATGCGCCAATCGTGGTTAGTCCGACTTAGAGCTGGGTAGATACACGGCGATGGTTGCAATTTCAGACACTTACGTGGAGTAAGTCAGGCGGGAAAGGGAAAAATGGGATGGTCGAAAGAGTGGATGCGGCAAGGGTTGCCGGGTAGAGCCCGGCAAAATCAGGCACTTCAGTTTCAGATTCAATTTCGATGATGCCAGCGTTGCAGCAGATACGCCGCATCGAGTTCCTGTTGCTGTCGGCGCAATTGTTCCTGCTGGTAAGCGCGGCGTTGGCGGGCGCGCAGGGTGTCAAGAACTTCGCGTTCGCGATACGCCCGATGGTATTCGCTGGCCGCTTGCTGGCGCAGGAGTTCCAGCCTGCTGAGCTCGGACTGGAGCTCCTGGCGAAAGCGCCGCCGGTTCTCGCGGAGAACGAGTGCGAACTGGAGTTCGGCGGCAGTGCATCCGGCAGCAAGCCTGCGGGAATCAGACTGCACGGCGGCAGCGAGGGAGCGCTCAAGTTGTGCGAGTGTTTCCTGAGCACGGGAGACTTGGAGATTCGCCTCCTGCAGTTGGAGGGTGCGCTGCCGTTCAATGCTTTGGCGGAGCCGGAGTAGCGGGGCGAGAGCGAAACGGAAAGGCATAATTCAGGAGACCATGGAGCCAGGGAAGCTCCGGCTAAGTTCGTTTCCGATTCGTCTTGGGTAGGGCACGGCTTTAGCCGTGCCGATGGAGCCCGCCAAACAAGCGGCTTCAGCCGCTGAGGGCCGCCTTCTCAAAGCATCCCAACTTGCCCATGAACACGTAATCGGACCCTCCTTAGGCGGGAAGCGCCATGAGTCGAGCCATCGAATCTTTCATCCCGGCAACTTCCTGCGAGGGCTGTATGAGAAATTCGCGAAGCGCTGGCATGAGCGCGATGGCACGATCCAAGTCGGGATCGCTGCCTTTCTGGTAAGCCCCGATGCGGATAAGTTCTTCGGAAGCCTTGTAGGTAGCGAACAGGCGGCGAATCAGGTTGGTTTTTGCCAGATGCTCGGCGGAGATGACAGCCGGCATGATGCGGCTGATGCTGTCCAGGATCGAGATCGGAGGATAGTGGCTCTGGGCAGCGAGACGGCGCTCAAGCATAACGTGCCCATCGAGCAGCGCGCGCACGGCGTCGACCAGCGGATCGTTTTCGTCGTCGCCTTCCATGAGAACGGTGTAGAAGCCGGTGATGGTGCCGGAGCCGAAAGAACCCGCCCGCTCAATGAGCCGCGCGAGCAGGGTGAAGACCGAGGGTGTGTAGCCTTTGGCGGTCGGCGGCTCGCCGGCGGCGAGTCCGATTTCGCGTTGCGCCATCGCCAGACGAGTAAGCGAATCGACGACCAGCAGCACGTGCCGGCCGCGGGCGCAAAAATATTCGGCGATGGTCGTGGCGGCAAGACCGGCGCGGATGCGCAGCAGCGGATCCTGATCGGAGGTGGAGACGACGACCACGGAACGCCGGCGCCCTTCTTCGCCCAGCGCGTTGAGAAGTTCTCCCACTTCGCGTCCGCGCTCTCCGATCAGACCGAGGACCGTCAGGTCGGCGCTGGTGTTGCGCGCCATCATGCCGATGAGCGTGCTTTTCCCAACCCCGCTGCCGCCAAAAATCCCGACCCGCTGCCCGCGTCCGCAGGTGAGGAAAGCGTCAATGGCGCGGATGCCGCAGCCCAGCGCATCGCGGATGGGCGTGCGCTCCAGGGCGAGCGGCGCTTGCCGATCGAGAGCGAAGCGTTCGCGACAAACCGCAGCTGGAAGGTTGTCGATGGGACTGCCAGCGCCATCGAGCACGCGCCCCAGCAGTTGTTCGCCGAGGCGCAAGGACGGACGCCGTCCCCACACCACCACCTGGTCGCCATAACGGATCCCCGTGGGACGGCGCAGGGACATGGAAAGAACGGTGTGGCCGCGGAACCCGACAATCTCTCCCGGCCAGTGCCGGTCGCGGGAATCGATGATTTCGCACGCCTCGCCGACCGTGCAGAAAGGGCCTTCGGATTCGATCAACTGGCCGACCACCTGTACCACCCGGCCTCGCCAGCGCAGCGCCGATGAGTTCTCAAGATGCGAGAAGTAGGCGGAGAGAATCTGCGAGGTCATCAGCGTGTCTCCGGCGTTCGGCTTGGGGTTGGTGGGCTTGGTGGCGAAGCGGGCGGAGATTTGGCGGATGCGCCGGGCCTTTCGGCGAGCAGGTCGAGCAATCCGGTTTCAATTTCCTTGAGCTGCGATTCCAGACCGACTTCGGTCGAGCCCAGTGAAGTTTCGATGCGGCATTCCCTGGGACCGATTGCGGGATCTTCGTGAACCTCGGGCGCGGGGACATCTCCTGTCTGGCAGGCAAAGTAGTGCCGCCAGTCGGTCGCTTCCATGGGGTGGACGCGCAGATTCACTTTGGTGCCGGTATCCAGTTTCCCCAGCGTGACCCGGACGATACCGGCGAGAGCGTTGGGATCGATTTGTACTTCGCGATGCAGAACCTTGCGTGCAATGGCCAGCGCCAGTTCAACCACTTCGCCTTCGATGCGGCGGTAATAGTCTTGCCGTTCGAGGGCGAACTCGTGGAGAGCCTTGCGGATCTCGTCGCGATTCTTGGCCAGGCCTGCATCGATTTCTGAGCGGAGCTGCTGTTGCCCGCTTTGCCGTCCCTGCTCGAAAACTTCCGCATGCTGCCGTCGCCCTCGTTCATCGCCAGACTGTCCGGCCTCGCCGCCGGCGAGCCCGGCTTCAGGATAGGCGAATGGCGAAGGTTCGTTAACGGGCTGCCGCTTGGGAGCGCTAGACGACATACTCCTCCTGCGACTCCGCGCTCAACACCAGTTTGCCTTCCGCTTCCAGCCGGCGTGCCACTTCGACAATCTCGCGCTGCGCGTGATTCACGTCCTTGGAGCGCACCGCGCCTAAGACCTCCATGTCTTCTTTCAGCATGTCGACGGCGCGCGATGACATGGACTTGAAGATCAGGTTCTTGAGTTCGTCGGTGGCGCCGCGCAGCGACAGCGCCAGCGTCTTTTTGTCGAGTTGTCCCAACAGCTCCCGGATACCCGCTTCAGGCACTCCCAGCAGATCCTCGAAGGTGAACATCAGGTTGCGAATGCCGAGCGCCATCTTGGGATCGTCCTTTTCGATAATCTCCAGGATGCCTTTGCTCTTAATCGGATCGAGCTGGTTCAGCAGATCGGCGGCGCCTTTGAAGCCGGCGTAAGCGCGACGGCTCTGTTCGCCGACCGACTCCAGATGCTTGTTCAGGGCCAGCGCCACTTTCTGGGCAACCTCGGGTGAAAACTGACGCAGCTGCGCCAGGCGCTTGACGGTTTCGGCGCGAACCTCTTCGGGCAGGCGCAACAACAGCGTGGAGGCCTGGCGGGCGTGCAAGTGGGCCAGGATGAGGGCGATGGTTTGCGGGTGCTCGATTTCGAGAAACTTGGCCAACTGCTGCGGATCGGCTTCCTGCAGGCTCTCCAGATGGACGGCACTCTGTTCCATGGTCCTTGAAACCTGTTCCAGCAGCCGGTGGGCACCCGCGTCGCCAAACGCTTTTACCAGCAGCTTCTGGGCATAGTCTGGGCCGCCTTCGGCCAAGTAACCCTGGGTAAGGGTGAGCTGGTAATACTCTTCGAGCACGGAAATCGCGGTCTCGGGTTTGAAGTGCTCCAGTTCCGCAATGCGCCGCGTCAGGCGCTCCACGTCGGACTCGGGCAGATTGCGGTAGATGTGGCTGGCGGCTTCCTCGCCGAGCAGCACCATCAGAATGGCCGCTTTCTGCAGGCCCAGGCTGGAAATGGGTGTGGGCATTTGTTATTTTTCGCGATTACCGCTTTCTCTGTTACGGATGGGTCGGTTCACTTCCACGCTTACTATTCCTAACGGTGCCACTTCTGAGAGATTTGTCCGATCTTCTTACTTCCTTTTTCCGTTGTACTTGTTCGGCTGCTTTCGACCGCGGAGCGTTACTTTGTCTTCGGGTCGTGGATCCAGGTCTGCACCAGCCGGCTGGCGGCTGCCGGTTCGGCCTTGATCTTCTCGCCAATTTCTTTTTTCAGCGCCCCCGCACGATTGGCTTCCTCGCTGCCACGAGGAAGCGCGATGTTGGCCAGCGGATTGAGCGCGGCCGCTCCGGCGGCGGCCGGCTTCGCCAGATGCGCAGGAATCTGTTTGAAGGCCGCGATCGCCTGTTTCTTCACCGGACGCAGCACCAGCGCATAGACCGCCAGGAACAGCAGCGTGATTCCAACGTAGCGCAGCGCGCCCATCCAGGGCAGGAAGAGAAGCCGCAATTTATCCAGCTTGCCGGGTGCCGCTGGCGATTCAACGGGCACGCTCTGGAAGGAGAGGTTTTCCACCGCGAGCAGGTCGCCACGCTGATCGTCGACCCCTATGGCGGCGCGGGCAAGTTTTTCGATGGCCGTCATTTCTTCGGGAGTGCGTTTCCGCCGGACGCTGGACGGCTTGCCGTTTTCCTGCTTGGTATCGACCGCGTCATCGACCAGCACCGACGCGGTGATGCGGCGTACACGCCCCGCCGGGTTCAGCACGTGGCGCGTATTCTTGCTGACCGCGAAGGTGGAGCTGTCGGATTTCGAACTCTGGTTGTCGATGGCCGAAAGCACGCTCGAAATCGCGCTGGCGCCGCCCGGAACATTGCCCGCCACTCCCGGAGCAGCCGTCGTAACCGCAGCGGCGCTGCTGCCCGGCACAACTGGCGACACGACGGGCGGTACTACTGGCGGCACAGCTGGCGGGACGACCGCCGCTGTCACAGGCGCTACCAGCGGCGCAATCGCGGCCGTGCTGCCCGGAACATTGCTGGTCACGCCCGGAACGCCCGCCGGACCTCCGCCCCCCGCGAGTTCTTCCGTATGCTGCTGCACCAGGGTGGCGCTCGCCTTCGGATCGTAGATTTCGGACGTATCTTCGCTGCTACTCAGGTCGTAATCCACATGCACGCTGGCGCGCACGTGTTCGGCTCCGACCACCGGCTCGATGGCATGCACCGCGGCGGCGGCCAGTTCCTCGTCCGAATCGAACGAGGCCCGGCCCGATGGACCTCGCCGCGCGAGAAAGGATGTGGCCGTGTCGGCGTCGACCACCGTAACATTCTCCGGCAGCAGGCCGTCGACGGCGCTCGCCACCAGTTGCGGGATGGCTTGCTGCGCTTCGCGGGATAATGTGCCGCCGCGCGTTTTTACGATGACAGCAGCTTTCGATACGCGCTCCTGCTGGCTGAACAGCGACTCCCGCGGCAGCACCAGGTGGACGCGCACCGCCTCGACTTCGGACAGGGTTTGCAGAGTGCGCTCGAGCTCTCCTTCTAAGGCGCGCTGGTAGTTCACTTTTTCGCTGAAATCCGATCCCGCCCAGTTCGGCGTGTCGAACAATTCAAATCCAAGCCGGGCATTGCGCGGCAGCCCCTGCGCGGCAGTTTCCAGGCGCGCGGCGTCGACTTTGTCGGAAGGAACCAGAACGCTGCCACCATCCGGTGAAATTTCGTAAGGGATGTTTCTTGCCGCCAGCCGGCTGCCCATCGACTGCGCGTCCTGCGGCTTCAGTCCGGAGTAGAGGATGACGTTCTTGTGATCGAGCAGGGCGACGAACAGCCACAGAATCAGCCCGACCGCCACCGCTCCGCCGGCGATGAGAGCCTTCTGCTGCAGGCTCAAGCCGCGCAAGAACTCCTGGATCTGATCGAGGCCCTGGCTCAAATAGTCCAACTCCTAGCGCAAATCAACCGCCCAAACGGCGGCATAAAACCACACCCGCCCCACCATGTTCAGAATTGCATGTTCGAGATCGTCTGATACGCTTGCACGATCTTGTTGCGCACCTGCATCATCAGCTGAAACGAAAGATCGGCTTTTTCGACAGCAATCATGGCGCTGTGCACATCCGCGCCGTGGCCATTCAGCAACTGGGCGACCTGGGTGGTAGCGTCGCCCTGCGCGCTCTCGACCTGATCCATGGATTGCTGCAGCGTCTCCATAAATTTGCCGCCGTCGGCGTTGCCCGCCGGAGCAGCACCCATGTCGGCGGGCAGAATGCGGATTGACGGAATCGAATTAGTCATGGCGGAGCCTCCTCATTTCATCTCTACATCGTCTGCGTCAACAGCACCTGCCAGGTCAAATGGCCATCGGCAGGCTAACGCAGCAGGTCGAGCGACTGGGTGATCATGTTTTTCGTGGCCTGCACCGCCGACGCGTTCAGTTCGTAGGCCCGCACCGCTCCTAGCAGGTCGGTCATTTCCTCGATCGGATCGACCTGGGGATAGGCCACATAGCCTTGCGCATTCGCGTCGGGATGTCCCGGCTCGAAGCGCATCACCGGCGGCCGCTGATCGGAAACCACTGCGGCCACCCGCACCGCCGAAGAGGTATCGCGTTGCAGGCCCGCCAGCGCCAGTGAAAATTGCGGAACGCGCCGCGCTTGAAATACCACCAACTGGCGGCGATAAGGGCCGCCCGCCGCGGTGCGCGTGGTTTGCGCGTTGGCCATGTTGCTCGCCACCACCTCCGCGCGCTGCCGCTCGGCTCCCAGCGCCGAACCGCTGAGCTCCAGCATGCCGAACAGGTTCATGACCCGCTCCCTCCGCTGATGGCGCTCGCCATCTGGTGAAACTGCTCTTTCAGGAACGCCGCCGCCACCGTAAAGCGCAACTGGTTCTGCGCCAGCAGCAGCGACTCGCGCTCGACCGAGACGTTGTTGCCATCGGGACGCTCCAGCAGCCCTGCGATTTCGTGCGTCACCGGAGTGAACGACTGCAAGGCGAACGGCGACTCCTCGCCGGCCATGGCCTGCTCGATTTCGCCGGCGAACGGACGCACGTCGCGGGTGCGGTAGCCCGGGGTGTCGATGTTAGCGAGATTCGCGGCAATCACCTGATGGCGGAACACGCTCTGGTCGAGCACGCGCTCCAGACCACGCATCAGCGGGGTTTCGATCATGGACATGGTTGCTCCTTGTGGTTGTTACTGTTATTGCCATTGCCATTCCCAGGAACGCTGCCTGGGGGACCGTTGTTCGGAAGATGGCTGCCGGGAATTCCGTTGCGGTAGTTGTCCCGCGGCGGCAAACCAAACTCGCGGACCTTGTTGCGCACCGTGCGCAGGCTCACGCCGAGCAACTCGGCCGCCCGCGCCCGGTTGCCGCCGGTGGATTCGAGGGTCATGGCAAAAAGCTGGCGCTCCATTTCGCCGAGCGAAAGGCCGGGCTTCCATTCCGGGCGTGGCGGGCTGGGCGCTGGAATCTTTCCGTGCAGACTTTTTCCGATCAGACTCTTGCCATGCTCGAAGGCTTCGACGCCAATTTCGCCGCCGCGCGACAAAGCTACAGCCCGCCGCACGAAGTTCGCCAGCTCGCGAACATTGCCCGGCCAGGCCTGTTCTTCGAGACGGGCCAGCAGTTCGCGGGACAAGCGAATACTTGTTCCGGGATTTCCCGGCGCAGCGTAGAGCCCGGCAAAATATTCGGCGAGTTCGGGAATATCGCCCGCGCGCTCGCGCAGCGGAGGCAGGGAAATCGGAATCACGTTCAGGCGATAGTAAAGGTCGGCGCGGAAACGGCCTGCGGCGACGGCGGCTTCGAGAGGCAGGTTCGTGGTCGCGATGACGCGGATATCGACGCGCACCGTCTGGTTCGACCCCAAGCGGTCGAACTCGCGCTCCTGCAGGGCGCGCAGCAGTTTCGGCTGCAGCGCGAGCGGCATCTCTCCCACTTCATCGAGCAGCAGCGTGCCTTCGTGCGCCGTCTCAAATTTTCCGGGCCGCGCGCCGACCGCTCCGGTGAAGGCTCCGCGGGCGTGGCCGAATAATTCGCTTTCCAGCAGGGTTTCGGGAAACGCGGTGCAGTTCAGCGCGACGAACGGACCGGGTTTGCGGCGGCTGAGGCGGTGAATAAGGCGGGCGATCAGCTCCTTGCCGGTGCCGCTTTCGGCCTCGATCAGAATATCGGCATCGGTCGAGGCCGCTTGCCGCGCGCGCTCCAGCGCCTGCTCCCAAGCGGGGGAGTGGCCGATGAGCGTTTCCGTGTCTTTGCCGAATTCCTCGGCGCGGCGCAACACCTGCTCGACGGCGAGCTCGAGTTTTTCGAAGCATACTGGTTTGACCAGGTAATCGCAGGCCCCGTTGCGCATGGCTTCGACCGCGTCCGGCACACAACCATACGCCGTCAGCAGAATCACAGCCGTGCGCGCCGACGAGGTTTGCACCTCGCGCATCAGTTCAAAGCCGTCGCGGCCCGGCATGCGCACGTCCGTGATCACCAGCGAATGCAATCCGGCGCGAAACTTGGCCAGCGCTTCAGTGCCATTCACGGCGACGTCGACCAGCCATCCGCGGCGCTGGAAGCGGGCTTCGAGAGCGGCGCGCATCCCGGCATCGTCATCGGCGATGAGCAGGCGCTTCATGGCTGGACTCCAGATGCGGCGGCGGAATCGGCAACATGTTCGGACCATGGTTTGGATGAATCCTCCGCCGCGCCCGTGGCTCCATTGCGAGGCAGGCGGAGCCGGAAAGTGGCCCCGTACCCGTGGCGGCTTTCGGCCGCGATCGAGCCTCCGTGCTGTTCGAGAATGCGCCGGCAGACGGCGAGCCCGAGTCCGGAGCTGCCGGGGCGGGTGCTGAATCCCGCTTCAAAGATGCGCGGCAGATCGTCCTCGACAATACCCGGCCCGGTGTCGCGAACCACGACCTCCACGACCTCCGCAGCGCAATCGGCGCCGCGAATCGAAAGCCATCCGCCACCCGGCATGAAGCGAAATGCGTTGAGCGCCAGGTTCAGCAACACCTGTTCGAGGCGGTGCCGGTCGGCATGAATGGTGACGCCATGGAGGCCATTGATCACCTGCATTTCGACGCGCGCCTGCTTGGCGAGCGGCAGCAGAAAGCCGTAGGCCCAGTCGAGGAGCTGCCCGGCGTCGGTCGGAGCGAGTTCGGGCTGGGGCGTGTTGTGCAGGTGCAGCACGTTGTTGACGGTGGCGGAAAGAGTGCGCAGCCCCGCCTGGACGTGTTCGATCCAGCGCCGGCTTTCGCCTTCGAGATTCGCTTCCGCCAAGAGTCCCGCAAAGAGCTCCAGGCTCCCCAGCGGATTGCGGATTTCATGCGCCAGCAGGGCCGACATCTCGACCAGCGCCTGCTGCCGCCGGAGATGCTCCCGATCGTGTTCGAGCTTCTTCGCTTCGCTGATGTCGCGCAAGATGAAAACCGAAGTGTCGTGAGCCTGACTTTGCTCCAGCCAGGCGTGACGGATGGCGACCCAGACGGGTTTGAAAGAAGTGGCGAAAGAGTCATTCGAAGAGAATTGGCCTAATGAAGAGGATTGCTCCAGTGAAGACGATTGCTCTGGTGAAGAAGACTGCTCCAATTCGGGGAGCTGCAATTCGGGCTCTTCGCCCGTCCGACGCGCCCGGTCGAGCGCGGCCGCAAGCGCGGCGGGCAACCCATCGGCCGATTCGAAGCGGCCGCCAACCAGCCGCGCCGCCTCGGGATTCAGCGTCGAAATCCGCGCGCCTGCTTCCATCACCAGTACGCCGCACGGCAAGCCTTCCAGAATGCGGCGCAGGCGTTCGCGCATGCGGTGGTTTTCTTCGAGACTGGCCGCGAGATCGCGGTTGGTGACTTCGAGTTCCTGCCGGAGATGGGATACCTGCCCCTGCAGTTGCCCATAGGTGCGCTCGAGCGACCCCGCCGCCTCTGTGAAAGACGCAAAGGCGCGGGCCAGCGGATGCTCGGGGTCGCGCGCCGTATCTCGTGGGGTTGGAAAAGAGGTCGACATGAACGTCACGTTGCAACAGCGATGCCAGCCCGGCATAAATTGCCTTAGATCGGTCTTATGAGGGGTGCGGATGAAGACGGCCAAACGCCCGACTTGGTGAAAATGAGCCCCCACTTCACCAGACTTTGTCATCCCGAAACGAAGCGAGGGCTTTAACCGCGGAGCGCGCAGAGGACGCGGAGCAGACAAGAATAAAAGCTAAGAACACAGGCTGTCCGAAGTCCCTTTCACGCGGACATCTCGGGCCCCGCGTCCCAATCCAAAAAAAAAGAAATTCTCCGCGAACTCTGCGCCCTCTGCGGTTAGAGCCTTCGCTCCCGGACTCTTCATCGTTCACCCTAATGCGAGTTGCGAAAACTCGTGTCCGCGAGCAGCAAGTGCTCGGGACGAATTACCGCTTGGTCTTCGGAGAGAATCAGCGCGCGCTCGATCACGTTCTGCAGTTCTCGAATGTTGCCCGCCCAGGGCTGCGTCTTGAGCAGCCGTAGCGCCTCGGCTCCAAATGTCGGCGCCGTCAACGGCGCGGAAAACTTCGCCAGAAAATGCGCGGCCAGTTGTGCAATATCTTCGGTCCGCTCGCGCAACGGCGGAATGTCGATGGGGAAAGCGCAGAGGCGATAGTACAAGTCCTCGCGGAACCTTCCTTCCCGCACCAGGGTCGGCAGGTGCGCGTTGGTGGCGGAGATGACGCGGGCATCCACGCGCACGACTTCGGCGCTGCCCAGGCGCTGCAGTTCTTTCTGCTCCAGAAAACGCAGCAGCTTGGGCTGGAGGCTCAACGGCATTTCGCCGATTTCGTCGAGAAAGAGCGTGCCTCCCTGCGCCGTCTGAATCCTTCCCGCATAGGATTGCATGGCTCCGGTGAAAGCGCCTCGGGCGTATCCGAAAAGCTCGGCTTCGAGCAGGGTCTCGGGAATCGCGGCGCAATTGACGACCGCAAAGGCGCGTCCGGCGCGCGGACTCAATTGATGAATGGCGCGGGCAACGACCTCCTTGCCGCAGCCGGTCGGGCCGGTGATCAGGACGGTGGTGTTCCGCCGCGCCAGCAGGCGCGCCAGACGATACACGGGTTGCATGATGCGTGAGTTACCGATCATTCCAGGCAAGGGAGCTTCGAGAACGGAGTGGGCCACGCGGACGACGGCCGGCACTTCATCTTCGTCCTTGATCTTTGCCGAGCTTCGCCCGACTGCGACCGTTCCCGAGCGAAATCGAAGGAGTGCGTCCGCCCCGGCTTGGCCGTCACAAGGATCTGCCGTGGGCCACATTTCCGGAAGCAGCCTCGCTCTCTCTTCGGATTCGCTCGCCTCCGCATCGCTTTCTGGATCGAGCAGCACAACTTCGATTTCAGGATAGCGCTGCCGCACCGTATGGCTCAGTTCCTCGGCATCGAGATCGGGCAGGCGGCGGTCGAGAAAAAGCACCTGCCAGAAGCCGCTTTCCAAATGAACCAGGGCTTCGGCTCCTCCCGTGGCCTGCTCGAAATGGCGGAGGGGGGAGCGTAGACTTTCGAGAACACGCTGGCGCACTACGTTGCTGGGACTGGCCGCTAGGATGTTGTCGGCGTAGCTGCGCGGAATCGGGAAACTCGTCATACCCCCCGATTTGAAATGGATTGGGTTAGAACGAGATTAGATGGACATTAGAAGATTCTGTCGAAAAGAACCCATAGTGTAGAGCGCCAGGCAAATAGTTCTTTACAAGCGGATGTTTTAGGAGTATAGGGCAATTTCTGCAGGGGTAGCTATTTCCAACTAATCCCACT
>CAVRNL010000008.1:0-57701 GCA_963722485.1 uncultured Acidobacteriaceae bacterium
GAACACAAGCAAGACAGCCGCCAGCTTTCGCTGACGGCTGAATGCTCTCGGCTGTCTAGAAGCCCGTGGACCCGGCGCTTGGGTGGCCGCCTCGCAGCATCGTCCGCACGCCGCGCTGGGTATTCACGTGTGTGGTTGTGCTCCAGTCCACTTCATCGGTGCTGATTACGCCGCTTCCGCCACTGGCGAGTTCGTAGCTGATGCGGCCTTCCTGATAGGTGTAATTGCCCACCTCGAGAACCATGCCTGACTTCAGCACAAATACTGGTACTCCCGGCGCCGCGCCACCGCCGCCGCCGGAATCTTTGGTGATGTAGCTGGCGTAGGCGACTTGCGGAATTTCCTCCGCCATCGGCGCTTCACTGGATACTGCTCTTACATTGCGCACTGCCAGTTGAGGAATGGCGCTGTTGCTTCCCGAATTGTAGGCGGAGCCCTGATAGTAAGAGTCGTTCTGCGGGCGCGGACCGCCAAAGAAATGCCAATCGGGACCGTTGGTCGCCTGAACCTGCGGGATTTGCACATCATCCATCAGGCGCAGGGTGAGCACGCTCTCGCCCTTCAGCGTGGGACGCGGGCCGCGGGCGGGCAACATGATTACCTTCCAGGGCCAGAGCGGCGGCAGCATCCATTCGACGACGTCGCGCTTGGCATGTCCTTTGCCGTCGATGTCGCCTTGCTTATCGACTTTGTAGCCGCGGGTTGCGATCACCTTGGCATCGAGCGGCATGTCGCCGTTCGGCAGGCCGATGCGATCGAACATCAGCTTCATATAGCCCTTGCCCCAGAAATGTCCTGGGTCCTGGGCCGATTCAAGATGGCCGACGAGGTAGCTTCCACGCGGAAACGTCTGCTGGCCGAATTCCGTTACCGACTTCAGATGACAGAGGACGGGATCGCCGACGGCGACAGTCGCGGAAGAAAAGTTCGGTTCATTCATGGTGCACTGCAGAAGAGTACCAGCGGGCAGGACCATCTCCCGCGCACTGGCATTCGTTGTTAGGCTAAAAACGGTCAGGCTTAGAACGACTAAGCCCAGAAGAGACACTGCTAGGACTGCATACGAGCTGGACTTCATGACGTCACCTCGGTCTCACGCCCCTGGAATTTTTGGTACGTATTCCCAAGCAACCGCTTTGAGCCAGCCCCGATTGAGTGCAGTTAAACACAATGTGTGGGTTGTGGTCAACCGACGTTTGAGAGGCAGAGTGTGGTTTTTTGCAACAGTGTGCAGCGTCAAATCGATTCCAGATAATTCAGTAAATAATTCATTAACCCAAGCATCGCTTAGGTTATAATGCTCCCGTGGGATCGCTTACGTTTGACGGCGTCCGCTTCGTCGTGCATTCGAACGATCATCCGCCGCGTCATGTTCACGGTTTTGCCGGGGAGACGGAAGCGATCGTGGATATTCGTCCCGACGGAAACGTCGCGCTGGCGAAGCGGAAAGACCCCGTTCGGCCCGCCGGTGCTAAGCGATCCGAAGTAAGGAAAATCTTGACCGTCGCGGCTTGGCACTTTGAAGAACTTGCGGAATTATGGGAGAAAATTCATGGCAACGGCTAAGCTTGCCCGGCAGAAAGTCGCCACACACAAGGTCGTCACCACTGACGCCGAGATTGATCGTGCCATCGAGCGTGCCCGGCAGCTGAGGATGGAGCCGCTGGTGACCCAGGTGGAATATCGGCCGGGAACGGGATTGGACCTGTTCATTCTCAAGTTGACCGATGGCCGCCGCTACGTTATTCCGCGCGAAGAGTTGCAAGGGATGCAGTCAGCCACGAATGAGCAGCTTGCGCGGGTTGAGATTCTCGGCGGAGGAACCGGTCTGCATTGGCCAGATCTTGACGCCGACTTCTATGTTCCCGGCTTGCTGCGCGGCATCTACGGCACAAAGAAGTGGATGGCGGAGATCGGGCGCAGCGGCGGTTCCGTGAAAAGCGCTGCCAAGAGGAGGGCGGCGCGAGCGAATGGGTTGAAGGGCGGGCGGCCTCGTAACGTGAACTCTAAAACAAATCTAAGGCGCAACAATCACTACCTTCCAGAGTGCTATCAAAACGGTTTTGCTGATCCGTCAGGCAGAGTGTGGATAAAACTTGGCAACAGTCGGGAGCTCGAGCATCGTAATCCACGATCCGTGGGAAAAATGAGGAGCCTTTACATCAGAAGCAGGAATGGTGCGGAGAACGATCAGGTTGAAGATTTTTTCGACAAGGCCGTAGAGAGTCCATTTGCCTCTTTATCGCGAAGGATCAAAGAGGAACAAGACAAATTCACCACTTTGTCTAACGAAGAACGAGTCGCCATTTATCGATTTGTCGCTTCCCAGGCTGTGAGAACGCTTGGCCACAGAGGCTGTGTCGACCAGCAGGCAGGACGTTCGGTCGATACCAACACATTCGTTTCGGTGATGGTCAAGCTTATCTACACAATATGGCAGGCTTGGTTGATGAAGACCCCAAGTATTCATTTTTTCACTTCTTTACCCCACGTGGGCGAGCAATTCATAACAGGCGATCATCCCGTGCTCATAATCCGTAACTATGAAAATCCGATCTGGACTCCTACGGATGATCCCCGGTTGGTTATTACAGGTGTGAAGGAAATTCTTGAAGATCCGAAATCCGAATTTCAGCTTTCGCTTTCTCCTTACGTGGCTGTTTCAATTCAAATACAAAGTTCCGGCAATGTGACATTGCCGCCGAAAACGGTGGATCCAATAAACGTACGAGCTTTCAATAAGCTAATTCGGGGGCAATGTGATCTTTTTACTCTTGCTAAGAACAAAGAATTTCTTGAATAAGACTTCTTTCGACCGCCTCCCTCCGGGGTTTTCAGAACATGCGTACCCACGGCTCATCCCGTGGGTGTAATCTTTTGACCCTTCGCGACTATAAAAACAAGAGCCGCCAGTTTTCACTGACGGCTGATGGCTGACCGCTGATGGCTAAGGCCTAGCTTTCGTACAGCAGCACGCCCTCGGCTTTCTCCGCGTCTACCGGACGGTAGTACAGCTTGTTGGACTCCAGGAAGACCTCTATGAACGCCGGCCTAGTCGTGATTGTGCCTTGGATCAGGGCCTCCGATAGCGGGTCTTCGATGTACTTCTGCAATGCTCGGCGCAGTGGCCTGGCTCCGTAGCTGCGGTCGGTCAGAGTCTGGTTCAGAATCCAACGCTTCGCTTCGTCGGCCACCGTTACTGTGATCGAACGTTGGGCGAGATTTTGGTTCAGCTGGCTGACCATGAGTTCGAGAATCTGGATCAGGTCGGCTTCGCTCAACGCCATGAACAGGATGATTTCATCCACGCGGTTCAGGAATTCTGGATTGAAGGTGCGCTTGACTTCGCTCTTTACCAGATCTTCGACCTTCTCGGAAACCATTTCGTCTTTCGACGATTGGAAACCTAGGCCCTCGCGCTTCATCAGGTGTCTTGCCCCGATGTTCGAGGTCATGATGATGATGGTGTTCTTGAAGTCGACCGTGTTGCCCAAGCCGTCGGTTAGTTGGCCGTCTTCAAAAACCTGCAGCAGGATGTTGAAGACATCGGGGTGCGCCTTTTCGATTTCGTCTAGCAGGACGACCGAATATGGAGCGCGCTTGACTCGCTCTGTCAACTGGCCGCCTTCTTCGTAGCCTACGTATCCTGGAGGCGAACCGATCAGCTTCGAGACGGAGTGCTTCTCCATGAACTCCGACATATCGAAACGGACCAGAGCTTTGTCGCTGCCGAACATGAAACTGGCTAGGGTGCGGGCCACTTCGGTTTTGCCTACGCCGGTCGGTCCCAGGAACAGGAACGATCCGATCGGGCGGTTCGGACTCTTCAACCCGGCGCGTGAGCGGCGGATGGCGCGCGCCAGGGCGCTGATGGCTTTGTCTTGCGAGATGATGCGTTTGTGCAGCTCTTCTTCAATGCGCAGCAGCTTTTGCGTTTCTTCTTCCTTGATCGAAGTGATGGGAACGCCGGTCCAGCGGCTTACCACGTCCTCGATGTCCTCCCGACCGACTACGCCGGTGGAGGATTCATCGAGGTGGTATTTTTCGCGAAGGGCGCGCAGGTTCTCGCGCTCCTTGCGTTCTTCGTCCGAATAGAAACGCGCCTTCTCGAACTCGTGGTTCGCGATGGCGTTCTCCATGCGATGGACGATGAACTTGATACGCTTCTGGACTTCGGTCAATTCTTCCGGCAGCGAGGTCTGGCGCAGTTTCACGCGGGCGCCGGCTTCGTCGATCAGGTCGATAGCCTTATCCGGGAGAAAACGGTCCGGGATATAGCGATTCGAATGCGAGACCGAGAAATTGATGGCGTCGTCGGTGTAGGTGACGGCGTGGAATTTTTCGTAACGTTCTTTGATTCCGAAAAGAATCTTGACCGCATCGGCTTCGTTGGGCGGCGGAACTTTCACGGCCTGGAAGCGGCGCTCCAGCGACCGGTCTTTCTCGATCGACTTGCGGTATTCACCGGGCGTGGTCGCGCCGATGCACTGAATCTCGCCGCGCGACAGGGCGGGCTTCAGGATGTTGGCGGCATCGAGCGAGCCTTCCGCCGATCCCGCGCCCACCAGGGTGTGCAACTCGTCGATGAAGATGATGGAATTCTGCGAATCCATCAATTCTTTCATGATGGTCTTGAGGCGCTCTTCAAACTGTCCGCGATACTTGGTGCCGGCCACGATCAAGGAAAGATCGAGCGCAAGAATGCGTTTGTCGGCCAGGAAGGATGGAACTTCGCCGTCGGCAATGCGCTGCGCCAGGCCTTCTACGATGGCGGTCTTGCCCACGCCGGGCTCGCCGATGAGTACCGGATTATTCTTCGTGCGGCGGCACAGAATCTGCACCACGCGCTCGACTTCGTTGTCGCGGCCGACCAGCGGATCGAGCTGATTGTCCATGGCGGACTGGGTCAGGTCGCGGGAAAACTCGCTCAATAAGGAAGACTCGCGCTGTCCGCGTTGCGGCGCTGCTTTCTCCTGGCTGGTACGCGCCAGCTCTTCGCGGATGGTTGAAAGGCGCAATCCCCGCTCGTGCAGAATCTCAGCGGCAAAACACTTTTCTTCTCGTAACAATCCCAACAGCAGGTGCTCGGTGCCAATATGTTTGTGCGAAAGCCGCTCCGCCTCTTCCGCGGCATAGGCCAACACACGCTTGCATTCGTTGCTCAGGGGAAGATCGACCGAGGTGGAAACTTTTTCGCGGATGGTGGTATGGCCCTCGATCTGTTTCCGGATCGATTCCACCGACGCGTGGGAGCGCAGGAAACGATTAGTCAGGGCCTTGTCTTCGCGCAGCAGTCCGAGCAGCAAGTGTTCGGTCTCAATGTACGGAGATCCGAACTGGCTGGCCTCGTATCGCGCAAAGAAAATGACGCGCCTGGCTTTTTCTGTGTAGCGTTCGAACATATACCAATTCCCCCGACTTCCCGCGGAACGCCCCGCACTCCGCCAAACCCCTGGCCCTACCCTCAATTATGCATTCATATCGCCCAATCTCCCAAGCGATATCGTCTTGCCGCAAAGTGCAGTCTTGCCTACCACTATTGAAATCCTAATCTTAATCGTGTTGCTGTTCTGCCTTTCGTTACGCTGGAAGCGACCCCGGGTCCACTTCTTCCATTTTGCCCTGATCCAGCCGTAAAACCCTATGGCACCGACGTGCAAACGCCAGATTATGGGTGGCGATTACCGAGGTTAACTGGTGCTCACGGTGCAATCGTGCTACCAGTTCAAAGACCAATTCGCCGGTGCGCCCGTCGAGGTCGCCGGTAGGCTCATCGGCCAGCAGGACTTGCGGCTGGGTAATGAGCGCCCGTGCCAACGCCAGCCGTTGCTGCTCGCCTCCGGAAAGCTCGCCCGAACGATGATGCCCGCGGTCTTCCAGTCCCACCTCGCGCAACCACCGCGAAGCCTCTTTTTCGGCTAAAGACAGCGCTTGCCCGCGTGTCAGCAAGGGCATGGCGACGTTCTCCAAGGCGGTAAATTCCGGCAGCAGGTAATGGAATTGCCAGACGTAGCCGATCTCGCGGTTACGAAATTCGGCGGCGTCATCCTCAGAAAGCGCATTCACGAGGGAGTTGGCGCAGTATACGGCACCGGCGGAGGGACGATCAAGCGCCGCCAGAATGTGCAACAAGGTACTCTTTCCCGCACCCGATTGTCCCACGATGGCCAGCATGGTTCCCTTTGCGACCTGGAAAGACAGATTCTCAAAGAGCACGAGCTGGGCTTCGCCTGAGCGAAACACCTTACTTAACCCTTCGACCCTCAACAGAGGATCTTGAGCTATTGGATGCAAATGCGCCCTCCTAAGTACCAAAGCCGCTGCCCGCGCCCACTAGAACGCGAAGAAAGCGGGCCTTGCTCCATTAGACCACGATCCGTCAGAGCATGATCCTTCAGAGCATGAGGAGGAACAAGCCGACCCCGCGATTTCGCTGGCGGGAACGAGCTATGCCACCGACTGTATACCGCGGGAAAACGAATGCAATGTGACCGTGGTCACAGGTGGGAGCGACGGGAGAACATGTTTCGGGAAGACAGTGCGAACCCATTCATCAGCGGAGCTATTCGTACCGTAACGCCTCCGCCGGCAAGATCCGCGCCGCCGACCACGAGGGATAAATCGTGGCCACAAACGAAATCCCCACTGAAACCAGGGCCACGATCACTCCATCCACTAGGCGCGGCGCGAACGGGACGTAGTCGATGGAATAGACTTCGGGCGAAAGCGAAATAAAGTGGTAGTGTCCGCCCGCCCACGAGATGGCGTAGCCGAGCACGAGGCCGATCGCTGTCCCAATCACGCCAATCAGCACGCCTTGCGCGATGAACACGCGGCGAATTTGCGCTCTCTTCGTCCCGAGAGACATGAGCACGGCAATATCTTTTGTCTTCTCCATGACCATCATGATCAGCGAGGTCAAAATGTTGAGCGCGGCCACGAACACGATCAGGCCGATGGTGATGAAGGTCACGACGCGCTCTAGCCGCAGCGCGCGGAACAGAGGCTTGTTCTGCTCCATCCAACTGGTGGCCATGAAGCCGCGGCTTCCTGAGGAAACATCGGCGGCTTCTTCGAGCGCGCGCGCCACGTCGCCCGCCAGGTAGATATCGTCAAGCTTGAATTGGATGACCGAGATCACATCGCCCAAGCCAAACAACTGCTGCGCGTCGGAAAGCCGTATGAACGCCCAGGAAGAGTCGTAATCGAAAAAACCGGAGTTGAAGATTCCGGCGACGCGAAAACGAATGTACTTCGGCACCATGCCAAATGGAGTGAGTTCGCCCTGCGGAGAAGTCACCAGCACCACCGAGCCCACGGTGGCGCCGAGTTCGTCCGCCATATCTTTGCCGAGAATGACTGGAGGCATGGCGGCGACGCGCTGCTGCACGCCGGAGAGGTCGTCGGGGGATTCTGCGATCGAAGCGGCGGAACCGGGCCGGGTCTTCGACCCGTCATGGACGGGCGGGGCGCCCGTCCCCACACGGGCATCTGGCTCTGCGGCGGAAGACTCTTCCAGCGCCGCCGCCGATCCCGCAGTCACCGTTTGCAGCAGATCGCTGACCTTGCGCTCATACTGCGGGAGCATCCCTTTCAGCACCGCGCCGCGCGCCCGCGGTCCGCGCGAAATCAGCACCTGCTCGTAAATCGCCGGAGCGGCCGCTACCACGTGCGGCTGCTTCGATAACTTCTCCAGCAGCGGACGCCAATCGCGTATGCCGTCGCTCTCCACTCGCAGCAAACTGATGTGCGCGGTCGACCCCAGCAGCCGCGCCTGCAAGTCCTGCCGAAAGCCGTTATTGATGGCCAGTGCAACGATCAGCGAAGCGACGCCGGCCGCCACTCCCAGCACCGAGATCCCCGTGATAACGCCGATGAACGCCTGGCGGCGCTTGGCGCGAAGATAGCGAGTTGCGACGAAGAGTTCGAAGCGCATGAGAAGCAGCCGTCAGCCATCAGCCGTCAGGCAACCCAGATTATAGCTGGCGCTATTCAAGAGCGAGACGCTCGGCTGCGCTGGCGTAGCTGAGCACTTGCAAATCGACCTCGTCGAGCCCGATGGTTTTCCTGACGGCTGATGGCTGACGGCTGATGGCTCGTTCCTGCTATTCTTCTTCCGCATGTCTCCCATCCTGACTAGCGTGCTGCTGGGGCTGACGGCGGCGGGCGCTAATGTTTTCGGCGGCGCCATCATCGTTCAGAGGAATTGGGAGCGGTCGTATCTTCGCTACTTTGTTGCGCTCGGCGCAGGTTTCATGCTGGCGACGGCACTGGTCGAAATGGTGCCGGCCAGCATTCAGCTGCGTGGGCCATATGCCGGATTTCTCATCCTGCTCGGATACCTGCTCGTCCATTTCTTCGAGCACACCGTTACCCCGCATTTCCACTTTGGAGAAGAAACTCACGCCGACCAGTTCGTGCATGCTCACAAAAGCTACTCGGTTCTGATCGGATTGCTGATCCACACATTCTTCGATGGCATCGCGATCGCCTCGGGGTTTCTCGTTTCTCCAGCGCTCGGCTGGATCATCTTCGTCGCGGTTTTTCTGCACAAGATTCCGGAAGGATTCACCATCTCGTCGGTGATGTTGGCGAGTGGCCGGAGCCGCGCGTTTGCCTGGGGAGCGTCCATGGCGCTGGGCGTTGCAACGGTGGCTGGAGTGATGACGATGGCCGTCTTCCGGCACGAAGTGAGCTTCGGGCTGCCTTTGTCGGCGGGCGTTACGATCTACGTCGCTGCTTCGGACCTGATCCCTGAAGTGAATAAAGAGCCCGGCGTGAAGATGGCGCTACTAGTGTTCGTCGGAGCCGCGTGCATGTTTCTGCTGGATCGGTTTTTTCACGTGCACTGATTCGAGAGTGTGACTCATCACGCGGTCACGGTGCCAGGCGTAATTGCTCAACGGGGTTCGCTACACAACAAACTCAAGCCGTAGGTCATCGGAATCGCAATACCAGTCATGCCACGATACCGCTCAGCACGATCCAACGCCGCTTTGCCTTGAGGAGAGACTTTTTCAACAAGCTGACGATATTCCGGAAATCGCTGCTCGGTGCGAAATGCCTGACGGCGTGTGCAGGCGAAGTCCGCCAGCGCGTCCGTGCTGCGCCGGACTTTGTCCTCCTCGGCGGCATGGAAAGCCCATTCTGAATCCGGCAGATGATCGAAGATCAGCACTTCGGGAGCGAGCGTCAATGCGTGTCGCAGAGCCTGCCCGGGATCGTCCATTTCGTGCAGACAAAACTCGAAGTACACGACATCTCCGCGTAGCGAAGTTTCACAGAACTCCGCATGGATAACGTCCACTCGATTTTGTAACCCCTCGGCGATAACCCTTGCCTCCCACTGGCGAATAGCGGCGGGGTCCTTGTCAATGACAATCAGTTTCCTGGATTCGAGAACGAGATTGGTAAGCGGCCCGCCACCGGCTCCAACTCCTAGGACTTTCTTGCCGGAGAAACTGTAGAACTGCCTGATGTTCTGTGCCATTTGCTCGTAATCGGCGGCCATAGGGTACCCTCACTCGTCGAAAGTAGATCCGAACGGTTCCAATTGAGGACTGCGAACCGACGGAACGCTACCCGCTATGCCGAATATGCATCACATCGCCATCCTGCACGATGTAATCCTTGCCTTCTAATCGTAGCGTCCCTTTGGCGCGGGCATTGGCTTCCGAACCCGCTTCTAACAGTTGATCCCAGCGAATGGTTTCGGCGCGGATGAAGTGTTTCTCCAGATCGGAGTGAATGGCGCCGGCTCCGTTCTGGGCACGGGTGTTCAGGGGGATCGTCCAGGCTCGGCATTCGTCTTCTCCGGCGGTGAAGAACGAGATCAGGCCCAGGAGGTGATAGCTCTTGCGGATCAGGCGCGCGAGTCCGCTTTCGGTCAGTCCATAGCTGCCTAGAAATTCCGCCGCGTCTTCATCGCTCATCTCCGCCAGTTCGGCTTCCACTTTGCCGCAGATGGCGCTGGCCCCGGCATTCGGGCGCGCGGCCACTTCGGTCAAGTTGTATTTTGCCACCGCCGCCTCGAGATCCTTGCCCAGTTCCGTGCTCTCGCCGATATTGAGCACGTAGAGCATCGGCTTCTCGCTCAGGAACATGAAGCCGCGGATGCGCTTCTTGTCCTCGGGCGACATTTGCATTTCGCGCAGCGGCTTTTCGGCTTCGATCTGCGCTTTGGCCTTGATCAGCAGCTCGTTTTCTTTTTCGAGCTCCGGCGTCTTCATCTTCTTTAAATCTTTTTCGAGGCGCTCCAGGCGCTTTTCGATTTGGCCCAGATCGCTGACCATGAGATCGAATTCGACGTTCTTGATGTCGCGCAGGGGATCGACGGCGCCGACGTGCGGAATCGCATCGTTTTCAAACGCGCGCAGCACGTGAATGAGCGCATCGACCTGGCGCAGATGGCCGATGTAGGCAGTCTCTTTCAGCGCGTCCTGGCCGATGGCGCCTACGTCCACATACTCGACCGAGGCGTGGGTCAGCTTCTTCGGATGGTAGAGCTCGGCCAGCTTGTCGAGGCGCTCGTCGGGCACTTTCGCTACGCCGATGTGCGCCTCGCGCGGGTTCGAAAGCGCCTGCTCGGAAAGGTTTACCTTGGTCAGAATGCGAAATAGAGATGTCTTGCCGACCTGCGGCAGACCGATGATGCCAGTTTTCATGGAGTCAGCTCTCAGCTATCAGTTGCCAGCTATCAGTTGAATCAAAAGAATAAATCATCGCGGTCAATACGCATATGCGCGACGGTGGGCTCGATTCATACACCACGGAGACACGGAGTCACGGAGAAAGCCAGACCAAGGCTTTGTTTTTCTCCGTGACTCGGTGGCTCCGTGGTTGACGCACTTCGCGCAATGCAGGAGACGCAGCGTCCGTGCTACGCTCAGCGGAATGCGGCGCGACGATAAGATTCTCTTCGGAAAGTTCTTCCGCCATCTTGCGGGAGCGCTGATCGCTTGCAGCGCTTGTGGCGTCTGGTCTTTGGCGCAAACTCCGGCGCAGATTCACTTCCGCTTGCAGACTCGCGCAGTGGTCGAAAGCCATCTGAAGTCCTTCTCAACCAAGAACAGGGAACGCGAGGCGTTGATCCGGAAATGGCTTGCCGAATCCGGATGCAAGGGCGCGAATCTTTCCGAGCAAGGGCTCGACCGCGACCTGCCGCCGAATATCATCTGCGTTTTGCCGGGCGAAACGCAGGAAGTCATCGTGGTCGGCGCGCATACCGATAAGGTCGAAAGTTTTGGCGACGGTGTGGTCGACAATTGGACCGGAGCGGCGTTGTTGCCCAGCCTGCTGTACAGCCTGAGCGCGCAACCGCGCCATCACACGCTGATCTTCATCGGATTCTCGGGCGAGGAAAAGGGGTTGATTGGATCGCGGTACTACGTGGATCATCTCACGAACCAACAGCGCGCGCATGTCGAGGCCATGGTCAATTTCGACAGCTTAGGCCTCGGTCCGACTGAGGTCTGGGCCTCACACGCCGATAAAGCGCTGCTTGATGCGCTGGCATCTGTCGCGGCGGCGAGTAAACTCCCTGTGACTACAATGAACGTGGACAACCTTGGCACCGCCGATTCTGAATCGTTCGCTCGCTACCAGATCCCGCGCATTACCCTGCACTCGGTGACGGAACAGACCTGGTCGATCCTGCATTCGCCGTTCGACAAGATGGCAGCGATCAAGATGAACAATTATTACGACAGCTATAAGCTGATCGCCGAGTATCTGGCGTATCTCGATGACGCGCTGAAAACGGCGGCTGCGCCGAAGGCGGAGAAAGCGGCGCGTTAGAGAAGCCTTTTATAGATTGTCTTCCTGAGCGAAGCGAAGGACCTATGCATTCTGCTGATGCGGGCGAAATACATAGGTCCTTCGCTTCGCTCAGGATGACAAACCTTTTTTTAGTGGTGCACATTTCAACGGAATGCTTGGGAGGTCGTGTACAACGCAACCAATCCCAACAGAAGCACCGCCTCCTCGAATTTTTCCGACCACATATGCAGACGGTTGAATTCCATGCGCTGCGGATTGTCCAGAGGCACGTTGTCGATCACTCCAACCTCCGCGCGGATGGCGTGCATCTTCGGCGAAATGGCGAACTGCGAGATCACGGTCAGCAGAAGCATGAGCACGATCAGAAGATGGCGCGTGGCCAGGGGCCTTGCATTTCCCACCGTCATTCGGCTGTAGAGCATGGACGCGATCAGAAAGACAATTCCGGAAACGATGGCCATGTAGTGCAGCAAATCGAGGGAGCGGCCTATGATCGATCCGGCCAGGTGGCGGGTGGGCAGAAGACCGGACGAAAAAGCGGTGGGCGCGAGGACAAAGGCTAAGAAAATCAATCCGCCCAGCCAGACCACGAGCGACAACAGCATGAGGAACCGCAGAAATGACATGAGCGAAATTATAGTTGCGCGAAGACAGGTTTCATAAACCGATCTGCCGTTCGCGACAAAATGCAGATCCCTCGCTCCGCTCGGGATGACAAATCCTTTTTCAGTAAGTCCCAGCGCCCGAGCGATGTGTTTCGATGAACCGGCTACTTATTCACAGGCCGAACCAGCGCTGTCACTTACTCCTGTGCGCGCACCTGTTTACCCTCATCTTTCCTATCCCTGGGGAGGGAATCATCGCAATGCAACGTTCGCTGACGGTCGCCGACGTTAATTTTGTGTCGTTGCAGACGGCGGTATTTTGCGTGCAGTGTGAAATGCTCAGCGACAATAACACGCCGCGGTGTCTGGCCTGCGGCAGCGGAGCGGTGCTGAGTCTTTCGCGGGTGCTGGGCGGATCGCTGCGCGGGCAGCAGACCGCGCATCTCATCGCGGATGCGGAACTGGACCGACTGGTGCGGTCGCTGCTTTACACGGTTCCTCAGGTTCAGGCGGCCGAAGATCGGAGCGACGAACACACAGCCGAGTTTCCCGCAGCGGCGAGCTTTTTTCCTCGCCATCGCATGCGGCCTCGCCATCACGGGCCGGTCGCCGTGCCGCATACGCTTGGCCATCGTGACTTGATCAACGCCGGAGAGATTGACTTGGAGCCGGGCATCAGCATCATCGCGGAAAAAGCGCAGACCTTAACAGGCGCCACCGGGGCGGCCATCGCGCTGCGCCGGGGCAACGAAATCATTTGCCGGGCACGCACTGGCCGCACTGCTCCCGATCTGGGCGTGCGTCTGCAGACCGATAGCGGACTCTCGGCGGAATGCGTGCGCACGGGCGAGGTGCTGCTTTGCCATGACGCCGAGTCGAACCCGCGAGTGGATTGGGCAACTTGCCGGCGGATGGGCGTGCGCTCGATCCTGGTTGCTCCACTGCGCCACTTCCGGCGGACCCTGGGAGTTTTCGAGGTGCTGTCGTCGGCGCCGCACGCGTTCGACAACAACGATGTCGCCACCATGCAGTTTCTCTCCGGCATGATGGTGGCGACGATCTCGCGGCTTTCCAGCTTGCAGCCGGCGCCGCCTGCGGCTTCGGGCGAGTAAGCTCGAGGAATCCCGACGCTCGCAGAAACGATGCTTCCCCCGTCTTTCTTACGGCGCGGGAGAGAAGTTCCGATGAAGTATGTTTTCTGGATCGGTGTCGTAGTTGCGCTCAGTACAGCGGGCTGGAGAATTGTCGAGCCCGAAGTCACCAACTTCATCTTTCAAGATGAAGTGCAACAGACGGCAGCGGAGTTCAGCGCTCGGGCTGGGTTTTCATCGTTCCAAACGGACGATGGGTTTCGCAGTATCGTTATTCGCAAAGCGGCAAAACACGAGATTGCGCTCGATCCCAAGCAGGTAACGGTGCGGAGCAGCGGGCCTATGGAACATCGGATCGTGTACATCGCGGTCAACTACAGCGTGCCCATAGATTTGCTTATCTTTTCGTACAAGCGGAACTTCCGTTTTGCGGTAGAGGTCCATCAACATCCCGCGTACGGCCCATTAGTGGGGAACAACGGCACCGCGCTTCGCTACGGATGACATCTTCGGCTGGGCAGCTATGGAGGATCTTGTCAGGCGGCTATACCGGAACCGGCACGCTCTCCACGATCTCGCGCAGGACTTGCTCGGCTTGCTCGGATTTTTTCAAAGTGGAAGCGTAGAGCGCACTCACGACGACGCGGTGGGCGAAGACGGAGACGACCAGCGGCTTGAAATCTTCGGGCGTGCAGTAATCGCGGCCGTCGAGGAACGCCATGGCCTGGGCGGCGCGGTAGAGCATCTGCGAGCCTCGCGGAGATACCCCGAGAGATAGATACTCGGACTCACGCGTTTTACCGACGATGTTCAGCAGGTACGTGATGAGCGATTCGTCGACGTGGACCTGCGCTACGGCCTGCTGGATCTCGACTACTTCGGCGGCATTGAGCACGGGGCGCAGGTTTTCCAGCTGGGCTACTCCGGCTTCCGCCCGCAGGATCTCGCGCTCGGCGTTGCCTTCGGGATATCCCATGCGAACTCGCATCAGGAAACGGTCGAGTTGCGACTCGGGCAGGGGATAAGTGCCGTGGTGTTCTATGGGATTCTGCGTGGCAATTACCAAGAACGGTTGCGGCAGCGGATAAGAATGCGCGTCGATAGTGACTTGGCCCTCGTTCATGGCTTCGAGCAGAGCAGACTGCGTCTTCGGAGTAGTGCGGTTGATTTCGTCGGCTAACAGGACGTTGGCGAAAACCGGTCCGCGCTTGAATTCGAATTTCTGCTCGACGGCGGAGTAGATCGAAATGCCCAGCACGTCGGAGGGCAACATGTCGCTGGTGAACTGAATGCGCTGAAAGGTGCAGTCGATGGCGCGGGCTAAGGCCTGGCCGAGCGTGGTTTTGCCGACACCGGGGACGCCTTCGATCAGCAGGTGTCCTTTGGCGAAGATGGAAACCAGGGCGAGGCGGAGGACGTCGTCTTTGCCGCGGATGACGCGGCGCAGCGATTTTTCCAATTCGGCTGCGCGGCTGGAGACGGCGCTCGCTACGTGGGCTGACATTGGTTGAATTTTACTATGCAGGCGGTGGAAGAAACGGTTACGGGAGTCATAAGGCGCGGCTTGGGTGGAGTTTGTTGTGGGAGGCTGATGCTAAAGAGTGCGTATGTCGATTTGCTCAAGCTTGCGAGCGTTTTCTCACGTCCACAACGATTGTCTCAGCCAGGCGGTCCTGGGCACACATTCGGTTGCGATCCCAGAAGAACTGCAAGAAACCCAGTCCCCCTTCGAGCACCGCGGCACCATAGCCAAGTGCTCGCTCTATCGATTGCCATGCGCCCATTCGCTCGGTGGTCAGGGATATTGCCCTGGTTCGCGCGAACCATTTGCCCGGTGTTTGGCCATTACCCCAATAATTTCCGAATCCAAAATAGATCAGGGCGATAATGATGTTTCCGACCTCATGGAAGTCCCACTTGATGTTGATGACTTGTTCGTGCAGAACGAAACGCCGCCATCCAACCTCGGCCGGAAACCACAACAGAACGGCGAAAAACAGATCAATCCAATATCCCAGGGTCCGCTGCCAAAAAGTCGCGAGAGGCAATCCCTCCAGCGCATTCACACGAGGATTTTCATGACTTGAAAAGGACCGCTTCGCCAGACTCGATGGTCGATTCATGGAGGTAAACTGTAACTCATCGCAATTGAACGAGCCAGCCACCCGATTCAAAGCAGATCATTCCAAATACTTACTGCCCGAATTCCGCCGGCCTTCCCGTCAGCCGCTCGATTCGCTTCGCGGTTGGTGGATGGGTCGAGAACAGATTGCCGAAACTCATCCCACCTAAGAACGGCTGAATAATGAAAAGATGCGCGGTGGATGGGGTCGCCAGGAGCGGGCGCTGGCGGGAGTAGGCGTCGATTTTCGCCAGAGCGCTGGCCAGGGCGTAGGGATTGCCGGTCCAGTGGGCTCCAGTCTCGTCGGCGCCGTATTCGCGGGAGCGCGAGACGGCTAACTGAATCAGCATGGCGGCGAAGGGGGCGAGGAACATCATGGCGATGGCTGCGATGCCGCCGCCTCCATCGCGATCGCGGCTGCCTCTGAAGCCGCCAAAAATCATGCCCCAGCGGGCAATCGAAGCGAGGTAAGTGATGGCGCCAGCTAAAGTGGCCGCGATCGAACTGATGAGGATGTCGCGATTGCGCACATGACCCAGTTCATGGGCGATCACGCCTTCCAGTTCGTCGTCGGTGAGCAGTCCGAGGATGCCCTGGGTCACGGCGACCGAGGCGTGGTTCGGATTGCGTCCGGTGGCGAAGGCGTTGGGTGAATCGGTTGGGATGAGGTAGACCTTGGGCATCGGCAAGCTTTCTTCTTGCGCCAGGCGCTCGACGATGTTGTAGACCCGCGGCATATCGTCGCGACCGACGGGCTGAGCGCGGTAGGTGGCGAGCGCGATCTTGTCGGAGAAGAAGTAAGAAACGAAATTCAGGACGGCGGCGAAGGCGAGCGCCATCAGCATCCCGTTCTGGCCGCCGAAAGCGCGGCCGGCCAGCATGAGGAGCAGCGTCATGCCGGTGAGCAGAAGTGTGGTTCTGAATATGTTACTCATGAATGATTGCCTCAGTTTTATTGGCTCAATCGATTAGATGCCGCGCGCTGGGCTTTGGTCTCTGGAGCGTTCAGCGGCGCTTTCGCTGCGGGAGAAGCCGAAGCATGCGTGCGAAGTGGGCCGTCCCTCCGGGACTTGAATCCCTTCTTCCACCTTTCCCCAGCGCTGAAGCGCTGGGCTAAGCTGGTTCGCCCCTCCGGGGCTGGATACGTACGCTCAGCTAACTCTGCCGCTTCAGGGCACGGTCCAGGGTTTGGTCTAGAGCTGCCTTGGCTCTTTCGTAATCCTCGGGTGCGATCTTGCCTAGCTTTTTTTCTACCTCTAGTTGGAATAGTTCCTCTTTCAGCGCTTCTAGCAGCATCGATGATTTTGCGGCTGGAGTGCTGGCCGCGGACGCCGTTATGGTTGGCGTCGTAGGAGGGACGGCTGCGCTGTAATCGCTCGATGCAACTCCGGGCGTCGCGGCGACGGAGGTTGCGGTCTGCCGTTTCGTGACCACCCATCCGCCGATGGCGAGCAGCACGGCAAATCCGCCGAGGATGGGCCACCGATATTGCTGCAGCGGATCGGGCGCGTCGATGGGAGCGCCGAGTCCTCCACCGGGACGATTGTCGTTAGAACGATTGTCGCGTCCTTGAGATTGCGGTTGCTGTTGGTCCTGTTGCTGGGCCGCGCCCGAGGCGGTTTCTCCGGGAGACTCGGCGATGACGCCGTTGCCCTTCAACGTGAAGCTGAGCGGCTGGCCGGGCTTCGTCTGTTGCGCGACCTCCACGTTGCTGTCGCTCTGGTTGGGATCCTGCATGGACTGAAAGCTGGACGGATTCGCGGCCGTGAACTGCATGGTCTTCGGAAGCACGACGACGAGATGCTCGGCGGAATAGAGCGGCTTGGGATCGATCTTGATTTCGCCAGAGTAAGGCAGAGTGAACTCGCACTGGAACTGCGTTTCTCCGGGACGGAGCGGGAAGGCGATGGCGTAGCGGTTCTTGTCGGCTTGGGGAACGGCCTCGGCGCTGATCGGCTGGCCGTTCGGAGCGCGGGCTTGCAGTTGTTCAATCTTGGCGCCCGGCGGCAGATAGAACTCGAAGTTGTGATCGTTCATCTGCGTCTTCGCGGGCGAAGACGTGTTGCTGACGACGAACAGGCGCACACCCTGCATGGTTCCGCTGTCGGCCTGGAAGCGCATGACGTCGGCGGTAACGCTGAGGCCGGTGACTTTGGGCGCGACGTCATAGACTTTGATGTCTGCTGAGTTGACACCGGGAGGCGCCATTTGATGATAGTTAACGCCCTGATGAACGGCGCGGATGAGATGCGGCTCCGGTCCGCCTGTGAGTTTGAAGCTGAATTTTCCGTTGCCGTCGGCCTTGGTGCTGCCCGCCACATCCATGCCGTTGGAGATGTTGATGAGGATGACTTCATCTCCCGCGGCGGGCTTGCCGGTGGTGCCATTGGTGACGGTGCCGGTGAGAGTCTGGGCGGCGGAGGCTAGGGCCAGGGAGAAGACGGCGGCCAGCAAGGCGGACTGTGCGAGTTTGGTCAAAGGAACTCCTTGCTGCCGTGAATTCTCTTGCGAGACGCAGTAGCGCTAAGAAATCAGTGCTTCGTAGGATTTGTGGTCGCCGATCCAGAACCACAAATACCCATCGGGCCGTTTGATCGCAAGAGCCCGATGGTTCAACGTGACGCGGGCGGACCATATCTCCTGGCCGTGACGCTCTCCCACTTTCTTGAATTGTAACGAAGGATGGTGCGCGTTTGCTTTCAGCAGTGAAAATTGTTTGTCGGCACGAGCCCGGACTTCCTGAGAGAGCGAACGGTATTGCTGCCAAAAATCGGTGGCGGCGCGATGCTGCATGGGGGGCTAGAGGGGCTGTGTGCGGCCGTTTTTCTCGTCGTCCAAGGCGCGATGGATGGCTGAGTCGAGGCGTCCGGCCGCAAGATCGGATTGAACGCGGCCGTCGATCGGCGACGGGCAGTGCTGCTCAAGCCAAGCGTACAGTTCCTCGATTTCACGCGGCGTGAGAGTTCCGATGGCGCGTTCAATCTCCTGGATGCTGTTTAGGCTCATGGGACCCTCTTTCGTCATTTTACCCGCGCCGTGGGGAAATCACTAGAACGGGGCGAGCAGTTCAAATCCTCATTGGTTGGAGCCGTTTCGGACTACGACTCAGGTTCTACGACCCGCGCAGCGAGCGTGCTCTGCACATGTTCCAGGATAAACCTCTCGTCTTTCTTGCCGAGTAAGCGGCCAAGCCTCGGCGCGACGGTTCCGAAAAACACCAGGCCAGGGGGCACCAGGAGTCCGACCCATCTGTCGCCGCTCATGTGATGGCTTCCTGTTGTAATGTCCATCACCGTCTCCACAAAAATCGGCGTTCCAATCAGAACGGCCATGCCAAGCCAGATTCGCATGAAGTATCTCGCCCAGCGGGGAGCATCGAAGTAGCCCTCGATTCTTGTGCCCCCCGACTCCGGCTCAAATCGTGCGTAGAAATGTCCGGTGAAGTCGTTCCGGCTGTAACGCCGCCTTTGTAACCTGAACGTATTGTTACCCACCTCCCCCAGAATCGGGCGATCACCCCGATAGCCAGATAAGGAGAATAGCGTCCAGTGTTCTTCATCAATTGAACGGCGGAGTATGTCACCAACGGCACTCGGCGCAAGAGCTGAATGGAGTAAGAAGACGTGACGACTCATATCCGCTACAGTCTACCCGACCACACACCGAAAGTAGGGGGATGTTGCCTTGCGCTTACGCCACCAGCCCCGCGGCCTGTTCCAACCGCGCAATCTCCGCCATGATCGCGGCTGCTTCCTCTTCGAGCGACGCGCGCATGGATTGATAGTCCGCGTCTGGCACCTTGCCGGCCTTGTATTCAAAATTCAGGTCGCGCAGGTTTTCGTAGACCGCTTCCTTGCGCTCGCGGAGATAGCTGAGCCGCGTCTTTTCTTCTCCGGCGTAGACTTTGCCTGGAAAAAAGAAAATGTAATAGAGACAGGCGGCCGTGATGACGGCACAAACGTAGGGGATCATAGGTCGGTCTCCTTACGGCAAGCGTCTTTATCCGCTCGCAGCTTTTCGCGGGCGGGGGCGCCCGCGCCACACTTGCTGCACTTGGGCGTCATAGGTCGGTCTCTTTTCTTGCCTTCCGGCGGAACTCGTCCAGTTCGCTGCTGGGGCGGATGACGATGCCATCGGCGAGCGCCGGTTCGGGACGATTCTTCCACGAGCGCACCACGTAAACTACGAAGGCAATGCCTAGCGCCAATGCGGCGAAGGGCATGATCCAGGCCACGCGGTTGAAGCCGGTGGCGGTGGGGGCGGCGATCACGGTCGGTCCGTATTCCTGCACGAAGCCTTGCAGGATGAGGTCGTCACTATTACTGCCGCCTTTGTCCAGCGCGGCTTGCAGTTCGCCGCGCATCTTCTCGGAGGACTGGCAGCCGACGTGATTGCATTCGAGCAAGATCTGGCCGCATCCGCAGGTGCACATCAGGCGATGGCCGAGGTCTTTGAAGCGGGCGGTGTCGTCGCCGGCGCCCATGAAGAGGAAGACGGCGGCGGTTAGGATGAGGGCGTGGAAGGCGCGGCGGGCGGGGTTTTGAGGAATCGGCCAATCCGATGGCTTCGTCCGCCGGCCCTCAGCGGCTAAAGCCGCAGAGTTTTGGGAGGCTGTTTCGGCACGACTGAAGTCGTGCCCTTCCCGAAACCCCTCATCCCTAAACTCCCGATCCCGAAGTCTTTGATTCGAGGATTTCATCTCAGTCCCCCGCTCCCACCTGCGCCGGAGTGCGAATTGGCGTGGTTGCGGCCACCTGCACGGCGGCGGCATTGGGCACGAGGGCGACGATGGTGCCGAAGACCATGACGACCAGGCCGATCCAGATCCACGGGACCAGCGGATTCACGTGCGCTTTAATGATGGGCTGTCCGGTGGTTTCGTTTCTGCCTTCGTAGACGAGATAGAGGTCGCTCACCAGAAAGAAATCTTCGCGGAAGCTGGGGTAGATGCGCGGCAGCGTTTGCGGCTGTTGACTGGCTTTATAGAAACGGCGCTCGGGATACATGGTCGTAATCTGCTTGCCGCCGCGGAACACGTTGATGATGGCCCATTCGTTGGCGTAGTTGGGATTGTCGTCCTGCGTGTAAGACTGGCAGACCAGCGTGTAAGGGCCGATGGAAAGCTTGTCGCCAAAGCCCATTTCTTGTTCCACTTCTTTATTGAAAGGGGTGCCCAGGATTCCAATCACGACCAGCGCCACGCCGAAGTGGACGATGTATCCGCCGTAGCGGCGCGTGTTTCTGTGGCACAGGTGAACCATGGCGGAGAGCAGGTTTTGCTGGCTCTTGCCGGCGATGACGCGGCCTCCGCGAAGGAATTCGGAAATTACGGTAAAGATCACCAGCGCCGAGAGAACGGCGGCCATGGTGGCATAGAAGAAAGAAGGATCTTCCCAGGGACGCACGCCGAACACGATCATCATGACGCCGATGGCGAGCGAACCCAGGGCGGGGAACAGGAAATTCCGCTTGAGACTTTCGAGCGAAGTCTTACGCCAGGCGAGCAGCGGTCCTACTGCAGTAAGCAGAAGGAGCAGCAAGGCAACCGGGACGGCGACGCGATTGAAGAAAGGCGGTCCGACGGTGACTTTGTGTCCCTGCACGAATTCCGACAGGATCGGGAAAAAAGTTCCCCACAGTATGGTGAAACAGACGACCAGCAAGAGAAGGTTGTTGAACAGGAAACTGGATTCGCGCGAAACCAGCGACTCCAGCTTGTGCTCGCTCTTGAGATACGACCGGTTCTCAATCAGGGAAAAAGTACAGACCGCCAAGGTCAGGCCAATGAAGACCAGGAACCATGTGCCGATCGAGGATTGCGCGAACGCATGCACCGAACTGATCACGCCCGAACGCGTGAGGAAGGTCCCGAGCATGGAGAGCAGGAACGTCGCGAAGATGAGCGACATGTTCCAGACTTTCAACATGCCGCGTTTTTCCTGCATCATGACGGAATGCAGAAACGCCGTGCCGGTGAGCCAGGGCATGAGGGAGGCATTCTCCACTGGGTCCCATCCCCAGTAGCCGCCCCATCCCAGCACCGCGTACGCCCAGTGCGCGCCGAGGAAGACGCCGATGGTGAGGAAGCACCAGGTCACCATGGTCCAGCGGCGCGTGATGTGAATCCATTTTTCGCCGGGATACCTCATGATGAGCGCGCCCAGCGCAAAGGCAAATGGCACGGTGAAGCCAACGTATCCGAGATACAGCAGGGGCGGATGGATGACCATCTCGGGATACTGAAGAAGAGGATTCAGCCCGGTGCCATCCTGCGGAAGCGCACCCTGCATGATGGCGAACGGGTGCGCCGCGAAATTCAGAATCAGCAGAAAGAAAACCTGCACCGCCGCGATGATCATGGACGCATAGGCGAACAGGCGCTGATCGGTTTTGTAGCGCAAGCGGAGAACGAATCCGTAGCCGGCCAGGAGCAGCGACCAGAAGAGCAGCGAGCCTTCCTGACCGGACCACAGCACGGCGAACTTATAGGCGGCAGGCAAGTCGCGATTGCTGTGATGGAAGATGTAGGCGATGGAGAAGTCGTTGTTGAACGCGGCGACTACGAGAACGATGCCGGCCAGCAAGACAGCGGCGAACGTGGCAATTCCGGCGCGGCGGGCGGTTTCACTGATAGCAACTGAAGCGGGGTGCTTACTGAACAACAACGCCAAAAAGCCTGCCAGGAAACAGTACCCACTCAGGGCGAGTGCCGCGATGAGCGCAAAGCTTCCGATTGTAGACATTGCTGGAACCCCACCTTTATCTGTAGCCGTATTTTTTCAGAGAAGCGGGTGGTATGCAATCCGCCGGAGCTTCAGAAGCGCGTTCGAATGCCCGCGGACGCTAGTTGCCGTCACTTCTCCAGCGCGTAGCCCTTATCGCGCCATTCGCGGATTCCGCCGTCCATGGAAATGACATTCGTGTATCCCATTTTTTGCAGGTTATCGGCGGCCAGCGCGGAACGGAAGCCGCCGCCGCAATAAAGCACGAGTTCAGTGTGCAGATCGGGATACTTGCCTTCAATGTCGCGCTCGATGATGCCCTTGCCGAGGTGAACGGCTCCAGGCAGATGGTCGGCGTCGAATTCGCGGTCTTCGCGGACGTCAACGAGAATAAATTTCTCGCCGCGATCGAGACGGGCTTTGACTGCGTCAGCGCTGGTTTCGCGAACGCGCTGCTTGGCGTCGCCGACAATCTTCAGAAAACGCGGTGGATGCTGATGAGGCATAAGATTTTGTAATGTCATAATTTTGTAATTTCGTAATTTGAAAGCGACTCACTCAAGACTTGCCTGTTGGCTCAAACATGGGTTTGTCGCATCGCCAAATTACCAGACGCTAGATTACCAAATTACCAAATTGCAAAATTGCCAAATTTCCGCGAGCATGTACTTTGCGGTTTTGTGATCGGATTCTGCGAACCATGACGCTCATTATTCGCCAGTCTCGCATTCACTCCCATGGCTGCTACACCACGCGGTCGATTCGCAAAGGGACGCTGATCGTGGAATACGTGGGTGAGCACCTCACTAACGAACAGGCCGACGACCTTTACGACGACTTTCCGAACACGTATTTATTCGGCCTGGACGGCGGCAAGCGCATCATCGATGGCTACGGAGTGGCCGCCTTCGTCAATCATTCCTGCAAACCGAATTGCGAGACCGATCAGATACGGGGCAAGATGTGGATCATTGCGCTGCGCGATATTGAAGCCGGGGAAGAACTGACCTACGACTACAACCTGTACGATGGCGAGGATGACGCGCCCTGTTTATGCGGGTCGGAGCGTTGCCGGGGAAGTCTGTATTCGGCGTCGCACTTGCGCAAGCTGGCGAAGAAGCGCGCCAAAGTTGCGGCGGCTGCGGTTTCCGCGGCTTAGCAGGAAAAGGCGCAAGATTTTTCCGATGCTACAATCATGTCGTTCTATTCGCGTTCCGATTCGCCGTTCTGATCGCGCTTGCAACTCTGGAGTCATCTCTTGAACCGTGCTTCCGCTGGCCTCGAAACCATGCTTGCCAAAGCTCTTCATCTTGCGCCGCCGAACGAGAGCGCGTTGCTGGCCTGGCCCGTCGCGTGTGGCAGCGCAGTGGCTGATCGGACTCGGGCGCTGAGTTTTTCCGACGGCATTCTGCGAGTGGAAGTTGCCGACGCAGGATGGCGGCGTGAACTCGCCAGCCTCGCGCCGCGTTACTTGGCCTTGATCAACAAGTATTCCGCGACTTCGGTGAAGCGCATTGAATTTCTCGTGAAGGCGTGAGATTCAAATTGTGAAAGTTACCGACAAGGACGTCGCTTACGTGGCCGACCTCGCCAACCTCGAGTTGACCGGGGAAGAACGCGCTCACATGCTGCGCGATTTGAACTCCATTCTTGAATATATCGAGAGGCTCAACGAACTCGAGACCGATAAAGTTGCGCCCATGGCCCAGGTCTCCGACCGCTACGGCGTGGACCAGTCGCGGCGCGGAAGCGACCGGTTCGCCTACGCCAACCGCGAGGACGTGAAGGACGGTCTGCGCGAATCGCTGTCCCACGACGTTGCCATGAAAAATGCTCCGGACACTGACGGAACGTTTTTCGAAGTGCCGAAGGTGATTGAGAGATAGCGACGAGAGAGTTACAGAGTTACGAAAGCAAGATGCCTGCATCGAGCATTGATGACGTCCGACGCGCGATCACGGAGCGGCAGACTACCGCGACCGCACTGGCTCACGATTTCTATACACGCATCCGGCAGGAAGATCCGGCGATTGGCGCGTTTCTGACGCTCTGCGAGGAGCGGGCGCTGGCGCAGGCGGGCCGTATTGACGCGATGGCCGCCGAGGGCAAGCCTTTGCCGCCGCTGGCGGGAGTTCCGATTGCGATCAAGGACGTGATGGTGACACTTGGTGTGCGCACCACTGCCGGGTCGAAAATTCTCGAGAACTTTATTCCGCCGTATGACTGCACGGCGGTGGCTCGCCTGGAAGCGGCGGGCGCGGTGATTCTGGGCAAACTCAACTGCGATGAGTTTGCCATGGGCTCGTCCACGGAGAACTCGGCGTATCACCCGGTGCACAATCCGCGCGACAAGAGCCGCGTTCCGGGCGGATCGTCGGGTGGATCGGCGGCAGCGGTGGCCGCGGAGATGGCCGTGGCGACGCTCGGTTCCGATACGGGCGGATCGATTCGCCAGCCCGCGTCGTTTTGTGGCGTGGTCGGATTGAAGCCGACCTATGGACGCGTGTCGCGCTACGGGCTGATTGCTTTTGCATCGTCGCTCGATCACGTCGGCCCATTTGCGAAGACGGTGAAGGAAGTCGCGCTGGTGCTCGGCACGATTGCCGGCCGCGATCCCATGGATTCGACTTCCGCCGAGGTGCCCGTGCCCGACTATGTGGCGGAACTTGAGAAGCCAGTTAAAGGACTGAGAGTCGGAGTGGCTGAAGAATACTTTGGCGCGGGGCTTGATCCGGAAGTTCAAGCGGCGGTTGAAGCTGCGATTCAGAAGCTGGCTGAGCTCGGATGCGAGATCGTGCCGGTGAGTTTGCCGCACACCGAGTATGCGATTCCCGCGTATTACATTGTGGCGACGGCGGAGGCGTCGGCGAATTTGGCGCGCTTTGATGGCGTTCGCTACGGGTTCCGCGCGAAGGCGAATACGCTTGCGGAAATGTACCGGTTGAGCCGCGACGGCGGATTTGGCATGGAAGTCAAGCGCCGCATCATGCTCGGCACTTACGCGCTGAGCGCCGGCTACTATGACGCCTACTATCTGAAAGCGCAGAAAGTGCGCACGCTGCTGACGCGCGACTTTGATGAAGCCTTCAAGAAAGTGGATGTAATCGCCGCGCCGACTTGTCCGACACCTGCTTTCAAGTTAGGGGAGAAAGTAAATGATCCGCTGGCCATGTATCTCGCCGATATCTACACCGTAACTGCGAACCTGGCGGGCATTCCCGGAATCTCGGTTCCGTGCGGCGAGAGTCACGAGAAGCTGCCGATTGGTCTGCAGTTGTTTGGACGGCATTTTGACGAGGCCACGCTGCTGCGGGTCGCGCACGCGTATGAGCGGGAGAGATCGTCGTTGGTCGTTCGTCGTTAGTCGTTCGCTGTTACCTGGAGCTCGCGACTCCCCTTTTCTTGACGTTGCTCTGAGGGCAGCCGCCCTCATTTGTTCTTTTTCTTCTTACTGCGGGGCCGCACGGTTCCTCCCTTGTTACTAGCGGAGAGCTGCTTCTGGAGGCTCTCGATTTGGGCCTTCAGTTGATCAACTTCTTGCCTCAGGAGGGCATAGTCCTGGAGGGCGGCGCTAAGAACGTAGATCTCCACGCTCGGCGACTGTTGTTCAATGAGGACGTCGTTGTGATCGAACCGTCGTACCTCGATCCCTTCCTCGTCGGGGTGGCCGAAGTGGGGCCGGACGTACCTTTGTCTGAGATTGGTCCAGCCTGAGCTGATCAGGGGAAGGAGCTGGACCAGAGTGGCGACGGAAGCTAGAGCACCTAGGATTTCTAGTCCTGTTTCGTGTTCAACTAAGATGACCCTGTTTTGAGCCTTGTCTGTGACGAGCCATGCTTGGCCACCGAAGTTTCCGTCTACTCGCGTGACATTCAGACCCAATGCGCGACCGAGGGGGTCGTCGATGAATTGCGAGTACACTGGGCCATTCATGTCATGGTGCCGGTACTTCAGAGACACCAGGCCCTGGATGTCGGGAGCCCCTAGATGGGACTTAGCACTCCCGAATCTGCGCGCGAAGGATTCGGTTCTACTGTCCATGGAGTCCCTCCTTCGTTCGTCACCATGACTCAGGGCCGATGGACTCGGGAGGTTATTGTTGCGTCGGATATAGATCGGGAGCCGCCTATAGCATTTCGTAGTAGCATTCACCGGCGCACGCGCGACACAGCACGTGCCCATCCCGCAGCACTTCGCGGCGGAAGTTGATGCCTTCGCCGCACTCGGCGCAGACTATGCGCTCGCCTTTGTATCCGGGGAATTCTTCCGGGGGGAGTTGGACCTTTACCCACTGCTTCGTGAATAAGTCGTCTTCCGGCATCTCGCGATAGGCCAGCATTTGCTGCTGATTCTTATCTTCGATTTCGGGATGCATCGCGCGCGCCAGCGCTTTCGACGATTCTTTGGCGGCGATGCGGATGGCTTTGTACCAGCGGTCGGAAGCGGACCCACTCAAGCCAAAGGCAGGCTTGAGTGGGGCACCCGACGAGAGCGGCGATGCGAGATCGACGAAGGTAGCGGCCATCTTGCCCCAGTCGCGAAACTTCAGGGCGCGCTTTCCCAGACGGCATCCGGTGACCAGGGATATGGCGTCGGTGGCGCAGCGGTCGATTTCGACGAGGGTGACCAAACGCTTGCGATCTTCTTTGTTGCCGCGCGGGTCTTCGATGCCCAGCTTCTCCAGTCCCAGCATGGCCAGGCGCACGCCCAGCACCTGGCCGGCGCAGAGATGGCCGTGGGCGACTTCGGCTTCGCGGAG
The DNA here is from genome assembly GCA_963722485.1 of uncultured Acidobacteriaceae bacterium. Classification (GTDB taxonomy): domain Bacteria; phylum Acidobacteriota; class Terriglobia; order Terriglobales; family Acidobacteriaceae; genus Acidiflorens. The sequence goes on from CAVRNL010000008.1 coordinate 27,078, forward strand.
GTAATCGTCGAGGGAAAGCATAAGAATTTGTAATTTCCGAATTTGTAATTGGCAATTATTGGCAATCACAAATTGCAAATCTTCTTACTCCTGCCTCAGGGCTTCGACCGGTTCCAGACGAGCGGCCTTGCGCGCGGGATAGAGTCCGGCTGCGACGCCTGCCAGAGTAAGGCTGGCGATGGCGAGGACCGCGGTTTTTGGAACCAGCCGCGGCGGATCGAAGCCGCCGGGGCCGTTGTAATTGCTGAACAGGGCCATAAGACCGCCGGCCAGGCCCATGCCGATGAGTCCGCTGACCAGCGTGAGAATGACTCCCTCAGCGAAAAAGTGCAGCATGATGCTGCGGTTGGTGGCGCCGAGAGCCTTGCGCAATCCGATTTCGCGAGTGCGCTCGGTGACCGCGATGAGCATGATGTTGATGACGCCGATGGCGCCGAGCGCCAGCGTGACCAGACCGACGGTGCCGAGGAATTCGTTCATGGCATCGAAGATGGTGCCCATCAATTGCGCTTGCTTGACGGTATCCCAGCCTTCGAACGCGTCTTCATCGTGATAGTCGAAGTGGTGATTGCGGGCGACGACGCGGCGCGCCTCATCCTGGGCGAGCAGGTGTTCGTCAGCGACGCGGGGCTGATAGTTGATGAACGAAATCGCGTCGTGGGCCTCTTCGCCCTTGAGCGGAAAATCGCTGCGCATGACCTGGAAGGGAATGTAGGCGCGGGTGTTGGTGGAATTGTCGTCGCCGCGGCCGACGCGCTTCAGCGTGCCGATGACTTCGAAGCGATAATCGTTGAGCAGAATGAACGATCCCACGGCGGGGCGTCCCGGAAAAAGGTTGCGCGTCATCTCATCGCCGAGAACGACGACGTTGCGTTTTTGAGATTCGTCGAAGTCGTTGAGCCAGCGTCCGAGCTTCAGCGGGAGAAAGCGGATCCCGTTGTACTGCGGCTCAGCGCCGGTGAGTTGGCCGCTGGCGCTGGCGAACTCACTGACGGCATGCACGTCGTTGGTGGTAAGAACGGGAGTGATGGCCCTAATGTGGGGAGATTCTTTGCGGATGTCGAGATAGTCCTGGTAGGTGAGCCGGTACTCGCGGGCGGAATTCATGCTGCCCGCAACAGCCGGAGCGCGGCCGGGGAAAAGAAACATGATGTTTTCGCCGTACTCCGAAAGGCCGCGCTGGTTGCCGGTTCTGAAGCCCTCGCCGAGGCCGACCAGCAAGAGCAGCGAACCGACACCCCAGGCGATGCCGAACATGGTGAGGAACGAGCGGAGTTTGTGCGCCCAGAGGGTGCCGAAAATCTCCGCGAAAATGTCGATCACCGTTTGCATGGGGTTGATAACAAGCGATGCTGGCTCTTAAGCTTTCAGCGGCCAGTTGTCGACAACACGGTTCTAGCTGCTGCTTTGGCCGCCTTCACGTCTCTTCTGATTTAGCATAGCAAGCGGACGGAGGAGGGTATACTGCCAAGTTCCGGCAACGTTCTGGCTCTTTCTAGAATCGACTCAGCCTGACGGTGAGTTTCACTCAATTGGAAATGCCTTGTCGGGTCCGTGCCAGTCAGGGGATTGCGGGACGATCCTGCAGCGCCGCCCGAATCTGCTGACGTTGCTCAGCGCTCAGCGCCGTGAACTGAAATCCGTACTCTGTTCCCAGGGCGCGAACCACTTTCGCGGGGATCACCTGTTTGCTGGAATCCGGCAGCGGGAGTTCGAGCGTGACCAACTCACCCAGCGCCAGAGCTTCGGCCACGAAGGCCCCCAAGCCGCTTTCGCTGAGATTGCGCACCCAGCCCTGCAGGCTGAGTTTCTGGCTGCCCCGCTGGAGACGAATTCGGATCCTGGCCTCGAACGCATGCCTGGGTGAGATCGAATCTATCGGACCGGTTACTTCGTCAGGAAAAGGAGTTTTCATTTGTGGAAATCAGTCTTCCGCACCGAAGCTGGATTGAATCGAAGTTGAACCGAGAAGAATACCAGAGATCGCTTGCGGCAAAGTTACTGAAAAATTCGTCCCTATGTTAAGCCTCGAAGCGAATGCCCTGATGCTGGATCCGAGGTGTTCCGCTGGCCTAAAGTTCCACCCCTCTTTGACCGATAAGCCAAGCAGCGGGTGAAGTTGAGAAGGAAGTAACAGACATTCCCACCTAATCCGTTGTGACCTCACTGTGCCAGTCAGGAATGGGCCCGTTTCTCAAACAGCTTCCGGGAGTGGCGAACGCCAAAGACATGCCCGTAGTCATGATTACGGCCGAGGGCAGCGAGGCTCATCCGGTACAGGCCCCGTCTGGCGGCGGTCGCGGCCACATCCGCAAGCCATTTGCCGGATCGAGTAAAGGAACACGTCGTCCCGGTTCTGGGAGGTAAATCATGAAGTCGGCGAATGAGATGCATACCACCAGCGGCAGCCGCGAAGGCTGGATTCCGCTGCTTGAAGTGGCCACACGAGAAGTCTTCGAACTCATGCTGGGCTGCAAACTGACCGGACCACCAACCACCGAAGAAACAGATATGGACGTTACTGCCATGGTGGGACTGGCGGGGCAACTGTGCGGCGTGCTGAGCGTACGCTGCGAGGGAAGGGCGGCCGCGCTCATGACTTCCAAAATGCTCGGCGTGGAACTGCATAAGGTTGGTTCGGAAGAGCTGTCGGACGCGCTCGGCGAAATCTGCAATATGGTGGCGGGCAACTTCAAGAACAAGATTTCCGGCCTGTCGGAAGGCTGCATGCTTTCCCCGCCCACAGTCATCACCGGCAACGACTATAGTCTGCACTCCCAGGCAGAATCCCCTGGCCTTGAAGTCAGGCTGCTGTTTGAAGACATGCCCATGATCGTTTCCCTCCAGATACAGAGCTAGAGAATCGCGAAGTGCGGACTGGACCACCGCAGACGCTCCAGCGTGATGCTAGTGGGCTTGCGGATCATCAGGTGCGCGCCAGCGCTGGCGCGGATCCGAATACCGCATCCACCAGGGCGTGGATTTCCTCGACCGCTTCATCGAGCTCAAAAGTGAACCGCACCAGGTCGACACCTTCGAGATCGCAGTGTTCACGCAGGAGAATGGCCCATGCCGGGTCGGAGACCAAATCTACCTTCTGGCGCTCATAGTATCCGTAACCCAAGCCGCGCATGCGGCAGAGAAGGTCGCTCAGGTGCACCAGAGCCACCAGCGGCTGCGACTTCTCGCTTTGCTCGATGGCATGATGGTGGGCGATCACTTCGACGACGTCGCCGGACAGTTTCCATTTTTCCGCCAGGGCCTGTCCGGTTTCGCAGTGCGTGAACCCCATGGTGGCCTGCTCCGCCTCGTACAGCGGGACGCCCTCCTGGCTGGCGCGCTCCATCGCCTTGGCGAACTCTCTGGAAAAAGCCAGGCAATTTACCATAAATCCAATGTCATGCAGAAGCCCGGCCATGTACGCCTTTTCATGATCCGCCGCGGCTAACTTCTCGGCGAATTTCCGGCACACCAAGGCGCAGCCGAGCGAATGTCTCCAAAATACGGCTGGATCCAGCACCCATTGTTTCGCGGGGAACGCCTGCCCCAGGCAGCAGGTAAGAAGAATGGTTTCGACGCGACGCAGGCCGAGGCTGAGCACCGCTCCCTTGATCGATTTGGGCGGCTGCGACATGCCAAACAAGGGAGAGCCTGCCAGGCGCAGGCATTGCGCGGCAATGGTGCCGTCGTAAGATACCAGGCGCACCACTTCGTCCAACCTCACTTCCTCCACGGAATTGCTCAGCAACTTCAGCAAGGGGAGAAACACCGCCGGAATGGCGGGCATGGTTTCGATGCGCTGCACGCGTTCACGAATGGTGGCGGTGAAGGATGTGCTCATAATTTGCCGCTGCTCAGGGATGGTTTCCAATACGCGATGGTTCCGGGAAAGTGGACCAGGTGAAATTTGTCATTCAAGTTCATCAGCGATTCCGAGGTTCCGAGAAAAAAATAGCCGCCGAAGTTGAGGTTGCTGAAAAAATGGTTGATGACTTTCGACTTTGAGGCGCCGTCAAAATAGATCAGCACATTGCAGCAGAAAATCAGATCCATACCTTTCATGAAAAGCATCTTGGAGTCGTCCTGCAGGTTCAGGCGGCTGAACGTGACCAGCTTCTTGACTTCCGGGCGTACTTGCAGTTTTTTCTCATCGACGCTCGAAAAGTATTTTCGCTTGTAGAGTTCGCTGGTATTGCGCAGCGCGTACTCGCCGTAAATGCCGGCCTTAGCAGCTTCCACGGAGCGGTCGTTCAAATCGGTGGCGACAATCTCCACTGTCCAGCCTTTCAGCAAGCGCTCGCATTCATCGATCATGTTCATGGCCAAGGTGTAGGACTCTTCCCCGGTGGAGCAGCCCGCGCTCCAGATGCGCAAACGCTTGGTGATCTGCTTGGTTTTTTCCGCCACGATTTCCGGGAGGATCACTTTCCGCAGCGCATCGAGCTGCGGCTGGCTGCGGAACAGGCAGGTTTCGCCGATGGTAATTTCATTCAGTAGTTCCCTGAGTTCCGCTTCGCGGAAAGGAGCAGCAGTGAGACGGTCCCAATACTCGCGTGGGGTTCGCGCGCCCAGTTGTTTCATCCGCCGTGCGCAACCGTCGGCAAGAAGGTAAAGTTTTTCCTCGGCCTTGTAGATTCCGGAAATCTTGTACACCAGGTCGCGGATTTGCCGGTACACAGGGTCAATCGCTTCGACGCCCTTTTTCGGGAAAGATTGCGCGACCGTGGGTTGAAGGACGATGGTCATTTTGCCGGAGACTCCAGCGTGGAATAATTCTTCAATTCAGATGGCGGGCGAGGCCCACGGCTCTGCAGCACGCGGCGCGTGATCTCCGCCCCCAGGCGATTGAGAGGATAGGCGGCATCGGCCAGTCCGGAGGCGTCCACCAGGCCCGGCATCCCCCACACAACGGACGAAGCCTCATCCTGGATAATCACATCTCCGCCAGCGTCGCGAATGTCCTGCGCTCCGAGCACGCCGTCCGCGCCCATGCCGGTCATTACCACTCCAAGAACATTGGCTCCGTAGGCCGCCGCCACCGAGCGAAACAGCACATCGACCGCCGGGCGGCAGGAATTCTCCGACGGCCCCTGATTCAAGTTCAGGCGCCAGCTCAAGCCCGCGCGGATTACCTTCATATGGAAGTTCCCCGGCGCGATCCAGGCGTGCCCGGGCGACAGCGGCACACCCGCGATGCCTTCTTCCACGGGGATGGCCGAGTGGCGGGCAAGACGCTCCGCCAGCAGGCGGGTAAAAATGGGCGGCATGTGCTGCACCACGACAATCGGGACGGGAAAGTCGTTCGGTATCCGCGGCAAGACTTCCGCCAAGGCGTTCGGACCACCGGTCGAAGTTCCGATGGCCACGATTTCGATGCGTGGGTTGGAGCGCACTCGATCCTTCAATACCGGACGGGTGCGGGGCAGCGGCAGGAGTTTCATGGGGGCTAGGCCACATAGCGCCTTGATCTTGGGGATGAGTTCGACGCGAATGCGCTCGAGTGCGGCCGCGGGACTGCCAGTATTGCTGGGTTTTGTGGCGTAGTCCGACGCTCCGAGCGCAAGCGCATCGAGGGTTGCCGCCGCTCCGCGCTCGGTGAGCGTGCTGAACATGATGACCGGCAGCTTGGGATACAACTTACGTATTTCCGCCAACGCCTCCAGTCCGTCCATTACCGGCATTTCGATGTCGAGCGTGATCAGGTCGGGCTTGAGCAGTGAAATTTTCGCCAGGGCAATTCGTCCGTCGCTGGCCGTGCCCACCACCTCCAGCGCGCGGTCTCCCGCCAAAGTGTCCGCGAGCAGCCTCCGAATAACCACCGAATCATCCACTACCAGAATACGAATTGGAGCCATAGCAAGTTTTGTCTGTCCATTTCATGGTCGAGGCAACCGGCCAGCGAAATGCGCCCTGGAACACTCACCCACAACCGACCCAACCGAGCAGAGAGAGCGTGGGCCGAGCTTAGGTACTCGCATGGGCCGCCTTGCTTCGCGCTGGAATCGTGGTCCCGCCGTTCCCGCGGCCACTTTCGCTGGAGTTGATTTTGAACTGTTCCACCAGCCGCCGCAGTTGGGTGGACGTTCCCACCAGATCCTGCGCTGCCTTCTGGGTGTCGCCCGCGCCGCGCGATGTGCTCTCCGCCGCTTCCGCCACGCCGGCTATGTTGCTGGTGATCTCACCGCTGCTGCGGGCGGCTTCGCTGACGTTGCGCGACATCTCGTTGGTGGTCGCGTTCTGCTCTTCAACCGCTGTGGCAATCGTGCTTGAGATATCGTTGATTTGGTTGATCACCCCGCTGATCGATTCAATGGCATCCACCGCGGCCTTGGTATCGGTTTGAATGGCTTCAATTTTGCGGCTGATGTCCTCGGTGGCCTTGGCGGTTTCCTTAGCCAGCTCTTTCACTTCGTTGGCGACCACGGCAAAACCCTTGCCCGCCTCGCCGGCGCGGGCAGCTTCAATGGTCGCGTTCAGGGCCAACAGGTTGGTCTGCTGGGCGATCGAAGTGATGACCTTAATCACCTGCCCGATCTCGGCGGAAGATTCGCCGAGTTTGGACACGGTGGTGTTTGCGGTTTCGGCGACCTTGACTGCCGAGGTTGCGACCTTGGCGGCTTCGGTGGCGTTTTTGGCAATTTCCTTGATGCTGGCGCCCATCTCTTCCGCCCCGGTGGCTACGGTCTGGAGGTTCTGGTTGACCTGCAGCGTCGCGGCGGAAACCACTTTCGTCTGGGTCGAAGTTTCTTCGGCATTGGCGCTCATCTGCTGGCTGGTGCTGGTCAGCTCTTCCGCGGCGCTGGAGAGCGCCTGCACGTTTTCCCCGAGCGTCTCCATGCTTCCCCGGAGCGTATCGGCCGTTTTGTTGGTGGCTTTTCCGACTTCGGCGAAGACTCCGTGGTACGACCCTTGGACGCGCCTCGTGTAGTCGTTGGCGGCCATTAACTGCAGAACTTCGTTGGCCTCAACTAACCCACCTAGGCCATCGATACAAGCATTGAGGTTGTTCTTGATGTTGTTGAAGTCCCCGTTGTAGGTGTCCGTGATCTTGACCGGGACCTCGCCCTTGCTGATTTGGTCGACATACCTGGCGGCCATGTTCAAGGGCCCGATCACCGCATCCAGCGTGCCGTTGAACCCCTCCACGATTTTCCGGTATTCGCCGCTGTGCTTGGTGGCATCAGCGCGAATTGCCAGTTTGCCTTCCACCGCCGTCCGCGACAGCAGGACGACGTCGGCGATTAGGCCATTGATGTTGCTTTTCATTAACACCAGCCATTCGTGAATCTGATCGGCATCGGAGGCCTTCGACATCGTGGCCGACATGTCGCCGTTGGCGATCTTGGTCGCGTAGGCGGTCAACTCCGTCAACCAAGCGTGCACTCCATTGACGGCATCCTTCATCTTGGCGTGGTCGCCCTTGCATGCGATCTCCACTTTCTCCCGTAAGTTGCCGCCGCGAATGAGGCCGAGGATGCGGTTGCCTTCCCCAATCGGCAACAGGATGGCATCCAGCATGGCGTTTACGCTGCGCACAATCTCGGCGTAGGCGCCCTGGAATTGCTCCGGCTTGCCACGGTCCGAGAGTTGCCCTTCCTTCGAAGCGTCGGTCAGCCGGGCCATTTCCTTCTGCAGGCTCTGGACGACCACCGCGATGTTGTTGACCGCCTGCTTCATCTTCTCGTGGTCGCCCTTATAAATTTGGACAATCAGTTCGTCAATCTTGCCGTTGGAAATCTGGGCCAGGATGCGGTTGCCTTCGCCGATGGGCAGCAGAATGGCATCCAGCATTTCGTTGACTCCTTGCACCATTTCGCGATAAACACCACTAAACTCCTCGACCCGGCCGCGCTCGGTCAGACGGCCTTCCCGCGACGCGTCTACCAAACGCATAATCTCGTGCGCGACGAGCAGCACCTTGCTGTCCCCAGACTTCTGTGCGCTGCTTGACCGGTCGTGACCGCTATGTCCTTTTTCTCCGTCGCCCGCCCCGGCACCGTGCAACTTTCGGTTTTCGTGTACGACTTTGGTTGGCATGACTTCTAGCTCCTTTAGTTTGAATTCGTTCCTTCGTCTTGTGTGCAACATTGCCCCGTTCACGGAACGGCAATCGTCGAAACAAAGTTGTCATCGGCGCCAACCGCGCCGGCCTGAGCGCGGACTCTAACGAGGTGGCGCGAAGTCGAGCCCGCTATCGGCTCGCCGCGGTTTCCACCACGTCCGTCATCTGGCAGGCTTTTTCGATATCCAGCACATGCATGAGCCGGTCGTTAAGTTTGTGGACGCCGAGGATGATGGTCCGCACTGAGCCGCGCAAGGTTTCAGGCGGAGGTTCGAAAGTGGTATCGTCGACCTCGACCACATCGCCAATTTCATCGACCAGCAAGCTGACCGCTCCGTCCTCGGAGCGCACCACTACATTCATGGCCAGCATGTCCTCCGGGCGCGGCGCCAGCTCCAACCGCCGGCGCAGATCGACCGCCGTGACAATTTGGCCGCGCAGATTGATGAGGCCGCTGACCACTCGAGGCGCCAGCGGAACCTTCGTCATATCCAGCGAGCGGATGACTTCCTGGACGCCTTTCAATTCCACCCCGAACAGCAGCTTGTCCAGATAGAACGTGCAAAACTGTGAAGTGTGGGCCATGGCTTAGTTCGCAACCTCCGCCGCTCTCGCCGCCAGGGCGGGCTGTTTAACGTTTAAATCCGCGCCGCGCAGAATCGCCGGGATATCGAGCAATTCCGTGATCCGGTCGCCGATCACAACGGAATAGAGAACCGATGCACGGGTCGCCGCCGACCTCACATCCGCCTTGCCTTCGACAATGTCCAGAATCCGTTCCACGACCAGGCCGAAGGAGCGTCCATCATGATTCAGCACCAGCACCTGAATCGGTGCGGAATCGGCCGCCGGCGGGGCTTGCAGGGCGCGCAACTTATTGCGGCGCTCTTCGAGCACGACCTCGAGGCGAATCAGGGGCAGGATCTGGCCTCGATACTGCGTCACCCACTGGCTGCCCGACACTTCCACTTGCGCCACGGGGAACTCCTCGAGGCGCGCCAGGGTGCTGAGCGGTATGGCCATGCGGGAATCGCCTGGGCCGGCGAAGAGCAGGAAGGTTTGCTTCTCTTCCGCGGCCGCCCCGGATGCCGTAGCTTTCTCGGCGAGGGCGCGGTCTCTGGTTTCGGTCACCACGCTGGCCCGCTGCGCCAGTCCGAGCACGTCCAGAATGAGCGCGACTTTGCCGTCGCCCATGATGCTCGAACCGGCAAAGGTCTTCACCGTCTTGAGCTGTTTGCGCAACGGCTTCACCACGATTTCTTCGGTGTCGTTGATGTGATCCACCACCAGCCCGAATTGCCGCTCGTCGGCTTGCAACACCACGATGTTGACCGATCCGTCGTTTTCCGCCGCGGAACGCGGATCGGCAGCGAGTTTCAGTTCCCGATTGAGATACACCAGGGGGAGCAGCCGTCCGCGCAGCCGGTAGACCGGTGCGCCATGCACCAATTCAACGGCCTTCTCCACCTCGTCGGCTTCGAGCCGCACCAGTTCGAGCAAGCTCACCTGCGGAATGGCATAGCGATCGCCGCCGCAAGTCACCACCAGCGCCGGGATGATGGCCAAGGTCAGGGGAATCTTTACCCGCACCGTGGTGCCATGGCCGGCCGTGGACTGGACGTCCACGGTGCCGCCAATTTTTTCGACATTCGTCTTCACCACATCCATGCCGACGCCGCGGCCGGACACATTGGTCACCTTTTCCGCAGTGGAGAATCCGGGAAGGAAAATCAAATTGAAGATTTCCCGCTCGGTCATGCGCGCCGCCTGTTCGGCGGTGATCACGGCGCGTTCGAGCGCTTTCTTACGGAGGCGCTCCACGTTCAAGCCGGCGCCATCGTCGGTGATTTCGATGTTGACCTGCCCGCCCTCATGAAAGGCGCGCAGAATCAAGCGTCCGGTTCGATCCTTGCCGGCCTTCACCCGCTCGGCGGGAAGTTCGATGCCATGGTCGACGGAGTTGCGCACCAGATGGGTCAGCGGATCCTTGATGGCCTCGATGATGGTCTTGTCCAGTTCCGTCTCCTTGCCCTCCATCTCGATCTCCACTTCCTTGCCGCAACCGAGCGCCACGTCGCGCACCGTCCGTGGAAACTGGCTCCAGATATTTCCGATGGGCTGCATGCGGGTCTTCATCACCCCTTCTTGCAGTTCGGTGGCGATCAGGTTCATCCGTTGCGAAACGGCCTGCAGGCTGGCGTCTTCGACCGTGTTCGAAATTTGCAGAAGCTGGTTGCGCGCCAGTACCAGCTCCCCGACCAGAGTCATCAGTTTGTCCAGAACGTTGACTCCGACGCGGATAGTCTCCGCTACCGTGTCGTGAGGCCGGAACTCGGGAGTTTGCTGGGGCGCGGCGGCATCCTCGTGCTTGGCGCCCGCCTGTTCGGCATGGCCCGGCGCGGCTTCTACTGGCGAGCCACTGCTGGTTCCCTCATCCATCTGGGCCTTAGTCCGGCGGACCCTGGCCACCTTGCGTGCTTTCGGGGCAGCCGGCTTTCCGGATACAGAGGCTGCGGACAACTCGACGTCTTCCGAACTCGCGGCCGCGATCGCTTCCTCTGCCGCGGGTGGCGGGCCTTCCGGTTGCGGCTGCGCTGGCGCTTCGGCGCTCGCGCCAACCTGTTGCAGCCGGGTCAGGTTTTCGCGCAGTTCCGGGTAGTCGATTTCACCATCCTGCCCCGTCGATTGAATTTCTTTAAGCATCTGGCGGACGGCATCCACCATGCCCAGCAGTGCCGTGGTGAGTTCAGGATTGAGCGTAAGCTGACCGTCCCGCAGGCGCGTCAGCAGGTTCTCCCCAACGTGCGCGACCTTTTCCAGTTTGTTGAAACCAAGGAATCCGCAGGTGCCCTTGATAGTGTGGATGGTGCGAAACACGCCGGCCAGCGCGTCCTTATCGTGTGGATTCTTCTCCAGACCGACCAAGTCCCGGTCCAGGCGGTCCAGGTTCTCGTAACTCTCGACCAGAAAATCTTTGACGATATCGCTATCGTTGTCGCTCATTGCTGCCGTTCCTTTCCGAATAGGGAGAGATTTCCGGCGAGCGAACGGCTGTTCGTCGCGGCCCGCCTGCTTGCGCCGCTTGAGGCGCGCCCTCCTTAAGTGAGGGGTTTCTCATTTCGTGGAGAATCGCCGGTTCAATCTCTTCAACTCTTCATCGTCTGTTCAAGCAATCTTCATTAGGAGGCCACCTCCCTTTGCGAGGCTGAGCAGGCTGGAGGCCGTAGTTCGTCAGAAATTCAGTAGTCAGCCCTACGTGTATTCGAGAACAACCAGGCCAAAGTCCGTGGCGTGCAATCTCAACCAGCGATGGGATTCCGAGCGGCAGGTTACAGCAGAGGGTGCGGATGGAGTACGTCCTTAAGTGTTGGGTGCCCCAGGTCTCGATTTTGAGACCTGGGAGACCACAACGCTTCAAGTGCAAACTCACACGGTCAGAGACTTGGTGAGCAGCACAACTCACGCCGAGTTTGTGGCACTGGGCTGCCAACTCCCGCGAAACACCTCTGTTAAAGCACGAAGAGGATGCACGAAGAGCCCAACCCCGTAGTGCCTTTCGATTATTGCGGCGTAACTCTCATCCAGCTAGCGTATCGCCATCCGCGTTGCCGTGATCACAGTCGCGCTGGCGTTGTCGGGCCCACGGCAGAAGTCTTCACTCATGGACAGCCAGACAAGAACCGTTACGATCTCCGCCCCAGGCTTGCGACGCGAGCTCGGTTTGGCCTCGACCACCGCCGCCGTCATCGGCGGCATCATAGCCGTCGGCATCTTCCTTACTCCCGCCGGCATGGCGAAGGCGCTGGGTTCTCCCTTGTGGCTGCTGGTGGTCTGGCTCGCGGTGGGCGCCATGACCCTGAGTGGCGCGCTCTGCTATGGAGAGCTTGCGGGCCGTTTTCCGCGGGCCGGCGGCGCTTACATATATTTGCAGGAGAGCTACGGACCGCGGACGGCATTCCTCTACGGATGGATGTGCCTGCTCGTGATGGATCCCGCCGTGGCCGCCTCATTTGCCACCGGCATCGGTGGATACTTCGCCTACATCCGCCACCTGTCTCCGCTTCTCATCAAGTTATTGGGTGTTGGCGTGATTTGGGCGCTATGTCTTTTGAATATTTTCAGCATCCGCGTAAGCGCCGGATTCTTGCGTTGGGTCACCTGGCTGAAACTGGGACTGCTCGGCTTCCTGACGGTGTGGGCAATTGCCTTCCGCTTGGGATCATGGTCGAACTTCGTGCCCTTCGTGGCCCAACGTCACGGCTCCATGCCGCTAGCGCCCGCGCTTGGCGTTGGCTTGCTAGGCGCTTTCTTTTCGTTTGCCGGATGGTGGGATGTCGGCAAGATCGCCGGTGAGGTTCGCGATCCGGGCCGCAATTTGCCGCGAGCCTTGTTGCTTGGTGTGCTCGCCGTGACCGCCGTCTACATCGTGGTCAGTGCCGTCTTCTTATATCTCGTTCCGCTGGAGAAAGTAACTTCCGATCAAACCTTCGTCGCCCAAGCGGGAGAAGTGCTGTTCGGCCCAACCGGTGGCGTGGTTTTCGCTGCCATCGTCATCATCTGCCTGCTCGGCAGTTTGGCGGCGCTCATCATGTTCGCCCCGCGAGTCTACTACGCAATGGCCAACGACGGCCTCTTTCTCAAAGCGGTCGCGCGGACTCATCCCCGGTTCCGTACGCCTGCCAATGCCATTGCAATTCAGGGCCTCATCGCTTCCCTGTTGGTGTTCGCCGGCAGTTTTGAGCAGATTATCTCGTATGCCCTGTTCATCGTCATTCTGTTTCTCGGGATCACGGTAGCAGGTTTGTTCGTCCTGCGGCCAAGGCAGCCGGCCGGAGAGTCGGTGATCCTGACTCCTGGATATCCCCTGACGCCTCTCGCATTTCTGACTCTGGTCGCACTGATGTTGATTCTGGTTGCGGCGCGCACTCCACGAGCGGCGCTGCTTGGAGTTGCAGTGGTGTTGGCTGGCCTGCCGGTCTACGAAATTTTCCAGCGCAGAAAAGTAGGGCCAGTGATTGGCGAACCCAAGCCGGAGCTTCCCCTTCCTGAGGAGATATAGGCCCCTAGTTTGTAGTGGCGGCGCTGTCCATTCCCGGACACCATCGTCCAGTTCAGGATAGTGAAGCATTTCCTCCAGTCGACGCCATCCGCTCTATCCACCATGTTTCCGAACACTTACCATTCTGCGGACGATGGCCTTCCGGTTGCCACTCTACAACCGAAATGGATATCGCTCGACCCGAGTTCAGAACTCAGAAACGTCGCCGCCAAGCGCTCATCGTGGCCGCGGTAGTGCTAGCCGTGGCTGCGGTCTCGGTCGGAGTCTCACGGCTGAAGCCTGCGGCGCCCACGGTGGAGCGCGGCACGGTGTGGACCGACACGGTTAAGCGCGGTCCGATGCTGCGCCAGGTGCGCGGGCTGGGGTCGCTCGTGCCGAGTCAGGAATCAGTGCGTCAGATTCCCGCGGAAACCGAGGCCACCGTCGTTCGCATTCATATGCTGCCCGGTTCGCAGGTGACGGCCAGCACAATCCTGCTGGAAATGAGCAATCCGCAGACGGAGCAAGCCGCCGTCGACGCCGAGCTTCAATTGAAGGCCGCCGAAGCTGAGTACCAGAGTCTGCGGGTAAAGCTCGAAAGCGACCTGATGAACCAGAAGGCGGGCGCCGCTACCGTCCACGCCGACCACGCGCAGGCACAACGGCAGGCCGACACCGACAAGGCGCTCTACGAACTGGGAGTCATCTCGGGCCTGGCCTACAAGTCGTCCAAGGACAAGGCGGACGAACTCACCACCAGAAATGATCTCGAGACGCAGCGGCTCACGGCCAATCAGCGGGCGATTGAGTCGCAGATGGCACAACAGCAAGCTAAAGTTGATCAGATGCGCACGCTGGCGCAGCTCAAACAGAAGCAACTCGACGCCTTGAAAGTTCGAGCGGGGATCGATGGGGTGCTGGTGGATCTCCCGCTGCAAGTCGGCCAGCACGTTCTGCCCGGAACGATGCTCGCGAAGGTGGTGCAACCCGATCACCTGATGGCTACGCTGAAGGTCGCCGAGACGCAGGCGCGCGACGTGCAGATTGGCGAGCTCGCTTCGGTCGACACGCACAACGGCGTGATCGCAGGCGCAGTGATGCGAGTCGATCCGGCGGTACAAAACGGAACCGTGACCGTCGACGTCAAACTCACCGGGGAACTTCCGAAGGGTGCGCGGCCCGACCTGAGTGTCGACGGAACCATCGATCTGGAGCGCATGGACAACGTGCTCTATGTCGGCCGTCCCGCATTTGGCGAGGAGAACAGCACCATCAGTTTGTTCAAGCTGGGCCCGGACGGCCAGGCGGCCGTGCGCGTACCCGTGAAGGTGGGACGAGCCTCGGTGAATTCGATCCAGGTAATTGAAGGGCTGCACGAAGGAGATACTGTCATCCTGTCCGACATGTCGCGTTGGGACAACACTGATCGTATCCGGCTCGATTAAGAATGAAATCAAACAGCGAGGGAATCAGCAATGACCGAAGCAGAACAGCCACTCATCCAGATTCAGGAACTAACCAAAGTTTTCTATACCGATGAAATCGAAACGCACGCCCTCGCCGGCGTTCACCTGTCGATCGATAAAGGAGAGTACGTCGCCATGTCGGGGCCGTCGGGATGCGGTAAATCGACGCTGCTGTCGATCATCGGACTGCTGGATACGCCGACCGCCGGGAGCTACTTCCTGAATGGAAAGACGGTCGAGAATCTCGATTTCGCGGAGCGCTCGCGTATACGGAACCAGGAGATTGGTTTCATCTTCCAGAGTTTCAACCTGATTGGCGATCTGACGGTCTATGAGAACGTTGAGCTGCCGCTGACCTACCGTCAAAGAATGCCGGCGGCGAACCGCAAAGCTCGGGTGATGGAGGCGCTGGAGCGCGTCGGCATGGCGCATCGCGTCCGGCATTATCCGTCGCAACTATCGGGCGGTCAGCAGCAACGTGTGGCTGTTGCCCGCGCGCTGGGCGGGAAGCCATCCATTTTGCTCGCGGACGAGCCCACTGGAAACCTCGACTCACGCAACGGAGAAGCCGTAATGGAACTTCTGCAGAACCTGCATCGCGAAGGAGCGACGATCTGTATGGTGACCCACGATCCGCGCTTCGCCAAACACGCGCAGCGCGAAGTGCATTTGTTCGACGGCAAGGTCGTGGCCGAGGAAGAACTGAAGAAGCTCCTGCAGGAGACGGGCGCATGAGTGGACTACTGCAAGACCTTCGGTTTGCTCTGCGGCAATTGCGCAAGAGCCCGGGATTCACAGCGGTCGCTGTGATTACGCTGGCGCTGGGGATTGGCTTGAATGTTGCCATTTTCAGCATTGTGGATGAAGTGACGTTGCATCCGATGCCGGTAAGAGAGGCCAACCGCATCGTGAACATCTTTACCAGCAACCCCAGCAACCGGGGAGAAATCGAGCAAGGGGGCAGTTCCTATCCGGACTTTCTGGATCTGCGCGCCAATTCCAGGACGCTTGCCGGAGTGGCGGCCCTCGACAAGTGTATGGCGCTGATGGATGACGGCGTGCAGAACAAGATGGTGTTAGCGGCGGTAGTCTCAGAGAATTTTTTCGATGTGCTCGAAGCCACGCCAGCCCTTGGGCGGATGTTCACTGAAAAGGAATTTCAGACTTCACCCGCGCCATCGGTGATGCTCAGTCACCCATTCTGGCAGCGGCAGTTCAATGGCGATGCCACGCTTCCGGGACGTACGATCGTCGTCGACGGCCAACCTGTGACCGTGCTGGGCGTTCTGCCGCGAGGTTTTCGGGGTCCAGTCCCGGGAATGGTGCCGGACCTGTGGATTCCCATGCCGACATGGCAGCAACTGACGGGCGAACGCGGAAATCAGGCAGATCGGGGATGGCGCGACTACGAATTGTACGGACGATTGCGGGAGGGCGTCAGTCTGCAACAAGCAAAAGCAGAATTGGGAACCGTTGCTGCCGCACTGGCAAGTTCTTATCCGGCGTCCAATAACGGACGCAGGATGACGATGGTCCTGGAAAGCGAGACGCGAGGCGGATTCACGTTCATCGGCTTGTTATTGCTGGGCATAGCGGCATTGGTGTTGCTGATTGCATGCGCCAATGTGGCCGGTCTCCTAATTGCGCGCGGGGAGTATCGGCGGAAGGAAATCGCAACGCGGCTGGCCCTGGGCGGATCGCGAGGGAAGGTCATTCGCCAACTGCTGACGGAAACCGCCCTGCTGGCCGCCTCTGCCACCCTGGCGGCATTGTTGCTCGGAAACTTCATTCTCCATGAATTCCCGATGCTTTTGCCGCCGAGCCTTCCCATTGTGATCGACGCGCATCTGAATTTGCGCGCCCTGCTATTTGCGCTGGCGGCGGCATTGGCATCCTCGCTCTTTTTCGGGTTGGTTCCGGCGCTCCAGTCCACCCGCATCGCTCCGGCCGCCGTGCTCAAGCAATCCGGTGGGCAAGACGGAGCCGGCCGCCGGAGATTGAGAAGCGCGCTCGTGGTTACGCAGGTCGCGTTCTCCTTGGCGGTGGTCGTGTGCAGCGGACTCCTGACACGATCTGTAATAAAAATGCTGGTTATCGATCCCGGTTTTAATGCCCATCAGAACATGCTCATCATGGAGTTGGGGCCGGACTTTGCCGCGAAGAGCGATGAAGACAGCAAGGCATTCGCGCGCGAGTCGCGGCAGCGCTTGCAAGCGCTGCCCGGAGTGACAGCGATCACAATCGCGAGGAGTTTTCCCTTCGGACTGAGCCACCGCGGTTTTCCACTCAAGGTATTTTCGTCTGGGCGCCTGGCAAGCGCACCCTCTGATGGCGCCCCCATCAATTTTGCTTCCGTTGGCGATGAGTATTTTTCAGTCATGGGCACGCGAATCGTGCGTGGACGTGCCATTGAGCAACACGACTTGGATGCGAATGCCCATGTCATGGTGGTGAATCAAGCCATGGCGGGTCGTTTTTGGCCCAATGGGGACCCTTTGGGGCAACGGGTCCGCTTGGAGCGGGCAGACGGAGATGAGTACGAGGTTATCGGAGTTGCAGAAGACGGGAAGTACGACGATGTGAGCGAAGATCGGAGGCCTTACTTTTTCCTGCCTATGAAGAGCGAGCAATACGACGGACTGTCGATGGCGGTGAAAACCAGCATCGATCCGAAGGCGCTGGCCCCAGCTGTGCGGCAAACACTACGCGAGATCAGTCGCGACGTGCCCATCACTTCTCTCGTGACCTTGCGGGAGCACATGCGGGATGCGTTTTTCTTGGGACAACTCATCGCCGAACTGACTGGTGTCATGGGTGGATTGGCCCTTTTGCTGGCAGCGGTGGGGCTCTACGGACTGATGGCCTTCATGGTTGGACGGCGCACTTGGGAGATTGGAGTCCGCATGGCTCTGGGAGCGCAGCCGAAAGGAATTTTCCGGTTGGTCATTGGTCATGCTCTACGGCTCACGGCCATCGGCGCGGCGATTGGCGTGGCGGGCGCCGTAACGGCGGCGCAAGTCCTGCGCGAAGCGCTGTTTGGAGTCGCGCCCACCGACTTGCTCACCATTGCGCTCTCGGTTGTCGTGCTGGCGGCGGTCGCGTTCGCAGCCGCCGCAGTGCCCGCCCGCCGCGCGGCCAAGGTCGATCCCATGGTGGCTCTGCGCTACGAGTGACAGGAGATAAAGAAGATGACCGGACTACTGCAAGATCTTCGTTATGCGCTGCGGCAACTGCGTAAGAGCCCGGGATTCACTGCCGTTGCTGTGATCACTCTGGCGCTCGGGATTGGCGCCACCACCGCAGTGTTCAGTGTGGTCGATCAAGTGTTATTGCACCCGCTCCCTTATCCAGATTCGGATCGCATTGTAAAAGTCTCACAGACATTTCAGGGCATACCGACCGGCGACGCTTCTCCGGCCAACTATCTGGATTGGGTCGCGCAAAACCAGGTCTTCGCCCAGATGGCAGCGTCTCGCGGATGGCAAGGAAGCTTATCGGCTGGAGATCGTCCGGAGAGGATCAGGGGCACGATGACCACGCCCAGCTTCTTCCCTCTGTTCGGAGTGAACCCGATCCTGGGGCGCGGTTTGCAGGCGGGCGACGCGCAGGCCGGCAACGACCACGTCGTGGTGCTCGGCTATGGGCTTTGGCAGCGCTACTTTGCCGCGGATCGCTCGATTGTTGACCGGGACATTCGGCTCAATGGCGAGCAGTACACCGTTGTCGGCGTGATGCCGCCGAACTTTTCTCCGGACGAGTATGGCGAGTTATGGCTGCCCTCGCCCTGGGGCGTGCCGACTCATCCTCTGGCGCCTGACAAGGATCCACGCCAATTCAGGGACAGAAATTATCTTGACGTCTGGGCGCGGCTGAAACCAGGAGTGATGCCGCAGCAGGCCCGCGCGGAACTCGATACCATCGGTCGCCGCCTGGAGGCGCAGTATCCGGATTCGAACGACAAGACCGGCGTGAGCTTTCTGCCCTTGCATGAATATGTTGTCGGTGACATCCGCCCCGTTCTGCTGGTTCTGCTGGCTGCGGTTGCCGTCGTGCTTCTGATTGGCTGCGCGAACGTTGCTAACCTTCTCCTGGCGCGCGCCACGGCGCGCGCCAAGGAAATCTCGATACGAACGACTCTGGGTGCGAGCCGCCGGCGTTTGCTGCGTCAGTTGCTCACCGAGAGTGTTTTGCTCGCGTTAGTGGGAGGAGTCCTCGGGCTGCTGCTGGCAGTCGTCGCCGTTCCGTCGCTGTTGGCATTGAGTCCACCGGATATTCGTCAGTTCAAGCAGATTGGAATCAACCGGGAAGTGTTGGCCTTCAGTTTCCTGGCTTCCATTGTTTGCGGAGTTGTTTTTGGCCTGATGCCCGCTCTGCAATCGTCGCGATCGAATCCCAACGAATTTCTCAAGGAAGGCGAGCGCGGGAGCAACGGCGAACCGGGGGCGAACTCGCTCCGCGCTGGTGATCGCCGAAGTCGGACTCTCGCTGGTTCTGCTGGTTGGGGCCGGGCTGCTGGTCAAGAGTTTCGTGCGGCTCATGGACGTGAATCCGGGCTTCGATCCGGATCATCTCCTGACCTTCAACCTCGGACTTCCATCCTCGACCGATTCTGTTCACCAACTCGCGTTTTACCAGGAAGTCGTGCAACGGCTGCAGGCGTTGCCAGGGGTGCAGGCGGTGGGCGCGGTCAGCCGGCTGCCGTTGGCTGGAGGCAACAGTTCACGCAGTTTCAGCCTTCCCGGAATCGAAAAAGACTACGACGCGGACATTCGGGTCAGCACGCCCGACTATTTCCGCGCGATGGGCATCCCGCTGCTGAAAGGCCGCAGCTTCAGCGAGAGCGACCTCGGCAGCTCGCTGAATCTAGCGATCGTCAACGAAGCTCTAGCGCGCACTGTTTTTCCTGGACAGGACCCGATTGGCAAACAGCTTACCAAATTCGGCCCGGACAATTTGACCCTGCAGATCATAGGCGTCGTCGGGAATGTCCGGCACGTTGGGCTCGATACCGCTCCTCACTCCGAGATTTACCAGTTACTCGGCCAGGCGCAATGGCCATCGATGTTCGTGGCGATACGCAGCGCAACCTCTGACGCTACGAGCGTGACTTCGGCGGCGCAGAGTGTGGTCTGGAGCGTGAACAAAGACGTCCCTCTTGCCAATATCCGCACCATGCAGGAGGTCATCGCTAACTCCGTTCAACGGAGGAGGTTCAGCATGTTACTGCTCACCATCTTTGCCGCGGTGGCCATGCTGCTGGCGGCCATCGGACTGTATGGCGTCATGTCTTACTCGGTCGCACAACGCACTAAAGAAATCGGTATCCGCATGGCCTTGGGTGCGCGGCGCCCCGATGTAGTAGCACTTGTGGTGAAGCAGGGAATGGCGCTCGTTCTGATGGGAATTGCAGCCGGCACCATCCTTGCGCTCGGAATGACGCGGCTGATCTCGGGGATGCTGTTTGGGATTACGGCAACCGATCCCCTGACTTTCGCTGCCGTGGCCGCGCTGCTTGGCGCCGTGGCGTTCCTGGCGAACTACCTGCCGGCCCGCCGCGCGGCGTCGGTCGATCCCATGGTGGCGCTGCGGTATGAGTAACAGGAGGTAAAGAAAATGGCCGGACTATTTCAAGATATTCGCTACGCCGTTCGTCAAATGCGCAACAAGCCGGGATTCGCTTTGACCGCCGTGATCACCCTCACTCTCGGGATCGGCGCGAACGTGGCCATCTTCAGCATTGTGAATGGCATCATTCTTCGCCCGCTCCCGGTGCCACAACCACGGCAGATCACGGTGTTGGCCGCACAGCAGCAGGGCTCGTCGATGGGTATCTTTTCCCTGTCTTATCCCGAACTGGTTGATTTCCGCAAGCAGGCCGACACCTATTCCGATCTGTTTGCCTACGCTGTTGATCTCGAAGGCATGAGCGCCGACAACCGGGCGGATCACTTTCTCGCCAGCTTCGTTACCGGGAATTACTTCTCCGCCCTTGGCCTGAAACCGGCGCTGGGCCGCCTGTTTCTCCCTGGCGAGGGAGAAAAGTCAGGATCGGAAGCGCTGGCCGTGATTGGCTACTCCTACTGGCAGAGAAGATTTGGCGGCAACTCCAATGTGATTGGCAAACAAGTGCTGCTGAATGGGAAGCCGGCCACGATCATAGGAGTCACGCCCAAAGGGTTTCGCGGCACGGCTTTTGCCCTCGATCTGGACGGCTATCTTCCGCTCAGCATGGCGGCCGCGTCCGATCCTGACCTGTGGACCAGCCGCACGGACCGGCGGTGGAATACGTTGGGCCGCCTGAAACCAGGCGTGTCTCTCGCCCAGGCCCAGAGTTCAGTCAGCCTGATTGTCGCCCGGCTGGCGCAGCAGTATCCCGCAACCGACAAGGGCATTACCGTGAGCATCATTCCCGAGCCGTTGTCCCACCCAATCCCGCTGCCCGGCAATGTCGTTGCCATCGCCGCCGGATTGTTTCTGTTTCTTGCCGCGCTGATCTTGCTGCTCGCAGGGATCAACGTAGCCAACATCTTGCTCGTGCGCGCCACGGCCCGAGAAGGCGAGATGGCAATACGTAGTGCGATGGGTGCCAGCCGAGCCCGTCTAGTCAGCCAGGTGTTTACCGAGAGTCTTCTGCTGACCATGCTCGGCGCGGCGGGAGGAATTGCTCTGGGGACATGGGCCAGCCGCTGGGTCTACGATCTCCGCCTGGCATCCACCGTTCCCATCAGCTTGGACTTCGGGCTCGACTGGCGCGTACTTGCGTATGCGCTGGCATCCGCACTTGGCATCGGAGTGGTGGTCGGTCTGTGGCCGGCATTTCGGATCGCGCGCTCGAACGTCAACCAAATCCTGCGCGAAGGCGGACGCAGCGGGTCGGGTGGCGGGGCACGCCATCGGGTTCGCAGCATCCTAGTCGCAACCCAGATCGCCGGTTCTCTGATGCTGCTCATTGTCGCGGGGCTGTTTGTGCGCAGCCTGCGGAGCGCGCAGCGCATGTATCTGGGATTTGAGCCGGATCACGTGCTCAATGTGGTTCTCGACCCGCATGAAGTTGGTTATGACGATGCGCGAACCGCAAATTTCTACCGGGAGCTGAAGGACCATATCCGTGCGCTGCCGGGAGTGCAAGCGGTAACGGTGGCGTACAGCGTACCGATGGGGAACTACTCGCAAGGAGCGGGCGTCGCGATTGAGGAGCATCCCACGCCGGCCGGAGAGCAGCCGCCGGTTATTATGTTCAACGCGGTGGATTCGTCCTATTTCCAGACGATGAAGATCCCGCTGCTCCGGGGGCGAGCCTTCACCGATGCCGACAACGAAACGGCGCTCCATGTTGCCGTCGTAAACCAAACCATGGCGGAACGGTTCTGGCCGAACGAAGATCCCATTGGCAAGCGTTTTACCACCGATCAGACCGAGGGCACATTCTGGCAGGTGGTGGGGATCGCGCAAAACGGCAAGTACCAGTTGCTCGGCGAAGACCCGCAGCCTTATTTCTATTTTCCCCTGGCACAGAATTTCACCTCGATGCGGGTTCTGCAGATTCGCACTTCAATCGCTCCGGAAACGCTGATGTTGCCCGTGCAACAGGAGGTCAAGAGCTTAGATCCTGGGTTGCCGATTTTCTCGCTTCGCACCATGACCGACTCTCTCGCCGGCGCCAACGGCCTCATGGTCTTCCGCGTCGCCGCCCTGCTTGCGTCCTGCGTCGGAGCCATGGGACTGACTCTGGCCGTCGTAGGCGTGTATGGCATTGTTGCCTTCGCCGCCGCTCAGCGAACCCGGGAGATCGGAATCCGCATGGCTCTCGGCGCGGACCGGGCGCAGGTGCTGAAGCTGGTGCTTCGGCAAGGAATGTGGGTCGTGGTGTCAGGTGCCGCTCTCGGCTTGTTCGCCGCATTTCTTATCAGCCGCGGCGTTGCGAATCTGCTCATCGGTGTAAGCGCCACCGATCCGCTGACGTTCATTACTGCAACTCTGCTGCTGGTTGCGGTCGCTTTGTACGCTTGTTTCGTCCCCGCCCGCCGAGCGGTGAGAGTCGATCCCATGGTGGCGCTGCGGTACGAGTAAGGAGGACGCATGAACGGACTGCTCCAGGATCTCCGCTACGCTCTTCGCCAGTTGCGAAAGTCACCCGGCTTTGCGACGGTTGCGATTCTCACGCTCGCCCTTGGCATTGGCGCCAACACGGCGATTTTCAGTTTGCTCGATCAAGCGCTTCTGCGCAGCCTCCCCGTAAAAGACGTGGATCGTCTGGTGATTCTGAAGTACGCAGGCAGCAACACCGGGAACATCCAGTCGCGGGCGGATGGACATTTCTATTTCTCCTACCCCATGTACCGCGATCTGCGTGACCGTAACTCCGTCTTTAGTGGCCTGCTGGCCACGGATTGGACGCAGGTCGGAGTGCAGTGGCATAACCAGCCCGACCTGGTTGCGGCGGAACTCGTCTCCGGCAATTACTTTGATGTGCTTGCTCTGCGGCCGGCTCTGGGACGGTTGTTCGTTGCCGCCGATGACCTGGTGCCGGACGCGAACCCCGTAGTCGTATTGAGTTTCAGCTATTGGCAGCGCCGCTTTGGCACGGACCCGGGAATCGTGAACCAGAGCATCCTGGTAAACGGCCATCCCTTCACGGTGGTCGGAGTCGCGCCGCCCGGCTTTCATAGCGTGGTGATGGGTGACACCCCTGATGTGTTGGTGCCCATGATGATGAAGGCGGAAGTTATGCCCGGAAGCAAAGATCTCGATGACCGCCGATCGAGTTGGCTGAACATCATCGGAAAACTCAAACCGGGGATTACCCGCGAACAGGCGGAGGCAGGCATCGGCCCACTGTGGTCTTCGATCCGCTCTGATGAACTGAAAGAGATCAAAGGCGTGTCGGAAAAATTCCGCGACCACTTTGTGGCCAAGTCGCACTTGTCCCTTCTCGACGGCGCCAGGGGATTCTCCCCGCTCCGCGGCGACGTCCAGATGCCGCTGCTCATTGTGATGGGCATGGTTGGTCTGGTCGCGCTCATGGCCTGCGCCAATGTAGGAAGTCTGCTGCTCGTCCGGGCGTCTGGTCGCATCCGTGAAATGTCGGTGCGTTATGCCCTCGGCGCAAAGCGCAAACGGGTGATACAGCAATTACTAGTGGAAGGTCTCCTCCTCGGCCTAGGCGGAGGGCTGTTGGGTATGCTGCTGTCGCCCCGAGTCTCGGCCCTGCTGATCAACATGATTTGGAGCGGAGGCACGGGCGATCTCCCTTTTTCCGCAAAACCCGATCTGCGGATCATGCTCTTCAATTGTGCGCTGGCGCTGCTTGCCACTCTTCTTTTCAGCCTGGCTCCAGCGGCACAGTTCTGGCGCCCCGATCTCGCGCCTGCCCTGAAACAACAAGGGATGACCGCCAGGAGTGGTTCGCTCCGCTTCCGGCGCGTTTCGGTAGCACTGCAGATCGGGCTAAGCCTGATGTTGCTGGTTGGCGCCGGCCTGTTCGTGCGCACGTTGCACAATCTTAAATCGCTCAATGCCGGATTTGCGACCGATCATCTCCTGACCTTCGGGATTGATCCCAGGATGGCAGGCTACGAACCGGCTCGCACTTTTGCGCTCTACCAAAGAGTCTTCGAAACCTTGAAGGGCTTGCCGGGAGTTCGTTCCGTGGCGGCGACCGACGATCCCGAATTGGCGAATGACAACGAAACCGGGAACATCACCATCGCCGGATATGCCGAAAAACCGGAAGAGGACATGAACGTCGAGCAGCCGCACGTGAGTGCGGATTACTTCTCAACCCTTCAGGTGCCGTTGCTGGCGGGCCGCGCATTCACCGAACAAGACTCCGCGAGCTCGCAAAAAGTGGCCGTAGTCAACGAAAGCTTCGCCCGCCACTTTTTCGGAGATCCCCAGCAGGCGGTTGGGCACAACTTCGGCAACGGCGGTGGCACGGGGGCAAAAACCGACATTGCCATCGTCGGGGTGGTGAAAGACGCGAAGCACACCAGCCTTCGAGAGCCGGTCTCGCGCACGGTGTTCTCCCCCTATCTCCAGTCGCCGGAGCCTCGGTCGATGAGATTTTATGTCCGGACCTGGCAGCAACCCGAAAGCGCGGAAAGCACGATCCGCCGCGCCATGCAAACGCTGGACTCGAATCTGGTGCTCGACACCTTCCGCACCATGGACGAACAGATCGACAACAATTTGACCGCCGAACGCGTAATCGCATTGCTCGCCTCCGGTTTTGGATTTCTAGCGGCTCTCATGGCTGCCGTGGGTTTGTATGGAGTGTTGGCCTATTCGACCGCGCAGAGGACCAGTGAGATCGGCATTCGCATGGCGCTCGGAGCGACCCGCGCATCGGTGGTCAGGATGGTGTTGTTCGAGGTGCTGTGGCTGGCAGGAATCAGCATCGCAGTCACGTTGCCTCTGTCGTTGCTGCTGCTGAGCGCTGTCAGAAGCCAGCTATACGGTATTTCCAGCAGCGACCCGCTAACGCTGTGCTTGATGACTCTGTTGGTGATCCTGGTGGCGCTTGCGTCCGCCATGTTGCCGGCTCGACGGGCCGCGGGGGTGGAACCCATGAGGGCCCTTCGATACGAATAGATTATCCACTGAGATTGAGGACGAAATGATCCAACTAAGAAACATCGAACGCAGCTACAAGACCGGCCCGGGCCAGACCTGGGTTCTGCGCCGCATCAACCTCGAAATTCAACAAGGCGAGTTCATCACCGTGATGGGCCCGTCGGGCGCGGGGAAATCCTCCCTCTTGAATGTCCTCGCTTTCCTGGACGACCAGTGGCAGGGCGAGTACTGGTTCCGCGAGCAGGCCGCACATGCGATGAAGAGGAAGGAACGCGCCGAGTTGGCGAAGAAAAATGTCGGCATGGTCTTTCAGAGTTATCACCTGCTCGACGATCTTACGGTGATGGAAAACATCGATCTGCCGCTTTCCTACAAGGACATTCCGCGCAGCCAGCGGCAGACCCTGGTCGCCGACGCCCTCGATCGTTTCCAGATTGTCGCCAAGAAAGACCTCTATCCCAGCCAGCTTTCTGGCGGGCAACAGCAGTTGGTCGGGATCGCGCGAGCGGTGATTCACAATCCCCCGTTGCTGCTCGCGGATGAGCCAACCGGCAATCTGCATTCCAGCCAAGCCAAGGAGATCATGGAGCTCTTCCGCGAGTTGAATCGACAGGGAACAACCATCGTGCAGGTCACTCACTCCGAAACGAACGCCGCTTATGGAACTCGCACCATCCAGTTGCGCGACGGTTGGCTGGTTGGCGATACCGCGAATCCAAATCCAAATTCAACGACCGAGCCAAGCGACGCGGCGGTGAATCGATGAGAATCTCTCTCCGTGGAAGGCGCTGTGACGTTTCGCTGATGGCCGCGCTGCTCGTGCTTATGGCAGCCATGGCGCAAGCCCAGGTGCGCACTCCCTCCGTATTGGAAATGCCCCAATCGCGCAATCCCCTTGCTCCGTACGTTGGCGAGAACGTGCCGGAGCCGACGCTGACAAATTCTCCGCGTCTCGATCGGCTGATTCGGGAAGGCAAACTCTATTTATCGCTGAAAGACGCGATCGACCTCGCGCTGGAGAACAATCTGGATTTGGCCATCGCCCGCTTCAACTTGCCGATTGCCGATACGGACCTGCTTCGCACCAAGGCTGGCGGCAGCTTTCGTGGCGTCAACACCGGCGTAGTGCAAGGCACTCCCGGAGGAGGAATCGGGGGTTACGGTGCGGGAGCGCCGGGAGCGGGCGCAGGGGGCACCACGGGTGGCGCGGGCGGCGCAGGCGCGGGCGCCTCAGGCCTCGTGCAATCCACCTTGGGGGCGGGGACTCCCGTGGCATCGTACGATCCGGCTCTCAATGTGAGCATGGGGATCGAGCATCTAACCTCTCCGCTGTCGAATGAGCAAGTCTACGGCATCCCATCCTTGCAGCTGAATACGACACAAGTGAACGCCAGCTACACGCAAGCCTTTGCCACCGGCACTACGATTTCTTTTGAGTTCAATAACAATCGCCAGACTACGAACAGTCCCGACACTTTCCTGTCGCCGGCTTTGAACACTTACTACCGCTTCAGTTTCCAACAGGAACTTCTCGCGGGATTTGGTTTCGGGCCGAACCTGCGCTACCTGCGCATCGCCAACAACAACAAAAAGATCTCCGATATCGCCTTCAAAGACCAGGTAATTGCCACGGTTACGCAGATCGAAAACATTTATTGGGATCTGGTCAGCGCCTACGAGCAGGCGCGGGTGAATGAGCAATCTCTCGCCTTTGCCAATCAGACGCTGGAGAATGCCAAAAAACAATTGCAGTTGGAAAGCATTCCGCAGATGGACGTGATGAAGGCCGAGGCCGAGGTTTCCAAGCGCGACCAGGATTTGACGGTTGCGCGTACCAATCTGCAGCTGCAGGAATCGCTGATGAAGAATGCGCTCACCAAGAGCCTCGACGATCCTACGCTGGAAGAAATGCCGGTCGTGCCGACGGATCGCATGCAGGCCACCAGCACTGAAGCCGACGCGAGCGCGCCGATTCTCGATCTGATTGCGGAAGGACTGCGGAATCGTCCGGAACTGTTGGAGACTGACGTCGACCTCGCGAACCGGCAAATCAGCCGCCAAGCCGCGCGGAATGCACTTTTGCCCACTCTGTCGCTGGTGGGTTACTACGGCGGCAGTGGTCTCGCGGGATTGGTGACTCCCGGAAACTCCTCCAGCGTCTCGACCGACCTGACGGGCGCATGGCAAAGCGCCTTCAACAATTCTTCGCCGGACTACTTCGTGGGATTCAATCTAAATATTCCATTTCGCAACCGCGTCGCCAAGGCCGACCAGTACCGTTCCGAGTTGGAGTACCGGCAAGCCAGCGTGCGTAAGGAGCAGCTAAGAAAGCAGATTCGGATCGAGGTGCGGAACGCTCAGTATGCGCTGGAACAATCGCGTGCGCGAGTTGACTCGGCCCGTAAGGCAAGGGATCTCTCCGAGCGCACATTCGATATCACAAAGAAGGAGCAGGACCTGGGATCGGGATCGAGCTACCAGACCATGACGGCGCAGCGCGATCTATCGATGGCGGAACTAGACTTGGTTACCGCCATGACGATCTACCAGAAGGCCAGAGTCGAACTTGACCGCGCTACCGGAGCAACTTTGGAACATAATGGAGTGCTAATTCAGGATGCGGTCGATGGGACGGTTACCGCCTCATCTCCATAACCCATGCCAACTTCGGCCAAGCCGCAAGAGATCCGCAACGTGCCGCCCTCCCAACCCCACGAGAACCGCGCGCCACGAATTCTGGCGGCCGACGATCAGCCGCACATTCTCGAAGCCATCCAACTCCTGCTTCATCCGCAAGGCTATCGCGTGGAGAGCGCCACTTCTCCCGGCGAGGTTCGAGAAGCCTTGGCGACGGATTCTTACGATGCGCTGCTGATCGATCTCAACTACACGCGCGATACCACTTCTGGGCAGGAAGGCTTGGATCTTCTTTCGGAAATCGTGGCGCTCGACAGCAATCTCCCGGTGATCGTCATGACCGCATGGGGCAATGTCGGACTGGCCGTCGAGGCCATGCGCCGCGGAGCGCGAGACTTCGTCCAAAAGCCCTGGGAAAATGAGCGCCTGCTCGCCATCTTGCGGACGCAAGTCGAATTGCATCGTGCCCTGCAACGCGCCGAGCGGCTGGCGGCGGAGAACCGGCTTCTCCAAATTGAAGGGCGCCCGGACTTCATCGCCGCGGCGGCTTCCATGCAGCCTGTGCTGGAGGCCATTACACGGGTCGGCCCTTCCGACGCGAACGTCCTGATTACAGGCGAACACGGCAGCGGCAAAGAAGTGGTCGCGCAAACGCTGCACGCTCTTTCTTCGCGCGCTTCACGCCCGTTGGTTGCGGTGAACACGGGCGCGTTGGCGGAGGGGCTATTCGAAAGCGAACTTTTCGGCCACGTGAAGGGCGCCTTCACAGACGCGCGGACCGACCGCATCGGGCGCTTCGAACTGGCTGACGGCGGCACGATCTTTTTGGACGAAATCGGTAATGTGCCGATCCGGCAACAGGCGAAATTACTGCGTGTTCTCGAATCGGGTGAGATCGAGCGACTGGGATCCTCGCGGCCGCGGAAGATAGACGTGCGCGTGATCTCCGCTACGAATACCGACCTGCAGGCTGCATGTTCTTCGGGCCAGTTTCGCGAAGACCTGCTTTTTCGTCTTAATACCGTCGAGATTCACGTGCCGCCGCTGCGCGAACGCCGCGAGGATATCCCGACTCTCGCCATCCATTTTCTCCGCCGCTATGCCTCTCGCTATCGCCGCGAAATCGAGGGATTCGACAGTTCCGCACTGCAGTTCATGGCGCAATATTCCTGGCCGGGCAATGTTCGCGAACTCGAACACACGCTGGAGCGCGCTGTCCTGATGTGCCGCGGGCACGAGATTCAACCCGCGGATCTTGGGCTGAACCTGCAGCGGCCGCAAGCTCAAAATCTCGAAGAGCTCAGCCTGGAGGCGGTGGAAGCGCTCCTGATCCGAAAAGCGCTGCAGCGTTTTCAGGGGAACATCAGCCAAGCCGCCGAGGCCTTGGGGCTAAGCCGGGGCGCGCTCTATCGGCGCATGGAGAAGTATGGCCTCTAGCCCGCCGACCAGCGGCAAGGCAGCAAGGCGGAAGGTTCCTCGCAAACGGGTTCGCCTCCTCTACGAGCGTCGCATCACCCTTTACGCACTGCTCGTCGCCTTACCCGGAATTCTGGTCAGCGGCATTCTCATCTGGATGCAGTCGTGGTCCACAGAATCGAAGCTGGCGCTGTCATTCCTGGAGCTATTCATCTGGTGGGTACTGGCGGTGGCATTACATGAGCAAACGGTGCATCCGTTGCAGACATTGGCGAACATAGTTGCGGCGCTGCGCGAGGAAGACTATTCCTTTCGAGCGCGCGGAGCCATCACTGGTGACGCGATCGGGGAGCTTTCGCT
Organism: uncultured Acidobacteriaceae bacterium; assembly: GCA_963722485.1. Taxonomy (GTDB): domain Bacteria; phylum Acidobacteriota; class Terriglobia; order Terriglobales; family Acidobacteriaceae; genus Acidiflorens. Next base: position 56,629 of record CAVRNL010000008.1, read on the forward strand.
TGAGGTCAATGCCTTGGCCGATCTGCTCACTGATCAGCGCATCCGCGCCATTGAAGCGACTGCGCTCCTGCGGCGCGTGGTGGAAGAAATCGATGCTCCGTTGTTCGCCTTTGACCCGGACCGAGTGCTTCGACTGGTGAATCCCGCGGGTGAAAAACTCCTGCAACAAGCTGCCATTCGCCTCCTCGGACGCACTGCCGACGAGATCGGACTCGCCGATTGCCTGAGCGCGGCGAATGAAGCGCTGGTCGCCCTGCCGAGCAATAGTCCGGCGAACAGTTCGAGCGCCCGCTGGTTGGTGCGGCAAAGTAAGTTCCGGGAGAAAGGCGTGCCGCACACTCTGGTGGTCTTGTCGGACGTCAGCCGAGCGCTGCGCGAGGAGGAGCGCCGCGCGTGGCAACGGTTGATCCGGGTGCTTGGGCACGAACTCAATAATTCGCTGACCCCAATCAAGTCGATCGCAGGAAGCCTGAGTGCCCGCTTGGCAGAGGCTCAACTTAATCCCGAACAGCGTCACGATTTTGAGCGCGGTTTGGAAATCATCGAAACGCGCTCCGCGTCGCTCAACCGGTTTCTGCAGGCATATCGGCAACTGGCGCAAATGCCCCCTCCATCGTTGCGAAAGGTCGCGCTCTTCCCCATCGTGGAGCGGGCTGTTTTTCTCGAAACCCGGCTCGCGGTAACGATGTTTCCGGGTCCGGACGTGACGTTGCTGGTCGATCCCGACCAGATCGAGCAGATGCTGATTAATCTCGTGCGCAATGCTGTCGAAGCGGCTCTTGACCTAAGCCCGGTGAACGGCCCTCCGGGCGATTCCGGAACTGGCGCGGAGGCTTCCAAACCGCAGGTAACACTAAGTTGGAAAGTCGAAGACCACAGCATTGTGCTTACCATCGACGATAACGGGCCGGGACTGCTCAATCCAAGCAATGCGTTTGTACCGTTTTATACGACCAAACCCGCGGGCAGCGGCATAGGCCTGGCACTCTCGCGCCAGATCGCCGAAGTGCACGGAGGCTCGATTGAGTTGTCCAACCTAACCGGAACGAGAGGCTGCCGGGTACAGGTGAGAC
>CAVRNL010000009.1:0-21980 GCA_963722485.1 uncultured Acidobacteriaceae bacterium
GAGTGGATCTAATTCTGGTTCGTGGGGCGCTTGACGCCGGAAGTCGGCTTGGCGGCTTTCGGAGTTGGCTTGTTGTCGAGATAGGCGACACTATTCGCTGCGATCACGGGGCCGCGATGCTGACGCGAGCTCGGATGCCGGCGGGCAAAATGCTTTGCCGGTTTGGCTTTCAGCGCAGGCCGGTAGCGCTCGTCCAGATAGGTGACGGTATCGCGCGCGATCAAGTCGTCATGGCGCCTGCTTGCCACGCGCGCTCTTGCTCTGGCGGTCGCAGCCCCGGGCTTCGCTATCGGCGGTTCTTTCGGCGCTTGGCCGGAGCCTTCCGATCTTTGCGCAGGCGGCGACACGACGGACGCGGCGACTTGCGGCGGGGATTTTTCCGGAGCTTCTTCGGGAACTTTTTCTGGAGTCACGGCGATTAGCAAATCCACATCGGCGGGCGCCGCTGCGACTTTCTCCGCAGGCACTGCTCCGGAAATCTGAGCGGAAGCTTTGCCGGTCCGGCGCAGGCCGAACCCTAGGACAAGGGCGAGCAACGCTACAGTGGCAAAACTCAGAGCAGCACGCCAGAACCATCCGTCGGAGCGATCGCGACGTCCCGGTTCCCGTACGGGCTGGCCCATGGCTGGCCGTGTAACGGTCGACCGGACCACGGTGGGCCGTGCGATAGTGGGCTCGGAAATTGGCGGGGCCATCGGCGGGGCGATCTTTGCAGCCTCTCGCGCAGAATTGATATCCGGGTTCGGTGGAAGTGATGGCAATGAATCCACCGGCGTGATCGGAGGCGCGCCTTCTTCGATGTTGGAGCGGGGATTGAGGTCAGGATGGACCGGAGTTTCGGCTGCTCGGGAAGCGGCTTTGGGCACCGGTTGCGGAGCTTCCGCGGGCAACTCCATATCTTCGACGCTTAGCTCGGCGACGCTCCGCCCGGCGTTGAAGCTGACAGGCGCTTCAGGAAAGTGAGCGGCTTCGCGAGGGTCGGGCGGGCGCCGAATGAAGTCCACCATCGGCGCTTTCAGATGATGCAGGAACTCAAGCGACGCCGAGTGCTCGCCGTCGTGCGCTTCCACGCTCGCGATCAACTGATTCCCGGGATCGGTTTCGACCCGCAATTCGAGATCCGCAAGATTGTCGGGGATGGAGTCGGGAGAAACAATTTCGACGGCATAACCGCGGTCAAGCAGATCCAAGGCCAGCTCTCGCGAGCACGCATTGGAGCGCGTGATGATCCTTGCCAGTGCCATAAGTCGCGTCGCCTCGGCGCTCACCTTGCCGCGCGGCTGAGGCCGAAATCGGCGGCCCCTAAAGGGCTTTTGATTCCAAGGTACTGCGGCATCGCTGAAGCGATGCCCTGATACGAACCTGGTTGCCCAGATACGAACCTGGTTGCTCTGCAAATTCCAGCGGCGGTTAGCGATATTGCTCTAGAACCAGAACGGCTCGGTTCAAGGCAGCCGCCAGCGCCGCAATTTGTTGTTCAGTCCGGCGAAGATCCCCACGATCGATCGCCTCGTTTACCCCAGGAATAACAACTGCTGCATATCCTGTGTACTGTCCGGGAGCATAAACGGCATGGTGAAACCAGGGGCGGTTCGGTAACCCTTCTGGAATCAATAGCCCCCGCTCCGCTTCGCGTAGTTTAGCATTCATGCGGTCCGGCGCTGCAGGCATTTTTCGCTGTTTTTGGAGCATTTTTGCGCCCGCCTCCTGCAGGTGGCGCGCGCCATCGAGCGCTGCCGAGAAGCTTGGCGCCTTGTCTCCGAAGCGCTCTTTACTTTTGTTTTTGGCAGCGTCGAGGTAAACCAGAATCTCCTTTCCGTAGTCTTCGTAATCGTAGGGAAGCACGTCGGCGCTGGACATACGCAGCACTTCCAAACCGTAAATGCGGGCCATCTCCTGCTCGTAGCGGAAATCGGGATCGCCGAATTTCTTGAACCAGGCGAAGTTATCGAAGACCGAGTGGTATACACCATAATCGCCGCTTGAGCTGACATCGGTGGAAGGCACTCCCAAGTGCTGGAGAAACACAGTGTAGTCGGAACCGCTGCCGAGATCGCCCACGGGCACATCATTTTGTATTGCCGCCGGGGGCGGGCGATAGGTGCTGGTCTCCTGGGGACGATTGCTCTCCGGATTGGGCTCGCTCGTCTTTTTCCACGCATCGTACACGGTTCCACCTTGCGGAGAAGGCACGGATTTCGCGATCTCACGGATAAACTCCTTCAGCGTGGGCACACCGGACGCTCCGAACTTCTTGCCGGATACGGCCACGTCCATGTTGAAATAAGCGGCCGCGTTTGTGAGTTCTTGCGCATGATCTTCGCCCCACTCGGTGGAACCGATCAGTCCTTCCTCTTCCGCGTCCCAGCTTCCGAACACAATGGTGCGCTTGGGTCTCCAACCGGACTTCAGCAACGCACCCACACCGTGCACCGCCTCCAGCATCGAGGCCGTGCCGCTGTTGGGATCTACCGCTCCGTACACCCAGGCATCGCGATGATTGCCCGCCAAGACCCACTCATCGGGCGAGGAGGTTCCCCGAACTTTGCCCATTACATCCCAAATGGTGCGGAGTTGGTAGTCCTGCTTAAGGTGCATCTTCACTTTCGCGGGGCCCGGGCCGACATGGTAGGTAAAGGGCAACGCTCCTTGCCACTCGCGGGGCGAAGGCGGACCGCCAAGGTGCTCGAGAATCGGCGAGGCATCGGCGTAAGAGAGCGGCGTCACGGGAATCTTCGGCAACTGCTCGGAGTCGGCGGGAGAAATGCGCTTCGCAGCCGGCAGCGAAGGAACGGATGCCACGCCCGGCGTGGTGGGGTCTCCGGAAAACTGGAACATGAAACCTACCGATCCGCGCTGCACGCCGCTTGCCGGGCGCCACGGGCCTTTGGGATAGGCGTCGCCGCGATAGTAGCCATCATCTTTCGGGTCGGAATAGATGATGACTGCCGGCGGCGCCGCGTTCCTGCGCCACGAATGCCTTCACGCCGCGGAAATTCTCACCGTAACGGACGATGACGATCTTGCCGCGCACGTCGACGTTCATCTGCTTCAGCTTGTCGAAGTCGTCCGGCGAGCCGTAGTTCGCATAGACAACTTCGGCCTCGGCGTCGCCGGAGGGCGACATGCCGTTGTAGGGCATGACGACGCGCGGATCGTCCTGAAAGGGATCGCCGTCGACATGCTCGCGGCGCGGGCCATGCATTTCGACTCCTGGCGGCGCGGTCATATCCACACGAATCTCGGCGGGATAGTTCAGCCACACTTTGTATTCGACAATCTCGGTGTCCAGACCGGCCTCGCGAAATTTCTTTGCCACGTATTCGGCGGTCGCTTTGTCCTCGGGAGATCCGGCGATGTGCGGCGCCTGCGTCAGAATGCGGAGATGCTCTTCGGCCAGCTTGGGATCGGGCACGGCCAGGAATTTCTTTTCGATCTCGCGCTCGCCGGCGACATCGCGGAAGCCGCTGATGGACCAGTTGTCCGGCTGGTCTTTTTTGTTGTCATTGTCATTTTTCTTGCCGGCCTGATCAAACGCCAGCAGGCTCGAACCAATCAGCGCGAAGAACAGCACTGTACCGGAGAGAAGTTTCATGAAGCCCCTCGGAGACACGAATCCAGAAACGAAGATTGTACCGTGTGGAGTGAGCCGACGCTTGAACGGGTTACACTAAAGAGCGATGAGTAAGTCGCCAACGGCTCGTTTTTCCGATCGGGTGGAGAATTACGTCCGCTATCGCCCTGGATATCCGCCAGAAGTACTCGACCTGCTTCGCGCCGAATGCGGACTGCTGCAACGCACACGTCGTCGCTGACATCGCTTCCGGAACAGGCGCGTTTACTCGACTTCTTTTGGAGAACGGAAACTCCGTCTTTGCGGTCGAACCCAACCCGGAAATGCGCGCTATGGGTGTCCAGCAGCTCGAATCCGTCGCGGCCCTCCAATCCTCCCTCCGATCCGGCGAGCGGTTTGTGCCGGTTGACGGAACCGCGGAGGCGACTACGCTGCGCTCTGCTTCCGTCGACTTCATTACTGCTGCGCAGGCAGCGCACTGGTTCGACCTGGCTCGCGCCCGCGCGGAATTCGCTCGCATTCTGAAGCCAAAGGGATGGTGCGTGTTGATATGGAATGAGCGGCGCACCTCGACCACGGCTTTCCTGCGCGAGTACGAGCAACTCCTGCTGACCTACGGCACGGATTACAAAGAAGTGCGCCACGAACGCACGACCGCTGTGATCCACGAATTTTTTGCCCCCGCGCTGTATCAGGAGCGCGTCTTCAGCCTGTGCCAGCGGTTTGACTATGACGGTGCTGCCGGGCGACTGCTATCTTCTTCGTATGCGCCGCTTGAAGGTCATCCCAGCCACGCGCCGATGATGCAGGAACTGCAGCGCATTTTTCACGCCCATGCTGTCGATGGCACGGTGGAATTCGAATACGATACGCGGGTGTTTTACGGGAAACTGGAGTGAGCGATTTGGAGTCGGCAATTTTGTAATTTCGTAATTTTGTAATGTTGCAATTTGAAACCCGGTGTTCACTAAAATTGTGAAATTGCAAAACTACAAAATTACCTATGTCCAAATCGTTTCACATGTCTCCCGAGGAGTTCCGCCGCCAGGGCCACGCTGTCGTGGACTGGATCGCCGACTATTATTCCCGCATTGAAAGCTTCCCGGTTTTATCGCGCGTTCAACCGGGAGAAATTCGCTCGAAACTGCCGCCAAACGCGCCTGAGCACGGCGAAGCTTTCGACCAGATTCTTGGCGACATCGAGGGTGTCATTCTTCCGGGCATTACACACTGGCAGTCGCCTAACTTCTACGCTTACTTTCCGGCGAACGCCTCGGGGCCGGCCATTCTTGGCGATCTCGTTTCCTCCGGACTGGGCGTGCAGGGCATGCTCTGGTCCACCAGTCCGGCGTGCACCGAACTGGAAACGCATGTGCTCGATTGGCTGGTGCCGATGCTGGGGCTACCGGAGAAGTTTCTTTCCAGCGGCAGTGGAGGCGGAGTGATTCAGGACACGGCGTCCAGCGCCGCGCTCTGTGCCCTGCTCGCCGCCCGCGAGCGCGCGACGCAATTTGCGAGCAATCGCACGGGTTGCGATGGACGGCTGGCCGCATATTGCTCCACGCAAACGCACTCCTCTGTTGAGAAAGCAGTAAAGATAGCAGGCCTGGGCTCGGACAATCTGCGCCAGATCGAAGTGGATAAAAACTTCGCCATGCGTGCGGAAGCGCTGGCACGCCAGATCGAGTGCGACATCAAGGCCGGCTTGATTCCGTGCTTCGTGTGCGCGACCGTGGGAACGACATCTTCGGATGCAATAGATCCCGTCCGCGAAATTGCTGGAATCTGCCGCGAGCACAATCTGTGGCTCCATGTGGACTCCGCCCTGAGCGGCACGGCTGCGCTTTGCCCGGAATTTCGCTTCATCAATGATGGTGTGGAGTTCGCCGACAGTTACTGCTTCAACCCGCACAAATGGATGTTCACCAACTTCGATTGCAGTTGCTTCTACGTCGCCGACCGGAAGCACTTGATCCAAACGCTCTCGATCCTGCCGGAGTACCTGCGCAACCAGGCAACGGAATCCGGCGCGGTTATCGATTATCGCGACTGGCATATTCAACTCGGACGCCGCTTTCGCTCGCTTAAGCTTTGGTTCGTAATCCGGCATTACGGGATCGAAGGGCTGCAATATCATGTTCGCGAGCACGTGCGGCTGGCGCAACAATTCGCCTCTTGGGTGCGCGAAGACTCGCGCTTCGAGCTCGCCGCGCCTGCGCTGCTCAACCTCGTCTGCTTCCGGCTGCTGGCGGGCGATCGTGCCAACCAACTCCTGATGGACCGGCTGAATGGCAGCGGGGACCTCTTTCTCACGCACACCAAGCTCGATGGCAAACTCACGCTTCGGCTCTGCGTCGGCCAGACCAACACTCAGGCTCGGCACGTGGAGGGCGCATGGCAGCGAATTCAGGAAGAGACTGGAAAGCTGGGGGGATCCTGATACCGTGTCGGCTAAGGTGAGCGCCATGGCGCGGGAAATTTCAGCGGGCGGAGTTGTGCTTCGGCAGATTTCTGGGGCCTGGCACGTCGCTTTGATTGAGCCGCACAAGAATGAGCCGCGGAAGGAGGCTCGCAAGACTGCAACCGCAAAGACGCCGCGGAAGCGGAGCCGTGCTGTGTTAGCGCTCCCTAAGGGACTAGTAGATCCGGGCGAAAAAGCGCAGGCTGCCGCGGTACGGGAAGTGCGAGAAGAGACCGGCGTCGTGGCCGAACCGGTCGCCAAACTCTCGGATAATAAGTACGTCTACGTGCGGACATGGGGCGATGGGAAACGCGTTTTCAAAATCGTGAGCTTCTACCTTATGCGCTATGTATCTGGAGAAATCGACAACCTCACTTCTGACATGCGGATTGAAGTCAAGCAAGCTCTCTGGGTGCCGCTCGCCGACGCGGGCAAACAGCTGGCGTACGGCAACGAGCGGAAGGTGCTTCGTCAAGCACAGGATTACGTGGAGAAACAAGGGCTCTCTGCTTAGGAGGCTGCGGTAGATTCAGTAAGGCCGCAAGAGGCTCCCCTCAGGCGCTGAAGCGCGGACACATTTCAACGACTTACGGCACGAGTAAACTCGTGCCCTTCCCAGAACCCTGTTCCCAGAACCTTTGTTCCCAGAACCCTGTTCCCAGAACCTTTGTTCCCAGAACCCGCGTTCCCAGAATCCATGTGAATCGGAGCTTTTCCGCAACCAGTTAGGAGATTCCTCGCGATCGCAGATCTCGATCAATGGCCCTTTTTTCCTCTGGCGTCAGGCGTCGCGCCGAGCCCTTTTTTAGATTGCCTAGATCGAGCGGGCCTATCGACACTCGCACCAGACGCAAGACGCGAACCTGCTGCGCTTCGAGCAGACGGCGAATTTGGCGGTTCTTGCCTTCGTCGAGGGTAATCTCCAGCCAGCTATTTCTATCGCCGTGCCTAAGAAAACGCGCGCTTTTCGCGCCTAGATGTTCGCCTGGGCCGCTATCCGTTGGATGGCTATCCATCGAGTCGCCCTCAACCGCGCACCCTCGAGTGATTCTTGCTTGCAGATCGGCGTCGGCAACGCAGTCGATTTGCACGTGATATTTTTTATCCAGATGACTCGCCGGGTCGGTGATCTTTGCCGCCCACTCGGAATCGTTGGTCAATAGCAGCAGGCCTTCGCTTGCCTTATCCAATCGCCCTACCGGACCAACCCACGGCAAGCCCGACTGCAGCAGATCGTAAACGGTCGCGCGGCCTTTCTCGTCGGACGCGGTCGTCACCACTCCGCGCGGTTTATTCATGATGAGGTAAATCGGCGGGGTTTGGGCGAGCGGCGCACCGTCGACCTCAATTCGGTCGTCTATGCGACCGCCGGGCATCCGCACGGGAATCTCCGGATCCCGCGTGGGGCGGCCATTCCGCGTGACGCGTCCAGCGCGAATCAAAATAGCCGCCTGCGAGCGCGAGCAGTAACCCAGTTTGGAAAGCGCTCGTGCCAGACCGATTCGTTTTTGTGTCGTCATATTTGTATGTTAAATGGGTTAGCGGCACGGGGGAGCGGAAGGTCAAAGTGACGCTATTGCGGCGGAGCGCTGCAGCGTGAAGAGCCTCTCTGTATTCACTACCAGCACGGTTTTGCCGTCGCCCATGATCGCGGCGCCTACATACTCGGGCACTTTGGCCAGCACGCCGTTCAGCGGCTTGACCACGATTTCGACCTCGCCCAGGAAGTGGTCGACGACGAGGCCGTAGGGTCCTGAAGCGGCCTCGATAATCGCAACCGCCAGCTCGGCTCGCCTCTCTTCCATACGGTCGAATGACAGCGCGTGCGCCAGCCAGAGCATGGGAAAGACGGTACCGCGCACCGGGGCGATCTGCTGCCCTTGCACGGTACGGACCACCGACTTGGGAATTTTCACCATGTTGCGGATGGTGGCTATCGGCAACACGACCTCGTGCCCCGAGACCGCAACTCGAATGGCTTTCGAGACCAGCAGGCTGGCGGGAAGCTCAATGCGGAAGCGGGTTCCCTTTCCAATCTCGCTCTGAATGTGCACGGCACCATGTAAGGCCTCGACACCGTTGCGGACCACATCCATGCCGACGCCGCGGCCTGATACGTCGGTTACCTTATCGACGGTGGAGAATCCGGCTACGAGGATAATCTTGAAGGCTGCCTCTTCGTCCATCGCGGCGACCACAGCCTGGGAGAGTAAACCCTTCTCTACGGCGCGGCGCTTGAGTTTATCGGGGTCCAATCCCTTGCCATCGTCCTTCACTTCAATCACTACAGTGGAGCCGCGCGTGCAGGCGGAGAGGTCGATGCGGCCGACGGCAGACTTGCCGTTCTGCGCGCGGTCGGCTTTCGACTCGATGCCATGATCGGCTGCGTTGCGGATAATGTGCGTGAGCGGATCGCCGATGCTTTCGATCACGGTCTTGTCCAGTTCAGTCTCTTCGCCGCTGACATGAAGTTCGATGCTCTTGTCGAGATTTCGCGCCAGGTCGCGGACCAAGCGGGGAAAGCGCTGAAACACCTGGCGCACCGGCATCATCCGGATCGACATCACCGTAGCTTGGAGATCATCCGCCAGTCGCGAGACTTTGGCGCCGGCGTCGCGCATCTCCTTGGCCATGCTCTTCGGCGACTCTTCGCGGGCGATGAGTTCGACGCGCTCGGCGAAGGCGGGCAGCGCGCCGCGGGCAACTAGTAACTCTCCGGCGAGCCGCATCAGGGCATCGAGTTTGACGGCGTCCACGCGGATACTGGGCGCGGCCGCTCCGGTGGCGGCTTCTGGAGCCGGCGAGACTTCCGCGGCCTTGGCGAGAGTGGGCGACGACGCGGGTTGCACCGTCGCCGTCGCGGACGAGTCCACGGCTTTCCTCGCAGCCTCGATCAGCAGCTTCACGTTTAGCAGCCAGCCGCCATCGAGGATTGCGCCTTGTTGGACTACCAGGATCGCGGCGAGAATTTCATCGGCGGCGGCCGTGGCTGCGGCGTGACCCTGCGCCTTGCCGGCGGAGATCAGAGTTTGCGCGGCGCGATGTGCATTCGCCAGTCCCTGCTTCTCGTCGCCGGACCGACATTGCTCGAGCGCAAAGCCGAGCGCGGAAAAACACTGCTCGCCGGCGCCGCGGAAGCGAGCGTCTTTGCTATCGGTTGGAGCGGAAAAAACAGGCTCCTGCTTCTCAATCGACACTTCGCAGTCGTCCTCGACAAACAGGAAAACGGCGCGCACCGCGTCCTCGGGATGGCTAGTCTCGACGCAGACTTCCCAGCGCAAGTAACATTTCTCCGGGTCAAACTCGGCTGCTTGAAGAAGATCCCCGGTATCGCAGCGGATTTCCATCTTGCCGAGATCGGTCAGCTCCAGCAGCAGCGAGGCAGGGTCCGTTCCAGAAAAGAAAATCTCACGGTTCGGACGGAACCCGATTTTGTATCGCGCGGGCCCGCTGGCAGCGATTTTCGCGGGCGGTGACTTGCCAGCGGCCTTGTCCTTCTCCGGCAGAAAGGGGCGTATGGCCGCGAGCACTTCGATCTCCAACGGCAAGAGCGCATCGGAATCGGTGCTGCCGAGATCCATGAGCATCACACAGCAATCGCAGGCTTTGAGGGTGGCGTCGATGAGTTCGGGAGACGACTCCAATTGGCGATTGCGGATGCGGTTGAAGACCTCTTCGACATGATGCACAAAGTTTGCGAGCCGGCGGAAACCGGCGCTCGCGCCCGAGCCTTTCAGGGTGTGCATGGCGCGGAAAACACGGTTCACCACGTCCGCATTCTGCGGGTCTTGTTCGAGAAGCAGCAGCGCGTCGCCGAGGTCGGTGAGCAGATCGTCCGCCTCATGACGGAAGGAGGCTTGCAGTTGTTCGAGATCTCCGAAGTCCATAACGTTGTCCACCTCCCTTCCGGCTCGCGCCGCGAATCTAGAGTTGCTGTGGCCGCAGGCAGCTGCCGAACTGCGCTCGGCTTGGACGGGCGAGGGCGCCCGTCCCCACACCACGGATCAGCGCAGGACTTTCGTCACCACGGCCAGCAATTGTTCCGGTTCAAACGGCTTCACAATCCAGCCGGTGGCTCCGGCGGCCTTGCCTTCCTGCTTTTTCTCCACTTGAGATTCCGTGGTGACGAGCACGATGGGGGTGAATTTGTACTGCGCCAGTTTCCTGAGACTGCGGAGCAGCTCGATGCCGGTCATCACCGGCATGTTGATGTCGCTCAACACCAGATCGAAGATGTCCGCGGTTGCTTTCTGCAGGGCCTTCGCGCCATCCTCCGCTTCGACAACGTCATAGCCCGAGCGGGAAAGAGTCATCTTGACGAGCTGACGCATGGTCGCAGAATCGTCGACTGCCAGAACCTTCTTAGCCATGTCCCTGCCTCGCGGATTTTGCCTTGGTTCCGGCCTTAGGCTGCGGAATTGGCGGTTCTGGCTTACTCGGTGCTGGCGCCTGAACAAAGAACGTCTCCAGTCCCCGGCGCTTCAGCGAAGCGAGAAAGCCATCCGAGGTTCCGCCGATCTGCAGCTGGCGGGTCTGGCTCACACGGCAGAGAATCTGGACGATGCTGGTGTCCATCTCCTCCAGCTCGTCGGCTTGCAGCCGAATGCTCTGGCTTGCCGCCATGGCGGGCTGCAGGGCGTCCCACAGCGGCCGGGCCTGTTGCACGCCGAGTCTTCCCGCCAGGATCAGCTTCACTCCGCCCGCGTCTGTCTGCAGTTCAAATGGCATCGTGCAGTCCTTTGCGTCAGAACAGTTCAACATTGTCGCCGTAATCCTGGCCTTCCGCCGGTTTGGTCATCGGTCCGGCCATCGGCCCGGTTAGGGGCGCGGGCAGAGTTGCGGCGATATCTTCCGCCTCTTCCGCCAACACCATGGCATGAACGTCATGTTGCGCCTGCGACGTGTAACCGGCGGAATCGGAATTAAGATCAAACGGCTTGTCTGACTTTGGATACAGGGTCAGAAGAAAGTCTAGTGTGACCTCCAGATCTCCGAAGAGCTCTCTTCCTTCATCGACAAATGTCAGGGATTGCACTAGGGCCTCGGTCTTTGCCTGTAGCTGGTGAGCTTCCCGGCCGAGACGGGTGACCTCGTCGTATTCGATTCTTCGCGAATTGCGCAACGAGTCGTCTGGCCGATGGGTGATGAGTCCGTCGCGGCATGACTCGACCCCCTGCATGTCGGTGGTGATGGCGGAGGCTTGAGACTGGAGGGCCGCGCCGAGGCGGGCGCACTGCTCATTCAGCTCCCTTTCCAGCTTGAGGACACTCTCGGCGGCCTCGGACGTCCACTCGCCCAGCACACCGATGCCCCGTGCCGAGCGCATCTTCTCGGCGCCGATCAGAACATTGAAGGCCAGTTTTTTCATCGACCACGCCAGCGCTTGCAGATCGTCGCTATGCGCGCTCAGCAGTTCGCGGACAGGGCCAATCTGCGCCAGAACGAAGCTGCCAGTCCGCATTTCCCCAGCCAGCAATTCAGCAACTTTGGCGCTGAGGGAGGCGAGGCGATCGGCCGCCTTTTCGAATTTTTTCACCTCGAGGTCGCCGAGAGACTGCGTATGACCGTCGCCCGCAATGCCCTGCGCGCAGCCGATCACGCCCTTCAGTTCGCGCTCGATGCGGCTTCCCGTGTCGATGATCAGATCCAGCACGCACTTGGCCTGCTGACGCTGCAATAACAGGGCGTGTCCAGGCTCATCACCCTGGTCATTGCGCAGGCTGGCCAGCGCGCCGAGAATGTGTTCGAGGCGCTGACGAATTGCATCGTGTCCCTGCAGAGCCTTGACGGCTTCGCGAATGCCGCCGGCAATCACCGCGCCCAGAGAGCTTGCTTTCTGCTGCACCTCCAGAAGATCGGGCGGGACCTCCAAGAGCAGAGCGAGGTTACGCTGGACACTCTCCTCCGATTCGGTAGCCCGTTCGGCGTAGCACGCATAGACCTGCTCGACGGATCTGGTGGCGGTCGAGAGCTGGTTGAGGACCGTGACCAGAGTGCGTTCCTGCGAATCGCCCGCCTGTTTCATGCGCCTCACTACCACCCGCATCTCTTCATAAAGCTTCAGTACGGAGGTGCTATCGTCGGGCGAGAGTCGCGAACCCTCAAGGCGGAAGTGAAAGGCTATGTGCCTCAGGGGCGCGAGGTTTTCCTGCAGGTGGTTCGAGGTGGTGAGCAGTTCCTCAGTCTCTTTTCCGGCGCAGGCCAACTGGCGGCTCACTGCCTGGATTTGATTCAGGGAATTTCTCAGGACCGCGCATCCATCCAGCATCGACTGACGCAGGACGTTCTGAGTGCCGCTCGCGGCTGTGCTGAGTTCCGCCAACCGGGCGGTGGCCTTTTGCACATTCTCCGTCATGCTCCAGCAAGCATCGAGCGCCCCGATCAGGCGGCCAAACTCTGCTCCGCTGTGCTCCAGGTAAGCGATGAGGCGCGTGCTCAATGCCTCGAACTTCACCCAGCCTGCCGCGAGAGAGTCTTGCACTTCCGCACTCTGGTTCACGGGCCGCCGCCCGGCGCAGCTTCGATCCCCAGGACCATGCAGATGTTTTCGATCAAGGGTTTGGGGTCGGAGGGCTTGACGATGTAGAAATTCGCGCCGGCGAGGAAGCCGCGGCTCTTGTCCTCGGACTCGGACTCGGTGGAGATGATGACGATCGGCAGGTCGTTGTAGTCGCCGCTGCTTCTCACCCGGCGGATGAACTCATAGCCATCCATATTCGCCATGTTGATGTCGGTGAGGACGAGATCGAAGGACTGGCTGTAGAGCTTCTCCAGGGCGTCGGCTCCATCGACGGCGGTGACCACCGTGAAGTCGGCCTCGCGAAGAATATAGGAATGGTAGTTGCGGGTGAACTCCGAGTCATCGACAATCAGCACATTCCGCTTCATAGTCAGTCCTTTGTGTAGAGCAGGTGCCCCTGGGTCTTTTTCAGACGGAATGCCGAGGTGATGCGGCCGACGGATTCAGAATGGCCGAGGAAAAGATACCCTTTGGGATTCAGCGAATCGTAGAAGTGGTTCACTACATTGCGCCGCGACTCGTCGTCGAAGTAAATCAGCACGTTCCGGCAAAAGATGAAATCGTAACTGCGCATGGCTTTCATCTGCAGGCTATCGCTCAGATTGAGCTTTTCCACGTGCACCAGGCGCGCGGTGTCTGGAGCAATACGGAAGCCGGTGACGGTCCGAAGCAGATGCTTGCTGTAGGTGTCTGGGACGCCTTTGACGGAACGATCGCCGTACACGGCATTGCGGGCAAGTTCGAGCATGTTTTCATCGATGTCGGTGGCGGTGATCCTGACATCCCAATTTTTGGAGTCGGGAAATACCTCGCGCACAATGATGGCGAGCGTGTATGCCTCCTCGCCCGAGGAGCAGCCCGCGCACCAGATGCGAATGCGTCTTTCCGTGGTTTTCTGCCGGACGGCAATCAGTTCGGGCAGACAAACGTCGGCAAAGCCGGCCAGTTGCTCGAACTCGCGGAACATGTAGGTTTCGTTGGTGGTGACGAGATTCGCCAGCGCCTGCATCTCGTCGCCACTCGAGTCGCAATACCCCAACTGGAAAAGATACTCGTCGGCGTCCTTCAGGCCGAGGTCGGTGATTCTGCGCTCCACTCGCTTGTTGAGGAAGTACATTTTCTTTTCATCGAATTGCAGCCCCAGCTTCTTGTAAATGAGCTTGCTCAGTTTGGAGAACTGCTCGGCGGTGAGTTCCATCGCGGACGCCTCCTGAGAAGTTCTTCTAGTTCTTCGCCGACTTCCGGATCGCTCTCGGCCGACTGCAGCAATTGCAGCGCGCTTTCGACAGCCGGATCGGACGAGTTGGTTAGGGACTCGACCGCTGCCAGGCTAAGGGTGCGGTCGGGGTCGTTGATATAGGGCAGCACCGCGAGGGCTACGGGTTTTGAACGCGTAAAGTGCCCCAGCAGCCGGAGAAGATGAAAGCGCAGGCCCGCCTCGAGATCAGGCTTGAGCAGGCCGCAGAGCGCCGCTTCGCAGAAGGGGTTCAACTGCGACACATTGTGACGGGTCGCAATCTTGGTAATAGCGTCGATAGCGACTTCGTGAACGGACGCACCCTTCTGTTCGATCGTCCGGCAAATCTCTTCGATCGATTCGGGACCGGCGGCGCCGCCGAGGACCTTCAGGAAAGACTGCTGGTAAATGCCCGGCACCACCGCGGCGTTCGGGTATTTCGCGCGGAGGGCATCGAGCGTCTGGCTGGTGCCGATGAGCGCGAGCGCTTCCAGGGACGCGCACACGGCCATGGGCTGAGAGCTTTCGAGTGCGATGTCGAGCACTGGTTGGGCAAAAGCGGTGCGCCGGCTGGAACCGATGTTTTCGATGGCGCTGATCACGACGTTGATGTCGCGGTCCTTCAAGGCTGCCAAGTAAAGCGCGTCGGGCGCGCCGATGGCAGCCTGGCTCAGGATGTCGACGCTGAACTTACGCAGGTCTTTGTCGCCGCCCCGCATCAGATGATTCAGCCCTTCCATCGCGTCGCTGGCGCGGCGCTGGAGCATATCCGCGGCCTCGGCCCGGACGAAGGGATCGTCGTCTTTCAGCAGCGCGATGATCGAGTCCACCGGATTGTGCGTCCATATCCGGGACAGCCCGCGGAGAATGGCCTCCTTGACGGCGCGGGAACCCTCTTGGTGAAGCTGCGCCACGAGGACGTCGGCAGCTTCGGGAGCGCCCGATTCGCTGATCTCCTCCGCGGCCGAGCGCCGCTCGGAGTCCTCGGGCGCGCTGAGGGTCTCCATCAGTTTGACATCGATCATGGCCGCACCTCTTGACGCACAGAATTCTGCAGCATTGTTTTCCCTAGAGTCCTGGCCTCGAGGATGCGGACAAGCCTGGCGGCGATTTCCCAACTCGGCAGCACGATCTCGGCGCCGCCGCGCTTGATGGCTTGAAAAGGCATGCCGAAGACGACGCAGCTCTCCTCGGACTCGGCGATGGTGACGCCGCCGGCCTCGCGGATCCTGACCATCTGGTCGGCTCCATCGTCGCCGATGCCGGTCATGAGCACTCCGATGGTCCTGCGCCCATAGATGGCGAGGACGGATTCCATCATCACGCCCACCCCGGGCACGAAGAGCGTTCTGGGCTGGCTTGGCCGGCGGAGAACGACTTCGCCGCTCAGTTTGCGATAGGGACAGAGATGGAGATTGTTCGCGGCAACATAGCAATATCCGGCGCGGACGGTCGCTCCGGTTTCAGCCTCGACCACTTCGATGGCGCACTCCTTCTGCAGCCGGGAGACGTAGGGGCCGATGAAGGCGGCCGGCATGTGCTGGACCAGGAAAATCGCAGCCGGGATGTCAGCCGGCAGGCCGGGAAGGAAGGTGCTGATGGTCGACGGACCGCCGGTCGAGATTCCGATGGCGATGGCGCGCATCTCCGCCAGCGCCGGGATCACGGGTCGCGACATCGCTCGCGGCGGCGATGCTGTGGGGCGCGGCCGTTTGACCACGCCGGAGGTTGCCGCCGCGCGGACCTTGGTAATAAGGTCGTCGGCAATGGTGTCCAGATTCGCGGAGACGGTGCCGTCGGGTTTGGGGACGAAATCGAACGCCCCCAACTGCAGGCATTCGAAAGTTTCCACCGCGCCTTGCTGGGTCAGCGAACTGAGCATAATGACCGGGCATATCCTTTCGGCCAGGATCATCTGCATGGCGGTGATGCCGTCGAGCTTGGGCATGTTGATGTCCATGGTGATGACATCGGGCTTCAACTCGAGCGCTTTCTGGACTGCGTCTTCGCCGTCTCTGGCGGTCGCGGCCACTTTGATGTCGGGGGCTCTGGCCAACAGACGGCTGATCAGATTTCGCATCAAGGCGGAATCGTCGGCGACCAGGACGCGAATGAGGGACCCTTGCTTCATGGATTCAGCCTTACTTCTTGCGAGTGCGCGCGATTGCCGGTGGAGCACGGGGTATCCCCGCCCTGCGGGCGGGACCCTTCGACTTCGCTCAGGGCAGGCTCGCGGGGCGCCCGTCGCTCCACCGTTGGATCGTAATTGAAGTACCGGGCTATGCGGGGACGGCGAGCTTCGCCAGTTCGCTCAGCTCTCCGCGAGTGAGAACCTTCTCCACATCGAGCAGAACGATCATTCGTTTTCCGTCTTCGACTTTTCCGATGCCGGAAATGAACTGGCCATCGACTCCATTCGAGATGCTGGCCGGAGGCGGAGCGATATTGCGCTTGGAAATGCTCAGAACCTGTTTTACCGAATCGACCACCAGGCCCGTCTTGGCGCCGCCGAGATCGACAATGATGACCCGGGTGTGATCGTCGGAAGCTTTTTCCTCCAACGCAAAGAGGGTTCGGGTGCTGAGCACGGGAATCACTTCGCCGCGCAGGTTTGTGACCCCCTCGACGAACTTCGGAGCCTTGGGGGTTTGCGTAATCTTCGACAGCCGGTCGATTTCCTGGATCCTGGCAATGGGAATGCCATACTCTTCTTTGCCCAGCAGGAAAGTCACCAGTTGCACTTCTTCGCCCTGACTGTTTTCTTCATCTTTTTTCTTGTCGCCGAGTTTCGTCTCTTCCTCGGAGACCGAAACGGTGGCGCCTTCGCCTTCGCCTACAGAACCTTCGGTGATTTTGGCCAACACCTTGTGATCCAGGAGGCTCCCAGTGGCCAGAAGCAGAATCAGGCGGTTGCCGTTGTCGAGTTTGACGATACCCGAGAGGCTGACGCCTTTGTCATGCGCAACGTTGGGCGGGGCCTCGATGGCGTCGTCCTGAACTCCCAGCACTTCATTGACGTGATCGACGACCAGGCCAAGCTGAAAGCCCTTGGAATCGACGACGATGATGCGCTGGTCCTCGTGAATGCTGCCCTCGACCTGTTCTTCGAAGGTATGCAGGGCGGCGACTATTGCCTTGGCGGAGGCAACGATGTCTTTGCCGACCGCGTCCATCCCTTTCGCATCCAGATCGTGACCGGCGGCGGCGCTGGCCTGTTTGGTTACGTGTTCATTCAATCCCCGCGCCTGCGCAAGAGTCTCGGTGAGCGACTGGCTCGAACTGTTGAAAGCCGAGAGCCAGGTACGAAGCTGTTCGGCGGCTGCCGTCACCCGGTGCATATCCAGATTTTCGGCGGAACCGGTCTCCGCCAGTGTCAGCCAGGTCTGGTAATCGGCGCTCGCCAGACGGCAGGCGGCGATCAGATCGGCCGCGAACGAGGTCTGGCGCAGAAGGCGGCGCAGATCGACGATGGGAAGGATCTGGCCTCGCACCGTTAACACACCGAGGAGGTGGTCGGGCGCGCCAGGCACTTCTTTCGGTGTTTGCACCCGCAGAATCTCGCGGACATGCTCCATGGGAAACGCAAATTCTTCCCGGCCGATTTGGAAACTGACCAGTTGCCGCACTTCGCCCCCCTTTGCCTGCCCCTCTTTATTGCTCAGCGCCTCCTTGAGCTGCGCTTCGGTGCTGGAATGCGCTGCGGAGCTTTTCGCAACCGCTTCCGCGATGGCGTCGCCAGCGCCATTGCTGCTGCCAAAGGTGCAGACGCGGCGGGCATCGAGCGCAATGATGATGCGTTCGCCGTTGTCGAGCTTGACTACGCCATCGATATAGTCGGCGGTCTCGTTACGGATCGCGGCTGGAGGCGGCTCGAACTCGTTCCGGCCAACCCGGGTAACCTGGCGCACACCGTCCACTAACAACCCGGTTCGCTTCCCCTCGATATCGATCACCAGCACACGGCTGCGGTCGGTGTGCTCCTCACGCTTCATTCCGAATCGTGTTCGAATATCGAAGATGGGCAATACCGCTCCCCGGAGACTCGATATGCCTTCGACATAGTCCGGAGTGTGCGGCAGCTTGGACATCTTCGGCAGACGGATGATTTCCTGCACCGACATGATGTCGAAGCCGAACTCTTCGTCCTTGAGTAAAAAAGTGACTAATTGAGTTCCGTCCGCTCCCGCCTTGGCAGCGTGCTTCACGGTCTCCGTAGCCATTGCAGTGCTCCTTGTGTCCGGCGTTGCCGGAACCGCGTCTGGTTTCGTTCCATCCGCAACCGCCTTGGCGGCGCGCTTCACCGTCTTTGTGGCCGTTGCAGCGCTCCGGGCATCCGGCGTTACCGGAACTGCGTCTGGTTGTATTGCATCCGCTCCCGCCTTGGCGGTGGGCTTCAGGGTTTCCGTAGCCATTCAAATCCTCCTCGCGTCCGGCAATGCCGGACCTTGACCGTTTGACAAGTGGAATGCCGGGCGTCCCCGCCCGGCCCCCTCGGAACTGGACGGGCGAGACGCCCGCCGCTCCATTCGCAACAAGTTCGGCTCGGTCATGGTCCCTATCCGTGCTGGAGTTCGTCGGCTTGGGCTGCGATTTCTTCGACCGCCTGCAGAATTTCCTGGGCCGCTTTCAATCCCTGTTCGGCTGCGGTCGCGGACTCGGTGCTGGCGCGATTCATTTCTTCGGAAGCGGTGGCGATCTGCTCGCTGGCCTTCGACGCCTGCTGCAGAGCATTCACCGCTACCTCCGATCCTTTGGCAATGACATTGATGCCAAGCTGAACTTCCTTGATGTCCTTGGCGATACGCTCCAGGTTTGCGGTCGACACCTTGGCGCGCTCGGCCTCGTCTTTAGCCTTGATGCCGGCGCCTTCAATGTCGGTGACGACTTTTGTGATCTGGCCCTGAATGCTCTTGACCAGGTCCTTGATACGATCGGCGTTTTCGCTGCTCTCGTTGGCGAGCGAACGGATGTCCCCGGCGACTACCGAGAAGCCCCGTCCAAACTCACCGGCGCGCGCCGCTTCAACGTTGCCGTTGACCGCCAACATGCGCGTCTGCACGGTCACCATCACGATGGCATCCACGATCTTGTCGATGCGCCGCGTGCGCTCTTCCAGTTCGAGGACGTTCTTTGCCGAGCCCAGCGACATCTGGGCCGCCTGCCCGATATTGACAATCATCGAGTCCAGGGACTCTTTGTTGGCGACTAGCCGGGTAGAAACGGCAGTGCATTTCTCCCCGCTTTCCGTGGCTTTCAAGCCCATGTCTTTGGCGGCATTTTCCAGTTTGGTGCCCAAAGTCTGGGCGGTCTCGCAGGCTTTGGAGGCGACCTGCGCCGCTCGGCTGATCTCTTCAATGGCGCCTGAAATCTGGCCGGACGCGCTCTTGACTTCTTCCGCGTTGGCGGAGAGTTCTTCCGCCGCCGCTGCCAGTTCCTCGGCGGATTTCTGCGCACTGGTCGAGGTTTTCAGTTTCTCGGCCAACTGCGCCAGGCTGTTGGAGGCGTCATTCATTTCCGTGTAGGCCCGGCCCTGCTCCTGCACTGCTTTCTGCGATTCCATCACAGCGGTGCTGGATTCTTCCGCCGCCTTGCCAATTTCCTGCGCGCCCTGCAAATATTCCTTGGCGCCGGCCAGCGCGGTGACGGCGTTGGTGACAATGGCTTTGCAGCCTTCGCGCATCTCGGTCACGTCAGTTGCAATGCCCACCATGTCGGTGGTGATCGCCTTCGCCTTTTCGACTTCTTCCAGACCTTTCTTTCCGGCAGTCTGGGCATCGACGGCGACGACCTTCACCTGACCCTGAATTTCGTTCACCACTTCCTGGATTCCGCGGGCGCTCTTCTCGCTCATTTCCGCCAGGTTGCGCACTTCATCCGCCACCACGGCGAATCCCTTGCCATGCTCACCGGCGCGGGCCGCTTCGATGGCGGCATTCAGCGCCAGCAGGTTCGTCTGGTCGGCGATGCGGGCCACGGCGTGGACGATTTTGCCGATCTCCTCCGACTGCCGCTCCAACTCCGCGATCATCTTCGCGGAATCAAAGTTTGCCTGCGCAGCGTCGCTCACGCCTTTGATCAGCGTCGTAACATCGGCGATTGTGCTTCGAATCAGTTCTTGGACGTTCACTACGAGGGTTAGCGAGGCTGCCGCTTGCGTATTCGCCTCATCCGATGCCTTTTCGATCTGGTTAATGGCGGCGCGGGATTCCTCTGCCGCGGCCCCAGCCTCTTCGGCGCCGGAAGCGATGGTCTGCATCGACTTCCCAAGTTGCTCAACCGTAGCGGTCGCTTGATTGATGGCGGTGGCCACCTGTTCCGTCGCGGTCGAAAGTTTTTCGGCAACGGCCTGAGCGCGGGCCAGAGTGCGGGCGCGCGTCTTGTCTTCGGCGATCTTCTTGCTTTGCAGACGGCTCGCACCATGCTCTTCGGCTGCAACGCTATGTTGTTCCTGCACCGGACTGCCCGTTTTTTGCGCGGCCATCCGCTTCATCCCTGCCGCTGGCGTCGCTGTCCCATGACCGTTCGTCTCGATTGCCTGTTCCAAAATTTCACTCATCGCGCTCGACTCCTCTCGCCTCTTTCGTCCCCATCGGCGGTTTCGCGGCGGGCTTTAGCGTGTGGAACATCTATTACAAAGAAAAAGAAAATGGCGTGGCGGGAAGGACCATTTCGGGAAGACGCTCAACCGCGAATGACCCAGTTTCATGGTCACTCATAGTCACTCACGGAGTGACCATCTAACCAGATGGACGTGTTCCGATAGCCGCATTGGCTGCAAAGGCGACGGATTCAAGCCAGTTGGACAATAAAGTCGGCCTTGTGGGGCTAGACTTATGAAGTTGGATTTTTGTCGCGGAGGGGCATGGTGTCGAGCGAGAGCAGTGGTTCTTCTTTGGTCGAGAAAGCAGGGGGCGAGGAAGCGGGTTTACAGATGGGCGTGCCTCGGGCAGTACTTTGGGACATGGATGGAACACTGATCGACTCCGAGGATCTCCACTGGGCTTCCTGGCGGGAAACCATGGCAAATCAGGGCATTGCCATCACTCGCGAGCAGTTTCTTTCCACGTTTGGTCAGCGCAACGATTCCATCCTTCCGCAGTGGCTGGGCGCCGCTGCAACTCCGGAGCGGATCGAGAGAATTGCCAATGCTAAAGAGGAGTCGTATCGTCAATCTGGTTCGCAAGAATGGAATCTCACCGCTGCCTGGGGTTACAGGTTGGTTGCAGCGGCTACACGAGCGGGGATGGCTGCAGGCAATTGCTTCGGCGGCGCCGCGGACGAACATCGAGGTAGTGCTTGAGGCTCTGTCGGCTAGCCACTTTTTTCAGGGCATCGTCTCCGCTGAAGATGTGCACAGAGGCAAGCCCGATCCTGAGGTATATCTGACTGCGGCTTCGCGAGTCGGCGCAGCGCCCGGCAGGTGCATCGTCGTAGAGGACGCCGTCGCCGGCGTTGAGGGAGCGCGCAATGCAGGCATGAAGAGCATCGGCGTAAGTCACAACGGGAAGCATCTGCCCGCCGATATCGTGGTGCAGTCCCTTGACCTTCTGGAGTCGGACGCGTTCGACAAGCTGTTGCAGTGCGGCCGCGCCGTCGAGAACGGGTAACTGCGTCATTGGTCGAACATCGGCCTGTTAAGCCCGGTAACTCCCAGGGAAGATCTGATTAAGTGTTCGATGGCGAGTTGGGGTGTTTTGAACGTCGGCCCTCAGCGGCTAAAGCCGCGTATTTGGCTGGTCTAGTGGCACGGCTGAAGCCGTGCCCTACCCAAGAACCTACTCAAAACCATTTACGAAATATGCCCCTAAGAACGGTCGTCAGTAACAATATGATGCACACGGAGTTACTTGCTCATTGCCTCAGTCCTAACTCAGCGCGTTGTTCACCATCTCCTGAGCTTCGCTTACGATCACGTTCAAATGGGCCTGGCTTTTGAAGCTCTCGGCGTAGATCTTATATATGTTCTCCGTGCCGGAGGGCCGCGCCGCAAACCAGCCGCTGGCTGCTACGACCTTCAGGCCTCCGATGGGAGCATGATTGCCCGGCGCGTTGGTTAGCTTGGCGGTAATTGGTTCGCCCGCCAGGTCCGACTCTTTTACCGCGTCGGGGGAGAGTTTTTGCAATTTTGATTTCTGTTCGGGCGTAGCGGGCGCGTCGATGCGGGTGTAGTACGGGGTACCGAACTCCG
>CAVRNL010000010.1:0-80429 GCA_963722485.1 uncultured Acidobacteriaceae bacterium
ATGGGGATTAATGAGATGGTCCGCCGCCGGGTAGCATAAACGGCTCGGTAGTTTACATCAGGAGGATCATCCATGAACATCGCATCGATCGGCATCGATCTGGGCAAGACCACCTTTCACCTGGTTGCATTGGGAGAGCGAAACAAGGTTCTGCTGCGTAAGAAGTTCTCACGTTCGCAGTTACTGGCCTACACCGCGAACCTGCCGGCTTCGTTAATCGGACTAGAGGCATGTGCGGGAGCCCACTTTGTGGGAACCGCGCTGTGCGAACAGGGTCACGAGGTGCGGCTGATCCCAGCGCAGTTTGTGAAGCCTTACCGGAAGTCGAATAAGAATGACTTCCTCGACGCTGAAGCGATCGCCGAAGCTGTGACCAAGCAGAACATGCGCTTTGCCCAGCTCAAGACGCAGGAGCAACTCGATTGGCAGGCCATGCACCGAGTGCGGGATCGGCTAGTGCGGCGTCGTACCGCGCTGATTAACGAGATTCGCGGATTCTTGCTGGAACGCGGCATCACCTTTGCGGCCCAGCCCATCCATCTGCGCAAGAACCTGCCCGCAGTGATTGAAGATGCCGAGCAGAACCTGAGCCCGCGTCTGCGCTGGTTGCTGGATCGCATGTGGCAGGAGTGGAAGCAGACAGAGACCGAGATCCAGGCGATCACCGACGAGATTGAACGCATCAGTAATGAGGATGCACGCTGCCGGAAACTTCGGCAGATCCCCGGCTTCGGCCCGCTGGTTTCTACCGCCACCGTGGCCGCCATCGGCAACGGCTCTGCCTTTCGTCGCGGCCGCGACTTCGCAGCCTGGGTGGGCGTCGTGCCTCGACAGTACTCCACGGGGGGCAAGCAGAAACTGTACGGCATCAGCAAGCGCGGCAACGTTTATCTGCGTCGCATGCTGATCCACGGAGCCCGTTCGGTATTGTTTCGCGTGAAATACGACACCGGTGGATTTGGGCAGTGGGTACATCGACTCGCCCAGCGTGCTCCCCACAACAAAGTCGTTGTGGCGATTGCCAATAAACTGGCGCGCATCGCCTGGGCCGTGCTGTCCAGCGGCCAAGATTATCGCCATCAGCCACTGCAGCAGCCAGCGGCGGCTTGATGGCCGTGGAAAAGACGCTGCGCTTGGAAAGCACAAAACGCTTTCCACTTTTCCACCGCCACGACGACGGGTGTTAGAAAGAGTTCTACCAAGGTCTGCTGAGGAGAGAAGAAGACGAGAAGAACAGCCCAATGGCGTGCCGGAAAACCTGGTGGCGAAAATGCGTCCCTGGTGACCGAGGGATTTATAAGGACCGGCGCGTGCGTATCATCATCGAGTGCCCGGAGAGAATTCTCCACTTAGAGGCCGGATACATTTACGCGGACCGTCTTTTCGATTCATCTTCAAACCTCTTGCAGTCCGGCGGCGGACCATACATTTACGCCAACAAGTTGCAGCTAACGCGTTGCTCGCGTTGACTTGCCGTGATCCGAAAATGTAAAATTTCACCCCAATCTGGCATATCGCGTAGGGGGACACGATGAATCGAGAAGGCGCATTGAAGGCTGTGCTGGTGCTGGTGGGGTTGATTTTTTTGCTGGGTGTCTACCCGCTGATGATGTTTCTATGGCCGAGCGGCTGGCGATGGCAGCCTAATCAGCCGGAATACGAGCAGATGATCCTTGGCGTCTATGCCACACTCGGTATTTTCCTTCTGCTCGCATCCCGTAACCCCTCGGCAAATCGCAGCCTGATTGCCTTCACGGCGTGGTCGAGCCTCGTCCACGCTGCCATTATGGCGGTGCAGGCATTCCACAATGCGAGCGAACACGGACATCTGCTAGGTGACATACCAGCACTCGTTATTGTCGGGGTTGCCCTCATCGCGCTCGCCCCAGGAAAGCAATCGGCCTAAAACAGGCATTAACGCTCAAAGTCCGGTCGATGAGTGAAATGGGGATGTTACGCCAACTAAACGTCATAGGAGTACGCCACCATGTAGCCGGAGTCTTCCACACACTGCAACTTCCACCGACGTAATTGAGCCAGTTGCGGCTCTTGCATGACACGCAGCTCCTGCCGATGTTGCTCGAGTGAAGCTAGCATTCGGGCAACGTGCTCGGGTCGCAATAGCAGATACGACTGCTGTTCGATGTGGGGGAAGAGCTTGTAGTCTGGAATCGAACCCAGCGGGTCCCCACTGGCGAAAAGCTCGGCATAGCAGCCCCAGTAGTCGATGGTGAGTCGGTCACTGGAAACGCAGAGATGTTCCGCCAAACCGGCCCTTAATTCCTCATACGTGCGGCCCTGCTCCTGCAGTTTCCTAAATCGAACGCTGGCCGGGACGTCTTGCGCGAATCCGCATTTGAACTCGCTGGCGTCACGCAGCACTGAAAGATGGGATTCCACAAACGCCGGGATGTTTGCCGGGGCCAACAAGATGATCTGGTCACAAAGTCGTTTGTTAAATAAGCACACCCAATCCGCGCCCATTTTCTGAGGATCCTCTTATGCCTAGAGGATAAAGGATCGTGGGGAAATGAGCGCAGCGCGATTTTCCGATTCGTCAATTTCCGAAAACAGGCGTGGGTGTTGAAAAAGGAACCAAAGCAGTAATTTTGCTGCATTTCAGCGTCTCCGGCCAACCAACATTCAATAACTTACGAAGGAAATTTCTGGCCGAAACACCTCTAAAAGAGTTTTTCAACACCCACAGGCGATAGCACTCAGAACCCCGCTGAACTTCTGGCGAAAGGACAGGGTCGGGTACTTTCGAGGGGGATATACTGCTGATCCCGCCCGATCCTTGACACCCTTGCTGGCGCTCCCTAGAATTCAGTTAAGGAGTGGTGGAATCCTAATCTAAGCCACTGCATCTAAAGTATTTAGATGGGCGGTTCCGCTCCGAGACTCGGGTCGATATGCCAGCAGGGCCAGCCGGCGGGCGGGAACGCGAAATCCTGACCGCTATCGTCGAGACATTCATCGCCAGCGGAGAGCCGGTAGGGTCGCGCACACTGGCGCGCGCCAGCCGCGAAGGACTGAGTGCGGCCACCATCCGCAACGTGATGGCGGACTTGGCCGATGCTGGATTTCTGGAGCAGCCGCACGCTTCGGCGGGGCGCGTGCCGACGGCGGAGGCTTATCGCTATTATGTCGAGCAGCTTAGTGGGGAAGCGCATCTTTCGCACGAGAATCAGAGCATCATTCAGGACACTTTGACCGGAGTCACGGATGTGGAGGAGTTCATGGAGCGCACGTCGCATGTGCTCTCCCTGATCTCGCACAGCGTGGGTATCACGGTGGCCACCAGCGGACCGCGGAACGCGCTGGAGCATGTTTACTTTTCGCGGCTGGGCGATCAGAAGGTGCTGGCGGTCGTGGTCACGCGCTCGGGAGTGGTGCGTGATCGAGTGCTTCGGCTGGATATTCCGCAATCGGATCTCGACTTGGCCGCGCGCTACATCAATGAAAATTTTCGCGGCTGGACGATGGGCGACATGCGCGCCGAGCTGGCGCGCCGCCTCGAACAGGAGCGCAGCGAGTATGACCGGCTGATGAAGTCGATTGAGCAGCTCTACGAGCAGGGGGCGCTGGCTGCTAGCGACGACACGCAGGCGGTGTTCGTGGAAGGAGCTGCGAACCTGGTGATGAACAACGTGACCGGTGCGGAAGATCGCCAGCGGTTGCAGGATATGCTGCGGACACTTGAAGAGAAAGAGAAAGTTGTGAAGCTGCTCAGCGCTTATCTCGACACACGGCAGGAAGCGGTGCGGGTGGTGATCGGGCTCGATGAGGCGCTGCCGGCTTCGAATTTGCAGAATTTCGTGCTGATTGGCGCTCCTGCGCGGGTCGGCGGAGAAGTGATGGGATCGCTGGCCGTGATTGGACCTACGCGGCTGGATTATCAACACACCATGTCGGCGGTGTCGTACATCGCGCGGCTTTTCGACAGACTTTTGAACGAATCGGAGTAATCGGCAGTATGGGAAAAGGAAATGGAAAAACCGATGGGCACCTCGATCTGAGGCGGCAGGATCCGAAGCGCGAGGATCTGGAGCACGAGCTTCCGCCGGCGGAAAACGGAGAAGAATCCGCTCCGGACCCGATCGCGGTCAAGCCAACCGATGTGGGTGCGGCCTCGGAAGTGGAAAAGCTCACGGCCGAACGCGACGCGCTGCTCGACCGCCTGGCTCGTCTGCAGGCGGAATTCGACAATGCCCGCAAGCGCGCGGTGCGAGAGCAGCAAGATTTCCGCGAATTTGCCGCGGCCGACGTGATCAAGAACTTTCTGCCAACCCTCGACAATTTCGAGCGCGCATTGAAAGCTAACGCCGACTCCACAGAATTCCGCAACGGCATCGAACTCATCTATCGGCAGTTTCAGGATACGTTGCAGAAAATCGGAGTCCAGCCGATTGTTGCGGTCGGGCAGCCTTTCGATCCGCGGGTTCACGAAGCTGTCGAAATGGTGGATACCTACGAAGTCCCGGATCACCACGTCGTCGATGAACTGCAGCGCGGGTATAAGTACAAGGAACGGCTGCTGCGTCCCGCGATGGTGCGGGTCGCTCGCAATAGCCGCGGATAGAACCAGTCGTTGGTCGTTAGTCGCTAGTCGTTCGGAGGTTAAGGGTTTGCCAGCGACTAACGACCAGCGACTAACGACCGAAGAGTAACACCAGTGACCGAATATAACCTGGGGGGAGTTTCTGGCCGCCAACACGAAACGCGATTACTACGAAGTCCTCGGTGTCACCCGCGCTGCCACCGACGTTGAAATCAAGAGCGCTTATCGCAAGCTTGCGATGACGCACCATCCCGACCGCAATCCCAACAATCCCGACGCGGAGGAGAAGTTCAAGGAGATCACTGAAGCATACGCAATTCTCGCCGATAGCGAGAAGCGATCATTGTACGACCGCTTCGGGCACGCTGGCGTCAGCGGCAGCAGCGCAGGGCCGGCTGGATTCGATCCTGCTATCTTCCAGGATTTTGGCGACATCTTTGGCGACATTTTCGGTTTCGGGGACGCGTTCGGCCAGGGCAGCCGTCGCCGCAGCCGTGCCCAGCGCGGAGCCGACCTGCGTGAAGATTTGAATCTCGAATTTGATGAAGCGGTCTTCGGCACCGATAAGGAAGTGAATGTCCGCCGCCATGAGACTTGCGATGCTTGCCGCGGAGCCGGCACCGCGCCGGGCAAGGCTCCGGTGAGCTGCCGGTCATGCAATGGCCGAGGCCAGGTGCGGTATCAGCAGGGGTTCTTCAGCATCGCTCGAACCTGCCCCACCTGCCAGGGTGCGGGCAACGTAATCACCGATCCCTGCCCGAAGTGCAAAGGGGAAGGCCGCTTGCTGCGCGAGCGCGTGGTGGAAGCGAAGGTGCCCGCCGGAGTGGAAGACGGCACGCGAATTCGCTTCACTGGCTTGGGCGAAGCGGGAGCGTTCGGAGGGCCGGCTGGTGATTTGTATGTTGTCCTGCACGTTAAAGAGCACGCCTTCTTTGAGCGCGAGGGTAACGATCTGCACTGCGTGGTTCCGATCTCGTTTCCGCAAGCCGCGCTCGGCATCGAGATTATGGTTCCGACGCTGGAGGGAGAACACAGGCTGAAAGTGCCTGAAGGGACGCAGTCGGGAACCACGTTTCGCATACGGAGCAAAGGCGTGCCGGTGCTCAATGGGCATGGCAAAGGCGATCTTTACGTCGAGGTACGAATACAAACACCCGGGAAACTTAGCAAACGCCAGCGCGAACTGCTGGCCGAGTTAGGGGAACTGTCCCCGGTGGAGAACAAACCGCAGAGCCGGTCGCTGTTGGGACGGGTTAAGGATATGTTCGCTTAGGGCAGTTGCCAGTTGCCAGTACCCAGTTGCCAGTACCTAGTACCCAGATTCAAGCTTCTTGCGCTGACTTAATGAATGAGCTTTGACTGAGAACCGAGATCTGAGATCTGATTCATGACTCGCCGCCGCTGGATTGCCGACGAAGTGACCGGAGACACTGCTGCTTTGGTGGGCGAACATGCCGCGCATCTGGCCCGCGTCCTGCGCGCCGAAGTTGGGCAGGAGTTCGACATCGCAACCGGGGACGAGATTCGTCGCGGAACCATCACTACGATCTCCTATGATCGCGTCGAGTTTGCGCTTGGGAAGAAGCAAGGCCTCAGTTTAAGGTCCACGCGGCTGAGCGCTCCAAGAATTACGATGGCCCTTGCCATCTTCAAGTTCGACCGCATGGAATGGGCGATCGAGAAGTGCACGGAGATTGGAGTATCTCGCATCATCCCCGTGATCGCGCGCCGAAGCGATGCTCATCTTGTTACTGCCGCAGGGAAGCGCCACGAACGCTGGCAACGCATCGTTCGCCAGGCGGCGGAACAGTCGCGCAGAGTGGCGCCGCCTGAGATTGCTGCGCCGGTCAAATTGAAAAGCCTCGCGGACGAAGGTGTGCTGGCCCCTGGCGCGCTGCGCGTTGTTCTCTCCGAGTCGCTTGCGGGATCGGAAGAAGATAGTCGGCTGAGAGACATTTTGCAGTCCCAGTCGTTCGCAGACGAAGTGGCACTGGCCGTGGGCCCAGAGGGCGGATGGGCCGACGGGGAGCTTACGTGGTTCGACGAAACGGGATGGACTGCGGCCTCGCTTGGCGACAGCATCCTGCGAGCCGAAACCGCGGCTATCGTCGCCACCGCGCTGGCCCTTGAAGCGCTGCGGTGAATCCTCGATTAGAGCGAATCCAGAGTTGCTGTGGCCGCTGGCAGCTGCCGAGCTGCGCTCGGCTTGGACCCTTCGGCTTCGCTCAGGGCAGGCTCGCGAGGGCGCCCATCCCCACACGAGCGGAATGCGCTGCGGTGAATCCCCACATCCACAAGCTGCTCTGATATTCTCCGGCTAGTGGCCTCTCAAGTGATTTCGACTGCCTCGCCTGCGCCGAAAATTCTGCCCGATGAACGCCAGCGGCAGGCTATCGGACATGTGCATGGCCCGATGCTGGTGATCGCCGGCGCCGGCACCGGGAAGACCACCGTGCTTACGCAGCGCGTGGCCAATCTCATTCGCGAAGGGCACGCTCGGCCCGACGAAATTCTTGCGCTCACTTATACCGAAAATTCCGCCGCGGAGATGATGGCGCGGGTTCGGGGGGAACTGAAGGGCACAGCCATCGACGGGCTGCAGACATGCACATTTCATGCGTGGTGTAACGGACTGCTGCAGCGTCGCGGCGCTGATTTTGGTGTGCTCGACGACAAGGATCTCTGGGTGTACTTGCGGCGCCGTATTCGCGATCTGCGTCTGAAGCACTTTGTGCGCGCTGCTAACGTCGGCCAGTTTCTCGACAGCCTGCTCGATTTCATGCGTCGATGCCAGGACGAACTGATCGGCCCCGCGGAATACGGGCGCTACGTCGAACGCCTCGAATGCGGCGAGGTTCCGCTTCCCCGAGTTGTCCGGTCGAAGAAGCAAACGGAATTGGAAGACGCGGAGATATTGGAGCGCTGCCGGGAAATCGCCCGCGTGTTCGCCACCGTGGAGAACATGCTGCTGGAAAAGAACCTGGGCACCTTCGGCCATATGATCACCAAGGCTTATCGGTTGCTGAAGGACGATCCATCGTTGCTTGAGGAAGAACGGCGCCGCACTCGCTTTCTGCTGGTGGATGAATTCCAGGACGCGAACTTTGCCCAGGTCGAAATTCTTTCGCTGCTTGCGGGACCGGCGGCAAACGTTTTTGCCGTGGGCGATCCGGACCAGGCGATCTACCAGTTCCGCGGCGCATCCAGTGAAGCATTCACGCTGTTCTTGAAAAATTTCCCCACGGCACGAATGGTTGTACTGGGAAAGAATCGGCGCTCGCTCTCGCCGATTCTGCAATGCGCATTTGGCATTGTGAATGACAATCCGGCAGTGTTCGGACAAGGGTTTGGACAAACGCCCGCGCAAAAAGGGATTTCAATTTCCTACCGGCGGGCGCCGCTGGAATCGCTACGCGAGGAGGAGGCGAAGCAAGGGGAGGCCGCAGCCGCGCCGCTGGTTGAAATTGTTACCTGGATGCATAAAGAAGTCGAGGCTACCGATCTTGCCCGTCGAATCCAGAGGAAACGCAAGGACAAGGATAAGGATAACGACCAGCGCTGCCGGTGGAGCGATTTTGCTGTGCTCTATCGACAGCACAACCATCGCGATGAAGTGGTGCATGAATTTGCCGAGAGGGGCATTCCATTCGCCATCGAAGGTCTGGACGTGCTCGACACGCCAGAGGTTCGCGACGTAGTGGCTTGCCTGACCGCCGCTGTGTCTCCCAACGATGCCGCCGGGCTTTTTCGCGTGGCGGCGCTGCCCCAATTCGGCATTAATCCAGTGGAGTTGCGGGCGGCGATGAGAGCCGTGCGGCGGCAGGACCTCGATCTTCGCGCGGTGCTGGGAAAGCTCGCGGGCGGTCCAGCGGTGCTGGAAAGCGTGGAGAGCGTTCACCGCGAAGTCGGGAAGGACGGGACTCGCGCGGACGAGGCGGTGAAGGTTGTGATCCGGCACTTCGATCTGCAGAGGTCGGACTTGGTGCGCGCGTTTCTGAAGTTTGTGGAAGAGTGGCACAAGAAAGCGATTGCCGAGACCGGGAGCCCTTCGGAGTTTCTTGAGTACCTCGATTATTTTGGCCAGGCGCGGGGCACGATTGCGCTTCCGCGCAGCATGGACGATGCGGTGCAGCTTTTGACCGCGCACGCCGCCAAGGGGCTCGAATACCGGCACGTCGCCGTCCTGCGCGGTTCGTCCACCTCGTTCCCGACTGGCTACCATGAGCCGCTGATTGCTTTTCCGGCGGAACTGCGGCGGCCGGGCGCGTCTGCTTCGGACAGTTGTGGGAATGACGACAAAGCGCTGCACGAAGAAGAAGAGCGGCGACTTTTCTATGTGGCCATGACGCGCGCCAAGGATACGCTCGCAATCTACGCGCACCAGGGTAGGGGCAAGAAGGATCCGAAGCCGACCCAGTTTCTGCGGGAGTTCATGGTTCGACCGGCTTACAAGAAATTCTGGTCTACGCGATCGGCGGCCGCCGTGCAGGATACCTTGTTTGCCGAGGAGGAGCAGAGAATCGCCTTGCAGCAATCGAACGTTGCCGCGTGGCTGCTGATGCCGCCTTCGGCCAGCTTCGTTACCGGCCTGAGCGCGTCGGCGATTGAAATCTACGAAGAGTGCCCGCTTCGCTTCAAGCTTGAAAGGGAGTGGAACCTGCCGCGAGACGTCCCCGCGTCGCTGCACTACGGAGCGGCCATGCATCGTATCCTGCACACGTTCTACGATGCGCAGCGCTACGGGCGCGAGATCGGCGACGACGACTTGCTGGAGCAGTTCCGGTCTGATCTGGCGTCCGCGGGCATTGCCGACCGCTATCAATATGAGCTGTATCTGCGGCAGGGATTTGAGCAGTTGCGGCAGTTTTTCGAATTTGCCCGCAGTGCTCCGCCGCCTGAGGTGATCGAGACCGAATGCAAATTTGAACTGCAAGTGGGGCCGGCGAAGTTGAGCGGACGCGTGGATCGCATCGATCGCACGGGCCCGGACACGGTTGCCATCGTGGACTACAAGACGGGCAAGCCGAAGTTACAAGAGGATGCCGACGAGAGCCTGCAACTTTCCTTGTATGCGCTCGCCGCCAGGGAGACGTGGGGAAAGCGCGCCGACCGCCTGATCTTCCATAATCTCGAAAATAGCACGACCATCTCCACGACGCGGCTCGAGGGCGAGTTGGAAGCGGCGAAATCGCGGGTGCAGGACGCGTCGGACGGAATCGCGGCGGGACGGTTTGCCCCGAAGGTTGGGTATCACTGCGCGTATTGTCCCTATCGCAATCTTTGTCCGGCGACGGAGAAGATGGTCGCGGGTCCGCAGAAGAAATCGGCGAGCCGCGTCCATTAGAGAATGCCTTGCGATTTGCCGCAGCGGGGTTTGCGGTACATGGGAAAAGCTTGAACCACAGGGGACACAGAGGAACACAGGGGAAAACGTTGCGATGGTAGGGCGGTTTTGGAATCGACGCTGCAAAAAACTTTGGGGACGCTCATCGCGTCCCCTTTGTCGTTGCCTGTTGCCAGTGCTTAGTGCTTCTTGCTGCTTTTCTTCTTTGCTTTCTTTTTGGTTGCCATGGATCTATTCTCCCTTTTCCATTCTGCATGGAATTTCGCAACGGTATTTTGTTGCAACTGATTGAATGTATAGAGTCAACGCAGAACGAAGTCAAGAGAAAAATGATCGAAACGGTTGCATGCAACGATGTACCAAAGTCACCTGCGCGATTCGCACGCGAAGAAAAGTTCGCACGACATCACAACTCGCTCTCTCTCGTTGCCTCATCGCGTTGTTGGACCCTTGCACTCCGGCGGCTTCAAATGCATAGGTCCTTTGCTTCGCTCAGGATGACAATCCAAATTCATGTCGCAGTTTGCCGGTGGGGTCATGGTCCCCTAAAGACCTCGTGGGCGGAGTAATCCAAGAGCCGATCCGACTGGTCAAAGCGAAAACGAATCTCGATGTCTCCCCGCGCCAACCACGATTGAGACGTGTCGCGAATGAGCGCAAGCTCCACTCTGCGCTCATTCGGAACTTCGGGGTTGTCGACGTACGAATGGGTTATTGATCGAGAATCTAGATAACTCTCAACTGCTGGTCGGCCGGTGCCGACGGGAGTATTCGATTGAAGCTGTTTCAAGACTTCCTCAACGGTTACCCGGTGGGCGGCCTTACTATGCAGCATCACTTGGGGCCAAATGACAGAACACGAAACGGATGCGACCAGCGCTGCCCCCAGTACCCAAAGCGCTTTCTTGCTTCCCGCGTCACCCCATTTGCGCCGCAACCTGGCAGTGACGATTGCGACAACGACACATGCGAATGCCGGCCACAGCAAGTCAACGCTCTGCCACAATCGGTCCCATGCTGTCGGAGGTAAATGCCAGTGCATGCGCACCGGAACGTCTACCACGTAGAGTGCCGCAACTATGAATGCCCAGCGCTCGGGTTTTGGGCCTGCTGCTGACAACGCAACAATTGCTGCAGCTAGGGCGGCGGTCATAGCCCTTCCCATCGAGGTCATCACTCCCATCGCAATTGCGTCTAGCACGCCGTCGCCGTAGATGACTCTGCTGTTCAGTCTGCCGAATAGCCATGCGAATAGGACCAGTGCTTGGAGGGACAGCCAAAATGCGCCGAGAGTGATTAAAAGATTTCTGACCCAGGGCAGGCATCTTCCATTCATCGGTTCTCCGTCTACTGCGCGACTGCTGGCGTTTCTGGAGTGGTTCCCAGCGGCAGCGTGATAGTGAACACCGCGCCTCCTCCCGGAGCCGAGGCTGCTTCGATGTTGCCTCCATGCTCGCGCAGCACTGTCTTGCAGATGCTTAGTCCCAGGCCGGTGCCACGGCCGGGACGTTTGGTGGTGAAGAAGGGATCGAAAATGTGGGCCAGGTTTTCGGGTGCGATCCCCGGACCATCGTCCTGAAACACTAGCCATACCGAGTCGGGCTGGCGTCCGAGGCGCACACGGATCGTGCCTTTTTCGCGGCTTTCGCGGATCGCCTGCTCCGAGTTCAGCAGGAGGTTCAAGAACACCTGCATCAACTGATTGGGATCGGCGACGATCGCGGGGATTGCTGGTTCGGGCAAAAAGTCGACCGTGATATTGCTCTTGCGCAACGGATACGCTTGCATCTGCACGGTGCGCTGCACGAGTTCATTGAGATTGACCTGGCTGCGTCCCGGAGCCGGTGGCCGGGCGAAGTATTGCAAGTTCTGCACGATTTCGGCGGCACGCCTTGCCTCCTGGCGCAGAGCTGCAATCGGCTTGCGCGCGGATTCGCTGACCTCCGATTCCTGCAGCAGTTCGGCATTGCCTAAGATGACGGTCAGGGGATTGTTGAGTTCGTGCGCGAAGCCGCCGATCATCTGGCCCATGGCCGCGAGACGTTCGCTCTGGATAATCTGCTGCTCCAGCTTCTTCTCCACCGTCACATCGCGGACGGAGATAATCACGCCGGCTGGTTTGCCTTCGGCATCGAGCAGCGGACTGGCCACGCCGAGCATGGTGCGCCAGGTGCCGTCGTGGTGCCGGGAGCCGTATTCGCAGGAGGTCAGCGAACTCTCGCCGGTGGCGACGGTGCGATAGAGTGCCGCCAATTCCGGAGAAGTATTCTCGGCATCCTCGACGCTCTTGCCCAGGAGATGTTCCGGCCCGTACCCAAGGAGCTCGGCGATGCGCGCGCTCACGAACGTGTACTGCCCCTTCAGATCTAGCACCAGAATCAAGTTGGGGAAGCTTTCGAGCAGATGCCGCCGGAATTCTTCCTGCCGGCGCAACTGCCGCTCCAGTGCGCGCTTTTCGGTGACGTCCACCAGCGTGCCATGGTAGCGGACAACCCGTCCCGCTTCGATCACGCCGCTCGAGGTATCGACGCACACCGCGACTCCGCCATCTTTTCTTCGCAGTCGAAGCTCTCGCGTGCGGGTGCGGCCGCTCTGGCTTCCTCCGCGTCCGAGCACGGGATCCCCGGCATCCGCATTGAGACCTTCGGGCGGCAGGTTCAATAGATCTTCTTTGCGCTCGTATCCCAAAATTGTCACCAGCGCCGGGTTGACCTCGAGCAGCCTGCCTTCCGGAGTGCTGATATACACGCCTTCCTGGAGAGATTCGAACAACTGGGTGAAGCGCTGCTCCTTTTCGCGATGCCCGGTGATGTCGCGCGCCAGCACACTGACGCCGGTCACCTCGCTGCCCTTGACGATGGCGTTGACCACGCAGTCGTAGTAAAGACGCCGGGAGTCGCTCTTAAGGTGGACCTCGACCACTCCCGACCAGTTCCGCTTCTCCAGGAAGCGATCCATGCTCCCAGGCGCCTCCGCATGGAGCGGCGCACCCAGGAATTCCTCAAGCTTATGACCGACCAACTGGGGGTAAGGAACGCCGAGAATTTCCGTGGTTCGCCGGTTTACGGTTTTCATGGTTCCATCGAGGGAGATGGCGAGCGCTACGTCATCCAGAGAATCGATCAGATCCTTGAAGTTGCGCTGCGAACGCATGATCAACTGGCCCAACTGGTCCAGTTGCTCCTCGGAGGGAGTGACTCCCGCCTGATTCTGAAAGCCCTTCAGAATCTGCTTGAGCTCGGAAACCTCGCGCTTGCGCCCGAAGGCATAGGTGGCAAACAAGATGGCGAGCACGACGAGTCCGACTGGAATCACCCAGAGCCGGTAGGGCAGGTGGAGATCCTCCAGTTGTTGCCACGATAACGCCGCCACCGCCACCGCAAACAAAACGAGCAGCCAAAGCGCCCAGCGCCACAACTGGCTTTCTTCGCGTTCCAACCGGTTTGACGGCGGATCGGGCCGATTTGGAGTGGGATCTTCGTCGAGCATTGGGGGACTCCGCTGGCGCAAAACGTACTCCGCCAGATTGCCCCTAGCGTAGCACTGAAATCGGCGGTTCAGGGCAGAACGTTCCAGAAACGTTCCGTCACGGTAACCGGGTGATGGCCGTCACAGCGAGGCGGGTTCGCGCAGGCTATGATGTCGGAAGGAATCTCCCATCCGAATCGTCCCCTTCGTGTGCCCACGGGTGTCCCCATGCTCTATAAGACCCTGAGTGCTGCCGTTTATGGCATTGATGCCAACATCATCGAGGTTGAAGTGGACGTTTCTGGCATCAAAATGACGGAAGACCACTTTCACACGGTCGGCTTGCCCGATGCCGCCGTCCGCGAAAGCCGCGACCGAGTTCGCTCGGCGTTGAAGAATTGCGGCTACGACATTCCTCCTACCCAGATCACGATCAATCTGGCGCCCGCCGACATCCGTAAAGAAGGTTCGGGGTTCGACTTGCCCATGGCGCTTGGCATCCTGGGCGCGTACGGCGGTCTGAATAAGAAGGAGATTTCCGACGCGCTGTTTGTCGGCGAACTTTCGCTCGACGGCAGCCTGCGCGGAGTTCGCGGCGCTTTGCCTATTGCCATCGAGGCTCGCCGGACGAAGGTAAAACGGCTGATTGTGCCCGAAGTCAACGCTCGCGAAGCTGCCATGGTCGCAGGAGTTGAGGTGTACCCGGTCAAGTCGCTGCTGGAGGTCATTCACTTCATCAACTGCGGGAACGGCATTCCCCGCCTACAGGTTGACACCGATCAACTGCTCAGTCATGCGCAGCAGTTCCATGTGGACTTCAAAGACGTTCGCGGCCAGCAAACCGCCAAGCGTGCCCTCGAAGTCGCCTGCGCCGGCGGCCACAACATTCTGATGATCGGGCCTCCAGGATCGGGAAAAACCATGCTGGCGAAACGCATGCCGACCATCCTGCCGCCGTTTACTTTCGAAGAAGCGCTGGAGACTACCAAGATTCACAGCGTGGCGGGCGTGCTCGACGCGCGCGCGGGACTCGTCGGCCTGCGCCCTTTCCGCGCGCCTCATCACACCATCTCAGACGCGGGGCTGATCGGCGGTGGCGCCATCCCGAGGCCGGGCGAGGTTTCACTGGCTCACAATGGAGTTCTGTTCCTCGACGAACTTCCCGAATTTCCGCGCAACGTTCTTGAAGTCATGCGGCAGCCGCTCGAAGACGGTACTGTCTGCATCGCGCGAGCCGCTATGTCGCTGACCTTTCCCGCGCGCTTCATGCTGGCCGCCGCCATGAATCCCTGTCCTTGCGGATTTCACAACGATCGCACCCGGGAATGCCATTGCACCCCGCCGATGATCCAGCGCTACATATCTAAAATCTCGGGGCCACTGCTCGACCGCATCGACATACACATCGACGTTCCGGCGGTGAACTACAAAGAGATGCGCAGCACGACGGAGCCGGAAAGTTCAGCCAAGATACTTGAGCGGGTGATTCGCGCCCGCGAGATCCAGCTGACGCGCTTTTCTTCCGGACGCGAGAAACTTTACTGCAACGCGCAAATGCCGCCGCAGTCGATTCGGAAGTTTTGCGAGCTTTCCGCCGATTGCGAGCGGCTGCTCGAACGCGCCATGGCGCAGCAAGGACTCAGCGCCCGCGCCCATGACCGCATCCTGAAAGTTGCGCGCACGATTGCCGACCTCGATGGAATTCCGCAGCTCGAACCGAAACACATCGCCGAGGCGATTCAGTACCGGACGCTGGACCGGACGTTTTGGGCGTGAGGCGATGGCTTTAGTGACGACGTAGAGCTAGGGCAAGTCCAGGTCGAGCGCGTAGATTTCGTCGGTACTCAAGTCGCGGATAAAGAGTGCTGAGCCGTCGGGAGCAATGCCACTCCAGCCAACGGCGGGAGGGGTTAAGTACCTGGGCAGCCCCTTTAGATCGACCAGGAGTTCCGAGTGAATCTGGCCAACCTTAACCCTGCGAAAAGTCGGATGGTCGGTGTAGGCGTTGTCGTAGTAAAGATAACTTCCATCTGGCGACCAGTTGAG
This sequence comes from uncultured Acidobacteriaceae bacterium, assembly GCA_963722485.1. GTDB lineage: Bacteria > Acidobacteriota > Terriglobia > Terriglobales > Acidobacteriaceae > Acidiflorens. The sequence goes on from CAVRNL010000010.1 coordinate 15,420, forward strand.
ATAGCCCACTATGCCCGGCTCAGTGATCCAGTCGGACCATTTCTGGGTTTTGAAGTCGAAGAGCAGCAGCTTTGTAGAATCCAGGCTAAGCGCTGCCAGATACCGACCATCGGGCGACCAGCGTGGGCTGAAGAGATTTTCCGAACCAGGGACGGTAGAGACCTGATGAGTGACGAGATCGATGATAGAGATGGTTTGTACTTCGTAACTCGCGGCCCCGTTTCGCCCGAAGGCGATTTTCTTGCCGTCTGGGGACCAAGTCGCGTCCACCTGGGTGTGGTTTTCTGAGAGCATTTCCTGAGACGCACCACCTTGGGCAGAGATCAGAAACGTCTTGTAAGGCCGGCCGGGCTGGATATCCACATAGGCGATCTGGGTAGCATCGGGAGACCAATGGGGCAGGCCGGGTAAAACCGGCGGGTAGGTTAGTTGCAAGCGATCGCTGCCGTCCACGCGGCTGCGCCAGAGCGTGTGCTCGGGATAGGTGACGTAGGCGACCCACTTGCCATCGCGCGAGAAGTCCAGTTCGCCCGCCGAAATCCCGGCAAGAAATGGCACGAATTGCCTGGACTTGGGGTCGTAGCGGACGAGTTCTCCGCGGCCCTGCCTCGCATCTACAAACAGTTTCTTGCCATCGGCGCTGGGCACCGGGGTCCCAAAGGACAGCGGACCGATGGTCACTTGGGAGGGCGCGGAAGAATGCCGGTGAAACAGCCCCGATGATTCGCGCATCGCCCAGATGCTGTCTCCGGCAGGAGTTGAGTTCAGAAGAAAATAGTAGCGGCCGTCTGGTGTCCACTGGCCCCCCCAATCGCTGGGCGGGTCATGCCATCCCGGCAGTAGGGGATGAAGATTGCTGCCGTCCGATCGAATCTCGTAGAGCGCGGAAGGTTGTTCTCGGGCCGTCGGATCGTAAAGCGAATACGGGTTCCATCCGGAGAGAAGCGGAGCAAGATAGGCGTGCCCGATACCGTGAGCAGCTTGTGAGGATCGGTGCCATCGGCGTTCGCCTGGTATAGATCCGAGGCCTTACAAAATACGAGGTGGCGGCCGTCCGGTGACCATGCGGCACAGTGGCTGACAATATCGCCGAGACGGCGAGGCGCTCCAGAGGGCAGAGGCAGACTCCACATCTGACCTTCGGACTCGGTTCCCACAAAGCTACCCACCAAGAGCTGCGTATGATCTGGTGATATGTCATCGGCGTACGTATTGGCAAACGGAGTTGGAATCGGCAATGTCTCCCCTCCGCCGGTGGAAACCTGCACGATCCGGTAGGTGTCTCCGATCTCATCTATGTATAGCCGGGAGCCATCGGTCGCCACGACGTACTTGGCGATACCGTCGCGCGTAAGCTGGGTGGTGGCCAACACTCTGGGCGGAGGCGGTGAAGAAGTGAGCCAGACGAGCATACCGGCTCCAATCAGGATCAACAGGAAGATTGCAACCGCCCACTGCCAGCTCAATTTGCGAGCGCGTGCCGGAGCGGCCACAACCTCGATCTTCCCGGAGGTCGTGTCCCGCTTCAGCCGCTTGAGGTCGGCCCGAAGCTCGGCGGCGGACTGGAAGCGAATGTCGCGGTCTTTCTCCAGAGCCTTATTGACAATCCGTTCCAGTTCGGTTGGCACGTCGGGATTCAGTCGTACCGGAGCTACGGGAGCATGTTCCAGAATCGCGTTGAAGATCAGCGCCGAAGTGTCGCCGCGGAAAGGCAGCGTTCCGGTGCACATCTCATAGAGAACCGCGCCGAACGAGAACAGATCGGTGCGGGCGTCGAGTTCCTTGCCTCGCACCTGCTCCGGCGACATGTAGGCGACCGTGCCCAGCGCACTGCCAGGACTCGTGAGATGTTCCTCGGACTCGATGGTCGGGGCGCTCAGGGCAACGGTCTGGGGCTTGAACGAGATCTTGGCCAGCCCGAAATCGAGAATCTTGGCCTGACCTCGATTGGTGACGAAGATGTTGGCGGGCTTGATATCGCGATGGACGATGCCTTTTGAGTGTGCGGCGTCGAGAGCGTCGGCGATCTGGATGCCCAGATCGAGAACCGCTTCAATCTCCATCGGCTTGCCCGCGATCCGATGGCGGAGCGTCTGGCCCTCGAGCAATTCCATGGCGATGAAGGTTCGCCCGTCGGCCTCGTCGATTTCATAGAGGGTGCAGATGTTGGGGTGGTTCAGCGAGGACGCGGCCCTGGCTTCGCGCTGAAAACGGCTGAGGGCTTGCGGGTCTTTGGCGAGCTCGTCGGGAAGGAACTTCAGGGCGACGTGGCGGCCGAGCTTGAGGTCTTCCGCCTTGTACACGATGCCCATCCCGCCGCCGCCCAACTTCTCCACAATGCGGTAGTGCGAGATGGATTGGCCGATCATTCCGGAGATGCCTGGCTCTCGGGTCACCTCATCTTAAAGACGGGGCGTCCACCAGTCAACGGATGATCGGGTCTGGCCCGATCATGTCAAACGTGGAACACTTACTTTTGTGATTGGCAGCCGTGGAAGTTTCGCGACAACTCTCGGCTTGCCGGCTAGACGGAAATGGTTCGATGAAAAAAGGACTGCGCCGCGCATTCTATAATTCAGGCCGGAGGGTTCATGGCTGGGTGGGGGACGGGGAGTTTCGAAAACGAGGATGCGCAGAATTTTCTTGCCGCGCTGCATTTGAAAACGCCCGACGACTTGAAGCAGATTCTGGCGCGCGCGGCTGATGAAGTCGACTATTTGGAAGCGTCCGAGAGTGGTGTCGTGATTGTGGCCGCCGAGATTGTCGCTACTGCGAAGGGTGCTCCTCCTCAGACTGTGCCACGTCAAATTGCGGAATGGGTCGGCAAGATTGAAGGCGCTCCGAGCGCTGAGATGAACGAACTGGCGCAGCGGGCAGTCCACAAAGTGCGGTTCAACTCGGAACTTAGGGATCTGTGGCAGGAAGCGGAGGGGCTGAACGAGTGGAGCGCGGCGCTTCGCGAACTGGAAGAGAGGCTCGGCGGGTAAGACCATGTCAGAGGTATGAGGTCAGATTGCAGAGGTAAGAATCAAAATCTTCAACCGGCCTGCAAGCGAGCTTTACCTCTTCAATCTGACCTCATACGTCTGACCTCTTGATTCAGTCGGCGGCCGCTCCGCTAGTTGAATTGCTATTGTTGCCGCTGGCGTTCTTCTCCGCTTGGCGCAGGCGCAGAGCGCGGTTCGAGGGCAAGCCGGCATCGCGAATCTTGTAAAGCAGGGCACGATAGCTGATGCCCAGCGTGCGGGCCGATTGCTTGCGATTCCAATGATGGTGTTGCAGCACCTTCAGGATGACTTTGCGTTCCAGTTCGCGCACGCACTGGCGCGTCAGTTTCTTCAGGGAAATCGGGCCGTCCAGCGAGATCTCAGAATTGAAAAAGTCCGGCTCGCGGGCCACCAGGTCGTTGGTGATCACTTCTTCGTGGCCCAGGATCACGTAGCGCTTGATCAGGTTTTCCAGTTCGCGGATGTTTCCCGGCCAATGATATTTCTGCAGCACCGCCAGCACTTCGTTCGACAGAGGCCGCGCCCGGCAATTGAATTTGCGATTGTAGTATTCGAGGAAGTAGGCGCACAGATCTTCAATGTCGCCACGGCGTTCCCGCAGCGAAGGCATGCGTATGTTCACTACGTTGATGCGGTAGTAAAGATCCTGGCGGAAAGTTCCCGCTTCGATCTCCGCTTCCAGATTGCGGTTGGTGGCGCACACCACCCGCACCTCAACTTTCTTGTCTTCCTGGGCGCCGATGCGGCAGAACTGGCCATCCTGCAAAAGTTGTAGGAGCTTCGATTGCAGCGATGAGTCGAGCTCGGAAATCTCGTCCAGAAACAATGTTCCGCGGTGGGCCAGCTCGACCCGTCCGGGCTTCGATCCGACCGCGCCGGTAAAGGCTCCCCGCTCGTAGCCGAAGAGTTCGCTTTCCAGCAGCGTTCCGGGAATTGCGGGGCAGTTCACCTTTACATAAGGTCCGGTTTTCCATGGAGACAGACCATGAATGAGCCGGGCAACGATGTCTTTTCCGGTGCCACTTTCGCCGGTAATAAGGACAGGAACGTTGGCGGCGGCCACTTTTCCCATTCGCGAACGCACCGCCTGCATGACCTCGGAGTGGCCAAAAATAATGTTGTCAGGGGGAATGTCGCCCAGCGACTGCGCCAAATAATTTACCGAAAGTGTCGTCATAAGACCGAATGCCTCATTGCGGGGTGTTATCCGCATGCACTAAAAGTGCATCCGAAGCACCAAACGGGGAAGGAGAGCCAAACGACTTGAAGGAGTTCTGTTAACCCCTCAACTTATTAACGGCTTAGAGTGATGATACGCCGCAAGCGAGAATCTGGAGCATGGCACCGAAGTGCCATCCCAAGACAGGTTGGAGAAGGGAAAAACATTTCACACGGCGGAACTAGCTCTTCTCAAATGTCTGCCGGAAACGGCCGCCACGTCGGTGCCTAGGAGGCGGGCGAACTTCAAACCTAGGAGATGGTAGTCATCGAGGTGCGCAACCCACACCGCCTTCGCTTGCATGATCCGCGAAGAGGCCTTCAGGCCGTTGGTGGGCCCGATGGGAGCGCTTGGAATCTCCAGTGAAACCAGCGCCGATTTCGGCAAAGAACGGCGAACTACTACCAATGCGCCCCCGGGAGAGATGTTGATAGCGGTAGCAAACTCCAGTAATTCCTTGCCGCTTCCGTCGCGACTCCGGACAAAAACCGGAATGGCGAGGTGCAACCGTGCCCATTTGCGTTCTTCCTTCTTGGACAGCCTGGGACGCACGTGTCTACCACCATTAAGAGGTATCAACAACCGAAAGCCGCACCTCATGGGCCAAACTCGGAGGAGAGCGGAACCTGCCTGGAATCACTCTAAAACGCGCCACTATCACGGAGATTACCGAAGTGATGCCGCCTCGCCATAACTTTACAGTGACTACGGGTCAGGCCAAAGAAGTGCAACGTTTTTCCCTTCAAGTACCTGTTTCGGGCTGTTTCCAATTGACAGTCTGATGCACCTGACATAGCATCGAAATACCCCCACGTGCTGACGGTAGCAAACCCTCCCCAATATAGGCGTTAAGGGATTCGCATGGCTTCAATGCCTGACAAAGCCGCTGTCTCCACCAGCACAAACCCGAAAGATGTCATGCCGCCGGCCGCGGCGGCGCTGGCTTCCGCGCGCAGTTCCGGCGACGATGTGGCCCGCGAACTGGAAGAACTGCGCGACCGTTTCCGCAAGACGACGAACGCTCTGGCATCCGCCGCCCACGATCTTAAGACGCCCTTGGCGATTCTTAACGGCTACATTGAACTGCTGCAGAGTCAGAAACTCGGACCGCTCAATGAGCGCCAGCGCGAAGTCATGGGCGACATGTTTTCCAGCGGCCAGCGCCTACAGCAATTCATTCAGGACTTCCTGACCTTCAGCGCGCTCGAAACGGGCGGTTTGCGGATGCAGTACGTGGAAGGCGACATGAACGCATGTCTCTCGGAAGTTTGCCGGCTCTGGTCAGGCCGGTTTCAGGAGCGCGGCCTCGCGCTGTATTTCCTGGCCAATGACAAACTGACGGAATTTCCATTCGATGGGCCCAAGATCCAGCGCGTGATTTCCAATCTTCTGGAGAATGCCTGCAAGTACACACCGCAGGGCGGCTCGGTCTGGCTGCATGCGGAACCTCACATGTGGGAGCGTCGCAGCGTGAGCAAGTCCGCGTCCAACGGAGACCGCCGCCGTCAATCGACGAAGGTGCCGAACGCTGTCAAAGTCACGGTTGCGGATACCGGGCCGGGAATTCGGCCGGAGTTTCACCTGGAGATCTTCGACGATTTCTTTCGTCTTCCGGGCAGCGAATCGGCCGAAGGCATGGGCCTGGGACTAGCCATTGCCCGCCGTCTTCTGCAAGGCATGGGAGGCAAGATCTGGGTGGAAAGCGAACCGGGCGCGGGCTGCAAGTTTTCTTTTCTCATTCCACTGAAACCGGTTCTGAGCGCTCCGCCACGAGGAACGAAATGAGCCAAACCGCCAACATATTGCTGGTGGATGACGAGCCGGGAATGCTGCGCTATATACGTACCCTGCTGGAAGTGGATGAGCACAAAGTTCAAACCGCCAGCACCGGCGAAGAAGCGGTCGAGCACGTCGAGAGAGGATTGCAGCCCGACCTGGTGTTGCTCGATCTGCTGATGCCCGGTATCGATGGGCTGCAGACTCTCGAACGGCTGCGCCATCTCCGGCCTGGACTGAAAGTGGTCATGCTCTCCTGCGTGAATGACACGCGCAAAGTCGTGCAGGCCATGCGCCTGGGCGCCATCGATTATCTGACTAAGCCCTTCCAGAAAGCGGAACTTGACGCTGTCATTGGACAATGTGTGGGCACGGCCAAGGCCGAGAACTATGCGGGCGACATCGAAGAACTTTGCGACGACGTGTTCTTTGTCGCCGCCAGCCCGGCAATGAAGAAGATTCGTTCGCAGGCGGCACTTGTCGCCAACGTAGACATACCGGTGCTTCTGCTCGGGGAGAGCGGCACCGGCAAGGAAGTGCTGGCGCGCCTGATCCACAAACTTTCTCCGCGCGCCCACCGCACTTTCCTGAAAGTAAACTGCGCCGCGGTGCCTGCCGACCTGCTCGAAAGCGAACTGTTCGGCTACGAGGCAGGAGCCTTCACGGGCGCCAACCACGCCAAGCCGGGCAAGTTCGAGCTCTGCAACAAAGGCACTATTCTTCTCGACGAAATCGGTGAAATGCCGCCGGGGCTGCAGGCTAAGCTGCTGCACGTCCTCCAGGACCAGCAGTTCTCGCGGCTGGGCAGCCGGACTTTGGTCAAGGTCGACGTCCGCATTCTGGCCGCCACCAACATCAACATTCAAGAAGCGCTCGCCAACAAGCGTCTGCGTGAGGATCTTTATTACCGCCTGAACGCTTTCACCATGACGCTGCCTCCGCTGCGCGATCGGAAGGAAGAAATCCCGATCCTGCTGAAGCATTTCATGTCGCGCATGTCGGAGTCTTACGCCCGTGCCCCGCTGCCACTTTCGGGCCCGTTGCTGGAGGCATGTCTGCGCCATTCCTGGCCGGGCAACCTGCGCGAGCTGAGCAACTTCATCAAGCGCTACCTGGTTCTCGGAGACGAAACGCTCGCCGCATCCGAGTTGCAGCCGCGTCCCGATGGCGGCAGCGGAGCACACGCCGATGGCAGGAGCGCGGTCGCGGCCGCTGAAAACTCCGGCGGCCTGAAGTCGCTGTCGCGAAACGCCAAAGATGGAGCCGAGGCCGAAGCTATTGCCCGCGCTCTGGAAGAGACGAACTGGAATCGCAAACAGGCAGCGGTGCTGCTTAAGATCAGCTACAAAGCTCTGCTCTATAAAATCCGCCAATACGGCATCGCGCAAAGCCGCAGCACGCACCGGCTATCCGCGGGCGCGTGAAATCAGTTGCCAGTTGCCAGCACCCAGTTGCCAGTTACTCGCGATGCGGTGTCTACGCAGAGCTGCTCATCACTCTGCATCGTTTCGCCATTTGGGATCGTAGGCAGTGATAACTGGGCGCTGGCGACTGGACACAGGCAACTGGTTTTTGGTGCGGATAAGAGGACTCGAACCTCCACGACCTTGCGATCACTAGGACCTGAACCTAGCGCGTCTGCCAGTTCCGCCATATCCGCATAAAAGAAAAAATCGGCAGGGCCCCTTTTCCAAGGGCGACTACACTAATATCTACTGGCTGGCGTCTTGTGTCAAACCAGCGGAGCGTCGTAAGCTTCGCCCGGCCCGCGTTGTTTGCCAGGCACCAGGCCGCCGAAGACCATGGCAAATGCCTCGGACAAAATCCCCGCGGAACTGGCGAAGGAACTCCGCATGCTGGCGCACGATCTCAGCAACGCGCTCGAAACCATCGTGCAAGCCACCTACCTGATTTCGCAATCAGGACCGCCCGAGAACTCACGCCGCTGGGTCGAACTGATCGATCAGGCCTCGCAGGAAGCGGTGAAAATCAATCACAAGCTACGCCAGGTCTTGCGCTCGCAAAGCTAGGGTCAGGCTTTAGTGTCTGGGCACTAGAGTGCGCGTGAGAACTGGGTCGTCCCTCCGGGACTTCAATCAACTCTTCCACTTTCCCCAGCGCTGAAGCGCTGGGCTAAGCTGGTTCTCCCCTCCGGGGCTGGATTCTAGCCCAGTTTGGCATCCATCGTAATCTTGGCGTTCAGCACCTTCGATACCGGGCAGCCCGCCTTGGCGTTTTGCGCCGCCGTGCTGAAGGCTTCCGCGCTCGCGCCCGGCACCTTCGCGACCACATCGAGATGCACGGCCGTGATGGTCCAGCCTCCCTCGATGTTCTCCATGGTGAGCGTCGCGGACGTGCTAATGCTCTCCGGGGTCAGCTTCGCGCCTCCCAGTTGAGCCGACAAGGCCATCGAAAAGCAAGCCGCATGCGCCGCCGCGATCAGTTCTTCCGGATTCGTCCCCGGAGTGTTTTCAAACCGCGTCGTAAACGAATAGGGCGTATTTGAAAGCACGCCGCTGGTGGACGAAACCGTCCCTTTTCCGTCCTTGAGACCACCTTTCCAAACTGCACTCGCTTTCCGTTGCATGCCAATCTCCTGAGGTGAGGATTGAAACGAAGTCTTGCACTATTGTAGAAGCTCAAAGAAGAAATCGCGTCGCTGCGCGCGTAAACTCGCTCGAATCCGTTTCGCCAAATCGGGGAACGCCGTCTGCCTCGATAAAAATCTGCCTCAATAAAAATCGGAGCAGCTCAAGTAAAAACCGCAGTTCTTGCAAACCACCTTACAGCGGTGTCCCAGTAACTCGGTTGAGCAGTTGGGACAAATCGAAGACGCATCTTTATGATGATGCGCATTCCCGGGCGTGAGGTTCGCAGCCACGCCAGTTGCTATCGCAAGGGTCCTCGGCGCCGTCGAGGAACCGGAGAAACTCTCAGTCGGCTTCGGAATCGAAGTCATGTCCAGTGTTGTAGCACAGAACCTGCCGCGAGAGAAGATGAGCGATAGCGAGGAATGATCGCGACTAGAGCGAATCCAGAATTGCTGTGACCAGAGGCGGCTGCCGAGCTGCGCTCGGCTTGGACGGGCGAGGGCGCCCGTCCCCACACGAATAGCGAGCGCGTGCGGCACGTGTTCAGAATCACCCGATACTCTATCGACAAACTAGGCTAAAGGCTATACAGTGAGAAGATCAGGCGCGGTACCCAAGGGGTAAGGGAGAGGTCTGCAAAACCTTTATACGCCGGTTCGATTCCGGCCCGCGCCTCCAGCCTTTTCCTGCCATTCCTTGGCGGGGTTGCAGTTACGCCCCATTTGCGTCCTGAGGACACGTTAGGCACAGACACCCACGACGTTTGGCTCGGTCTTCTATAAAATAAGCTTGAGATTCTGAACGGCACATCATACTTATAAGGAGCATTTTCATGCCAGGAAAGCGCATTGGTATTCTCACGGGAGGCGGCGACGTCCCAGGACTGAATTCAGTTATTAAATCGGTAGTCTACCGGGGAGCCGAGATCGGATGCGAGGTTATTGGCATCCGCCGTGGCTGGGAAGGATTGACGCACGTCGATCTGAAAGATCCGGCCAGCCGGACGCGGTATATCCAGCCGCTCAACCGCGAGAACACCCGCACCATCGATCGCACCGGCGGCACGTATCTGCACAGCTCGCGCACCAATCCCACTAAGATGCAAAAGCTGCCGCCGGTGCTTGAGGGGCAGCAGTTTCCAAGCAAGCAATCCACGAAGAAGGGCGTGACCAGCACGGTGTTCGATGTGACGCCGGCGGTGCTGAAGAATATCGAGACGCTGGGACTTGATTACCTGGTGGCGATCGGGGGCGACGACACCCTCAGCTATGCCGCCGAACTCGACCGGCAGGGCGTGAAGGTGCTCGCGGTGCCGAAGACTATGGATAACGATGTTCAAAACACCGAGTACTGCATCGGGTTTTCAACCGCGATCACGCGCGCCATGGACGCCATCGAGCGGCAGCGGACGACGGTCGGCTCGCACGAGCGCATCGGCATTTTCCGGGTGTTCGGGCGCGACGCCGGTTACACCGCTCTCTACACTGCGTACGTGACGTCGGTGCGTTGCTGCATTCCCGAGTACAAAGTGAATTTGAAGCACCTGATCGATATCCTGGTTACCGACAAACACAACAATCCCAGCAACTACTCGCTGGTGATTCTTTCCGAGGGCGCCGAGTGGGAAGGCTACACGGTGAAGGAATACGGCCCAGCCGATGCCTTCGGCCACCACAAGAAGATGAGCGTGGCGGAGGACCTGAGCAATGAAATCAGGGACGCTACCGGCGACGAGACCGTGGTTAGCGACCTGACCTACGATCTGCGGTCCGGCAGCGCGGATTTCGTCGACCGCATGGTGGCCAGCACCTATGCCGGAATGGCGATGGACGCTCTGGAAGAAGGCAAGAGCGGCCTGATGACGGCGATCAGCGGCGGCTGCTACAAGATGGTGCCGATCCCCGACCCAAAACTGGGGCCGCGCAAAGTGGACATTGCCACCATGTACAACACAGATCGCTACCGGCCGATATACGATCACAAGCTGGGCCTGCCGATTTTCCTGACGCGGGCCTAGTCTGCAGGAGAAGGGGCTGGACTGAAAGCGTTGGTTGCGGCTTGCGGAGCGCGCGGCTTACACCGAGCTGCGCGCTCTCCCCGGGCTTCGAGGTGAGTACATATGGCTTTGGACTATTCCTATTCCGATGTCGCGAAGATGATCGATCATTCGCTCCTGAATCCCACGTTGACGTGGGACGAATTGGAACATGGCATTGCGCTGGCGCTGGCATACGATGTGGCGAGTGTCTGCATCATGCCCTATGCGCTGAAACACTGCGCGGAGCGTTTGCGCGGCAGCAATTCCAATGTGCGGGCGAGCACCACGATTGGGTTCCCGCACGGCGGCCACAGCACGTCGACCAAGGTGGCCGAGGCACGCCAGGCGCTGGCGGACGGCGGCGAAGAACTCGATATGGTGGTGAATATCAGCAAGGTGCTGAGCGGCGATTGGCAGTATGTGAAGCAGGACATCCGTGAGGTGGTGGAAGCGACACATGCCGCGGCTCGGAAGGTGAAGGTTATCTTCGAAAATGCGTATCTCAACGACGATCAAAAGATACGGCTGTGCGAGATCTGCGCCGAACTGGGTGCGGACTGGGTGAAGACCTCGACGGGCTATGCGCCATCGGGCGCCACGGACGCGGATCTGATGTTAATGCGAAAGCATTCTCCGCCTTCCGTACAGGTGAAGGCGGCCGGCGGCATTCGCGACCTGGACGCACTGCTGCGGGTACGGGCTCTCGGTGTGACGCGCTGCGGCGCCACGCGCACGGCCAGTATGATGGACGAGGCGCGCCGCCGCCTGGGCCTGCCGGCGATCGCTTTTCAAGGCACCCGTTCGTAACTGGTGTCGAGAGCTGTAATTCAAACACTTTCCAGCAATGTACGCCCCGCGCTTCCCCTATAATCATTGGGAATCCCGCGTTACGGGGGCCCGTAGCTCAAGCGGATAGAGCATCGGATTTCTAAAGCGAAACCTGCCTGTCGTAAGCCTCCAATTGAACAAGTCGCAAGTCACTGATGGCGTGGGAGAACGCCTGTTGGGCACAGGTTGCGACGTGATTGGTGACTTCGGGTTTCGCCCGGTATCGCCGGTGATCTGCCGCTGGCTTCTGGGCGTCGCGAGGTAAGCAAAAGGTAAGCTATTTAACCGTTCGGTTAATTGAATCTAATTCTAATGCATCTAGTGGGACGGTGAGACGGTTAGTCGGTGGGGTTTCTATCTAATTTGCACTTGCCCGTCACAAGTCTCGAAAAGGCTAAAACCCTACCGTCTAACCGTCTCACCGTACGAGCTGATTTTCCATTGCAACAAGTCACTTCGCAGCCAATCACAAGCCACCAAGGCACTAAGCCACTGGATAACTCAGTCGAAAATAATCCTTTGTTGCTATGGGTGCGGCGCGATACAATTGAATCGTAGTAAGTGCCCCATCGGACGGCGAACGAGCAGACCGTTGAACTAAGAGGTGGGTGCGTGGGTGATGGGCCTCAAGCGACCAATACCTTCGGGTAGACGCGGCGAGTGCGAGAGTAGTTCCCGCGGAGATTGAACTGCTTCGTGGGCAGCTCAACCGAGCTGATCTTGTACTGGCCCGGAGTCGCTCGTGACCGAGTCCATCTTCTCTCCATCCACCCCACCTGATCCTGACACCTACATCTTCCGTACCACCAATCACGCGTTCGTTGCGGCCGCAATAGCTAACGACTTGTTTGAGTATGTCGGATGCGAGATGCGTGGTGCGACTGCGGTTCTGAAGCTCGCGGACCCAGACCACCTTTGCGAAGCCTATCAGAAGCGATTCGCCACCGGCATCTTCCCCAAGGTGAATCCTTTCTTACACAACGCGGCTCGCGGGTTCTTGCGTGAGGAGATGAAGAATTGTCAGGCGGTGACTCGTGGCTAAACTATCCGCGCCCAATCCTCATCATCTCTCTCGTCCGGCGTTGGAGAAGGTCTATGCGGCGAAGCTCCGCGAATGGGGCATCTCGCGCCGACAGGCCGACTCTTACGGATGGCGATTGCTCACGGTAGAAGAAGCCGCGAAGCTGCGCACGGTCAACGAGTTCCTTCTGAAGTGCGGACAAGGCTTCTTATACATTCCGTACCTCGGCGCGGACGGCAAACCAATCCTGTACGGCTCGAACAAACCGTTCCATCAACTTCGCTTTCTCGGAGAAGAACCGCTGGATGCGAACGGCAAGAAGATTCGTTACCGTCAACCTGCCGATAGCGGATGCCACCTTTACACTCCGGTCCCACTCCGCGAGGACGATGACTTGTTCGTCACGGAAGGCGCAGGCAAGGTCGGTGCTGCCGTTGCCTCAGGTTACAACGTCGCCGGGTTGATTGGTGTCTCCGCGTGGGATTGTCCGGAGTGGGATGCAATAAAGCTCGAAGATCGCCGCGTGTACATCGTGTACGACTCGGACGCTGCGAGCAACCCACAGGTCAGCCTTCAAGAGAACAACTTTGCCCGGTTCCTGTTCCAAGACAAGAAGGCCATTCCGTTCATCGTCCGTCTACCCGGCTCGAAGGATGGCAAGAAGGTCGGATGGGATGACTATCTCCGCGACCACGTCAAAGAAGCCTTCGACAAGCTGGTTGCCTCGGCAAAGGAGTTCGAGAAGTCCGAGGCTCTATACCAGCTGAATGAAGAAGTCCGCTACATCAAGAACCCCAGCGCCATCATCAAGCTAGAGAACGGTCAGGTCATGAGTTGTAAGACGTTCACCAACGAGGCGTTTTATGACCACGTTTATTACGAGTTGAAATCGAACGGCGACGATGTAAAGAAAGTAGCCAAGCGAACGGCTCGCGAATGGATCGGTTGGGATGGGCGCTCCACGGTTGAGCGACTGGCGTACGAGCCGGGTCAGTCACTCATCACCGAGCGCGGCGAACTCAATTGCTGGCGCGGGTGGGGAGTAGAACCGCGAGAAGGCGACTTGAAGCCGTGGTTCAAGTTGTTCGACTTCCTTTGTCAGGACATTGACGCGGCTCATAAGAAGTGGTTTGAGCAGTGGCTCGCGTATCCCATCCAGTATCCGGGCACCAAGTTGTACTCCGGCGTTCTCAATTGGGGAGACGAGCAAGGTACGGGCAAGACCTTTCTGGGCGAGATCATGGGCCGCATCTATGGTGAGAACTATACGACCATAGACAGCGATGACTTGAAGTCCAACTACAACGCCAGCTGGGCTTGCAATCGCCAATTCGTTCAAGGCGAGGAGATTGCCTGCGGCGAGACTTACGGCAAAGCCATCTATGACCGCATCAAGCGCTGGATCACTCAGACCCAGATGAAGGTCACACAGAAGTATGTCCCAGATTATTCGATTCGAGATTGCATCAACTACTACTTCACGTCCAACAATCCAGACGCCTTCTATCTCGCGGACGCAGACCGGCGCTTCTTTGTGATCGAGGCGAAGCGCAAGGCCATGGACAAGCCGGTCTATGACGATCTTAAAGATTGGCTGAACACCCGCAACGGTGCCGCAGCCTTGATGCACTACCTATGGCATGAAGTGGACTTGACCGGCTTTGACCCAACGGCACGGCCACCCGACACCGCGTCTAAAAGCGAGATGATCGCCAACGGACGGACTCATGCTGAAAGCTGGGTAGAAGCCGTTAAACACGCTCCAGAGGAGATGTTGCGACGGCGCGAGATCACCAAGGTGGGTGAGATGACCAATCCGGCTCCGACATACAAACTCTATACGATTGGTGAACTCGCGGACTTCGCCCGTTCGCACCAGACCGATGACAAGAGTTACATCACCGATAAGGTGTTGGGCAAGGCGCTCGCCAAGTACAAGTTCACCAAGGTCCAGTGCGAGAAGGAAGGACGCGTCAAGCTACCCAGCGGCTTCGTAGCCGTTTGGATCATGCGAGACGCGGAACGGTTGTTCAAGATTGTAGACCCAGCTGCGATTCGGGCTGAGTATCTGAAAGAGCGCGGTATCAAAAAGGAGAAGAAGTGATGGCTAAGAAGAAAGAAGAATGGGCGTTACAAGAACAATGCGACAACTTTCTTTCTGATTTTCAACAATTCGATCAACGCGCCATGGTATGGAACATACCATCTTCGGACCGGACAGCTTTGTTCGTTGCGTTCAAGCAACGTCAAAGCGCCATACTTCTGGACCGCGCTCTAGAGGATATTAAGTTGTCAATGGAGTATCGGTGAGCGTGTATGAAAAATAAACCCAACAAGATGCGTCCACAAGACAAACCGCAGACCAAGCTGCGTATCGCCAACCGGCGCGAGAAGTTGGTCAAGATATTCGCCAAAGGCGCGACAGTCACCAAGGCACAAAAGGAACTCGCCAAGGAAGGTATTGTCGTGAGCCGCGCCACGGTTGGCCAAGTACCAGTTGCCGAGGCATGCGGCGAACGTTCGCCGCATGCCTCGGCAACTGGTGCCTTGTTCCCAGCCGATCTGAAGGCGCTCGGAAGGTATCATCTGCCCGTAGCGTTCAAGGCGTCCGGCAGCGAGTTCCGAGGCTGGCATGGACTTCGCCGGATGCTCGCCAGTACACTATTCAGCGAAGGCACCAGCGACTTGGTTGTCCAGCGCGTGTTGCGCCATAGCCGCGTCATCGTCACGAGAGAATCGTACATCCGGCGCTTTGATCCTCTCGTCCTCGCGGCCATGAACACCTTGGGGCGAGGTAAGCGTAAGGGAAGCAAGAAGTGACAAGTGGAAGAGTAGCCTGTGTTTATCAATGTGGGCCCGTAGCTCAAGCGGATAGAGCATCGGATTTCTAATCCGAGGGTTGCAGGTTCGACTCCTGCCGGGCCTACCAGATTGTCCTATACGACTCCCCCTTTCGTGCCATTCCCCCTGCGGCGATCAGATTGTAGAGTAGGTGGTGAGCAGACTTCGGGGGAGGGCTGTTCGACGAGCGTCCGATGACTCTAACCGAGTCCGGGCGCTTTCGTTTTGGGGCTGAGTTGACGGCTTTGCCCCCGCTGGTGATGAGGATGCGCTTGCCATAGAGCAGATCTTTCTGGAACATGGTGCCTGTCCTCCGCTGAAATGCCCGCGCCGCTACTCCGATGGTTCTTGATTGTCCTGCTGTGGCGAGAAGAGTGCTTCCACCCGTGGTCCAGATCTCCAAAACAGGGCGGCCGCAAGGGACAGGGCGAGCAGTCGCACGAGGTGGGAGACCGTGATTATCAAGTAGTAGCTGGTCCAATAATCGTGCGTGGCCAATACGCTTCGCAGGCTCATGCGATGGGATAGTGCAAACAGATGTTCGGGCAAGTATGTGACATCAACCAATGCCCAGGTAATCAAGAGCAGGGCGAATGCACGGCTCACGAGCAACACTGTTTCTTTTCTTGACACTTGATCTCCCGTGCTGCCCTTGGGTCAATCCGCGGCCATTGTACGGCAGCGGACACAAAGGGCGTACCTCCTGCGCTGAAGCGCGGAGACAATTCAACGACTAACGACAAGACTAAAGTCATGCCCTTTCCGGAAAAAATCTTGCGTCGATCTTCTCAACAGCTTTCGGTATCGCTGAAGCGACACCCTGATACGAATCAAATTTTCCCGCGGTCTTTAGAGAGTCTTACTGGGTACTGGCCGCTGGGTACTGCTTTGTTCAAGTCTCGCCAACGCCCAGCGCGCGTGTTCCGCGACTACCGGGTCTGAATCCTTGCAGAGTTTTTTCAGCGTCGGCACAAATTTCTTATCACCGCTGTTGCCCATGGCGATCACTGCATTTCGCCGCAGGCCGGAAAGCTTGGCGCGCCGGATTGGAGATCCGCGAAATACCGTCCGAAACTCTTCTTGCTGCATTTCAGCTAGCCAGTCTAGCGCCGGATTGACGAAGCCTTCGCGGGGCTGAAATTCCGCGGCTGAAGTCGCCGGCGCCTTGCGGTTCCATGGGCAAACGTCCTGACAGATGTCGCACCCGAAGACGTGGCGTCCCACGCCCTCGCGCAGTTTGTCTGAAATCTCGCCTCGCTTCTCGATGGTCAGATAGGAGATGCACAGCCGGGCGTCCAATTCGCCGGGCGCAACAATCGCCTGGGTGGGACAGGCGGTGATGCAGCGCGTGCAGGTTCCGCAACGATCGGGCGCGGGCAGGTCGGCGGTGAGGTCTTTGTTCGTGAAACCGAGCGAGGTGAGGATTACGCCCAGAAACAGCCACGATCCCAGTTGCTGGTTGATGATGCAGGTGTTCTTGCCGATCCATCCTATGCCAGCATATTTGGCATATACGCGCTCGATGAGCGGGCCGGTGTCGACATAGGAACGAAAGCGCAAGTTGCCAGTTGCCAGCTGCCAGTTGCCAGTGGCAGCGAGTTCGCGCAGATGATCTTCGACCTGCTCTAGGCGGCGGAAGACGGCGTCGTGGTAATCCTCACGCGACCACGCATAGCGGGAAATCCAGCCTCGGCTCGCATTTTCCGACGGTGCTTCAGTCGAGTAGGGATGGGCGGTGTTGTAGTTGATGGCGCAGACGACCACGCTGCGCGCCCAGGGAGCCACTCGGGCCAGCGATGCTCGCTTAAGGCCGCCGGCCTCATCCTCATTACGGGCTTCCATGTACTTCATGTCGCCGTGCTTTCCGTCGGCGATCCATGCGGGGAAGACGCGCAACTCGGCGAAGTCGCGGACCGGCGCAATGCCGCAAAGATCGAATCCGGCGTCGCGCGCGCAGTGCTTGATGCGGGTTGGAAGGGCGGAGAACAATGGGCGATGACTCGCGGCAAGTTCAGTCGCGTGTACTCACATCCTCCAAGAGGCTACCACTGCGGGGGTTGGGAGTGCTGCATCAACGGTTGGGTCCGATTCTCTGGTTCACTTGTTCGCTTCCGGCTGCAAACCGTAGGTGCGATGGCGAGAACCATCCCGTACCTCCAGCCCGACCGGGCCGCCGTCTATGAGCGACAGAGTCGCGCCCTCTTGGCCCTGCGCATTATCCATGCCAAGCACAACTTGGTACCGTTTCTCGACCCTCAGCAGCCCGTAGCCGGACCGTTCAAACCCTTCCTCATCGTTGATCACTAGTCCGCTTACGGGCGCGATTCTTTTGCCGGAATTTAGGTCGGGAACCGGATCTCCGAGTGCCAACCGGTCGAACCCGTTCGCATCGAGAATCAGAATGCCGTTCATGTCGTTCTGATAACCGCTGTACAACTCCAGGTATTTTTCTGGGAACCTCTTGCCCCATATTTCTTTGACACGCGCCAAATCCGTGCGTACGCGGTTCTTGGCTCGCGGGATAGGCGAGCCGATCAGGATCCGCTCCTTGCCTTGATCGTCTTCGATGATGAGCCCCCGGGCGCGAAGCACGTCCTCATGCTTTTCAGCCGTTCTAAATGCGGTGCCGACGAGTACCAGCACGCCAACTGCAAGAAATGCCACGCACACCTGCAGGCCCCTGATCTGCTTCTGTAGTCGAATCTCGTTTTACATGGTTAGCCTCTTTGATTGCTAGGCGAATTTAGCACTATTTTGTCGAAAGATCGCCATCGCGTTCATTGACGACTGAGTGGTGAGCGCAATTGAGGATCACGTCAGTCTATCCCTTCATCTCATTGGGAGAAGGTCTCTAAGGCGGATTTGGAATTGCTATGTCCGCCGAAGGCCGCCGGGCTGCGCCCGGCTTGGACGGCCGAGGGCGGCCGTCCCTACGCAAGCTGGGTACAGGGACGCTAAATTTGTTCCCAGTCAAGTGTCGACGCTCTAGCTTTTGCGGGCGCGGGATGACGCTGCTTTCTTGGGGGCAGGAGTGAAGTGCTCGATCCGGTTGCGGCCGTTGTCCTTGGCGGCATAAAGGCCGGCGTCGGCCTGATTCAACAATGTTTCCAGTTCGTTTTTTCCGTCGCAAGCAGAGACGGCGACTCCCATGCTCATGGTGATGAGTCTCTCCTCGCCGGAACAAAGCACGGGTGCGCTGGCAATGACTTCGCGCAGCTCGTTCGCGCGCGCCAGAGCGTGGGGCAAATCGCAGGTGGGGAGAACCATGAGAAATTCTTCTCCGCCATATCGGCCAACCCCGTCGTAGATGCGGAGTTGCGCACGCAGCCGCCGGCCGATTTCGCGCAGCGCTTCATCCCCAAAAAGATGGCCGAGCGTGTCGTTGACGCTCTTGAAATGATCGATGTCGCCGAGAACCACTCCCACCGGCTTGCGCTCGCGGCGGGCTCGCTCCAATTCCCGCTCCAGCATGTTGATGATCTCCCCGCGATTCAGCAATCCGGTGAGGCTGTCGTGAGTGGCGGCGTGGCGCATGGACTCGCGCGCGGAAACCAGTTCGTCTTGCAGGTCGAGAATGCGCTTGCCGACCAGCAGGCGCGCCTTCAGTTCCAGCTCATCGAAGGGCTTGACCAGAAAGTCGTCCGCCCCGGCCTGCATGGCATCGAGCATGTTTTGGCGGCCCTCTTTGCTGGTCAGCAGAATCACGTAGACGTAAGGGCCGGACGATCCGGCTTGCCGGATGCGCTGGCAAAGCTCAATGCCATCCAGATCAGGCAAGACCCAATCGAGCAGCACGAGCTTGGGAGCATCCTTTTGTTCCAGGATTTGCCAAGCCTCGGAGCCCGTCTCCGCCAGGGTGACGCCAAAATCCCAGCTTCGCAAATGATCGCCGATCAACTTGCGATAGACCGCGGAATCGTCGACCACCAAGGCCTGCATTAGTCTTGAACCTCGGACCTCCGCCCTCTCGAACAACGAGCCGTCCATTCACGCCCCCGTGGCCGATCCGCACCTCATGAAAGCTGACCCACCATCATAAGGCCAAGAGGTAGCTTCATGGCGCTGGTAAGAGGCTGGCTCGTGTCGCCGGAGATACACTTTGAAGAGTCGCACCGAAGCGAACTCTCACGCGTCCCGCGCGTGGCGGTCTCGGAAAGCCCCGGACTTCCATCTCGCTTGAGTTGACCCAGGCTTCACCAGCGGCCTAACATAGCGGCCGAGGGCACTGAGGCCTTCGGAATGATCGGCCAGACAGTCTCCCACTATCACATTTTGGGAAAGCTCGGTGGTGGTGGCATGGGCGTGGTGTATGAGGCGGAAGACACGCGCCTGGCCCGTCACGTTGCCCTCAAGTTCATTCCCGTGGAGATGGTTCACGACCGCAAGTCGCTCGACCGCTTCGTGCGCGAGGCCCGCGCCGCTTCCCAGTTGAACCACCCCGGCATCTGCACCATCCACGATATCGACGACAACGACGGACATCCCTTCATTGTCATGGAAAAGCTGGAAGGGATAAGCCTGAAGGAGCGGATGCGGGGGAAGCCGATGGAAGTCGACGAAATCCTCGACATAGGCATCCAGGTGGCGGATGCCCTGGCGGCTTCTCATGCCAAGGGGATCATTCACCGCGACATCAAGCCGGCGAATATTTTTGTGGCCCAGAACGGTCAGACAAAAATCCTCGATTTTGGATTGGCCAAGTCGATGCCCGCACCGGGATCGAGCGAGGCGGCGCTGGAAGACTCGCTGACCGCGGTGGGTGTGATTCCGGGGACCGCGGTTTACATGTCTCCGGAGCAGGCACGTGGCGAAGAACTGGATCCGCGGAGCGATCTGTTCTCGCTTGGAGTCGTGCTTTACGAAATGGCGACGGGCAAGAAGCCTTTTGCCACGGGCAATGTGATCACCACGCTGGATGCGGTCCTCAACCAGAAGCCGGTCTCACCGCGCAGTCTCAACCCGGCGATTCCCCCGGATTTGGAAGGCATCATCGGCCGCGCTATGGAAAAAGATCGCGGACACCGCTACCCGAACGCGCTGGCGATGAAGGGCGATCTGCAGTCGTTGCGGAAGGAAACGGAATCGGGGTTGACCAAGACTGGGGCACGGCGGCCAGCCTTGCCGTATCGCCTGGCCACGACTACGTTTCGGGCATCGACCAGAGTTCCACCTTATCTTCTGCTGGGAGTCAGCGCGGTGCTGTTCACGGTTCTGGTCGCGGTGGGAGCGTGGTGGTTCAAACAGCGCCAGATGTCGGGCGCCGCTCGGAAGAACACCATTGCGGTACTGCCGTTGCAGAATATGAATGGCGATATCAGCGTGGAGTTTCTCCGCTTCGCGCTGGCCGACGAAATTGCCAACACGCTCACCTACACGCGGACGCTGGACGTTCGTCCCTCCGCGATCACGCGAAAATTTGTCGGCAACGACGTCGATCCGCAGCAGGCGGGCCGGGAATTGCACGTCGCCAGCGTTGTTACCGGACACTTTCTGAAGCAAGGCGACCATCTTCTGATTACGCTCGAGGCGATTCAGGTGGAAGGGAACCGGCTTCTGTGGCAGGCCAACGTGACCGCGCCCGCGCAGGACCTGATCGCGATGCAAGCGCAGATGGCTGCCCAGATACGTCAGGGGTTGCTGCCGGCGATTGGCGCAGAAGGCGGCTTTCTTGATACCGGCACGCGCCCGAAAAACGCGGAGGCCTACGATCTTTACCTGCACAGCCTGGCTCTGACTCACGATCCCGGGCCAAACAAAGATGCAATTGCGGTTCTGGAGCATGTGGTCGCCGTCGACTCCACCTACGCGCCGGCATGGGAAGAACTCGGATTGCGTTGCTATTATGACGCCGACTATTCGGATGGTGGCGAGCCCATGTTCCAGCGCTCCAACAAAGCCTGCGAACGGGCGTTAGAGCTCGATCCGAATCGGATCGTCGCCGCTGGACAACTGATCACCAACCGGGTTGAGCGCGGCGAACTCGGCAAGGCCTACGTGGCGGCGCAGGCGCTGGTGACACGTCGTCCCGAGAGTGCCGAGGCCCATTTTGTGATGGGCTATGTCTATCGCTACGCCGGGATGCTGGAACAGGCGACGAGTGAATGCAACACGGCGCTGGCGCTCGACCCCGGTAACTACGCTTTTCGTACTTGTGCTTGGGCGTTCATGGAGATGGGTAAACCCGAACGGGCCGCGGATTTTGTGCGTCTGGATGCGGGCTCGGAGTGGGCCGCGTATGCGATGCCATCCGTTTTTCTGCGTGAAGGGAAGATTACGGAAGCGCGTGAAGCCGTGACCCACATGCCGAGTACGCCGCGCTATCACCGCGACCTGCTGGAGTCTTGCCTGCAGTTGCGGCCCGCCGCGGATCTGGACCGGATCGCGCACGAAGCGGAAACCAGTCTGCCCAGCGACCCCGACCCGGAGACGTGGTATTACCAGGGAGCGCTGCTGGCCTACTGTGGCAAGCAACAAGCTGCACTGCATCTGCTCCAGAGTGCGGTCGAACAGAACTATTGCGCGTATACGAATCTGCTTTCCGATCCTCTGCTCGCCAAACTCCGTACAGATACAGGTTTTGACAAAGTGTTGAGCGCTGCGGGTGCTTGTCAGGAGGCGGTGCGCGCGGCCGCTAAGACGCAGGGCAAGTGAAATACAGTTCGAAGTTGCGGCGTGCAAGCTGATACAATCCGGATTGTCGAAATGGTTCCGAATTCCGCTAATTTCTCCCGCAAATCTCTCTCAAGAGGATCTCTGATGATATCTATTCGAAGTTTTTCCGCGTACGTGATCGCCGTTTGTGTCATCGGCGGTGCCTGCCTGACGGCGGCGCAAGAAGCGCAAGAAGGCCGCTTGCTGCGTTTCCCCGACATATATAAAGACAAAGTGGCATTCATGTACGGCGGCGATCTCTGGCTGGCGTCAAGTTCCGGAGGCACGGCCCGGCGCATTACTTCGCATCCGGGGCGGGAGCTGTTTCCAAAGTTCTCGCCGGATGGAAAGTGGCTGGCATTCACCGGCCAGTACGATGGCAACTTCAACGTCTATGTCATGCCCTCCGAGGGCGGTCAACCGAAGCAGTTGACCTTCTACCAGGGACAGGCGCAGCAACTCAACGACCGCATGGGTGTGCTCAACCAAGTTATTGGTTGGACGCCGGATGGCAAGAGCGTCGTTTTCCTTTCCCGGCGCGACGCTTCGAATGGCTGGACCAAGCGGCCGTTTACGGTGAGTATTGACGGTGGACTGGCGCAGCCGATGCCCATGGATGAGGGAGGGCTGCTTTCGTTCTCGGCGGACGGCACCAAGATCGCTTATAACCGGATCTTCCGCAATTTCCGGCAGTGGAAGCGCTATACCGGAGGCATGGCGCAGGACATTACGATCTACGACATCAAGAACAATGTCGTCGACCAGGTCATCCCGCATACCGATTACACCGACACGTTTCCGATGTGGCATGGGAACACGATCTACTTCACTTCCGATCGCGGGCCCGGACACCGGCTCAATCTTTATAGCTATGACCAGGGCAGCAAGCAGATCGAGCAACTTACTAAGTTCGACGAATTCGATGTAATGTGGCCGAGCCTTGGCCCGGATGCGATTATTTTTGAGAATGGCGGTTACCTGTATACGTTCGATCTGCAGACACGGCAACCCAAGAAACTGACCATCTATGTTAGCGGCGAGCACGATCAGGCCATGAAGCACTGGGTAAGTGCGAGCCATCAAATCACCGACCTCGATATTTCTCCTGACGGAAAGCGAGCCGTATTCGCAGCCCGCGGGGATGTGTTTACCGTTCCCGCGAAGGATGGAAGCGCCCGCAATTTGACGCATTCTCCGGGCGTTCGCGAACAACACGTGGCATGGTCTCCCGATGGGAAATGGATCGCCTACGTTTCCGACCGCACCGGGGAAGATGAGATTTACATCGTTGCGCAAGACGGACTAGCCGCCGAAGAGCAGATCACCAGTGGACACAAGGGTTTCATGTTCCAGCCGGTGTGGTCTCCCGACAGCTCAAAAATCGCCTGGGCGGATAAGGACCTGAAACTCTGGTATGTCGATCTCAAGGAGAAGAAGCCCGTCGAAGTGGATCGCGGCAAGTACGCCGAAATCCAGAATTACAACTGGTCCCCAGATAGCAAGTGGCTGACTTATGACAAGAATTTGGAAACCGGTTACTCGGTGGTGTATCTGTACGACTTAGCCGAGCGCAAGATCACCGCTGTGACTTCGCCACTCAATAACAGCTATGGCGCACTGTTCGATCCCGACAAGCGGTACTTGTACTTCCTTTCCGACCGGGACTACAACGAAGTACTGGGTAACATCGACTTCGAGTTTGCAAATCCGAAGACGACCCGCGTGTATGTCGTCACCTTGACGGCGGACGAGCCTTCACCGTTTCCGGCCTTGAGTGACGAGGTGAAAGTGAAGACCGAAGAGCCAGCGGCGGTTGCGCCGGCGCCGGAGTCGAGCAAGAACGTGAAGCACCCGCCAAATAAAAAGGAAGAGAAGACGGAAGAGAAAGCCGCGCAGACCGAGACCAAGGAGCCTCCGAAAATCTTCAAGATCGATCTCGATGGCATCCAGAACCGGATCGTAGCGTTGGCGGTTCCAGCGGCGGTTATTCATAGCCTGGACGCTTCCAAAGACGCGGTCTATTACTCGACGTCACCGATTCAAGGACTGTCAGGACCGCTTCCAGGAGAAAGCCCTGCGATCCACGCCTACGATTTGAAAGATCGCAAAGACAAAGTGCTTTTGGATGGCGCGGATCGTTTCGCGCTTTCCCGTGATGGTTCGAAGCTGCTGTACCGTACCGAGGGCGATGGCCCGATTGGGATTATCGATGCCAAGCCGCCGGACGCACCCCACAAGGCTGGAGATGGCGCGCTCAAACTGGACGGCATGAGAGTTGAGGTCGATCCTCCGCAGGAATGGAAAGAAATGTTCAACGAGGTTTGGCGGCAGGAGCGAGACTACTTTTTTGAGGCTTCGATGAATGGAGTGGATTGGCAGAAGGTCAAAGATCAATATGCTCAATTGCTCCCCTACGTGGCCGATCGCTATTCGCTGACTTACATCCTGGGCGAGATGATCGGGGAGTTATCGAATTCGCACACTTATGCTGGCGGTGGAGATTTCCCTGACTTACACCCGGTGAACGTCGGATTGTTAGGTGCGGACTATGAAGCCGATCCGGCCAGCGGTATGTACCGGATCAATAAGATTTTCACCGGTGAGAATTGGGACGCGCGTACTCGTTCTCCCTTGACCGAGCCGGGCGTCAATATCAAAGAGGGGGATTACCTGATCGCGATCAACGGACGCGCACTGCGCGCTCCGCAGACTCCCGACGAATTGCTGGTGAACACGGCTAATGAAGTCGTCACGCTCACCGTCAACTCCAAACCCGCGGCCGACGGCGCGCGCAAAGTAGTGGTGAAGCCGATTGGCGACGAGTACAACTTGCGCGAGTTGAACATGATCGAGACCAACCGCAAGAAGGTGGACGCGGCCAGTGGCGGACGCATCGGCTATGTCTATCTGCCGGATATGGAAGACGCGGGACTCAACGAATTCGTCAAGCAGTACTTTCCGCAGATTCGCAAGGAAGGCATCATCTTCGACGTCCGCTACAACGGCGGCGGCTTCGTGAACCAGATTATTTTTGAGCGGCTGCGGCGGGTGCTAGGAGGGATGGAGTCGGCGCGGAACTGGGAACCGAACACGCTCCCGGACAAGGTCTTCCACGGATACATGGCCTGCGTGACCAATCACTATGCCGCGTCCGATGGAGACTTCTTCAGCTATTTCTTCAAACAGTACAAGCTGGGACCGCTCATCGGCGAGCGGACCTGGGGCGGAGTGCGCGGCATTCGCGGGATGATGCCGCTGATGGATGGCGGCTACATCACGCGCCCGGAGGGTTCTCTCTATGGTCTCGATAGTAAGTGGCTGATCGAGAACCGCGGCGTACAACCCGATGTGGTGGTCGACAATCCACCGGACCTGGTCTTGAAGGGACAAGATCCGCAACTGGAAAAAGCGGTCGAGATGCTGATGGAGCAGATTAAGGCCAATCCCAAGAAACTGCCGGCGGTGCCTGCGGATTTGCCGACGTATCCGGAGGGGCCGGGGTTATAGGGGAACTCTGATTCAGAAGAGGCGCGCAATCGTATCTATTGGCGATGGGCGGGCGACGGAAACCGGGAAGGTTTTCACTCCGGCTTATTTAAAGCCGAGCTCGCCATCGTACTGCCGGATAACCGCGTAGCATTCGCAGGCGGACCTTTCAAGCGCCTTGCGGTTGACGATCTTTACGGCGCCGCGGATGTACTCGATGAGCTTCTTCTTCTGCAGAGCGCGAGCGGCTAAGCTCACGGTAGGTCTGTCTGTCCCCAGCATGGTTGCGAGAAAATCATGGGTGATGGGCAGCGTCCCTGAATCTACTCTGTCCTGAGTCATTAGTAACCAGCGCGCCAGACGCTGCTCAATGTCGTGGAGCCGATTACAGGCGGCTGTTTGTGCAACCTGCATACCTCGAATTGCGGCATAACGGCCCAACATCAATTGCAGGTGCGGAGCGGATGCCAGAGTACTTTGCAAAGCTCCGACCTCTACCCGAAACCCGTCTCCCGTGATTTGTATCACCGCTTGCAGGGTGCTCCTGCTTAGGCCGACAGCGGCCAGTGTTCCTGTAAAGCCCTCATTGCCAACTATGCCAGCTTCGGCCGTTTTTCCATTTTTCATTACGACGACAAGAGAGATCAAACCTCGATTCGGGAAATAGGCAAATTCCAGCTTTCCACCTGCCTCGTGAATGACCAGATGGTTTGGCAAGCTGACGTGTTCTAGATGAGGACGAAGTAAGCTGTAGTCGGGATCGGAGATCGACAATAGTATCTTGTTGCTGACTGGCTTCCCGGCAGCATTCGTCCGCTCGCCAGACTGCACGACTTGGAGGCCCTTGTTCGCCACAATCCAGAACCGAAAAACCTCCCGGACGCGGGGATGAACTCACCGGTCATGGTGTGCGAAACAGGAATTCTGCCTATTCGCACAACTCGGCGCGATTATACATCCCGCAACGCAACGCTTCTGTAGGGCATCCTACATTGGCTTCACCGCTGCGACACAAAACGCGACCGATGCGTAAGCGATTCGCATACTTCAAATGAGGGCCCCTAATTGGGCGTGCGCACGAATCAGACTTCTCTATGTATGTAGGATGCCCTACAGACCATCCGAATTGGCGCGTGTAGACTTCGTCTTCTTTTACTAGTGTTCCGCCACGCTCAGAATGGGTGAGGGTTTTCTGCTGCCATCAAGCAGCACGCCGATGCGAAAGGAGCGTTAATGTCGAACCAGAACGTTTCGTTCCCAGAAACCAAGCGGGTACTTGTTGGGGCGCAGGGACAGAGGCGGCCGTGAGCCGGAGGCTAGTATGGATTGAGCGAGACCGTTTCCGGGGTTTTGGTTGCTCAGAATGTGGCTGGCGGTTTAAACCTTCTGGAGAACCTACCGGCACAACTGTCGATGAAATGATGCGCAACTTCGAGCTGCTACGCGACAAAGAGTTTGCGTCCCACGTTTGCGGCGACCACTCCGAACGGGTCAGGTAGTATCAGTCCGAGCAGGTGTGCCGTGCGCCTTTCGGGAATCGCGCCTGGATACGGTCCACCTGGAAATTGACTCATGCACACCCCGACTCCCGCTTGCCAACCGGACGGTCGGTCGGGTATATTATTCTCACATCAACTCTTTGGTGCAGCTGTGACCAGTGAACCGAGTCTCCGGCGGATTAGTCTAAAAATGCCCGGAGCACGAGTATGGACGTTTGGTCGCGGTGCGGGGGAAAGAGTGAGCTGATAAACTGGAAATCGTAAGCGCTCCCGAATCCCACCCGCCAGAAACGCTGGCAAGGTGGGCTTTGTTTTTTCGAGTACCATCGCACCCGAATCATCGCGCCAAGACCATTGCAGGGAGGTCGCATGACGGATCAGAAGACTACGTCAAACATGAGCCGGAACAAGATGACAATGACCGGCGCCGGCATTCTCTGGGAATGCCTGGAGCGTGAAGGCGTAAAGCACGTCTTTGGGTATCCAGGGGGGGCCATTCTGCCCGCCTATGACGCGCTCCAGCACAGCAAGATCCATCATGTGCTGGTGCGCCACGAACAAGGCGCAACCCACATGGCCGACGGCTTCGCGCGCGCCAGTGGAGAGGTGGGAGTTGCGGTCACAACCTCGGGGCCGGGAGCGACCAACGCGGTTACCGGAATCGCCACCGCCATGCTCGATTCCTCACCGATTGTCTGCATCACCGGGCAGGTGGGCAGCAAACTGATCGGGTCGGACGCGTTTCAGGAAGTCGACATCACGGGCGTGACTCTTCCGATCACCAAGCACAACTATCTGGTCACGCATGCGAGCGAAGTGGCGCGCACCATCCGCGAAGCTTTCTACGTGGCGAAGTCCGGCCGTCCCGGGCCAGTGCTGGTCGATATCACCAAGGATGCGCAGCAGGGTACATGCGAGTTCGACTGGGAAGCGGCCAAGCCGCAATTGCCGGGTTACCGGCCCGACCTTTCTCCGGCTCCGCAGGAGTATGAGCAGGCGTTGGAGTTGATCCACAAATCGAAGCGGCCCGTGATTCTCGCTGGCCACGGCGTCATCATTTCCGGAGCGATGCGCGAGGTGCGCGATTTTGCCGAGCGCGCCGGCATCCCGGTTGCCCTCACGCTCCTCGGCCTGGGCGCGCTCCCCGCGTCGCACCCGCTCAATCTCGGCATGATGGGCATGCACGGAGAAGCCTGGGTCAATCACACGATCCAGGAAGCCGACCTGCTGCTGGCCTTTGGCATGCGCTTCGACGATCGCGTTACGGGCACGCTGAAAACCTACGCGCCCAATGCAAAGAAGATTCACATCGAGATCGATCCCGCGGAGATCAACAAGAATGTCAAGGTCGATGTTCCGCTGGTCGGCGACCTGAGGGAAGTCCTGCTGGAACTGTTGCCGCACATCGAGTCGATTGATCGTAGTGACTGGCTGGATTCGATCGACAAGCTGAAGGGCGATTCCGCCGTGCGCGACATTCAGAACCTGCCCGACAGCGGCCATCTCTACGCCGCCCACGTCATCAACGATTTGTGGCACCAAACGCGCGAGGGCAATACCATTGTCGTCACCGACGTCGGCCAGCACCAGATGTGGGAGGCGCAGTACTACAAGCATGAGAATTCGCGCTCGCTGATTACTTCCGGCGGATTGGGCACCATGGGTTTCGCCCT
Source organism: uncultured Acidobacteriaceae bacterium (assembly GCA_963722485.1). Classification (GTDB taxonomy): domain Bacteria; phylum Acidobacteriota; class Terriglobia; order Terriglobales; family Acidobacteriaceae; genus Acidiflorens. The sequence goes on from CAVRNL010000010.1 coordinate 44,051, forward strand.
GCCCGCCGCCATCGGCGCCAAAGTTGCTCGCCCTGAGGCGGAGGTGTGGGTGGTGGTGGGCGATGGCGGATTCCAAATGACGATGTGCGAACTGGCGACGCTGGTGCAGGAAAACCTGAAGATCCATATCGCCATCATCAACAACGGCTATCTTGGCATGGTGCGGCAGTGGCAGGAATTTTTCTACGACCGCAACTACCAGGCGACGCCCTTGCTCAATCCAGATTTCGCCAAGTTAGCCGAGGCTTACGGCATCCGGAGCGCGACTGTCTCGGAGCGTTCGCAGGTCGTGCCCGCCGTGCAATCGGCGCGCGAGCACGAGGGGCCGATGCTGATTAATTTTAAGGTGGAACAAGAAGACACGGTTTATCCAATGGTCGCGGCCGGAGCGGCGCTGCACGACATGATTCGGCGTCCCAGCCCGATTGTCGAGACTGCAAGCGACGAATAAATAAGACGAATGAGAAGAATATGCTGAATACCTTCATGGTGTACGTCGAAAATAAACCGGGTGTGCTCACCCGCGTGGCCTCGCTGTTTCGCCGCCGCGCCTTTAATATCGATTCGCTCACGGTGGGACGAACGGAAAAACCCGACGTCTCGCGTATGACCATTACCGTCGATGCCGACTTCGACCAGGCCCGCCGCATCGAAGCGAATCTATACAAACTGGTGAACGTGCTGCTGGTCGAGAACATCACGAATCAGCCGGGCATTATTCGCGATCTGGCTATGATCCGTGTGGCGGCCACGCACGAAGACCGCTCCCACGTAATGGAACTCGCAAATGTGTTTCGCGGACGGGTGGTGGATGTCGCTCCCGAATCGTTGACCATCGAAATCACCGGCGCAGAAGACAAGATCGACGGACTGCTCGAATTGCTGCGTCCTTACGGTGTACTGGAGATGGTGCGCACCGGCATCGTCGCCATGCGACGTGGCAGCAAGTCTAGCGATGCGGCCTGCGCGACGGGAAACACGACGAAAGACGCGGCCAATGGCGATGTCTCCTACTCCGTGTAAGACGAACGATTCGTCGACGATTCGAAGAAGATTGGAATCCCGATCTCCGCGCCGGTAAGGCGCTTTCACCTGATTGGTTGGGGGTGATCATTCGCAAGACCCCGAATCCTTTCGGGAGTAGAGTAGAAGTTGCTTCTCCCAACGGAGCGATAGATTTTTTTGCCCGGCCTTAGAGTCCAGACGAAGGTCCGGACGGAAGTTCGCACAAAAGTATCATCCGGTGTTTCTGGGCTCAAGCGAAAGAAGAACCGCGTCGATAGAGAGTGTATTCGGTATGAATCACTTCGGCGACACGGTCAAAGATTCTTTTGGCTGTTGCGCCAGCCTTGCCGATCGCGTGTGTCGTTTGGACAACAGCGAGCCGGAAAGTTATGCGCAGCGTGTCGACGCAAAACGCTTTCGCCGTCGCAGCCTGCTCGTGAAGAACTTCAGAATTCACTAAACAATGCCTCTCGAAATCGCAAAAGCGAAGCCTGCTCTAAGCCTGGAGTCAAACCCTGGCGCTTCGGCGTATTTGACAATCCGCGATCTGATTTACCAGACCTCCGGAATCTACCATCCCAACGAAGGGCTTTCTGTTCTGATCTCACATTGTGCACACCGCATGGCCGCAGTGGGTTCGGCCAGCCCCTCAGAGTACCTGGAACACCTTACTACGCGTCCAAACCGCGCCGCGGAGCTGCGCCTGCTGCTGAACGAAATTGCTGTCTCCGAAACCTACATGTTCCGCTACCCCGCCCAACTAGACGCACTGCGCAACGTGATTCTTCCCCAGATCCTGCAGGTCAAGGGTTTTGTCGGGCCTAAATGTCTTCGCTTCTGGTGTGCCGGATGCGCAACTGGAGAAGAGCCCCACACCCTGGCCATGTTTCTGCTCGAAGAAAAAGAGAGGCTGCTTGCCGGGTGGACCTGGGACATCCTGGCCACCGACTTAAACGACAATTCGCTCGAAACCGCGGGCGCCGGCATTTACGCAGAGCACGCCCTGCGCGCTACCAGCGACGGGATGCGCAGAAAATACTTCAAGGATGTTGGCGACAAGAAACTCCAGGCCAACGATCTGCTCAAAGCGCAGATCCGCTTTGATCGCGTGAACCTCAGTGACGACAGCCAGATGTTGTTTCAGAAAGGGGTCGACATCATTTTCTGCCGCAATGTGCTGATCTACTTCGACCCGGCTTCGAAGCGCCGCGTGGTGCAGCATTTCTATTCCAATCTGTTGCCCGGTGGCTTCCTTTTTCTGGGATGTGACGAATCTCTGTTCCACGTGGACGATTCGTTTCGGCTGGTCCATTTCTCAGGGGCGACAGGGTACTGGAAGCCGGCAGCCGCTCAGGCCGTTGGAGGCAGACAGTGAACGGAGAACTGTCACAACTGCGGGCCCAAATCAAGCAACTGGATTCGCTCGCGACCGCTCCCGCGATCTTGAAACCGCTCCTCGATATGATGCGGTTGCCTTCGGACCAGATCAAACTTGAAAAAGTAATTGAACTAGTCTCTTACGACAGTGCGATCGCTGCGCAATGTCTCCGCATGGCAAATTCTCCTTTATTCGGAACGCGCTATATCGAGACCGTGCGCTCCGCGGTCATGGCTCTCGGCCTCGAGAGAGTACGCTCGATACTGCTGGGTTTGTGCATGAATCGGCTCATCCCGCAAAGTAAGTGGGTGATCGCGCCGGATGCGTTCTGGCGCCACTCGCTTGGCTGCGCGCTCGTGGCGCAAAGAATGGCGCAGAAGATCGAATATTCGGAGCCCGAAAAAGCCTACCTGGCTGGACTGCTGCACGACCTCGGATTTCTGGTGAACTCGGTTCTTTATACCGAGGATTTCCGAGAGTGCCTCCGACGCGCCGCCGAGCAGCGCGCTCCCCTCCATGTCATCGAAGCGCAGCTTCTCGGGTTCACTCATTGCGATAGCGGGCAGCTGCTCTGCGAACATTGGGGACTGTCCAAGGAATTTGTAGACGCCGCTCGCTGTCACCACGATGCCGGCCCTCTGCCGGCTGCCGGACCGCTGGCCAACCTGGTTCGCCTGAGCGATCTGTTGTGCCGGGTGCGTTACCTCGGCTACGGCTATGACGAGATCATGGGAATCGATCTCGGCGGTGATACGGCATGGCAAAGCCTGGTGGTTATTTATCCTGCACTTAAAGATATGGACCTCGTCCGCTTCACGCTCGACATCGATGGCGCCATGGAACAGATCGTAGAAACGGTGGATTCCGTTTTTGCGGCTAAGAGTATCGCCGCGTCTGCCACAAGCTAAGTTGAGGGAGCTTTCTTGGCTGGCCGAGTTAGAGGAAAATAAAAAACGCCCTGAGCGCTTAAGCTCAGGACGTCCTCGGCAGCCCTCCCCCAGAACTGCCAAACCACGTGCCCATCCTATGTCCGATTGGCCGCACTGTAAATGTCACTTTCGTAATGTAGAGCTCACAAATGAGTGCTGCGGGGCCATGCACAAAGGTAACGTTACTTCGCTGAGTTAATAAAGGAAGTCTTGGAAGCCATTTTGCAGTATTAAAACCGATTCAGAGAATAGTCAAAATAGAACATCAAGAACTCCGGATCACTTTCTGTCCCATGTCGTTCCACCGTCTGCGCTGCTCCAGACTTCGTTGTTAGTGGTGGAAACCACAACTTCGGACGGCCCGTGCCCATCGATGCGAGATACGCTAATGTGAGTTACGTCGGAAGTAAGTTGCTGGTTTTTCATCGAAGGTTGCACCCGCACCCAAGTTATGCCACCGTCGACAGAGTGGAAGAGCGTACCCGCCTGCCCGCCCGTCCACACATCCTCGTCGTGAGCTGCGTAGCACAACAATGGATGATCGGCTCGCAAAGCGTCTTGCCAACTCTTGCTGCCATCCAATGACCGTTGCAGAACACCCGCCGTAATTGACCAGGTGAAAGCGCGTGTCCGGGCCGCGCCCGAAGGCGCTGCTAATTTCGCCATCGACGCCATGTTCCTGGCCTGAAGGGGAAGTTCAACGACATTAGCCGAGATGACGTTCTGCTGCTGGCTAGTTTCCGTCTGCGGCGCTGGTTTTGCCTTGGCAATCGCCGGTGTGCTGTTCCGCGCCATCTGGACGTTCACGCTGGAGGCTTCGGTCTCTACTGCGGGCGAGGCTGCAGTAACCTCGACGGTTTCGTTCACCCTTGGAATGGCGGGTGCGTTGTAATCGAGCACACGGGTTCCGGCCGAAGGAGCTGCCGACACCTTATCGGCATCTTTGGACTCGTTCTTGTTGTCGGCAATCTCGTTTTCAGCCAGCAACATCCGCGACTCAGCCTGGAACGATGGCGCCGCCTGTCCAGCTTTGAGTTTCTTGGACAACCGCAATTCCGATTTTGATCGTGCCCCGTCGGCTCGGTCCGCTGCCGGTTGGCCGGTTGGCGCCGCCGCCATTGGCGATGGGAGTGGCGGCGATGCACCCTGCGGGCCGGGAGTTGGCGGCAGGTTAGTGGCGATCTGCGGGTTGACGGAAGGCAGCTTCGCCTGGTTCAGCTTCCCCGGACGCACCAGAAGCACTGCGGCAACCACGACCACGGCCGTTGCCAGCGCGGCCCAGCGCAGATGTGGCCAGGCGAAGATCAGCCCGTGTGGCGCGGGCACGCCCGCCCGCGAGCTTGTTACCCGAGCCGCTTCACTATCGGTGGCAGTTGGGGCTGCCCCAACGTCCTCAGCCGGAAGCGCCAGCGTGATCGCCTCGCGGCAGTCTTCGCAGCGCGCTAGGTGCTCGAGCACGTCATCACGTTCGGCCGCCGAAAGCGCCTGCTCGGCGAAAGCCGTCAGCAGGTCCGCATCCGGGTGGGCTGGCTCGGGCGCAGTTCCCCCCGGCAAAGCACGCCGCAGCCTCGCAGCCCGCAGGCGGTCGTAAACGATTTTGGGCACTTCAGTCATTGTCTTCTTCAGTTCGTACTTCCTTCGCCCGTGTCCTGTGCCGGAACCTTTCCCTCAGGGAACGTTTTTCGACTCGAATCTTGCGCCAAACGCGAGCGCAAATTCAACTGTATGTCACGCACGTCGATTTCCAGCGCCTCCGCAGCCTGGGCATGGCTCATACCCCGCGTGCGCAGCCCCGCCAGAATTCGTTTCCGGAGCCCGGCTGAGAGCCGATCGAGCCGCCGGCTGACGCTCGATTCGTGCAGCCCCAACATACGTGCAATCTCTGCCAGCGTCCGCCCATCGAGATAATATGACGCCAGCGTAAAACGGTCCTCCGGCGAAAGCTCGGCCAGCGCCTCATCGGTGGCCGCTTCCAGCCGTTGATCCGAAGCGCGCGCGGGCTCAAGGACCGCCGCTGCAAACTGCACCCCATCTTCGGTCTGCTCTTCCAGACTGACCGTGTGTTTCTGCTTACGATAGCGATTGATGAACTCCTGCGCCATCACCGTGCGCAGCCAGCCTTCGAGGGAACCGCGGCCGGTGTAGAAGACGAGCTTCGAACTGCGCACCCCATCACGCGCGTTCACGCCGTACAGATCCGCAAACAGCGAATCGGCCAACTCTGCAGCATGTGCGCCATCCCGCGTGATGTGCAACGCCATTCTGTGGAGCTTGTGCCGGTAGCGGCTGATGAAGTCCTGCCACGCTCGCTCATTGCCCGCGGCACATGCGCGTGCCAGCACCAGCTCTTCCAGATGCAAGCGGGCGCAGAAGTCAGCTTGCTGCTCCGCCGAAGCGTGCGCCGAATTGGGGTTTGCCTCGCAATACTTGCACAGGATTACGTGCAGGATGGCAGCGAATTGGTCGGCACTCACGCCGTAGAGGGCAGCCCCGCTGCGCTCGTAAAGAACTATGGCAACATCTGCTCCGCAGCCGGGTTGGACGGACCTTGGCATGTATCCCGTGAACGCGTCCCAGATGATGCTAGCAACTTTTTTGACGCAAGGAAGCATAAATCGTGCGTTCAACGATCAGCGAGCAGAGAAAGACACTCCTGGAAGACTCGCGATTGAGTCCCCCGGCACGCTCTATCTTTGGCGTGCCGGGGATGTGCCGGGGCGGTGCACGCACGCAGCATTGCCCCGCGCGGGAACAGTTGTGTCTTCACTGGTGTCTTTACTGCTGGGAGGCGAAATTATGCGGGTGGTCACAGTAGTTGTTGGGATCGCGCTGTTGATAGTGGCGGCGGTTGTGGTTCCGTGCCTGCTCCAAGCGGGCGAAGTGGCGCCAGCGTCTGGTTACTCGCTGCTCAGCCCGATTCGCAGCGGCAATTTGACCGTGTTTCCCGTGGTTGCCAGTAGGTCGTATGAGACGGCAGAGTTTCTTACCTTAGATGAAGGCCTGCGCAGCGGCGACGTTGTCGTGACGGAAGCCGGCCAGGCGCGTGGCCTCATTCGTCATCGTCCCGGCGACCCGGCAATCATCCATCCCATTCGCGACGCCGAGGTTAACCGGCTGGTTCTGGTTAATAACTCGAAGCGTCCCTTGTTACTTCTCGCAGGCGAGATAGTAACTGGCGGCAAGCAGGACCGCGTTATCGGCAAGGATCGCATCGTCCCCGCGGAGAGCGATCCAGTCGACTTGAGCGTCTTCTGCGTCGAGCCCGGACGCTGGGTGCCGACGAACGGCAAATACGAATTCGGCAGCGCTGGAGGCGTTGTTGGCGGTCTTCTCGCCGCTCCTGTCGTACGCAGCAAGGCGATGGCCGCGAAAGATCAGCAGCAGGTGTGGGACAGCGTCCGCAGTTCGCAGGCTGCCATGGCGGCGAACGTGCAAGTTAGTGGCGCGGCTTCGGAGGTGACCGCAACCAGTTCTTACGCGCGCGTTATGGATAACAAGGAGGTTCAAAAACAGGTTGATGCTGTCGCCGAGCCGGTGCAGCGCAACTACGAAAGCGTCATCCGCCAACTGCGCGATAAAAATGCGGTGGGCGTCGTGGTCGCGGTGAACGGAGAAATTGTCTGGGCCGACATTTTTGCGAGCACCCAACTGCTGCAAAAGTATTGGCCGAAGCTGGTGCGCTCCTATGCCACCGAGGCGGTGGTAACGCGCGCCAAAGGCGGAGAGGCCAGCATCAGAGATGCGCAGAAGTTTCTCGACGATTTACAGGGGCGCCACGAAACGGCCGAAACCGAGCCCGGTATCTATCGGCAAACGGAAATCTCCGGCGACGGCTTCAAGGTATTCGAGTTAACGTCGCTGTTGCCCAAGACCGGCTTCGCAGTGCATGTGGCGAAGATGGCCGACTAGAGTTGTGCGAAAAATCACTCGTCACGCGGAGGAGACTGCGTCATATCCGTGATAACCCCTTGAGCACGACGTCGTTCGCGTCATACGCCAAGTTAAGCGCTGGCAATTCATCGCGAGTGAACCAGCGGACATCTGCTGCATCGCTTCCCGCTTTGAGATCGCCGCTTAGCGGACGACACAAGAAATCAATCAGCACATAGTGATACCGCACGCGTCCCTCGTCGTCTCGGATTACGCGCTCATACACGCCCAGCATCTGGCTGGACTCAACCTTCAATCCCGTTTCTTCACGGGCTTCGCGCACCACTGCTTCTCGCAGAGTCTCGCCGCATTCGAGGACGCCGCCCGGGAGCGACCACTCGCCGAGCAACGGCGGCGTTCCGCGGCGGATCAGCAGGACGCGATGATCATCGAGATGACGATCGACGATCACAGCGCCTACACCCACCAGCGGCGACTCGGGGTATTCACGTTTCACTGGTCTACTATTTCGCTCCCACTTGATACTGCTCGATCTTGCCGTCGGGCATGATCCGTTCCCACACCTCGACCGTTTTCTGCGGAAAGTGCACTTCGAACAAACGGAACGTCATTCCTCCGCGATCCTGCTTGTAGGTTTGCGTAAGTTCTGTTGGCGTTCCCAGCGGTCCAAGACTGCTGGCGAAATCCTTGAGTGCTTGGTCGGTGAAGTAGCTGTTGCAGTTGTCGGTGAACAAAGCGCGATTGATATTACCTTGCTGTAGCGCGGCAAAGATCTTTCGGGATTGGTCCTCTTGTTTGCCGGCATCGGCCTCGCGAAAAAGAAGAGCCGCGATCTTGCCGGCAATGTCGCCCGAGGCTTCGACCGAATCCTCATTGACCAGGACGACCACCGCCATGCGCGCGTCGGGAAAAATCATGTTGTGCGCGGTGAAGCCGGAGACCTCGCCGCCATGCTCGATGGTGCGCCGTCCGAATTCCTGCCGCACATCCACCCCCAGCCCATAGCGCGTTCCGAGGCCGTTCTTGAGCACGACTTCTTTCTCCATCTGCGCGTAAGAGGCTGGCTGGAGCACGGTCTGATTGATCAAGCTGATATCCCACTTCGCGAGATCTTCCGCGGGCATGGCCAGTTCGCCTGCGGCAAAGAGCCAGCCCCTGCCCTCTTTCGGGGCCAGTCGCGGCGGTCCTAGCGCATAGCGCAGATAGCCGGTCGCGTCGGTTTCGGCGAGCCGGTTCTGGTCGATGTTCATGACACTCTTCATCCCCAGCGGCGCGAAGATGTGCTCGCTCAGAAATTGCAGCAGAGGCTCGCCGCTGGCTTTCTCTACAATCAGTCCTGCAATTACAAAATTGGTGTTGCTGTATTGCCACTCGGTTCCAGGATCAAAATCGAGCGGTTTGCGCGCCCACTGGTCGAGAATCTTGTCGGCCGTGATGGGTTGCAGCATGAACGGCGGAACGTAGTCTTGCGGCCAGAAATCCTGATAGCCCGACGTGTGCGACAGCAACTCGCGAATCGTAACCTCGTTGCCGCGGGTGAGGTTGGGTACGAACCGTGACACGGGATCGTCGAGCGAAAGCTTTCCTTGTTCCGCCAGCAACAGCACCGCGGCGGCCGTAAACTGCTTGCTGATGGAACCGATGCTGTAGCGCATCGAAGGCGCCGCCGGTGTGTGCGGTTCAATGCGGCCGTCGCCATAAGCCTGGAGATAGGCGATCGCTCCACCTTGCACAATGGCGATCGAGACGCTTGGAACGCCGGTACTGGTCAGCGCCTGCCGGACGGTGGCATCGATCTTCTCCCGCAGCGCGGCAGAAATTGGCGCCGGGGTTTGTGCTTCCAGAAGGGAAGCGGCGAGCAAGATAAGAACAAAAACAGCGCGCGGACTTTCAGATCGCGGCGGACGATTCATGCATGACTCCCCGGAAACCGGAACAGTATACGGCCTTGGGTTAGTATTCTGCCGGATGACTGCTTGCGCAGGAGTTCACCGTGGACCGAGACATCGCGAATCGTAAACCGGAATTAGAATAGCGACCATGTCGCTTGATGAATACAAACGAAAACGGCGCTTCGAGGAAACGCCCGAGCCTCCGCCTAAGGTTGAAAAACAATCGCGGCATCGCTTTTGCGTGCAGCGCCATGACGCATCGCGCCTGCACTACGATTTCCGTTTGGAGATGGAGGGTGTGCTCAAGTCTTGGGCCGTCCCCAAAGGTCCGTCGCTCGATCCCGCCGACAAGCGTCTGGCCATGCAGGTCGAGGATCATCCTGTCTCGTACTTTGATTTTGAAGGCACCATCCCTGAAGGCAACTACGGCGGCGGCACGGTGATGGTGTGGGACGCGGGTACATGGGTTCCGCTATCGCCGATGCCAGTCAATGGCGAGTACGTTCCGGGTACGGAAAAAGAAGCGCTGGCCATGCTGGCGAAAGGCGACCTTAAGTTTCGTTTGAAAGGGAAGCGGCTCAACGGCGATTTCGCGCTCGTGCACATTAAGGCTCGCCGAGCGGGAAGTAAGGGGAACGAATGGCTGTTGATCAAGAAGAAAGACGACCACGTCGTCGCGGGATTCGACATCGACGCTTACGACAAATCCGTTCTTACCGATCGCACCATGGCGGAGATCGCCGGGGACAAAGGCTCCGCGGAATGGAAAAGCAGCCGCCCTGCATCGCGCGGGAAAGTGAAGGCAGCTTGGCTGGCGGACGCAATCGCACGCGCCGATGCGAAGAAAAAGGCTTTAACCGCGGAGGACGCGGAGGGCGCGGAGAAAAATCCCCACTTCTCGAAAAACGCGAGAAGTGGGGCACCCGCGTCCAAGGTTGCTGCCTCGAAAGATGCTGCGTCTAAGTCCAAAAACAAGAGATCCTCCGCGAACTCTGCGTCCTCTGCGGTTGAAGCTCTCCCGGGTGCGGAGGAAAAGCCGATGCCTACGGTCATCCACCCGATGCTGGCGACCCCGGTTGCTAGGGCCTTCGACGATTCCGACTGGCTGTTCGAAATTAAATGGGACGGCTACCGCGCTGTGGCTTTTATCGACGACGGCCGCGTGCGTTTGGTATCGCGCAACCAGAATGACCTCACCGCGCAGTTTTCTGAACTCGGCCGCCTGCCACAATTCGTGAGAGCTCAGCGCGCCATTCTTGACGGAGAGATTGTCGCGCTTGATGACGAGGGCCGCCCTTCGTTCAGCCTGATGCAGCAGCGCACGGGATTCCATCCCGGCAAGCACCGCCTGGCGCGGCGCGAAGGTGTGCCGGTCATCTACTACGCGTTCGATCTGCTCTACCTCGATGGCCTCGACCTGAGGCGCGTTGCGCTCGAGCAGCGCAAGCAGTTGCTGCAAGAGCGGATCAAAGTTGGCGGGGTCATTCAATTTTCCGACCACTATGCCGAGAAAGGTCTTGCCCTTTTCGAAGCAGCGAAGGAGCGCGGACTGGAAGGCATTGTCGCCAAGAAGCGCAGCAGTACTTACGAAGAGAGGCGCTCGCGCGACTGGCTTAAGATCAAAATCACGCAGCGTCAAGAGTGCGTCATTGGAGGCTACACCGATCCGGAGGGCAGCCGCGAATATTTTGGCGCGCTTGTGCTTGGCTTGTACGATCGGCAAAAGCGGCTGATTCACGTCGGGCAGGTGGGCACGGGTTTTGATGAGAAGATGCTCAAGGAAATCTTCGGTCGCCTGCAGCCGCTTAAGACGAAGCAGAATCCGTTTTATGGCGAGATTGGAGGATTGCGGAAGGTTCAGTTTGTGCGTCCGGAACTGGTTGCCGAAATCAAGTTTGCGGAGTGGACTCACGAAAGCGAGGAGGGCGGGATGAAGCTGCGGGCGCCGGTGTTCATGGGGCTGAGAGCCGATAAGTCGGCGGAAGAATGTCAACTGGAGGAAGCGGTCGCGAGCTAGAGAGGCCCTCGGCGGCTAAAGCCGAAATCAAAACGAGGCTGTTACCGCAGCGCTGAAGCGCTGCGCCACCGAAAATCAACTATCGAAAATCGTAAGATGGAGGCGGCCTGGAATCCCACTCATCGCAAAATGCGCGATGAGTGGGGCACCCGCAACCTGAAGATCCAACGCCGATGACGGCGCCTGAGGCGATGCCGAGCTGTGCTCGGCTTGGACGGGCAAGGGCGCCCGTCCCCACGCGAGCTAGAACGCGCTGCCTCCGCCGCCGCCGAAGCCGCCGCCGGAAAAGCCTCCTCCACCGAAACCGCCGCCACCGCCGAAACCTGAGCCGCTGGAACTGGCTCTGGGGGCGGAAACGAAGACCTGGTGCATATCCGTCGCCATGCTGTGCATGGAACTGGAAAAGAAAAGCGGACTGAAGCCGACGTAGCCGTTCGGCGAAACGTACCAGCTGGGCGGATCTTTCACGATTCCGTCGAAGGCTTGCGCCCAGTGGTGCTCGACGCCCAGCGCCATGGCGTAGGGCAGAAATTTCTCGAAGGTGTCGGGCGGCATGCGCTTGATGCGGTCGGCGTCTACGCGGTTCATGAACTCCTGGAATCCGAGGACAGCGACTCTGGTGCGCGCACCGGAAACGGTCTTCGCCGTCATCTGGCGGGCAAAGAGCCACCAGATCAGGGCGGAAACTAGAACGCTTCCGATCACGAGTGGAACGGAATAGAACAGGTTCATCCAACCCATGACCTGCACGGCGACGACGAGGATCGCGATGGCGACGCCGGCGGCGATGCTGTAGCCATTGGCAGATTCGGGGTCGAGCGTGTAGATGCCTTTGTTTTTGAGGGCCGCCATGATGTCCTGACGCACTATGGGAATCACGGTGTAGAAGCGGTTCTTGAGGCTGGACAAGCGGGTTTCAGCGCCGCCCAGGAAGATGTTCTCCAGCATCACGCGTTCATGCGGGGTAAGGTCGGGGCCCCACTGCTCGCGTGGCTTCAACAAGTGGAATAAATAATCCTTGTGGTGAAAGACCAGAAAGGTGTCAACTTTTTCTTCGATCTTGATGTAGCCGCGCACCGCCAGGTCGACGATGGTGCTGGTGATGTCTCGGGGGTGGATGGTGTCGTCGATTAAAGTTCCGGCTTCGGCGGGGCAGATGCCTTTGGGCGGCTCGTACTGCGGCGCGACGGAGACGCCGGGATCGGGGTCGCGTCCCACGGAATACCAGAGGGTGAACATTACGGCCAGCGTCAACAGCGGCAGGAACACGATGGGATTGCTGCCGAGAAACCAGCCAAACTTGGTGAGCGCTGACGGCGGTTTGAGTATTCCTTGGGGGATGTAAATGTCGATGGTGAGGCCGCCGCGCATGGAAAGCGGGCTGGTGGTTTCGAAAAGAGCGTCGGCGCCATTTACTGCGGCGGTCGCTTCGCTTTGCTTGGAACCGTAGGCGCCCGTGAAGGCCTGAGCGCGCAGTCCTCCGGCGGCATTTTCGGGCAGGGTTACGAAGGCCGAGGCATGGTCGATGGGAACCGGCCAATCGTTGCCCGTTACATTCCAGTAGAACTCGTCGTAACTATCGAAGAAGCGGACGCCATTGCGAACGGAGTAATCGATGTTGACGACGCGCGTGGTGTCGACCGCGCCGGGGATGTAGATCTTCAGATCGCGGTAGTTTCCGGACTTGCTGGAATCGTACTTCAGCTTGGTTCCGTTTTCGTCGGTCACGCTCATGACATTGACGAAGAGCGTGTAGTTGGTGCCCTCGGGTCCGGGATACTCGACTGGAATGGTGCGGTGAATGCCGTGCCACTCGCCGACGAAAGCGAGTGTGATTTTTTCGCTGACCAGGGCCGTGCCATCCGGGGCGATGGAGATGGTGTCCTTGAAATCGGCGACGCGCCAGTTGCGGGCTTGGGCGGGGGCCGAGCCCGATGTTAGTAGTAGAGCCAGAAGCAAAAGCAAAGGCTTTACCACAGAGGGCACAGAGGGGCACAGGGGAGAACCGGGAGCAGGCTTGCTCGACGGGTTGCGATGGCACGATCGCTGGGGCAACATGTCTAGAACTTCACCGCTACTGGTTCGCGATCGGCGGCAGCGGCTTCGAAGAACTGCTTCTGCTGGAAGCCGAACATCCCGGCCAGAATGTTGGTCGGGAAAGATTGAATCTTGGTGTTGAGGTCGCGCACGACGGCGTTGTAGTAGCGGCGGGCGTTTTGAATCGCGTCCTCGATCTCGCTGAGAGAATTCTGCAGCTGCGTGAATTCCTGCGAGGCCTGGAGCTGGGGATAATTTTCCGCCACAGCAAACAGGCTCTTGAGCGCGCCGGTCAACTGATTTTCGGCGGCCGCCTTGTCGGCCGGGCCGGTGGCCTGCATGGCCATGGAGCGGAATTTGGCGATATTCTCGAACGTACCCTTTTCGTGGGCGGCGTAGCCCTTCACGGTTTCGACCAGATTCGGGATCAGGTCGTGGCGGCGTTTGAGCTGAACGTCGATGTCGGACCAGGCCGAGTCGGAGCGCACGCGCAACTGCACCAGGCTGTTGTACATCGCGATCAGGAAGATGCCCAACAGAACTATGACTGCAAGGACTGCTAAGACCATGTGGACCCTCCTCGATGTGGATTCAAGAGGACGTTAACAGCAAAGTTTCCAAGAAGCAAGGTTTCAGAGAAGCCAGGTTTCAAAGTTTCAGAGTTTCAAGGTTTCAAAGACTCAAAGCAACGTTGAAACTTTGAAACTCTGAAACCCGGACTTTGCTTTATTGCCTGGGAGCGTAGTATCCGCGGCGGGCGCGGACTTGCAGATCTTTTTTCAGGGCAGTGATTTCAATGGAGCGGTATCGCCCGTCGGCGTCGAAGTCGGAGGGCTTGTAGGAGACGTCGTACTGGCTGCGCAGTTCGTCTTCTATGGCGGCGAACGAGTGCGTGATGTCTTTCATCTTGTAGGGGAAGAAGGCGCGGCCCCCGGTGGCGGAAGCGAGGTCTTCGAGAACTTTGTCGCCGCGCAGAATCAGGCCGCTGTCGTCGGTGGAAATGGCATAGATGAGAACATCGGCGCGCTGCGCCATTTCAATCGCCTGGGCACGCGTGTATTCGCTCTGATTGTCCTCGCCGTCGCTGAGGATGACGATGGCTTTGCGAATGGGATGGTCGGAATGTTCGCGCAGCAGCTTTTCCTTGCACGCTTTGTAAATTGCGTCATAGAGCGCGGTGCCGCCGCCATTGCTCAGGCGCTGCACTCCGGCGGCGAGTAACGGCACTTGGTCGGTGAAATCCTGGGTGAGGCGGCTCTCTTTGTTGAAGCCCACGACGAACGCGCGGTCATAGCCGGGACGTATGATGTGCTGCAGAAATCCGGTGGCTGCTTCTTTTTCGAATCCGAAGCGGCCCTGCACGGAGCCGCTTACGTCCATGAGCAGGCCGAGTTCGATGGGCAGGTCAGTCTCGCGGCGGAAGTTGAGGATGGATTGCACCGGCTTGTGGTCGTCGAAGATGGAGAAATCGGCCTGGTTCAGATTGCGGACGAATTTGCCGCGGCGATCGGTCGCGATGAAGATCACGTTGACTTCATCGACGCGCTTCGTGATGGTGAGGACGGGCTCGCCTGCTTCGTCGCTGGTAAGGCCGGGAAAAGCAGCGGCATTGCTGGAGCCCACAGCGACATTGGAAGAGGCGATGACGTAGGGACTGATTTGGGCGCATGCGGAAAGGGACAGCGCAAGAACGGCGGCGATCGCCAAGACGGGTGCCGACCCGCTTGCTAGTCCGAATTGGCTGCGCTTCGTCATTCTTCCTTCAGTCTCTCTTCCAGTCTTCGCTTCATTACTTTTGCGCCGGGTTCGTACATCTTAAATGCGGACGCCGTGAATATCGGAACCTTCGAATACTTCGATGCACGCCGGGGGCCGAAAACCGATGAAGGCGCGGTTCCAATGACTGTAGGCCGTTATGGGGTGCGCATCCAAGTTACAAAAGGAGTACGCAGACGGTGCCTCCTTTAACCATAAGCCCGTCAACATGTTGGGAAGCATGGTTGGGGAGGGTCGAGGGCTGGGCCCAGAGCGTCAGCACGACTTGAGCGCGCGAAGTTTTTTCAGGACTTTCGGGTGCGAGAATTGTCAGGATAGTTTTTTCATGATTGGGTGAACTCCGTGCAAAAACTGCTGAATGCCAGATCTGCGTCTGGAGTTGCACTTTTGCATGGGATAATCTGACAATTGCCGGAAACTGAACCTGGCCCGGAGTCGCGATATGTATTTTGAACAGTTCTATCTGTCCTGTCTGGCCCACGCTTCTTACATGATCGGATCGGAGGGCGAGGCGGCAGTGGTCGATCCGCAGCGCGATGTGGACATCTATCTGAAGGCGGCCGAAGAGCACGATCTTAAAATTCGATACATCTTCGAAACGCATCTGCACGCCGACTTCGTTTCGGGACACAAAGAGCTGGCAGCGCGCACGGGCGCGAAGATCTATATAGGAGCGCAGGCCAATGCGGAATTCCCGCATGTGCCTCTGACCGACGGCTTTGAAGTGAAGATGGGAGCGGTGCGGATTCGTGCGCTGGAGACGCCGGGCCACACGCCCGAGAGTGTCTGCCTGGTGATTACGGATGAAAATAAATCGTCTGAAAGTAAGTTGTCTGAAGGTAAAACAGTGCAACCGTGCGCGGTGCTGACCGGCGATACATTGTTTATTGGCGATGTTGGACGGCCGGATCTTTCGCGCACGCACTCGGCTCGGGAACTTGCTGGATCGCTCTATGACAGTCTGCACCAGAAGTTGCTGGCGCTTCCTGATTCGGTGGTGGTGTATCCGGCGCACGGGGCGGGCTCGCTGTGCGGACGCGCCATGCGGGCGGAGCGCTCGTCCACGATCGGGACAGAGCGGCTGACGAACTATGCGCTGCGGATCGCGAGCCGGGAAGAATTCATCGCGCAGTTGACCACTAACCTCCCGGCTCGTCCCGACTATTTTCTTGAGGATGCCGAGATCAATCGCTCGGGTGCGGCGGCGTTGACGGAATTGCCGCCACTTCCAAAACTGTCTCCGTCTGAAGTGCAGGCGCTGTTGCAGCAGAATGCCAATGTGCTGGACGTTCGTCCGGGCGACGAGTTCGCAGCGGGACATGTGCCGGGGTCGATCAGCATCGCGCTCGCCGGGCAATTCGCGTCGTGGGCGGGAGGCATTCTGGGCATCCACTCCAAGCCGGTTCTGATCGGCGGCAGCGAGGCGCAGATTGAAGAAGCTCGGCTGCGGCTGGCTCGCGTGGGCATCGAAGATTTGCGTGGTTATCTGGCGGGCGGCGTGGCGGCGTGGCAGAAGGCTGCTTTGCCGGTGGCAAAGACCGCGCAGATTTCTGTCCGGGTACTAAATCAAAGGCTGTGCGAGGGGAGCCTGCGTGCGCTCGACGTCCTCGACGTGCGTCGCGAGGGCGAATGGCAAGCGGGTCACATCGCGCAGGTGCCATGCCGGGCGCTCGACACATTTCCGCAAGGACTGCCCTCCATTGATGGGGAGCGGCCTATTGCGGTTCACTGCAAGAGCGGATACCGCAGCATGATTGCCTGCAGTTTGCTGGAGCGCGCCGGCCATCGCAACGTGATCAACGTGGCGGGAGGCTTTGACGCGTGGCATGCCGCGGGCCTTCCTGAAGCTGCGGAACAGCTTGCCAAGACATAACGGGCTGTCAGCTATCGGTCGTCAGCTGTCAGTAAACCCTATTTGTCAGTGGTGGCAGCTTGCGCTTTTGCTATGGGTGCTGCGCGTCGGGTAGGAAGCTGGGGCAGGGCCGACATCAGGCGGCGGGTGTAGGCGTGGACGGGCGCGGTGAAGATCTGTTCGGTTGGGCCGCACTCGACAATCTGGCCTTCGTGCAAGATGGCGATACGCTGGCAGATTCCGGCGACCGAAGGGAGATCGTGCGAGATGTAGAGGATCGACATGCCGGTCTCGCGATTCAGGCGCGCGAACAGCTCCAGGATTTCGGACTGCGTAATCACGTCGAGCGCGCTGGTCGCTTCATCGGCGATTAGAAGCGCGGGGCGGTGCAGGATGGCCATGGCAATGAGTACGCGTTGCGCCTGGCCGACGCTGAGCTGCGAGGAGCGCTTGCGCAGGAAGTCCGGATCGTCCTTGTCGCTCGGCAGGCTGACGCTGGCCAACGCGGAGTGGATGGCCCGGTCGCAGTCTTCCGTGGTCGAGCTGTTATCGCTGTGGGCGCGCCATGCTTCCCTTAGTTGCGTGCGGATCTGGAGCGCGGGATTGAGCGAGGCGAGCGGACTTTGAAGCACGAGGCTCAGGGAGCGTCCGCGGAGGTTGCGCAATTCGCGTTCGCTCATGGCGAGCAGATCGGCGCCCTGGAAAAGGATGCTGCCTTCTACGATCGCGCGCTGGCGGCCAAGTAATCCGAGGATGGCCATGGCCAGGGTGCTCTTGCCCGAGCCGCTCTGGCCAACCAGGCCAACGATTTCGCCACGCGCGATTTCGAGTGCGACTCCGCGGAGCACCGGAGCTTTGCCGGGATAGCGTACGGTCACCTGCGCGGAGAGCAGGCTGCGCGAAGAATCCGTCGTCGGTGGCATATGCGACACAGTTATGATCTCGCTCACCTACTTGCCCGTGCGCTTGCGTTCAGGGTGAGGCGCTCGGCGTTCCAGAACGTCTGCGGGGAAAGGATGCCGGGATTCGCGCCTTCGACTGCGCTGGAGACGGCGGAGAGCGCATTCTGATTGACCAGGTAAATAAATGGCGCCTGCTCGGCGACGATTTCCTGCACGCGATCGAAATTCTCCTTGCGCTTCTTCGGATCGGCGCTGGACGCTTGCGCGCGCATCAGCCGGTCAATCTCGGCTTCCCATGTGGTTTCCGGAGACTTCTGTTGCGGATTCCAGGCGTGATCTTCAGCCGAACTCAGCCAGATGTTCATCTGACCGTTAGGATCGAGATCGACATTGCGGAAGCCGAGCATCGCAGCCTCGTAATTGAATTTCTGCGAAATGCGCTCGATGAGCGAGGGAAAATCGAGCGTCACCACGTTGACCTTGATGCCGAGCTTTCCTAGATCCTCCTGCACCATGACGGCCATGCGTTCTCTCGGTTTGCCGCCGGCATTCGTGACGATGGAAAACTCGACGGCGTTGCCTCCTTTATCGAACAACGCCCCGTTTTGCAGGTGGAAACCGTCGGCTTGCAGGAGTTGCAGTGCGGCGTCGGGACGATACGGCTCGGCACTGAGTTTGTTGTTGAACCAGAATTTGTTGGCGGGCGAAACCGGGCCGACGGCGGGCTGGGCGTGACCGTTGAAGACCACGCGACTGAGATCGTCGCGGTTGATGGCTTGAGAAATCGCGCGCCGGAAATTGGTGGAGCGAAACCAGGCGCGCTTGTACTCAGGGATGGGAGCGCTCGCCACCTGGTTGAACCACATGAAATCGGAATCGAGCGAGGGCCCGGCATCGTGAGCGAGTTGCGGCGAAGTGGCGGCCAGGCGGTCGAAGTAGTCGCTGTCGATGACATTGATCAGATCAAGCTCGCCGCGCTTGAAGCGCAGCATTTCGACGTCGCGATTCGGTTGAATGTCGAGCCGGATGGAGTCGAGATACGGCAAGCGGCGTCCCTGAGGATCTTTTTTCCAGTAGTTAGGATTGCGGCGCAGGAGCACGCTTGATCCCGCCTTGTATTCCGCAACCATAAACGGACCGAGCACGGCCGCTTCCTTCTTTGGATTTGGAGAATGCGCGGACATGATGGCAACCTGATCGAACAGGCGATCGAGTCCGGCTAGGGGCGCGGGAAAGGTGATCGAGATCTGGTCTGGCGCAATGATCTTGGTGCTGACGGCGCCGCTGCTGGAACGGAATGCGTCTCCGGTCGAAGAGTGCAGCGCAGGATCCATCAGCCGCTGCATGGTGAAGGCAACGTCATCGGAGGAGAATTGGGTGCCGTCGGAGAACGAAATCCCGCGGCGGAGCTTGAAAGTGATCTGCTTGCCGTCGTTCGATACCTTCCACGATTCTGCCAGTTCGGGTTCGAGTTCTTGCGTGTGCCGGTTGACGCGCACCAGCACGCCGCCGGTCAGATAGCGGATCGAGAGGGAGGAATCGTCATCGACCAGGAGCGGGTCGAACGTCTTTGGTTCGGAGCGCAGACAGAAGCGCAGTTCGCCGCCGTTTTGCGCGAAGGCAGAGCCAGATGTCAGCGTAAGAAAGAGAAAAGCGCAACCGGCAAGAAATCGTAAAACTGTGTGGCGTCGGGTGGTATTCATGCGGTCGCCTCCTCATTCGACAGGAGCGTCTGAAACGACGTCATCACAACAATCAGCAGTAGCAACGGCACCAGGCGCCACCATTCTTCGCGAAACGAAATCATCCCTTCCAGTTCTCGCAGAAGGCTTCCCCAGGAAGGCAACGGTTCGGCAACGCCTAGGCCGAGGATGCCGAGATTCGCCTCGGCCAGGATGAAGACGGGAATCGAAATCCAGAATTGCGCGTAGAGCACAGGCTTCAGGTTGGGCAGCACATGAACAAAGAACAGCCGCGGACCGTGCAATCCTGAGGCGCGAGCCTGCAAGACGAAATCGGAATTGCGCAAGGCATCGGCGCTGGTCGAAAGCACGCGCGCCGAAGCGGCCCAGCCGAGCAAGCCGAGAATGAGGAACGTAATCAGAACCGAGACCAGCGGAGATGTGTTCAAGGGCAGAAGCGCGCGAACCGCAATCAGCAGGAAAAGCCACGGCAGAGAAAGAAACAGGTCGGTAAAGCCTCGGGCCAGACGCAGCCAGATTCCGCCCAGATATCCGGCGAGCCCGCCGATCAGCGCGGCCAATGCAGTGGAGACCAGCGCGGCGGCGGGAGCGAGCAGGAGCGAGATGCGCGTGCCATAAAGAACGCGGGCGAAACGATCGCGGCCGACTTCGTCGGTGCCGAGCAGATGCTGACGGGAAGGAGGCGCGCTGGGAGCTTCGCGGAATTGCCGGGCGTATCCGGCGGGCGCCAGCCAATTCGCGGCCAGCGACACCGCGCACACGGCGAGCACCACGACACACGCCAGCTTGCGGGCAGCGTTCATGCTTCCCGAGGCCTCAACATGTAGTTGATTACATCGGCCCCCGAGTTTGCCAGCAAGGTTACCAGCGTAACCAGCACGGTCAGGTTCACCAGCAAGGGAAGATCTCTGGAAAGTGCGGCCTGCCATGCCAGTTGGCCAATGCCCGGCAGTCCGCATAAGGCTTCGACGGGGATGCTTGCGCCCAGGGCTATGCTGACGGTGATGCCGGCGAGTGCGATCATCTGCGGACCGGCTACGGGTAGCACATGCCAGGCCAGGATGCGAACTTCGCCAAGTCCGCGGGCACCGGCGGCCGTGATGTGCGGCAAGGCGTATGCCTTCGCGAGCACGTTTCGCGAATAGCGGTAAATCTTGGGGAACACGATCAGGGCAATGGCGAGATATCCGGGAGCATTGAGGATTACGGAAAGCAAGGCCAGCACTGCTGCCGGAATGCACAGGAAAGCGCCGCTGATGGTGCGTACCGAAAATTTCATACGCCGGGCGACGCCAGAGGCAGGCGGTGAAGGCTAGAGCCGAGGCCAGCAGCCATGCCAGCAAAAGGCCGACGCCAGCCACGCGCACGGTGACGGGCCAGCGCTCGCGCAAAAGACTTTGCACGGGTTGGCCGAGGGCATGAGAAGTGCCGAGATCGCCGTGGATGGCGCCGCGGAGGTAGCCGGCGTAAAAGCTGAGAATGTTGTGTTCACCGGCGCGCGCCTGGCGCAAGGCGCGGACACTTTCGGCGTTGAGGCTGGGGTCGAGTTCGCGCTCGTCGGCATCGAAGCCGGGAGCCAGGCGCACTAACGTGGCCGAAAGCAGTCCGCCCAGAAGAACGAGCGCGGCGATTGCCCCAAGTTGCCGTGCGAGGCTCCGCGCAGATTGTCCACAGCGAGCATTTTCCGTCAGCAACATGGCAGCGTCCTAGTTCACCGTCGCACCTCGCGCGCGCGAGGTGGAAGGTTCCGCGTCGCGATCGGGTGCGGGTCCGGAGTGGTGAAGTTTCTTCATGGAGTACATGCGGCGGTCGGCTTCGGCGAGCAGACGCTCGACGTCGAAACCATCCGCCGGACAGAATGCCGTTCCCATGCTCAGGCCAACCAGGTCGCGGCCGGCAATTTTTCTGCCCGCTTCGACGGCCAGTTGATTCAGACGGGTGGCCTTTTCGCTGGCAGCTTCCGGACTCAACCCAGGAGCGACGATCACGAATTCATCACCGCCCATGCGGGCAACATAGTCGTAGCCTCGGCAACTTTCCTTCAGGTGGCCGGCAAAGTCCTTCAGCAGATTGTCGCCTTCGAGATGGCCATAAAGGTCGTTAACCTGCTTGAAGTTATCGAGGTCGCAGACCATCACCGTGAGGGGCGTGCCGGTGCGGCGGCAGCGCGCCAGTTCGCGCGACAGATGGACGAACAACGAGCGAGCGTTGGGCAGTCCCGTTAAGTAGTCGGTGGTGGCGGAGTCCTCGGCCTGCTGGTACTTGAGGGCATTTTCGACGGACAACGCAATCTTCGAGCTGATGGCGAGCAGGATGCGCAGATGATCGGGTGAGAAAGCATCGCGATCAGCGCAGTACATGGCCAGCACGCCGACCACTCCATTGAGTCCTTCGAGCGGCACGGCGAGAGTCGAGCGCAGGGTGGTGAATTTTGCGGGATCGCTCACATATCCGGCCTCGGCCTCGGGATTGCCATTGATGATCGGCTTGCGCTTTTCGGCGACCCAGCCGCACAGCCCTTCTCCCAGGCCGATGTTCAGCGACGAGAGCAGCCGGAAGTTGTCGCCGCTCACCAGTTCTGGCACCAGCCTGCCATCCTTCAAGAGAAACACGGCCATCGAATCGTAAGGAATCATCTCTGCGCAAGCGCATCGAAAGTACGGAAAGGGTTTCGCCGAGACTGAGCGAGTTGCCGAGATCCTGACTGAGTTCGAACATGGTCTGCGCTTCCTGGCGGGCCGAAGCGATCGAGGAGAGAAAATCCGCGTCGCTCGCCGGGGGCGGAATCGGCGGCGACTGCTCGAATCCGGCGGCCAGTTCCATGCTTGCCGCGACGCCAACGTCGGTTGGGAAAGGCGACTCCTCTACCGTCGTCGAATCCGACTGCGCCCGCCTCTCCAGTTCCCGGTAGCGGCGTTTCAAGAACCTCGACAATCCTGGGTTCGAAGGCCGAGCCCGACAAGGAGGCGACTTTTTCCATAGCGGCATCGAGCGACATGGCGTTGCGATACTGGCGATGCGATGCCAGTGCGTCCAGGCAATCGACGGCGGCAAGCACCCGCGCGCCGCTCGGAATCTGCTCACCCTTCAAACCGTCGGGATAGCCCGCTCCGTCCCAGCGTTCGTGGTGTGCGCGAACGATGGGCGCGACCGGATAGGGGAACGCGACGCGCTGCAGGATTTCGGCGCCCACCAGCGTGTGGATCTTCATCTTCTCGAATTCTTCCGGAGTCAGGCGCCCAGGCTTGTTGATGATGTGTTCGGGGATCGCCAGCTTGCCGATGTCGTGCAGCAGCGCAGCCGCACGCAGCGCTTCGATTTCGGCTTCGGGAAGTCCCAATTCCTTTGCGACCTCAATTGCGAATACGCGCACGCGCTGCAGGTGTTGGTGCGAGGTGTGATCCTTGGCTTCGATGGCCAGGGCGAGGGCCTCGATGGTGCGCAAGTGCAGCGCGGCAACGTCTTCGGCGTTGCGTTTTTCGATCTCGACCTGCCTCTTTTCCGCCGCCAGCTTGGCAAGATAGAGATGATACGAACGATAGACCCAGTAAACGAGCGGCAGAACCAGAAGCGAGGTTTGCCATCCCACCTGTTTGCTGACGAACCCCACCCCAAACACCACGGCCGCGCCGACCATGTAGAAAGGGAACGACCAGAAGTGACATTCCGCCCAGACCTTGTGGGCCGGCTTGCCTTCGGTCACTGAGATGATCACGGCAACCGGAATCGTGTTCGCCAGGAAAAAGACCAGGGCAGTGACGATCAGCAGCGGCAGCGTGCCTGCCCCGAGCATCCGCTGCAAATCGTGATAGGCGAAATACGACAGGACGATTGCGTTCGCCATCATGCTGAAGACGTTGAAAACGATCTTGACGGGGACCCGTTTCTGCCGCGTTCCGAAAAGGCATTGCGCCAGCGTCGCCGTGCAACCAATCACCAAGGTCTCGGGAAGATTGAGTTCGAGCACGCTGAGCAGAATGAACAGGAAGTTGACCGACATGGTGCCGTCAATGCCGGGCAATTGAATCTTAAGACTTGAAGCCAGAACCGCGACCAGCAGGTAGCAGACAAATCGGGTCAGATCGACACTCTGCCAGTGCCATAGGCTGTCCGTCAGCGCGCAGATGCCAAGCGCCGCCGTTATTCCGATAAACAGCCTTGCCCGAATGGACATAGGTCGACCTGTGACCTCTAGTTATGCGCGTGCACCTGCACGTCCAAGCCGGTGCTTTTCATTACCTTTGTCAGTGCGTTGAATCCGCTGCAGTTATGCTTGCCTATCTGCCCTTTTCCCAGGCACATTGTCAGACTGCCCGCAAAAGCGGTCCATGCGCTGCCACTTTTTGGCTCGCCAACCGTTTCCAGAGCGGGAGACAATCCTAGTCCTCCCGTTGTAACGGATGGTAGTTGAGTATCTAAAGTTCAGATACTTACCAAAGTAACAGCCGATGTCGCTGGTAGCGCCAGCTAAGAGTGCAAGCAGGGCCGAACTCGTTAGTAAGGTGTATAACTTAGTTACTTCGGTGTGAGACATTGCGCTGTCAACCCCACGAGATGATCGGGGTTGTGTCAGCATCAGGCAGAAGGGCGCGTCCTTGCAACGCCTACAGCCGGACTGAAGTAGTGAACCCGGCGGGCGCAACGCAAAGTGACACTCCCGTTTTAGCCACTGACACAGAAATGCCAATTTCATCGAAGACTCCGCCAGCGGAGAGCTTACCGAGATCCGCAACTGAGAGCCGAGCTTGCCGTGCCTCTACGCGGGCGAGCAAGGCCGTTTTGCAATCCGGCATTCTTGACGAGTTGCAGGAAGCAGTCTTTATCTTTACCGCGGATCTTCATGGCATCATCACTAGCTGTCACCAGGGTGTAGATCGATACGGCTTCGCGCCAAAGGAATTGGTCGGGCGAAACATCGCTGATTTCTATGGCGATGAACGGCAGGCATTTCTCGCCAGCCGGGCGATTGCTTCGGTTATCGAGAAAGGACGGTTCGAGGGCGAACTTCGCTGCCACACTAAGTCAGGCCAGAGCGTCGATGTTCGTTTGTTATTGACGCTGCTGCGCGACGCCAATGCGGCTCCTGCAGGCATTCTCGGATTCTCGATCGAGAGCGCTGGGAAGGACCTGGGGGAGAGTGCGCCGACGCAGGCCGCAGTTGCCGCTAGCGCGGCTCCACTGGCACGGCGTGTGATCGATGGCACACAATTTCTGATTGCCAGCCCGATGATGCATAAGTTCATGGGCATGGTGGATCGCGTGGCGGGGCATACCGAAACCGTGCTCGTAACTGGCGAAACCGGCACCGGCAAGGAGTTAGTGGCGCGAACCATACACGAATCCTCCTATCGGCACAAACATGCATTGGTGGATATCAACTGCGCCGCCCTGCCCGAACACCTGGTGGAGAGTGAGCTGTTCGGCTACGAAAAGGGAGCCTTCAGCGGCGCCGATGGCTCGAAGGCCGGTTTGTTTGAACTGGCGGACCAGAGCACGATTTTTCTTGACGAAATTGGCGAACTGCAGCCGCAAGTCCAGGTGAAACTGCTGCGCGTGCTGGACGGCGCCCCGTATTACCGCTTGGGTGGGAACCGGAAAATCACGGTTGACGTGCGAGTGGTTGCCGCTACCAACCAGGATCTTGAACTGGCGGTGAACGAAGGGCGCTTTCGCAAAGATCTTTTCCACCGCTTGAGCCAGTTCCAATTGCGGGTTCCGCCCTTGCGCGAGCGTCCCGAAGATATTGCCGCGCTGGCTCGGCACTTCCTGTCTCTGAAAGCGGCGGACAAAGTGTTTAGTGGAGACGCGGTCGCGGTCCTGCAATCCCATCCTTGGCCGGGCAATATCCGCGAACTGAGAAACCTGGTAGCAAAACTCGCGATGGCCGCGGAGAACCGGCAGATCACGGGTGCCGAAGTTACCGCCGAGTTGTTTGGCGAACCCGCGGCCGCAACCCATGGCAGCGGGGCCGTGCCGCTCGGCAACCTTGAAAACATGGAAGAGCAGATGATCATACGGGCGCTTGAGCAAACCGGCGGGCATCGCGCCCAGGCTGCCGAGCAGCTTGGAATATCCCGCCGCACGCTCAGCCGCAAGCTGCGCGAGTACGGCATTGACTTGGCTTCAGGCGAAGCCTTGGCAAAGCTCGGCATCATGAGTCAGGACCAGCAGAAATTTTTTCGCGCCAAGGTCAATCTGTCCGTGACCCTGAGAAATGCGCACGGCAAGGAACTGCAGGTGCAGGCGGTCAACCTGAGCACGGGCGGCATGGGACTCGATGTGGTGAGCGATCCAACCGGGTTTGCCGGATTAGTCGACGTCAGCTTCCTTTTGCCGGAGAGCGAAACACTGATCCAATTGAAAGGCCGGTTGGTATGGTCCGACGCGGGAGGAAGAGCGGGCCTGCGATTTGTCGTGATCGACCCCGCTATGTTCGAACAACTGCAACACTGGACGAATCGGAAAATGAAGGACGAGGGGTGGGAGATTCCCTCCTGAGTTCGCAGCCGCGAAGTGCTCCGTGCCAACAAGAGAAACAGACGCAGTCTGAACCAGCAACGGCCAAAAGCTAAGAGCCAAGAACACTAAAGCCAAGCGGACAACCCCTTCGGTAACCTGTCGTAACACGTCCCTTCGTGCCATTCTCTTCTTGCCGTTAGAAGCCCATCGACCGCGACCGCAGGGCCAACTCCCGCTGCGGTTGCGGATTTCAAGTGAGGTTCATTCATGTTGCAGTCTCCGGAACCGAAGTACTCTCCAAACGCGGTCCCCACCAACAGTTACACTCCGGTCAAGCCGGCCACCTCACCGATGGACCAGGCCAACATCGGACGCTCGCTGGTCATCAAGGGCGAAGTGGCGGGTGCGGAATCGATTTTCATTGACGGACGCATCGAAGGCACGATTAGCTTTCCTGGCAATCGTGTCACCATCGGCCGCAACGGAAATGTTGCGGCGAACATCAACTCCAAAGAACTCGTGATCATGGGCAAGGTGCAGGGCAACGTCGAATGTGCCGACCGTCTGGACATCCGCAGCGAAGGCCTGCTCATGGGCGACGTGATCACGCATCGCATCAGCGTCGAAGAGGGCGCGATCCTCACGGGCGGCGTCGAAGTGCGCCACTCCGAAACGAAAGATCAGAAAACTCCGGCGCAGAGCCAGAACAAGATCGAAGCACCCAAGGCGCTGGCTGCCGTCGCGGGCAACGCCTAACCTTACGAAATTGAAGGCAACGATGACGATGGAGGGACGGGCGTCTCGCCCGTCCAGCCGAGCAGGGATGCCCGGCGCTCCATCGTTTTCTGCTTTTCTCTTGATCTATTCTTATTGGATGCTTACTGCTTCGGCTTGAAGTCGAGGGATGCCGAATTCATGCAGTAGCGCAGCCCGGTCGGGCCTGGGCCATCCGGAAACACGTGACCCAAGTGCGCATCGCAACGGGCACAGCGCGCCTCTGTGCGAGTCATGCCATAACTGGTGTCGGTGTGTTCCGCGATGTTCTTGCGGTCGGCGGCGGCAAAGAAGCTCGGCCATCCGGTTCCCGAATCGAATTTTGTTTCTGAACCAAAAAGCAGCGCGCCACAGCAGACGCAATGGTACGTCCCGTCATCGTGTTTGTTCCAGTACTGACCGGTGAAAGCGCGCTCAGTGCCGCAGGCGCGGGCTACCTGATACTGCTCAGGAGTGAGCTGCTGCTTCCACTCGGCTTCGGTCTTGGCGATCTTTTCGCTGAGTTTGTGGGTCATGGTGTGTCTCCACGAATAAGATGTGGGAAGGCGGCGAAAGTTGCAAACTGCCGCCATGGCAAGGAACTCGTCAGGAGCGTGTCCTGCGTTATTCGCGGAAGAGGGTGCTGTGATCGCGGATGCGGGCTAGTGTGCCAGGGGCTGATTTGCACCGAGCAGCAGGCCGATGCCGGCGCGTTTGCGCAGCTCCGACAGCAGGGCGTTGGCGGCGTTCAAATAAGTGGTGCTGGGATCGGACGTGTCGGCCCAGACTGCTTCATAGACAATCTTTGCCGCTTCTTTCGCATCCATGTGGAGGGCGGCTTCCATACGATCGGCTTGCTGACGAACCTCGCCGTAGCAGCTATGGCAGACCGCGGCCGGTTCGGTGGATCCGCTGTGCTGGTGGGCGAGAACGCAGCGGAACGTGGCTGCGGTGTTGATCTGAATGTGAGAAGCAAAAGCGTGCGACTTGAGCTCTTTCAGCAAGCGTTCACGTTCGGCATCGATTTGTGCGCCGGTCGCGGGTTGTGGCGCGACAGCAGGCATGGAATGCATCGCCGGTCCAGCGGGCGAGACCCGATCCGGCGATTTACAGATCGGACAGACGCGCATGTCGGCGGGATAGTAGGCGTGGCAGTGCGAACAGGGCAGGCCGTAGCCGATAGTTTTTTTCTCCAGCGCCGGGATGGCCTCGGGCGCGGATCCCTGCGGCATGTGCCGCTCCGCGATGGATAGTACGGCAGGGCTGACGGACTGATCCCGTGCTTGCTTGGTAGCGTTGGATTCGATTGAGCTTTCCATGGTTGGACCCGGCGGCGCTGCCAGCGCCGCGCTTTCTTATTACATTCTAGGTTTGTCGGGGGGCGAAGGCGATACACGTCAGTGCATAAGGAAGAATGCCCGATGGTACATCTTGCTGGCACTCACTCTAATAGTCGCTTTGCCCGTCACGTTGCCAGCTACTTCGAGGTGGTGATCAACCGGACGACCTCCTGCATACGGGCCCGGTAAAGGCTCTGGCTGGGATCCATGCGGGAAGCGATTTCGAGTTCCCCAAGAGCCTCTTCGTATTGATTAAGCGCCATCAGGCAGGCAGCGAGGGAATAGTGGTTCTGGGCGCTAGGCTCGAGGCGGAGGGCCTGGCGAAATTCTTTTTCAGCATCCGCCAGTTGTTGTGTATTCACCAGCGCGGTGCCGAGATAGTGGTGGGCCAGGCTGGAATCGGGATTGAGCGCAACGGCTTTACGCAGCACGTCCACGGCTTCCTGATCTTTTCCCGAGAGCAGGAGCGCCTGCCCCAGAACGCGATGTTCGGCCGCTCCGGCGGGATTGGCAGCGATGGCGGCTTGTAACTCGCGAATCGCAGATGGGTAGTCGCGCTTCGCCATGTAAGCGCGGGCCAGGCAATTGTGACCGCCTTCCCAATCCGGACTCTGGCGATAGAGATCGCGTGAATTCCGTGATGGCGCTATCGAAGTCTTCCTTGTCGCAGAGAGTATTTCCCAGGTTGTTGCGGACGCTGGTTTCGTCGGGATTCAGTCGCTTGGCGGAGCGATATTCCGCGATCGCCTCATCCAACTTGCCCTGATCGTGCAGGACGACGCCAAGATTGCTGTGCGCCTCCCAGAAGTCGGGTCGCAGGCTGAGGGCGTGGCGATAGGCGATGGCGGCGCGGCGCAGATCTCCCTGATCGCGGTAGGTGATTCCTATGTCGAAGTAGACGTCTGCATTTGCCAAAGAACTGGCAGGTTCGTGCGCGAGGGCTTCGTCGAAAGCGTGCAGGGCGGCATCGTAGTGGCCATCGGCATAGAGCGCGAGTCCAAGGCAGCGATAGGCCTCGGCATTGGCGGGATCCATACTGAGGGCGGTGCGCGCCTCGGCGAGAGCGTCATCGGAATCCTCTGTCCGATAAAACAGGTACGAAAGCTGGCCGTGGGTTTCGGGGAAGCCGGGTATCAGGCGGGAAGATTCCGTGAATGCGTCGATCGCATCGTCGAACCGGCCTTGCCGGCGCAGGATGGTTCCGAGGACAAAATGCAGCAAAGCACTGTTGGCATCATCATCCGCATGGTCGCGAAGCAGGGTGCGGATCTTGTCTTCGGCAGCGTCGAAACTCTTGTCGTGAACCAGAGCGGCAAGTTGTGCCGCTGCACTGGAGCAGGCGCCGGCATCGGTGGCGGGTGACTTTCGGTCGGGAGTACGATCCGAACTCTGACGCACGAGGCTGTGAATCAAGTCCGAGTCAGCGCCGGCTTTTTGCAGCGCCCGGGTGCATTGCCTGATGCATGGCGAAGTAGCGCTGCAGGAAAGCGTCCAGGGCTTGCCCTGCGTTTGGGCCAGGCGCTGGATCCTGGTACTCGAAATGCCGCCCGCCAGCCACAGGAAAATGGAGTTGGAAGCGGACGGGGGCGGAGCTTGTTCAGCGTGCAAGGAGCCTGCCGCCAGCAGAAGCAAAAGCCATCTCAGGACACAGCGTTTCACAAAGCCCTCCGGCGGTTTTTGGTGATTTGACGCGCGAGAATCGCCCTACGTCCAAAATAGCCCGGCGGCGGTAACGCCGGTAGGTCACGGAAGTAATTTTGAGGGGCATGCCCCAGCGGGCAGGGCTGATGGCGATCTTGACAAAACTGGCAGGACTGCCGGAGCTCACTTGGGGTACACTACATGTTGGTTGTGCTGCCCGGGGCTCCGGTCCGCACGTCCGGTTCGGAGGCTATATGTTTGAAGGTCTGTTTCAACCCATGCACCTGCTGGTGATCTTCTTCATCGCGCTGCTGGTGTTTGGCCCCAAGAAATTGCCGGAACTGGGCAAGGGTCTGGGCGAGGGCATTCGCGCACTGAAAGACGGTATGAAGGACACTGACGCCAAGACTGAAGTGAAAACTGAGGTCAAGCCCGAGAATAAGGTCTGAGCGCACGGCAACATCCTGGTTGCCGGCGCGCCGAATTGCCGTGGGTTCGATATACTTCGTGCATCCAAACAATTGATTTTGGCAGCGGGGGAAGTTCTGCGCTGGCTACGTCCGTGTGAGGCAGGTGCCATCGCGCCCGCGAGGTCGGAATAAGAACTCCATTCTATTTTTGAATCACCTGGGAGGTTTTTTGTGCTTAAGAAACTCGTGGTAGGTCTTTGTCTTTTATTGGCGATTCCGGCTCTAGCCGACCAGATCGTCTTGAAGAATGGCGACCGGTTAACCGGGTCGATCACGAAGTCTGATGGCAAGGGACTCGTGATCAAGACCGACTACGCCGGCGACGTAACGGTGAAGTTTGACGCGATCCAAAGCATCACTTCCGCAGGCGACCTCAATATCACGCTCGGTGGCAAGACTGTAGTCGGTCCCGTGACCACGAATGGCGACGATGTGGTTGTCGTGACTAAGACGGCGGGACCGGTGGAGGCGCCGAGGGCCTCTGTCACCATGTTGCGCAGCCCGGCTGAGCAGGCGGCTTATGAGAAGAGCCTGCACCCGGGCCTATTGGAAGGCTGGAACGGTGGTGTGAATCTGGGCTTTGCGGTGACCCGCGGCAACAGCGAGGCCAAGAACTTGAACCTGGCTTTCAATGCCGTCCGCACGGGATTCCACGATAAACTGCTGCTTTACACCAATTCGGTTTACGCAACCAACGATCTGCCGACGGCGTCGCCCCACACCACCGCAAACTCGACCGGCGGCGGAGCGCGCTACGACCACAATTTCTCCGCGCGTTCGTTCGGGTTTGTGAACGGCGATTTCCTCTCCAATGCACTGCAGGACCTGAGTCTACGGTCCACTCTAGGCGGTGGCATCGGCGTGCACGCGATCAAGAACGCGGCCACTACCCTGGACCTGCTGGCCGGTGGGAACTACACGCATGAGAGCTACTCGGCTTTCACTCTTCCGCCTCCGCCGCCGGGCGGCACGCCGGTGGCAGCGGTGAGCCGCAGCCTGGGGGCCCTGACGCTCGGGGATGCGTTCACACAAAAGGTGGGGAAGGGCACAGTCATCACCCAGAGCTTTTTCTTCTACCCTGACCTCAGTGATACGTCGCAATACCGCGGCACATTCAATTTTGGCACGGTAACCAAACTCAGCAAGTGGCTGGGCTGGCAAAATTCGTTCGGGGATATTTATGTCAGCAACCCGCCGACCGGGACAAAAAAGAACGACCTGCAACTGGCGACGGGTTTGAATTTCTCTTTTACGCACTAGTGTCGTGCCCGCGCAGGTCGAGGATTCCAGGGACGCGCCCGCTACGGTTTGTCCCCTTGCTCAACGAAAAACTTCCCCGTTTCCCCCGCCGAAAAATAACGCGAGGTCACAGTCTTTTTGCGGGTGAAGAATTCGACCGCATCCCAGCCGTGAACGTGCAGATCGCCAAAGAACGAATCCTTCCAGCCGGAAAACGGAAAATAAGCCGGCGATGCGGCCACGCCGATATTCACGCCCACCATGCCCACTTCCACGCGCCGGCTATATTCTCGGACCGCCGCGCCATTTTCCGTAAAAATGGAAGTGCCGTTGCCGCGTGGGTCGCTATTCACCAACGCGATGGCCTGCTCCAGCGTTTCCACGTGCATGACGGAAAGCACCGGCCCAAAAATTTCTTCGCGAGCCACTCGCATCTCGGGCGTCACGTGGTTCAGAATGGTCGGGCCCACGAAGTTTCCTCCCGCTGGAACTCCCGCCGGACGCCGTCCATCCACCAGCAGATCCGCGCCTTCCTGCAATCCGCTTTCGATCGCTTCATGAATGCGCTCGCAGGCGGCGCTCGAAATCACCGGCCCCAGGCTCACTTTCGGATCCGTGCCATTTCCGGCAATCAGCTTCTCGGCTCCTTTTTTTAGCCGGTCCATAATCGCCGCTTGCGCGGACCCAACGGTCACCAAGACCGATCCAGCCATGCAGCGCTGTCCCGCATTGCCGAACGCGCTGCCCAGGACGTTCGACACCGTCTTATCGACGACTGCATCCGGCATCACAATCATGTAATTCTTCGCGCCGCCCAGCGCCTGCACGCGTTTACCATTTTCCGCCGCGCGCCGGTAAATGTACTTTGCCGTGTTGACCGAGCCGACGAATGAAACGGCGCGAATCTCCGGACTGTCGAGAATCGCATTTACCGCGTCGTGCGCGCCATGCACAAGATTCACCACGCCGCCGGGCAGACCGATCTCTTCGAAAATGTGAAACATCAATTCCGAGGTGAGCGGAACCTGTTCCGATGGCTTCAAAACGAACGTGTTTCCGCAAACGATCGCGAAAGGCAGGAACCACATCGGCACCATGGCAGGGAAGTTGAAGGGCGTGATCGCGGCGCAGACCCCAACCGGCTGGCGGATGGTTTCGGTGTTAATTCCGCGAGCCACGCCCTCCAGAATGCGTCCCTGCATGGTCATGGGAGCGGCGCAAGCCACTTCGAGCACTTCAATGGACCGATTGATCTCCGCACGCGCATCCGACAACACTTTGCCACCTTCGCGCGTGACTGACGCCGCGAGTTCGTCAATCCGCTGCCGGAATTTCTCGCGCAACGCGTAGATAAATTCCGTACGCTCACCCACCGAACGGGCACGCCAGTCGGGCAGCGCCGCGCTCGCGGCGGCCACCGCTGCTCCGACCTCGGCAGCCCCCGACAGGGGAACACGCGCCAGAACTTCGCCGCTAGCCGGGTTAGTCACATCGAGAAGCCCGGACGACGATGCCGATATCCACCGACCGCCCACATAGTTCGCGAGAATCCGCGTGGAGGCCGTCTTCTTGGAGCAAGTGTCCGAATTTGCGTCAGTAATCGCGGTCTTATCCGCCGCCGTTAGAGTATTCGTTTCCGTTGCCATAACTATCCTCCCTGCAACCGGCAATCCGCTTTCCAAGCCTGGCAAGAAAGCTGGCTCATTGCAAAAGCGTCAAGCGCGAACCAGTGCTCCAGTTGCTTGGTTTTACCACGTTTTGTGGCGCAGCAACAGCACGGATGTGGCTGAAAGGGCCATGGAACAAGGCCCACGCATGGTTGCGCGAAGACATGTGAATACTTGATTCTCGGTCTTACGGGTTTTAATTTTGTCTAAACGTTGCCGGAATTGCCCGGCCGCCCGTAGAATTGAAACCAGCAGTGGTTCGCGTGCAGGCCCGTAGCTCAGTCTGGTTAGAGCGCTTCCTTGACACGGAAGAGGTCGATGGTTCGAGTCCATTCGGGCCTACCACTCAAAATGGCACCAATCAGTTACGAGCACAAGAAGCGCGATTTCGGCACCCAGGGAATGACGGTCATTCCCGTTTTCTCGATCCGCACTTTGTTGACGCCACCAAGGACTTTCATCTGCGCTCGGATTCTCCCGCGCTCGCTGCTGGCACGACTGACGGAGTGCCGGTAGGAGAACTGGATCTTGAAGGCTCACCGCGGGTCACCTCCGGAAGAGTAGACATCGGCTGCTACCAAAGACAACGGGAGTGATCATGTTGTTGGACGTGAATCGTCACGAATTCCTGAAGATCACCGCGGGATCCAGCGCAGCCTTGGCCACACCAACTTTATGACGTGCTGCTGTTCCCAGTCATGACCTGGGTCGAATCGCAGTCGGTATGCCAAATGGCTGAAGCGTAAGCTTGAGTCTTCAACCAGGTTGACTGTTCGATTGCTTGGATAGCCGCGGGCTTCTCAGGCGGGGCGCAACTCTAGCGCCTAGTTGCGCGCCCACATCTGGGCACGTGCCTAATGCTGGGCAGAGCGATGACATTCGCAACCCGCACGCACCCAGGAACAGCTTGGTATCGGGCTCTTATTCGCTATTCGGAATTGGCATTGAGCTTGCAGTCTCATTGCTGAGCGAGGCGGCAGCCAATTGGTGGCCGAGGCGGACTCCGCAGCCAACCAGTACGGGCGACAGAGAGCCGAAAACCCGCGGCAAACTCCGTTCTTGTGGCCCTTGCCTGCCCCTCGCATTTTCTCGGATCTCTGGAGGCTTTATGGCGACAGTTGACACACTACCGGGCGAATCGATCGCGCAGATCATTTCGTCAATCATCAACTTAGTCTGTCCGCAATGCGGGGGAAGAATGTCGGAATTCCAATGTGAAGGGAGATGCGGCAGAAACTGGCTGGCAGAATGGGAATGGGCAAATCACACGACCGGAAGCTCTAGGTGCAGGCCCTTGGGCCGTGCTGCGCGGGCGATGCGCTGAACTCGCCACTTACACGGATCATTTCCAAGCCTGATGGTGATGCGGGTGACTTCTGCGTCACTTTGAAACCTCGCCCTTCCTGAAGCTAGCTGCTAGGTTTCCCCTGCCGTTCTAGGAATTCCCGCCTATTACACTCTCAATTTACCGGCTCCGCCGGCCCAGGACAGCGTACCAACCTCAAAAGCTGTGATGAATCGGACTCTGGACATAGCCATTAACAAACTGCTTTCTGCGGTCCCGGCGCCCTTGGCGAGTAACCAACATTAGGACCAACGTTACTACAGTGATGCGGTGGTCAGGGCCGGAGCCTGCATTTCGTCCTTCAAAAAGCAGGCTATAACCGGATCTCACCTGCCCGTATGCGGACAATGACCGCATTGCGGCAATTCGGACGGGTCGATCGCGACAACTAGTCAATCACCAGCAATGAGATAGCGGCAACAGCATTGGCACACAACGTGCCTCAATAATGGCAGGGGGAGAGCAGGATAAGGCGGGTCGAGGACAAAGCAATGTTTCGCGCAGAAATTCGGTGGTTGGCGAATGGACCGACCTTGAAGATGGAAGGGACGCTCGTCCGTGACTGGGCAGAGGAGGCAAAGTCGCTGGTCACAAGGGAAGTAGTTCCGCAAGGACTCATCGTTGACCTCAGCGACCTGAGCTATGTGGATTCCATGGGCGAGCAGTTGCTGAAGTGGTTGGCTAGTGTTGGCGCAGAGTTTCTCGCCGGCAATGTCTACGCTGCATGCATCTGTGAACGGCTGCGCTTGCCCCTGCGGGGAAATGGGGCTACCCGGTGCCGGCCGCGCCCTAGACGCATCGGCGAGGGGGACTCCGTTACACGCAGTCGCATGCGAATTGAAGCCGATCCAAACCCCGGCGTAAACAGAAGGAGAAACGATGTCTTGGTTTCAGACGAGCATGAACGCCGCGGATGCTCGTAATCAGGCCTCCGCAGCCGAAGTGGTGACGTGCTTCAGGGATGAAAGACGTCTGCTGACTAAGCTCGCGTTCCTGATCACGGAGGATCAAGCGTCGGCTGACCGGTCCGTTGATAACGCCTGTGACGTGACCCTGCACGGTAATAGTCCCTTCCGTGATTGGCTGCTCGAGTGGGCGAAGGCGGCGACGATTACGAGTGCCATTTCGCAGAAACTGCCGGCTCTGCGCAATTGTGAAGCCGCATACCAACATAAGCGCTGCAACCATGTCGAGCACTCATGGCAGTGCGAGGCTGACGATCGGGAAGCGAGCCTCAATCTCATTGTTAAAGCCGATCCCGGCAAACTGATCGCCGAACTCGATACGTTATGCCGCGCAATCCTGGTACTCAGACTTGCAGTCAGATCGTCCATCCAGGATTGCGTTCTCCGTCTGAATGTGTCCCGCGCAGCAGTGCTGGCCGCCAATTGTCAGGCAATGACGTGGCTTCATGAGTTGCACCTGAAGGGGATGGAGGCATATCACAACGCTTCGTACACCCTCCCAGAAGCGCGGCAGGGCAGCTAAGAATGACGCTGCGGGGGCGTTTCCGAGGTCAGGAAACGCGGTTACGGTTCGGGCTGACCCAATTTGCAGAGGATCTTGTGATGATTCAACTCCATGACGAAGAACGCCGGTTACTGTACAAGGTTCTTCTCGAGCAAGACCAGGAACCTTCGAGCTCTGCGAATACCTCGGAGATAGCCAAGAGGCGATACAAGCTCGCGACCCGTTTCGCGCGTCTTGAGGGAGATTCTGGGAGCTTCCGGCATAGGGCTAAGGATTCGGACATTTCGGGCTCCAAGTTCAAGGCCGTGATCACAATCACCGCGGCAAAGCGAGTTCGCAGTTGATTCTAAAGCGGTGGACAGATCGCCAAAGTAAAAGTCGTAGGCCAGCATGGGCGGCTTTAGGTGCATACAACTTTGGGACTGAAACCTGAGAACGGCGAGCATATCGATTCCGTGAGTGAGAAATTAGCGGCGTACCAAAACGACGTTGCTGTTACCGGTGACCTAACCCGTTACCATGCGCTCCTGAAGATCGCTACTTCCGTAGGCAGGCAGGGAACAGTGGATGCGGTTCTCCACAGCCTCGCCGATCTGTTGTCGAACGTGGTTTC
>CAVRNL010000011.1:0-23908 GCA_963722485.1 uncultured Acidobacteriaceae bacterium
AGAGGGCAACTGATCGCATTGAAAATCTCCTTAGAAGCTTTGTGGAATGGTGTGGTTGGAGTACGCAGGCAGTAGCAAGTCCTGCGTGAAATAGACTTTTACGCGGTGGCCCTCCCGAATTGTGATGGTGGGCGGTATCTGCAGGAAGCGGTCAAGGATGCTGGTCGCTGACTGCGAGACGCTGGCCGCAGTGCCGTTGGTGAATGCCTGCGAGCCGCTCGTGGTGATGGTGCCGCCGCCCTGTGTGATCTCGCTGGCACCGGCAACCACACCCAAAGCGATCGAGGTGCCGAAGATTTCCAGATAGTGGTTGTTGACTTTGTCCTTCAGCCCTTCCTCGCCGATCTGGTCGAGGCCGTGAAACTGGTCGAGATCGACGGAGTAACCATCGGGCATAATCAAACGGTGAAAAGCGACGGCCATGCGCCGTTGTTGGCCGAAGCCCGCCGCGCCAATCTTCTTGGCTTCGCCCAACACCACCGTTCCCTCGGGGATGATGACGTGTTGATGGTCGTGCGAATACAGCGGATTGGAGACGAGAACTTTGACCGGCCCTGTGGCGTCTCCGTCCAGGCGATTCATCAGAACCGTGTCGAGAACCGAACCTTCGTAGACGAGATAGGGTTGACCGATGGCCGAATCAATGTTGGCTTCCAGAGGCCGTTTATAGCCTCCGTGCGATTCCTCTTGTTCTCCTTCGGTCTTTGGGGTGACGAGACTGGTCTTTGCCTGCCGTTCTGTGCGGTCATACTGGACGGGCGTCATCTGGCCTTGCTGTTGCGACTGCTGTTGCTGTTGCTCGGCAAGACGGGAGTACACAAGGTTGGAAGCGAAACGGGAGTTGTCAATCCGTTCACGCTCCTTCGCGGCAATGAGCTGCGCTTGTTGCTGCTCGGGAGTAAGTTGCGGCGGCATGGTGCCTTGCTGCGCTTGCCCGCAGGGCCGGCCCGAACCGCAGGCAGTGGACGCCTCGCCGCTTGGGCCGAAGGCCGCGGCGGCGGCCTGCTGCGCGAGCGTCGCAGACGTTAGCGCCGGGTCTTGTGCAGCGGCGGCGATGTTTGCAGCCTGCTGCTCTTTTTGCCGTTCGGCCTGAACCTGGTTCTTCAAGTCCTGCACGTTGTTGTCGGTGTTGTCCTGCAACGTGGGTTGCGGTGGTTGCCCTTTCGCGGCGGCCTGCTGCGCGGGCGTTTTCTTGCCCGTGGAGCTGAAAAGCGCCGCCACGATCACGAGCAGCGCCGCGCCCAGATAAACGAACGTCTTGAGGTTCTTCTGCAAGACGCCCTTGGGCTGCTCCAATAGGCCGCGCAGTGTTGGCTCGACCTGCGGTTCGGCGTGCGTCCCGGCCTGCGCGTCTGTGTGAGAAGTACGGTTGTTCTCGGTCATAAGAGTTACCCTTTCCGCGCAAAGCTCATCCGCTTCTTGCCCAGTTCCACATACCCGTCGTCCATGATCTTCGGGATGATATAAGTCCCTTCTCGGAGGTCATAGGCAACGAGGTTTGGTTTGCCGTCCTTCATCTCGTAAACGCTGAACTTCTCTGGCGCATTCGTCTTGATGTAAGTGAACTTGTCGTCGTGATAGATCGACTGGATGTCGAAGGGGGCTTCGTTCGCCTTGTAGACGTAGTCAAACTTGAGTTGCATTGGATAGCTGCTCTTGTACTCGTCCACCGCTTGCTCGACGTGCGATTGCAGGGCGGCGACCTGCTGTTTCGACTGTTCGAGCTGCGCGGCGGGCACGAACTGCGCGGGGCCGCTCGCGGCCACAATCGCAGAGTGGTCGGCGGGTTCGACGATCACCTTCAGGTCCGGCTCAGCGGAAGATGCGGAAATGTCCTGGAGGGTGAAGCTGTAGATGTTTCCCTTGTCAGTAATCAGATTCAGGTTGGAACTGATGCCTTGTTTCGCCGGATGCACAAAGCAGAAGTTGCCCACAACATCGACAATCCAGAAGTCCTTGTCGCCTGTGGCGGCTTCCATGATCTTTTCGGACGGTGGCACTTCGATCAGGGTCGTGTATTTGACCTTGGCGCGGATCGCCACGATGTCCTGCGAGTGATACTGCACCGTGCGCGCCGACTCCTGCGCGAGGGCAGCGATGGACGAAAAGACCAAAACAACGTTGACGATGAATTTCATATTTCGCATTGCTCATCTCCTTTAATGGTTCGTGTTGATGGTTGATAAGGCCAGCGTGCGCGGCTGGAATGGAAAGTCTTCGGCCAGATGGCGCAGCCCATTGGCAAACCCAAATCGCTCGAAATACTCGCGCTTCTTGAGGTTGTCGCGGGCGTTGTTGGTCGCCATCCAGTGCGAGACGGAATCGACGTTCAAATGCACTTTTTTCGAGGTCTGCGCCTTGCGAATGAGCATCTGGCCAGGCGGAACGAGGTCGGCGATAAGGTCCAGTTCGGTGTCGTTTAGATGAAATGCTTCCCGGTAAACCTCGCGGTTCATCTCCGGGTTGGCGAGGAAGATTTTAGTGGGGCAGCTCTCGGCCACAATCGCCAGCATCCCCGACTCCTCAAGCTCCTTGATGGATTGCGTCGCGAGGATCATCGCCGCTTTGTGCTTGCGCCAAGTTTTCTGCGCCTGCACAACGTAATTGCGGATCGTCTCGTTCTTGATGAAGAGCCACGCCTCATCGAGCAGGAAGACCTTGAAGGTGGCGAGCTTCGCCGGGTCGGCTATCTCATTTGACGCGCGATGCAAGACGTAAAACAGCAGCGGCTCCAGCACTTCCGGCGCATCGTTCCAGCCGTGGAAGTTGAAGGTCTGAAAGCACGAGAACGACAGCGTGTCCTCGGCGTTGTCGAAGAGAAAACCGTACTGGCCGCCGCGTGTCCAGCGATGCAAACGCTCCTTCAACTCGCCGACGATGTTCGTAAAGTTCGAGACCGTGCGCTGGGTCGGCTCCAGCATGTACATACGCTCGATGGCATCCCACAGGCGGCGTTCTTCCTTGAAGTCGAGACGGTACCGCTGTCCGTTGCCCTCAATCAGAACGCGGAAGAAGCTGAACAGGAATTGCAGGTTCTCTTTCGTCTGCGGCAGCGAGAACGGATTGATAGTGAAGTCGCGTGACTCCTGGCCGGCGTTTAGATACGAGCCGCCGAAGATCGTCGTCAGCGACTCGAAGCTGCCGCCGATATCGAAGATGAAGGTCAGCGGCGCATACTTCTGCGCGTTTTGCAGTAGGAAATTGCAAAAGTACGACTTCCCGCTCCCGGTCATGCCGAGAATCAGCGTGTGCGCGACCTCGCCGTTATGCAGATTCAGAAAGTAAGGCGTGCTGTTGTCGGTTTCGAGCACAGCAAGGTACTCGGTGCCGAGATAGGCATTCGTCTTCTCGCCGGGAAGGATCGTAAACAGGAAAGACAGGTCGGCGTAGTTCGTGTTGAGCAGATATAGCTTGCGAAGGTTCAACGCATAGTTGCCCGGTATGATGGCGAAGTAAGCGTTGAGCTGGTTGTAGGTTTCCGCGAACAGATTGCCGTCGGCGTTGGTGAAGATGCCAGTGAACTCGGCCCCGAGCTGTTCTAAATCGGCTTTTGAGCGTCCGTACAGCACAATCGTCAACGAGAAATCGCCCAGCGATTGACCGTCGCCCAGCGCGCGCAGGCAATCGCCAAGAATCTCAATGTCGGCCTGCTTCGACTCATCGACCAGAACATCGCGCGGGTTGGTCTTCGTGGTGTCGTTGCCCATCTGCGACACAAGCCCAGTCTTCGACATATTGAAGTGGCGGCGGCGCTTGTTGACTTCCCTGCGAGCCTTGTCCGCCGCAAGCGGTGTCCACTCCGTGACCACTCGGAAGTTGGCCGGAATCTTCAGCAGCGCATCAAGCGCCAGAGGCCGGGTTTCGGTGATGGCCTCTTTCATCGTCAGCACCCGTACGATGTGATCGCCGACGCGCAGATGGTCGCGCTCGGCTTCAATGTTCGAATTCACGACCTGATAATCGAGAAACTGCGTGGACTGCGGACTACCCGCAATGCGCCAGTCGTCGAAATTGAGCAAGCGCCGGAAAAACGTGAACTGCCCCTGCCGATCCAAGACCTCGATTTGTATGAAATCCGCGAGCTGGCGAACGAATGCCTGCACGCACTGATCGAGGCGCCGAACATCGCACTCGATCTGGTTGCGCAGTAGAGTTTTCATGCTGTCGCTGGTGAACTGCGCCTTCAATTCGCCAACCGCGCCAGCGGGATCTCGGAAGAGGCGAGCGAACGCCGCGCCCACGCCGGTCTTCGATCGTGCGCCTTCGAGCAAGATGCAGTAGAAAATCTCCACCTGATAAAGATGGTCGCGCTTCGCTTCAAAGAACTTCCGCCGCTGCTCGATGGCCGCTTCCACAATCGGGTCGTCGTATTTGGCGAACGGTATGTCGGGCCGGTTCGACTTGAAGAGGTACTGGTAGACGTGGAAGCCTGGGCCGAACGCTTTGAGCGCCGCTTCCAGCCGTTTCACCGCATACTCTTGCGCCGAGCGGTCGAGACTTTCGTAGTCCACGCCGGGAACGTTGAGGACCATGCCGACATCGCCGCTCTTAGTAAGAAAGGTTGTCTCATTCCAGAAGCCGTATAAGTTGACGTGGTCGTTGAGACAGGCACTCTCTTTCCAAGGCTTGATGACCTTATCGAGACGCAGCATCACAGCACCTCCACGCGGGGGATGAGCTGCTTGGCCGCGTCATAGCGCAGCTTGTAGCGTTCCGACTTCGCCAGGATGCGAAGAAACGCCGGATCGCTGTTTGTTACCCAATGTCCGAACGCAAAACCACCGATGAACACGGCGATACCGGCGAGAATTGAGTTGAAGAGATTGAAGGCCCCCACCGCGCCCACGCAGACGAAGTAAAACAAAGTCCGCTCCACGCCCAGATAGGTGAGGGGCTTATGCAGGCTCTTAAACACCCGGTTTGTGCGATGTTGTCGTGTTTTGTCTGTCATAAGCCCCTCGCCTAGCTAAACGTGTTGAATGAAAAAGTCTGGACATTGGGACGGTCGCTAAACGCCCCAGAGCCAGCTCAGGACATTGACGGCGAGAACGGCGATGCCCGTTCCGGCGGCAACTCCGGCGAGTGCTTTCTTTGCGCCGGGTTCGCCGTGTGCGAAACCGTAACCGCCGATCACGATGGCGACCAGACTGGCAACCTTGGCAATCGTTCCGGTGAAGAGGCTTTGGATGGCGGTAAAGCCGGTGTCGAACGGTGAGTTCTGTGCCAGCGCGGCCACGGGCATGACAAAAAACAGAGTGAAAGTAATAGCGGTTAAACGAGCCCACTTCGACCGAAGAAAAGGCTGGACTTGGCGAATAAGATGGACTTGGAACCAATGTGACGACATTTGCGCCTCCAGGAGCAGTTAAAATCTGCTGCGTGTGGCGCAAAACTAACTGCACTCAATTTCGCTGTCCAATGATTTCTCAGCCGATATCTATTCCCACCAGGAATAGGTGTCAGTACAAAGACGAGATATTGAGGTGATGAGTAGTTGAATAAGTCGCTCCACGGAGGTATATCTCATTGAATAATCGTGGTTTGCAACGATGAGAATATTTGGACGGAAGCGCAAAACAACCTTGAAACAT
The DNA here is from genome assembly GCA_963722485.1 of uncultured Acidobacteriaceae bacterium. GTDB lineage: Bacteria > Acidobacteriota > Terriglobia > Terriglobales > Acidobacteriaceae > Acidiflorens. The sequence continues at coordinate 5,592 of CAVRNL010000011.1, forward strand.
GAGTGGTTCTGGCTCTATCTCGGTCTTGGGGCAATGCTATTCAGAGCACTGCTACAAGCTTCTCAGACGGTTTTTGCACAATCGAAGGTTTAGCGAAAAGATGACGGCTATGTCCTTTGTCGCGAAGTGGATGGAAATTTCTCATGTTGGACTTCAGAATGCGATTACCAACCGAATCACTCTAACTTGTTCCGAGCTATTCGCGTTGGGAATAGATATCGGCTGAGAAATCATTGGACACGGCGGCAGAGATGCGCCAATTTCTTAACATCGCTGGTTCCGCACCGATTTGACCAGCCGAGAACACCGGTGCGGCGTTTGGTACTGGAGTTCTTATGTCAGCCCGCCCGGTTCTTGTTTCAGCTCGACCGATTGATCTTCAACCCGAGCCATTCGTTGATTCCGAAACAGCCGCAACTTTTGTCGGCATCACACGGCGAACCTTGCTCCAAATGGTTAGGGCGGGCAAGATTCCTGGGCATCCTCTGGATCGAGGCGCGAAGAAAAAGGAATGGCGATTCAAACTCTCGGAGCTAGACCGCTCCCTTTGCGGTGCGGTAGACTCGCCACAGCAGCCACCTGAGCCATCAAACAGGAGGATTTAATGGCCAGGTATCAGAACGGTTCTGTCCGAATTGAGGACAGATCGGATGGCCCGACGTGGGTGTATCGCTTTCAAATCACACGCTCCGACGGAAAGCGAGTCGAGCACAAGGCATCGCTCGGCTTGGTTCAGACTATCGGTCCGAAGGAGAAGGATGCGTGGGGAGAAGTGGATCGCCAACGCTTCAGGGAAAACGCCAACCAATATCAGCCCTTCCGTGGGAACCCGACGACGTATGGGCAGCTCTGCCAGCATTACATTCAAAATGAGCTGCAGGAAGATCAGTCGGAGGCAACCATCGAGAAGGCGTACACAACGGCAGAGACCTACAGGCGGATTCTGAGCAAGAGAGTGATTCCCCGCTTCGGTAGGAAATCACCGCTTGCGATCGAGCCGCTAGAGGTCGAGCAGTGGTTGAGGGAAGTGAAGAAGGCGGAGAGTCTAGAGAACCCCACTCTGGATAAAATCCGGCGGGTGATGAATTTGGTCTACAAACACGGGCAACGCTATGGGCTGATCCCTCGCGACGAATCGGCTAATCCCATGAATTGGGTTCGCCAGAAGACGACCAGCAGCTACACGGCAGTCATCATGAATCCACGGCAGGCGTTCGAGATTCTGCTGAACATTCCCGAGCCACGGCGCACTCTGGTTCTTACAGATGCGGCAACGGCTCTGCGAGTATCGGAGATTCTCGGTTTGATGTGGATGGATCTGGACTTTGCAGATCAGGTGATCGAAGTGAAGCGGGCATACGTCTGGGCGCAGTTCAAAGTGCCCAAGTCCAAGGCCTCGAAGGCACCCGTACCCATGCACCCGGTTCTCGCCGGTTTTCTGTTGGCGTGGAGGGAAAGAACTCCATACGCGAAGGACGACGATTATGTCTTCCCGAGCTTCCGGCTCAAGGGCAAGAAGCCGTTGTCGGCTTCCATCATGGTGCAAAAATATCTGCGCCCTGCTGCCATCAAGGCCGGCGTCATCAAAAAAGACGAGCGAGTCCGCTTCGGCTTCCACAACTTCCGGCATTCGCTGGCTTCTTCGCTGGTGAAGCTGAAATGCGATCCGAAAACGGTACAGGGCATTCTGCGTCACGAAGACGTCAGGACGACAATGCAACTGTATGCACAATCCGACCAAGAATCAAAGCTCGAAGCACAGGGCAAATTCTTGGCACTGCTGCTCGGAGACAAGGGCCACCTGCTCACGGAGACGGTTCAGTGACGTATCTTGGGCTGAACCTTGGGCTGAAGAAAGCGGGCGAAAACGCCCAAGTCCTTTGGAATGATGGTGGCCAGGGACGGAGTTGAACCGCCGACGCCAGCCTTTTCAGGGCTGCGCTCTACCACCTGAGCTACCTGGCCACTTCTTGCGCACGTCTCTGTCCGCAAAGCACTGTCCGCAATACGACTCGCGACCGATTGGGCCGTGCCGCTTTTGCTCATAGTACTTGCGCTCTCGCTGGGCGGGATACCGCGAAGCTAGAACAGCCGGTGCGCTGGGACCGTGCGGAACCCTCGAATTATAACAACCCTCTGCCGTTCGCTCAAAATGCTAACCAATGATTTTGCGCAGCACACTTTTTTTCGCGTTCATCCTCACGAAAAAAGTTGACCACTGGCCACGCCATTCATGATCGTCAGGGCGCAGCGATTTGCGCCAAACCAGTATGGGATCTCGCGATAGTCACTCACGTCAAACACGGCCAGGTCGGCGTCCTTGCCCGCTTCCACGCTGCCCTTACGGCCGGCTAGGCGAAGCGCCCAGGCTCCGTTGATGGTCGCCGCTGCGATCGCCTCCCCCGGCGACATCTTCATGTGCGTGCAGGCCAGCGACATTGCCATCGGCATGCTGAGCGTTGGAGAAGATCCCGGATTGTAGTCCGTGGCCAGCGCAACCACCGCACCCGATTCAATGAACCGCCGCGCGTTCGGATACTTCGACAAACCGAGAAAATAATTTGCCCCCGGGACCAACGTTGCGACCGTGTCACTCTGGGCGAGCGCCGGCAAGTCCTCATCGTTCACGTGGTCCATGTGGTCGAGAGATGCCGGACGGTATCGAAGCAGCGGCCCGAGTCGCGTTTCACTAAGTTGACCCACATGTCCGCGAACGGCGAGACCGCGTTCTTCAGCAGCCGCAAAAATCTGTGCGGTTTCAGCGGCGCTGAAGGCTCCATGATCGCAGAAGACGTCCACAAATCGCGCAAGCTTGCGCTTCGCAACCGCCGGCATCATGACATTGCAGACCAGGTCAACATATTCCGCGGAACGTCCGCGATACTCGGGCGGGACCACGTGCGCCCCCAGAAAAGTGGGAACCACCGTGCCCGGCCACTCGCGCGCGGCCGCGCGGATAGCTTCGAGCGACTTCAATTCCGATTCCAGGTTGAGGCCATAGCCCGACTTGGTTTCGACCGTCGTTGTTCCGTGGCGAGCCAAATCCGCCAGCACCGCGGATACCTTCTTGGTCAGCGCGGCTTTGCTGGCCTTCCGCACGCCGTCGATGCTGGAGCGAATCCCCCCGCCCGCCGCAGCGATCTCTTCATAGCTAGCCCCAGAAATCCGCTTCTCGAAATCCACCAGCCGCGCGTGCATGAATGCCGGGTGAGTATGCGAATCGACGAAGCCCGGCAGGACCACGCGTCCGCCGCAGTCGATTTCAATGACCTTCTTGCGATTCTTCTTCAGCCACGGATCGCGCAGAGCCTCTTTCGTGGAGCCGGCAGAAACAATCTTTCCGCCCACGCAGAGCACGGCGGCATCTCGCATGATGCCGAGTTCGGACAAGAAAGCGCCGCGTCGAGGGCTGGCCGCCGCCGAGCGCAACGTCAGAAGTTGGCCGATGTCGATCAGCAGCAGTGCAGACATCCTGCGTAGTGCTTTTTCGTGTCGGATGGTCACGGTTGAGCCATAGGAACGCGAATTCCCGTCTTCGCGGCGAACTCCCTAGCCTCCGCATACCCCGCGTCCACGTGTCGAATCACGCCCATCCCCGGATCGGTAGTCAGCACGCGCTCAATGCGCGAGGCCATCATCTCGCTACCATCGGCAACCGTGACCTGTCCCGCGTGCAGCGAATACCCAATGCCCACGCCGCCACCGTTGTGGATCGACACCCACGACGCGCCCGCCGCCGTATTCACCAGCGCATTCAGCAGCGGCCAGTCAGCCACCGCGTCCGAGCCATCTTTCATGCTCTCGGTTTCGCGAAACGGAGAAGCCACCGACCCGCAATCCAGATGATCGCGCCCAATCACAATAGGAGCCTTGATCGTGCCTTTCTTCACCAGATCGTTAATCGCCAGCCCAAACCGCGCCCGCTCGCCATATCCCAGCCAGCAGATGCGCGCCGGCAGCCCTTGAAACTTGATGCGCTTGCGCGCCAGTTCAATCCACCGCCGCAAGCTGCGATTCTCAGGAAAAAGTTCAAGCACCAGATCGTCAGTGACGGCAATATCCGAAGCCTCGCCCGAAAGCGCCGCCCACCGGAACGGCCCGCGCCCTTCGCAAAAGAGCGGCCGTATATAAGCTGGAACAAATCCCGGAAAATCGTACGCGTTCTTAACCCCGCGCTGGAACGCAAACGTGCGAATGTTGTTCCCGTAGTCGAACGTGACCGCGCCCATCTTCTGCAGCCGCAGCATCCCCTCCACGTGCCGAGCCATGGCATCCAGCGACCGCTCCTGATAAGCCTTCGGATCGTTCTTTCTCAACTCAACAGCCGCTTCGAACGTCATGCCATTCGGCACATATCCATTCAGCGGATCGTGCGCCGAAGTCTGATCGGTAAGAATGTCCGGCACCACGCCGCGTTCGGCCAATTCCGGAATAATGTCCGCGCAATTGCCCACCAGCCCGACCGAAATATTTTCTTTTTTGCGGACGGCATTCTTAAGAATGCGCAGCGCCTCGTCCAGCGTAGTAACCAGAAAGTCGCAGTACCCAGTCTTAAGCCGCTTCTTGATGCGCTCCGGATCGACATCAATCCCCAGAAACGCCGCGCCCGTCATGGTAGCCGCCAGCGGCTGCGCTCCGCCCATGCCGCCCATTCCGCCGGAGACAATCAGCTTACCCGAAAGGTCTCCGCCAAAATGTTTGTCGCCCGCCGCGTTGAACGTCTCGTAAGTCCCCTGAATAATTCCCTGCGAGCCGATGTAAATCCAAGACCCCGCCGTCATCTGCCCATACATCATCAGCCCGGCGCGCTCCAGTTCGTTGAACTTCTCCCAGTTGGAAAAATGCCCAACCAGATTCGAGTTAGCGATCAGCACCCGCGGAGCATACTCGTGCGTCTTAAACACGCCCACCGGCTTCCCCGACTGCACCAGCAAAGTCTCGTCGTTCTCCAATGCCTTTAACGCCCGGACGATAGCGTGATAGCACTCCCAATTGCGAGCCGCCTTCCCCGTGCCGCCATAGACAACCAGATCCTGAGGCCGCTCGCCAACCTCCTCATCAAGATTGTTCATCAACATGCGCAGAGCCGCTTCCTGCTGCCATCCTTTGCAGGAAAGCGTGGTGCCCCGCGGGGCGCGAATGCGGGTGTAAGAAGATGTTTGCGTTTCGATGTCAACGGGCATGAGGATATGGTAGTTCGTCGGGAGCGGAATCTTCAATCACTCTCTAGTTTTGTCATCCCGAACGAAGTGAGGGATCTGTAGTCCTCCGCTGAATACGCACCCCCCAACCCTGTCATCCCGAGCGGTGCGCTCGGTGCCCCAGGATCACGCCCGTCCTTTGGGCGCTAACCTGGGCCGTGGCGCGGCCGCGACCGGAAAAGCGCGACTCTAGAGCCTGCGGGAAAACTCTGGACTCCTGCACGAACGGGAAGGGCACGACTTCAGTCGTGCCATCAGAACCCGCTATACAAGCGGCTTTAGCCGCTGCGGGAATGCAGCGCTGCGAGCACGCTTTCTCCGCACCCTGAGCCAAGTACGAATCCCTCCCAACCCTGTCATCCTGAGCGAAGCAAGAGCTTCACGAAGTGAAGCTCCTGCGGAGTCGAAGGACCCCTACGCGGCGGACACGCCGGTGGACGTCTCAAGGCATTCTCGCCATACTGCGGCAGGCATGGCGCGAACTCCCTGAAACATTGCCACAGGGTTTAAGGCTCATGCTAGAGTCATCGCTGGATGATTGTCCCAGGAGCTAACCCATGCAGGGTGGAATGACCCGGCCGGCTGGCCGGTTATTGCTCGTTCTCATGCTGACCTCGGCGCTGCAAGCGCAGTACTCGGCGCCTACTCCATCGCCAATTGTGGATGCCAACAGCCGCTTCGCGTTTAAGCTCTTCAAGCAACTCACTACCGAAACTCCCGACCGCAACATTCTCGTTGCGCCCACCGGGCTATCTCTCGGCTTCGGGTTGTTGGACAACGGCAGTGATCCCGAAACGCGAAAGGAAATTGAATCGGCCTTTGAATTCGCGGGTATGGATCTCGCGGAGATCAACGAGGGCTTCGCCGCTCTGCGGAAGCAATTAAACTTAGCGCCTCCACCCACTCAGAAGAAAGGTACAAAAGGGGGAGTACGTCCGCCGTTGGCCGGCAATCCTGGCCTGCTCGTAATTGCCGATTCTCTCTGGGGACATGAATATTTCTCGACTCCGTTCCTGAAGACGAGCCGAGACTACTATGGCGTTGATCTGCAGCGGCTGCTGCCGTCTTCAACCCCGTCAACCCAGATTAGCAGATGGGCATCCAAACAGGTTCACCGGAATGTGCCGATCGATGTAAGTGCGATGGACCGAAATGGTTTCTTCCTGGTCGACGTTACCCGGTTTCATTCACTCTGGGGTTGGGGGTATGACTTCGATGTATCGATGACAAAGCCCGCCCCGTTTACGTTGGTCTCCGGCCAGAAGAAGAGCGTGCCGATGATGCACCAGCAACAGAAGTTCCAATACCTGGAGGGACCGAAATTTCAGGCTGTGGTTCTGCCCTACCGCGAAAACGCGAGCATGTACGTTTTCCTGCCATCGGAAGGTTCAAGTCTGAATGAGCTTGACCAAATTCTAACGGCCAAGAACTGGCAAGAATGGTTGTCGCAGTTTGCTTCCCGCGAGGGCATGCTGGGACTGCCAAAGTTCAAGATCGAAATGGATTTTGACGCGCGGACTCCGTTACAGAAAATCGGTGTCAATCGCATTTTCGAGCGATTCGCTGCCCTTCGGCCCGGCGTCAAGGTTCCCGAGGGCGCCCGTCTCACCAACGCCCTGCAAAGAACGGAGATCAGCGTAGATGAAAAGAAAACCGAGGTGGTCAGTGATAGTGTACCGGGTGGAATACCCGGCGGAATAAGCGTCGGCCAAGAACGCCACCAACCGTTTGTGACGATCGTGAATCGTCCGTTTTTCTTCGCGATCAGGCACAACCCCACCGGGCAGTTGCTGTTCCTAGGTGCCGTGGTCGAACCTTGAAGAACACAAAGCCGGGTGCCCCACTCATCGCGTTTCTTTGCGATAAGTTGGTTTCGTCCGCGATCACCGCACCGGCCGCTTTATGAACTTAGTCCTTGACAGCCTCACTTATACTAATAGTAACGTCAGAATTAATTTCAAGCGTGCGCCCGCCTTCAGAGGCGGCCAAATGCTTCCGGCCGGAAGCGAACGCTCTTTGACATTTTCGATTCCCCGAGCAGGGCTTGACAAACTGATCGGGACGAAACGGGGGTAAGACGACAGGAAACAGGTCGAAAACCCATAAGTCCTTATTACGGAATACTTTACCCGTAAGTCGTTATTCTTGAAATCTTTGCAAAGGTAGCCTGCCAACCCAATGATTCTAATAACGTTAAGAGGGGGGTGGGGGGGTAGGGGGGGTGGGGGGTAGGCCCTAACCAGGAAAATCAAGGCATTCCCGCAGCGGCGTTGGCTCGACAACGACCAGGCAACCAAAATTTATTTCCGAGTAAAATCTACTCCCACTCAATCGTCCCCGGAGGCTTGGAAGTAATGTCGTAAACCACCCGATTCACCCCGCGCACTTCATTGACAATCCGATTAGAAATCGTCTTCAGCACTTCATAAGGCAGCGGAACCCAATCCGCCGTCATGCCATCCTCCGAATGCACGGCGCGGACGGCGCAGGTGTAAGCATAAGTCCGCTGATCGCCCATAACTCCGACCGACATCACCGGTAAGAGCACAGCAAACGACTGCCATATCTTCTGATAGAGCCCCGCCTTCTTGATCTCGCCAACGACTATCTCATCGCATTCGCGGAGTAAGTCGGCACGTTCCTGAGTTACTTCACCCAAAATACGAACCGCCAGCCCCGGCCCGGGGAAAGGTTGCCGCTGCAAAATATCTTCAGGAATTCCGAGATCGCGCCCAATCCGTCGCACCTCATCTTTAAATAAGTCTTTCAGCGGCTCGATGAGCTTAAGCTTCATCTTCGCCGGAAGCCCTCCCACATTGTGATGCGACTTGATGACCTCGGACGGCCCGCGCACCGAGCGCGATTCGATCACGTCGGGATAGAGCGTTCCCTGCACCAGCCACTCGACTTCGCCCTCTTCTTTCAGGATGCGATTCGCTTCGGCATCGAACACTTCGATGAACTCGTTACCAATAATCTTGCGCTTCTTTTCCGGATCGCTGACTCCCGCCAGTTTCCGCATGAAGCGCTCAGTGGCATCGACCGCAACCACGCGCAGTCCAAGATGGTCGCGGAGATTCTGCTGCACTTTCTCAAACTCATTCTTGCGCAACACGCCATTGTTGACGAACACGCACGTAAGCCGCGATTTGCCGGACGCATCGCGCATGGCGCGATCGACCAGCACCGCCGCCACCGACGAATCCACTCCGCCCGAAAGCGCGCAGATGGCGCGCCCGCTCCCGACCTGCTGTCTCACTTGGGCGACCGTCGCATCAATAAAATGTTGCGGTGTCCAAGAAGGTTTTGCGCCGCAGATATTCACCGCGAAGTTGCGCAGGATGTCCGAGCCCAGCGGCGTGTGGTGCACCTCAGGGTGAAACTGCACCGCCCACATTTTGCGCTCAACATTTTCGATAGCGGCTACCGCGTTGGCAGTCTTCGCCGTCAGCCGGAAACCCGCAGGCAACTCTTCAGCCGAGTCGCCATGCGACATCCAGACCGCAAGCAGCTTAGGCAATCCTTGAAAAAGTAGCGAGTCAGATTCCTGGATCTCGACTTTCGCGTGCCCGTACTCGCGTTTAGCGGCCGGACGCACCTTTCCGCCCAGCGCGTAAACCATGAACTGCAGCCCATAGCAGATGCCCAGCACAGGGATGCCAAGCTCAAAAACACTCTTATCCGCCAGCGGCGCGTCGTTATCGTAGACGGAAGACGGCCCGCCCGACAGAATGATCCCCACCGGAGAGTAGCTGCGAATTTCTTCCAGCGTGGCGTTGAACGGCAGCACGACGGAGAAGATTTTCTGTTCGCGGATGCGGCGCGCAATGAGCTGCGAATACTGCGCGCCAAAGTCGAGGACAACGATGGACTGGGTTTCCACGGATGAGTGTCTCAGATTGACAGTCCACTTGCAAACCAAGAGAAAATCATAAGCACAGGAGACACAGACAAACACGAGGGACTGCGGTTTCCCCCTGTGTTCCTCTGTGCCCCCCGTGGTTATCGCACTTTATCGCACGACGATATTCACCAGCTTCTTCGGCACCACAATCTTCTTCACGATCTGCTTGCCCGCAATCGCCGTCTGCACCTTAGCATCCGCAAGCGCAGCCTGTTCAACCAGATCGTTAGTAGCACTTGCCGCCACCACCACCACGCTGCGCAGCTTCCCGTTGACCTGCACAGGAATCTCGATCTCATCTTCCGCCGCCAGCGCCGAATCGTACTTCGGCCACTGAGCCTTCAGCAGATTACTCGTCTCGCCTGTCATCTCCCACAATTCGTGCGCCAGATAAGGCGCCATGGGCGCCAGCAGCAAAGCGATGTTGCGCTGGATCTCGGCCAGAAGGGTCAGTGGAATCTCATCCCCTTTGACAAGAGCTCCGGTCGCGGGGCTTTGAGCGTCTTCACTTCCTAACATCCTACGGTTGGCGTCGTTCAGCAGTTCCATAATGGCCGAGATGCAGGTGTTGAAGTGCCAGCGTCCCCGGAAGTCGTCGGTCACACGCTTTATGGTCTGATGAAGCTTGCGCTGAAGTCGCCGAGCCGAGCCGGTCAGAGGCGCGGACAAAGGAGCGCGCCAATCGGGGTCCTGCGGTTTCGCATGATTCTCGTAGAACCGATACACCCTCCCCAGGAACCGTTGAATCCCCTCGATCCCCGATTCCTGCCAGTCCAAATCGCGATCCGGAGGCGCCGCAAACAAGCTGTACATCCGAGTCGCATCCGCCCCATACCGCTCCACCATCTCGTCCGGCGACACCACGTTCCCCAAGTTCTTCGACATCTTCGCGCCGTCTTTAATCACCATCCCCTGCGTAAACAGCCGCTTCACCGGTTCGTCGTTTTTCACCAGCCCCATGTCCCGCATGAACTTTGTCCAGAAGCGCGAATAAATAAGATGGAGAATCGCATGTTCCACTCCTCCAATGTATTGATCGATGGGAAACCAGTAAGCGATCTTCGCGGAATCAAACGGAGCCGTAGCATTCTGCGCGTCGGCGTAGCGATAGAAGTACCACGACGAATCGACGAACGTATCCATGGTGTCGGTCTCGCGCCGCGCCGGCCCGCCACACTTCGGGCAAGTCGTAGTCAGAAATGACGACACATTCATGAGCGGCGATCCGCCCGCGAGCGTGATCGGCACCTTGTCCGGCAAAATTACCGGCAAATCCTTTTCTGCCACCGGCACCACGCCGTCCTTATCGCAATACACCATCGGAATCGGCGTTCCCCAATAGCGCTGTCGCGAGATCCCCCAATCCTTCAGCCGAAAAGTGACGGTAGCCTTGCCAAAGCCTTTTCCCTCGGCAAGCGCCGACATGTTAGTAATCGCGTCCTCGCAGCTCAGCCCATTGAACTCGCCCGAGTTCACCAGGATCCCATCCATGGTCGTAAACGGCAGCGTTGGTTCGGCCATGGTTTCTTCCGGATCGCTCGATGACGGCAGAATCACCAGCCGTATCTCCAGTCCGTACTTCTTAGCGAACTCATAGTCGCGCTCGTCGTGCGCCGGCACGCTCATAATCGCGCCCGTGCCGTAGTCCATCAAAATGTAGTTCGCCACCCACACCGGCACCGCTTCGCCGTTGTACGGATTCTTGGCGTAGCGTCCCGTAAACACGCCATGCTTCTCGATGTTGCCGATATCGCCCGCTTCTTTAGCGCGGCGCTGCTCGGCGACCAACTCATTCACCTTGACGCGCAGTTCCGCGTCGCGGGCAATCATGTCCACCACGATCGGATGCTCAGGCGCCAACTGCACCGAGGTCGCGCCGTAGATCGTATCCACGCGCGTAGTAAAAACCGTGATCGTCGATCCCGCCGGCCCCACCGTTCCGCCCAGGTCGAAATCCACCAGAGTGCCTTCGCTGCGTCCAATCCAGTTCTGCTGCATGATGCGGACTTTCTCCGGCCATCCCGGCAGCTTCTCCAGGTCGCGCAGCAATTCGTCCGCATACTTTGTGATCCGCAAGAACCATTGTTCCAATTCGCGCTGCTCAACCGGAGTGTCCTCATGCCGCCAGCACATCCCGCCCACAACCTGCTCATTCGCCAGCACAGTGCAGCACACGGGACACCAGTTCACCTTGCTCTTCTTGCGATAAGCCAACCCCTGCTCGTAGAGCTTCAGAAAAAACCATTGATTCCAGCGGTAGTAATCCGGCAGGCAGGTCGTCACCTCACGCGACCAGTCATAAGCGAACCCAAGGCGCTTCATCTGCACCTTCATGGCCGCAATATTCCCGAGCGTCCACTCCTTAGGCGGAGTGTTGTTCTTGATGGCCGCATTCTCCGCCGGCAGCCCAAACGAATCCCATCCCATGGGATGCAGCACGTTGTACCCGTTCATCCACATATAACGAGCCAGCGCGTCGCCAATGGAATAATTGCGCACATGTCCCATGTGCAGCGCGCCCGAAGGATAAGGCAGCATCTCCAAAACGTAATACTTGGGCTTGGTCGGATGAGCCTCGGCAGCATACAGCGACGGATCGCTTTGCCAGCGCTCAGTCCACTTCTGCTCAATGCGCTGCGCGTCGTAACGCTCATCGTTACGTTCTGGGCGTGTGGGAGGGATAGATTTGTCTTCCTGTGTCATAAAAAGGATAGTGCAGCAGTGGGTAATCTTTGATTTTACAACGCCCGATGGAGTGTGTGGTTATGTGGTGGGCGCATGTTTGGCGCGCGCCCTCGCCATCGCACTTAATCAGCGACCGAGCGGTGGTGGCTAGTGCGTTCCGGAGCCTTCACTCCCTCGCCATAAATCCTCGTACGAACAAGCCGCGGCGCAGTGCTGGCCGATGGTTGCTTCCTGACCTTGTTCGGCCTGAGTGTCCTGGATCTCCACCGTGGAACTGCGCAGCGACAGCTTGATTTTCTGTCCATTTGCCACTTCGATCGGTTCGCCATAGGCTGCGACTGCCCTTAAGAACTTTCCGTCACTCCAGCCTGAGTTTCCAAATGGCGTTAGGGCATTGAGCAAATCGAAATTCTCTCCCGCCAGCGCGCGATAGTGTCCAGGAGCCACTCCGCGAATCTCGAAATAGCCTTCCTGCGTGAGGGAACCGGTCACCACGCCTGATCCATCCGCCGGAATGGGATCCGGAATCAGAAAGACGTAGGGTGTCACCGCCATGTCGGGCCCGCACGGTTCGTCGTTTCGATATTCCTCCGCGAGCGGGGCGCTGGGCGCCACAGCGGCGTCGACCTCCCCTCCGTTGCCGTTCACCACCACGGTTAGCTTCGCCGATTGCCCCTCATGCAGCGTGATGTGTCTGCCTTCCAGAGGCTGACCATCCAGCAGCATCGTCTTGATGTACATGGGCACGCTCAAGTTGACGTTGATCTGATAGGTCCCGGCCTCCACGTCGTCAAAGATAAACGTGCCTTGCGGAGTCGGCTTAACCGAGCGCGGGCATAACTCGTTCCCCACCGACAGGCTGACGGACTGCGCCTCTACCGTGAATCCTTTCCACTCTTTGGAGATGTCTTCGAAACTGATCTGCCCGGAGACGGAGGCGACTGCTCCCGGTGCAAGAGCGACATCGTTCAAATCGCGGTCGGCGACGACAATCACCTGCGAAACGACGAGACGGCTGGGCGGACCGCCACAAGGCCCGGACCACATCCTGAGCGGTTCTCCAAAGGCGCTGGTAACTCGAATCCGATAATGGCCCGGGCGCACTGCCGGAAAATCAAAATCACTTCCAGGCTTAATCGAGTGAGAGTTTCCTCGCCACTGCTCGGCGCCGGCCGCATTTGTCTCCACCAGCGAGACGTAGAAATGATCTCCCAATTCGTGCGCGATCGGTGCAACCAGCCGTCCGCGAACATGGTAGGTGGGAGAGCTTCGCATCTGAATGTTATGGACGCACTCGCTATCGGGAGCCGCGCCAACTTCAATCGGCTGGGCCCCATCCAGATTCGGCGAAGACGGGTAGTAAGTCAGCCTCTGCACCTGTATGTCGCCGCTCGGGGCCATGACGGAAGAGTCGGTCCAGATGAAGTACTGTCCCTTCTTCAGACCGAGAAATCGGAAATTGCCGTCGCCGTCCGTGCTGACACCGGGCTGCAGCAGTTGGCCGATTTCATGCGAGCGGAACCAAGCAAAAACCGGGGCATCGGCGAGCGGTCGCCCGTTTTCATCGGTGACTCCGCCGCAAATGCCCGGTTGTTCTGGAGAGGACGTCAAGGTCAAACCTGCAAGTTGCTGGCCCGCCTTCAGCGTAATGGCCTTTCCCTGCAGACCCGGTTCGGACGCTCCGTACTCGGAGAGAACGTAGCCCGGCCCTTGTGTGAGGAGGAGATAGATTCCGGGGTCGACGTTGTCGAAGTGGAAAGTGCCATCGGGCATGGGCTTGGTTGAGTACTCGTAGGAGCGATCGGAATTGAAGCGCACCGACCACAACTTAATCCACGGCGCGGAGCCGGCCGTCACGTTGGTGACTTTCCCCGATAACGAAGCTTTTGGATGCGCCCACGGCTCCAGGTATCGTTCCACCGGCTCGTTCGGCAGGAGGTGGCCGCGAGCTGCGCTTTGGCCTCCGCTCAACAAAACTGTCAGAGTATGCGAGCCGGTCGAGGAGATTTCGATCTTCCGGGAAGCTACCGGATTCCCGTCCAGCAACATGGATTTCACGTACACCGCGCCGCGCAGGAATGGATAGATGCGCACGGTGTATGTTCCGGGAGCAACCTGGTGGAAAGTGAAGCTTCCGTCCGGCCCCAGCTCCATCTGATGAAATTGACCGTCATCGTCTTTCTGAATGCTGAGGTGCGGTTTGTCCCGTGATGGGCAGGCTGCGACGGGAGTAATGCTCTCCAGTTTTACTTGTCCCGATAGAGAAGCCATGGGATCGGGGACGAGCGTGATCCCGTTCACATCGGCAGCCAGCGTAATTTCCCGCGAAGCCAGCACATGAAATTCAGGGGGCGGTCCTGCCCACATCGCCGGAAATCCCCCATTGGCGAGGACCAGGCGATAGTGCCCCGCGGGCATTCCCGTGAGGTCAAATGACTGTCCCGCACTCAACTGCGCCCGGGCCCCTCCTCCTGGATACGCTCGTGCAGCCCCGCTGCGGCTGACTTCCAGGAGTGAAAGGACAAGATTCTGTCCGGTCAGAGATGGATCGTTTGCGATCTTTCCTCGAATATGGAATGCGTAATAGCCGAGTCGGGGGCCGATGCGAATGTTCTCCTGGCATCCCGTGCCCGTAGCCGCGCCCACCTCCACCGGTTCGGCGTTCGCCAGACTCTCAGCTTCAGGCTGGCTCAGAGTGCTGGAGGAAACAAACCATGTCGACATAGCTGCCTGAATAAAATACTCTCCCGGCTCCAGATCGAGTTTGTAGTTGCCATCGTCGTCGGTCACGGTCCGCATGTCGTCCCCATCGTCGAATGTCAGCCAATTTGTCCCCTTGCGGTGGGCGAAGGAATAGATTTCGACTTTCAGTGGCTTGCCATTCTCATCGGTCACCTTTCCGCAGACAACCTTCTTGGGCGTCAGCGTGACCACGACCCCTTTGCGGTGCTCACCCGCGGCGAGACGGATGGGAGTGCGACCGTCTCCATCGACGGCGGCGCCGTATTGGTAATCGAGAAAGTCCCCGCCTTTCGCCAACAGCAAGTAGGTTCCCGGATCGACATCCTCGAAATGGAAACTGCCGTCCGAATCAAGGGTTGCGGAATATCCGTCGTATCGCCCCATTAGACTCTGGTCGACAGCCTTTAATCTGACCACCACACCGGAGACTGTCTGGTTGGTGACTCTTCCAGAAAGACCGCTCTTCGCAGACGCTTCCGCGGGACCTCCGTCCAACCACGAACAAAGGATGAAACCGCACACGACAAAGCGCAGGATGACGGTGACGATACGGTTAAGCACGGGTCGCCTCTTTCCGATTTTATGCGTCAAGCCAATATTTCGATGTTATGAAGCCGCAGGTTCCCTCTTGGTTGCTCGACAAAGGGTGCCCCATCCTAACGTGGTGCCTTTCGACGTTAGGGTGGGATTCCACCGCCGCCCCCGCCCACCCGTTTGCTCCGTCCCCCACCGGACGTTAAACTGAATACTCCGGGGTGTTCACAATGCTCGTAGTCATGCAGGCGCAGGCCACCGAAGAGCAGGTCCGCGCCGTTTGCCAGAAAATCGAATCACTCGGATACCGCGCCCACCCGATGCCCGGCGCGCAACGCACCGCCATCGGCATCACCGGCAACCAGGGCGAAGTCGAACCCGGCGCGCTCGAAGAAATGCCCGGCGTGCAGGAAATCATCCGCGTCTCCAAGCCCTACAAGCTGGTCAGCCGCGACACTAAGCCCGACAACACGATCGTCAAATTCCCCGGCTCCTCCGTCACCATAGGAGGCCGCGATCTCGCCATCATCGCCGGCCCGTGCGGCATCGAGAGCCGCGACCAGGCGTTCACCATCGCCGAGCGCGTAGCCCGTGCCGGAGCCCAGTTCTTCCGCGGTGGCGCGTACAAACCTCGCACCTCTCCATATTCTTTTCAGGGACTGGGTGAAGAAGGCCTGAAGATCATGGCCGAAATCCGCGACCGCTTCGGCCTGCTCATCGTCACCGAAGCTGTCGATTACGAATCGCTCGCCCTCGTCGACCAGTACGCCGACGTTATCCAGATCGGCGCCCGCAACATGCAGAATTTCTCTCTGCTCAAGCGCGCCGGACGCGCCCACAAGCCCGTTCTGCTGAAGCGCGGCATTTCGGCGACGCTCGAAGAATTTCTCATGGCCGCCGAGTACATCATGAGCGAAGGCAACTACAACATCATCCTCTGCGAGCGCGGAGTGCGCACCTTCGCCGACCATACCCGCAACACGCTCGATCTCAGCATTGTTCCCGCCGTGCAGCGTCTCAGCCACCTGCCCATCCTCGTGGATCCCAGCCACGGCACCGGCAAGCGCAACAAGGTGACGCCACTTTCCCGCGCCGCCGTAGCCGTAGGAGCCGACGGCTTGATCGTGGAAGTTCACCACGATCCCGACCACGCGCTCTCGGATGGCATGCAGTCGCTGTTCCCCGATCAGTTCGACGCGCTGATGGCGCAGGTGCGGCAGATCGCGGCAGTGCTGGGACGCGGTGTCCCCGCATCGAATCGCGTTCGTGCCGAGGCGACAAGTTCCGCGGACTGATGCTGGGCTGACCTGCATCTGATACTCTTTTGCCTTCAGCGAGGCTAACCCGCCCTTGAGAAAAGTTCTTCTATTCGCCGTCCTCGTGCCACTCGTCGTGGCCGCCGGCTGGTATTACTTCCACGAGCGCGTTCTCCCCGGCTACGGCCCGCTCTACCGCGAATTCGCCTATGTAACCAATGGCAAGAGCAACACGGTCACCGTCATCGATCTGCGCAGCTTTCGTCCGGCCAGAACTCTGCAAGTGGGCGTTGATCCCACGGGAGTTGCCGCCAATCCCAAGCGCAATGAGGTTTACGTCGTCAATGCCGGCTCTTCGAACGTCAGCGTGATCGATGCGGAGCGGAATAAGGTTGTCGCAACCATAGGAGTTTATGGGCGTCCTTTCTTCATCGATGTTTCTCCTGACGGACACCGCGCCTACGTTGCCAATTCCGGGTCTGACAATGTTTCGGTGCTTGATCTTGACCATCGCAGCGTTGCAGCTACGCTTCGTGTTGGCGGAAGTCCTGGCCTGGCTCGCGTTTCGCCGGACGGATCGACGGTGGTGGTCAGCAATCGCGCCGACAACACCGTCTCGATCATCGACACGGCGCGCCTCGCCGTGCGCTCCGCCATCGCGATCTGTATCCATCCCGAAGACATCGCTATCTTGCCTGATTCCAGCAAGGCTTTCATTTCCTGTTCCGGATCGGGGCAGGTTGCAAGCATTGAACTTAAGAACGAACTCAAGAACGTCAAGAGCGACAAATTGCTGGCGCTCCTCGATGTCGGGCAATCTCCCGTGAGCCTGGCGCTGAAACCGGACGGCGGAGAACTCGCCGCTTTCAACTTCGACGCCGGCAGCATGTCGATGATCGAAACCACGGGCAACGAAGTATCCGGCAGCTATCTCGTCGGAGCCCAGCCCGCGCGCGGCGTCATTTCGCTTGATAACTCGCGCTTATATATCTCGAACTTCGGATCGAATAACATTGCGGTCTATGACATCGACTTAGGCAAGGTCATCGCTTATCTCCCCGTAGGAAGCCATCCCGACGCGCTGGCGCTCTCGCAGAATCAGAACTACCTGCTCGTCCTCGACTCCGGCTCCGGAGACCTCGTCGTCATCCAAAAACGCACGCCGAGAAAGAAATTTGAGCCGTCCGAGTATTCCCTGCTGACCATCATCCCGGTCGGCATGCAACCCAACCAGATCGTGGTGAAGTCGTTCCTGGCCACGAAGCTCGTGGACGGCCGCTAGGCAAGTTAAAGAACAGCGCCGCGATAGCCGCACCCTGTCGTACACCCAATCGCATCCGCAAAATGCCAGTCAGACGTTACACTAATCAGGTCGCCCCCTGCCGCGCGTGGCGGCGTTCACGCCGAGCCTTGGCGAACGACGAACAGCGAACGACAGCAACTGACGAAATGATCAAATCGCCCCGAGGAACCCGCGACCTTCTGCCGCCCGACACAGCGCTCTGGAACTTCGTCGAAGCCGCTGTCCGCGACGTCTTCCGCGCCTACAACTTCCACGAAATCCGCACGCCCATCTTCGAGTCCACCGAACTGTTCGCCCGAGGCGTAGGTGAAGAGACGGATATAGTCGGCAAAGAAATGTTCACCTGGGAGGATCGCTGGCGAACGCTCGACTCTGGAGACAATCTTCCTCCGGGGCCTCAGTTTGAGGATATAAAGCAGCATACGGACGCCATGTATGATGCTTCTCGAAAGCGTGGCCAGTCCCTGACCCTGCGCCCCGAAAACACCGCCGGAGTAGTCCGCGCTTACATCGAGCACAAACTTTGGGACCGCGGCCTCAACAAACTCTTTTACATCGGCCCGCAATTCCGCCGCGAGCGTCCGCAAAAAGGACGCTACCGCCAGTTCTATCAAATCGGAGCCGAAATCATCGGCCCCGCCGCCGCTGGCAGCCAGTCTCCCGCGAGAGACGCGGAGATTCTCGAACTCCTC
>CAVRNL010000012.1:0-90672 GCA_963722485.1 uncultured Acidobacteriaceae bacterium
GGCGAAGGTGAGCAGCATGAAGAGGTTGAGGAACCTCCCCATGCTGAACCCTGGCCCGCCGTGCGCCGATGCAAGCGCTTCCTGTACCCCGAACCAAACCAGCATGATGGTTGCCAGCGCGAGGACAATGTGAATCCCCATCGCAGTAATCGAGGGTGCTGCCGTGGCTGCAAGCGACTGGCACGCCTGAGCGATAAAGTCGAAGAGACCTGTACCCATGTTCCTCACCTTCGTTCTTTCTTCGCTTTGTTCTAACTTCCTTCCGCTTGCGGCTACTCAGTACGCTTGCGTAAGGAGATTGGCTGCGCCGCCGCTGGTCGTGGCGACGTTGGCGTTGTAGTAGCTTTCGTATCCCGATGAGTCGCGGAATGCCGACTTCATCGCGTCCTGCTGCTGCTTTTGGGCGACGATCTGCTGCAGGGCGAGATTGGCGTTCATCTGGTTGGCGTCCTGCTGGGTTCGCAGTTGCAAGAGCAGGGCTTGATTGATGCGCTGGAGCGTAGCCATGATGGTCTGCTGGGTGGCATCCTGGCTCTGTGTTGCGGCCTCCAGGTTAGTGATATCGGTTTGTCTTGCGGCCTGATTGGCGCGCATGGTCCCGAGCATTTGCAGGTTGTTGGTCATGACGGAATCGCCGATGTCAACGGTGGCTCCCTGCGCGGCAATCTGTAGTTGGCCGGCAACAGCTGGCGGTGCCGTAGCCGGGAACTACGTTGGTCGTAGTGGGCACGCTGACCTGCTGGTATGAGGCTGCGGCCCCGTTTCCGGTATTCGCGGAGTTGAGCCACCCCATCGAATTGCCATAGGTGTTCGAGATTTGTTGCAGCAGTCTTAAGTCGGTCGTGGGAGACAAGAACCGCTGATAGAGCATCGACGGCGCGAGGATCATCTGGTGTACGAGTTGGTATTGCTGCTTGGCGACGTTGTAGGCTTGCAACGCGGTCGTGGCAATCTTGACGGTGTTGGAAAAGATCTGTTGGCCCTGCTCGATCTGCTGGAATTGGTTGGAGATGGATTGTTCTTCGTGTTCGATCTGCGTGACGGCGTGAACCGACTGCGTAGGATCGTAGACGATGCCGGAACCGAACTGCGCGTGCGCTGCGGGCTGCAACGCCGTGGCAAGTCCGATGGCGAGTGCGGTGAGGAGTAGCTTCTTCATTGCCTTATCCTTTCGTTTGCGGTTGGTGTGGCAAAGCCTTACAGCAATACCGCGTTACTGCTGTGCGGCAAGGATTTCTCGCTGGATCTGTGCAAGACGGTCGGCCTCTGGCTTGCACCGTGCGTCCCGTTCTTTCCTCTTCGCTTCGAGGGCCGCCGTTTGCTCCGCGGTCAGCTTCTCTCCGGTCAGCATTCTTGCGGAACCGGAGGTCTCATCGAGGCAGTCCTTGGCATAGGCCGGGTATTCGGCGTTGTATTGGTCCAACAACTTTTTCACCTTTTCCGCTTTGCTCTGACATCCGGCAAGGGCCAGAGCCGATAGGAGTAAGAGGGAGAGGGCAACTGATCGCATTGAAAATCTCCTTAAAAGCTTTGTGGAATGGTGTGGTTGGAGTACGCAGGCAGTAGCAAGTCCTGCGTGAAATAGACTTTTACGCGGTGGCCCTCCCGAATCGTGATGGTGGGCGGTATCTGCAGGAAGCGGTCAAGAATGCTGGTCGCGGACTGCGAGACACTGGCCGCAGTGCCGTTGGTGAATGCCTGCGAGCCGCTGGTGGTGATGGTGCCGCCGCCCTGCGTGATCTCGCCGGCTCCGGCAATCACACCCAAAGCGATCGAGGTGCCGAAGATTTCCAGGTAATGGTTGTTGACCTTGTCTTTCAGCCCTTCCTCTCCGATCTGGTCGAGGCCGTGGAACTGGTCGAGATCGACGGAGTAACCGTCGGGCATAATCAGGCGGTGAAATGCGACGGCCATGCGCCGCTGTTGGCCGAAGCCCGCCGCTCCAATCTTCTTCGCTTCGCCCAAGCACCACCGTTCCCTCGGGGATGATGACGTGTTGATGGTCGTGCGAATACAGCGGATTTGAGACAAGGACTTTGACCGGCCCTAGCGGCGTCTCCGTCCAGGCGATTCATCAGAACGGTGTCGAGAACCGAACCTTCGTAGACGAGATAGGGCTGGCCGACGGCCGAATCAATATTGGCTTCCAGAGGCCGCTTATAGCCTCCGGGCGTCTCTTCTTGTTCTTTTTCAGCTCGTGGGGCAACGAGACTCGTCTTTGCCTGCCGTTCTGTATGGTCATACTGGGCGGGCATCATCTGGCCTTGCTGTTGCGGCTGCTGTTGCTGTTGCTCGGCGGGACGGGAGTACACAAGGTTGGAAGCGAAACGGGAGTTGTCAGCCCGTTCGCGCTCTTTCGCGGCAATGAGCTGCGCTTGTTGTTGCTCGGGAGTAAGTTGCGGCTGGCATGGTGCCTTGCTGCCGCTTGCCCGCAGGGCCGGCCCGGACCGCAGGAAGTGGATGCCTCGCCGCTCGGGCCGAAGGCCGCGGCGGCGGCCTGTTGCGCGGGCGTCGCAGACGCAAGCGCCGGATCTTGCCCTGCAGCGGCGGCATTGCCGCCTGCTGCTCTTTTTGCCGTTCGGCCTGAACCTGGTTCTTCAAGTCCTGCACGTTGTTGTCGGTGTTGTCCTGCAACGTGGGTTGCGGTGGTTGCCCTTTCGCGGCGGCCTGCTGCGCGGGCGTCTTCTTGCCCGTGGAGCTGAAGAGCGCCGCCACGATCACGAGCAACGCCGCGCCCAGATAGACGAACGTCTTGAGGTTCTTCTGCAAGACGCCCTTGGGCTGCTCCAAAAGGCCGCGCAGTGTTGGCTCGACCTGCGGTTCGGCGTGCGTCCCGGCCTGCGCGTCTGTGTGAGAAGTACGGTTGTTCTCGGTCATGGGAGTTATCCTTTCCGCGCAAAGCTCATCCGCTTTTTGCCCAGCTCCACATACCCGTCGTCCATGATCTTCGGGATGATGTAAGTTCCTTCCCGGAGGTCATAGGTAACGAGGTTCGGCTTGCCGTCCTTCATCTCGTAGACGCTGAACTTCTCTGGCGCATTCGTCTTGATGTAGGTGAACTTGTCGTCGTGATAGATCGACTGGATGTCGAAGGGCGCTTCGTTCGCCTTGTAGACGTAGTCAAACTTGAGCTGCGTCGGATAGCGCTCTTGTACTCGTCCACCGCCTGCTCGACGTGCGATTGCAGGGCGGCGACCTGCTGTTTCGACTGTTCGAGCTGCGCGGCGGGCACGAACTGCGCGGGGCCGCTCGCGGCCACAATCGCCGAGCGGTCGGCGGGTTCGACGATCACCTTCAGGTCCGGCTCGCCGGCAGATGCCGGAGATGTCCTGCAGGGTGAAGCTGTAGATGTTTCCTTTGTCCGTAATCAGATTCAGGTTGGAACTGATGCCTTGTTTCGCCGGATGCACAAAGCAGAAGTTGCCCACCACATCGACAATCCAGAAGTCCTTGTCGCCTGTGGCGGCTTCCATGATCTTCTCGGTCGGTGGCACTTCGATCAGGGTCGTGTATTTGACCTTGGCGCGGATCGCCACGATGTCCTGCGAGTGATACTGCACCGTGCGCGCGGACTCCTGCGCCAGGGCAGCGATGGACGAAACGGCCAAAACAACGTTGACGATGAATTTCATGAGTTCGCATTGCTGTATCTCCTTAGTGGTTCGTGTTAGAGGTTGATATGGCCAGCGTGCGCGGCTGGAATGGATAGTCTTCGGCCAGATGGCGCAGCCCATCGGCAAACCCAAATCGCTCGAAATACTCGCGCTTCTTGAGGTTGTCGCGGGCGTTGTTGGTCGCCATCCAGTGCGAGACGGAATCGACGTTCAAATGCACTTTCTTCGAGGTCTGCGCCTTGCGAATGAGCATCTGGCCCGGCGGAACGAGGCCGCCGATAAGGTCCAGTTCGGTGTCGTTCAGATGAAACGCTTCCCGGTAAACCTCGCGGTTCATCTCCGGGTTGGCGAGGAAGATTTTCGTGGGGCAGCTCTCGGCCACAATCGCCAGCATCCCCGACTCCTCAAGCTCCTTGATGGATTGCGTCGCCAGGATCATCGCCGCTTTGTGCTTGCGCCAGTCTTCTGCGCCTGCACAACGTAATTGCGGATCGTCTCGTTCTTGATGAAGAGCCACGCCTCATCGAGCAGGAAGATCTTGAAGGTGGCGAGCTTCTGCCGGGTCGGCAATCTCGTTCGACGCGCGATGCAAGACGTAAAACAGCAGCGGCTCCAGCACTTCCGGCGCATCGTTCCAGCCGTGGAAGTTGAAGGTCTGAAAGCGGGAGAACGAAAGCGTGTCCTCGGCGTTGTCGAAGAGGAATCCGTACTGGCCGCCGCGTGTCCAGCGATGCAGACGTTCCTTCAACTCGCCGACGATGTTCGTAAAGTTCGAGACCGTGCGCTGGGTCGGCTCCAGCATGTACATGCGCTCGATGGCATCCCACAGGCGGCGCTCTTCTTTGAAGTCCAGCCGGTAACGCTGTCCGTTGCCCTCAATCAGCACGCGGAAGAAACTGAACAGGAATTGCAGGTTCTCCTTGGTCTGCGGCAGCGAGAACGGATTGATGGTGAAGTCGCGTGACTCCTGGCCGGCATTTAGATACGAGCCGCCGAAGATCGTCGTAAGCGACTCGAAGCTGCCGCCGATATCGAAGATGAAGGTCAGCGGCGTATATTTCTGCGCGTTTTGCAGCAGGAAATTGCAAAAATACGACTTCCCGCTTCCGGTCATGCCAAGAATCAGCGTGTGCGCGACCTCGCCGTTATGCAGATTCAGAAAGTAAGGCGTGCTGTTGTCGGTTTCGAGCACGGCCAGGTACTCGGTGCCGAGATGCGCGTTCGTCTTCTCGCCGGGAAGGATCGTAAACAGGAAAGACAGGTCGGCGTAGTTCGTGTTCAGCAGATACAGCTTGCGGAGGTTCAGCGCATAGTTGCCCGGCACGGTGGCGAAGTAGGCGTTGAGCTGGTTGTAGGTTTCCGAAAACAGATTGCCGTCGGCGTTGGTGAAGATGCCCGCGAACTCGGCCCCGAGCTGCTCCAGTTCGGCTTTTGAGCGTCCGTACAGCACAATCGTCAGCGAGAAGTCGCCGAGCGATTGCCCGTCGCCCAGAGCGCGCAGGCAGTCGCCAAGGTTCTCAATGTCGGCCTGCTTCGACTCGTCCACCAGCACATCGCGCGGGTTCGTCTTCGTGGCGTCGTTGCCCATCTGCGAAACAAACCCGGTCTTCGACATATTGAAGTGGCGGCGGCGCTTGTTGACTTCTTTGCGGGCCTTGTCCGCCGCGAGCGGCGTCCATTCCGTAACGACTCGGAAGTTGGCCGGGATCTTCAGCAGCGCATCGAGCGCCAGGGGCCGCGTCTCGGTGATGGCCTCTTTCATCGTCAGTACCCGGACGATGTGGTCGCCGACGCGCAAATGATCGCGCTCGGCTTCGATGTTCGAGTTGACGACCTGATAGTCGAGAAACTGCGTGGACTGCGGCTTGCCCGCAATGCGCCAGTCGTCGTAGTTCAGCAAGCGGCGGAAGAACGTGAACTGCCCCTGCTGGTCCAAGACTTCGATATGCATGAAGTCCGCAAGCTGCCGGGCGAATGCCTGCACGCGCTGGTCAAGGCCGGCAATATCACGCTCGATCTGGCTGCGCAGCAGAGTTTTCATGTTGTCGTTCGTGAACTGCGCTTTCAGTTCGCCAAAGGCTCCGGCAGGATCGCGGAAGAGTTGGCCGAGCGCCGCGCCCACGCCGGTCTTCGACCTCGCGCCTTCGAGCAGAATGCAATAGAAGATTTCCACCTGATAAAGATGGTCGCGTTTCGCTTCAAAGAACTTCCGCCGCTGCTCAATCGCCGCTTCCACAATCGGGTCGTCGTATTTGGCGAACGGTATGTCGGGCCGGTTCGACTTGAAGAGGTATTGGTAAACATGGAAGCCGGGCCAAACGCTTTGAGCGCCGCTTCCAGCCGCTTCACCGCGTACTCCTGCTCCGCGCGGTCCAGACTTTCGTAGTCCACGCCGGGAACACTGAGAACCATGCCGACATCGCCGGACTTAGTAAGAAAGCCCGTCTCATTCCAGAACCCGTAGAGGTTGATGTGGTCGTTGAGAGCAGGCGCTCTCTTTCCACGGCTTGATGACCTTATCGAGACGCAGCATCACAGCACCTCGACGCGCGGGACTTGCTGTTTCGCCGCGTCATAGCGCAGCTTGTAGCGTTCGGACCTCGCAAGGATGCGGAGGAACGCCGGATCGCTGTTCGTGACCCAATGCCCGAAGGCAAAACCACCGATGAACACGGCGATGCCCGCCAGGATGGAATTGAAGAGATTGAACGCCCCCACCGCGCCCACGCAGACGAAGTAAAACAAGGTGCGTTCCACGCCCAGGTACGTAAGAGGCTTATGCAGGCTCTTGAAGACTCGATTTGTGCGATGCTTCTGTGTTTTGTCTGCCATAAACCTCTCGCCTAACGAAGCGTGTTGAGTGATAGCGGTCGAATGCGAGTGGCAGGGGCGCTATACGCCCCAGAGCCAGCTCAGGACATTCACGGCGAGAACGGCAATGCCCGTTCCGGCGGCAACTCCGGCGAGTGCTTTCTTTGCGCCGGGTTCGCCGTGTGCGAAACCGTAGCCGCCGATCACGATGGCAACCAGACTTGCGACCTTCGCAATGGTGCCGGTGAAAAGGCTTTGAATGGCGGTAAAGCCGGTGTCGAACGGTGATCCCCCCTGCGCTAGCGCGGCTACGGGCATGACAACAAGTAGGGTGAGAAGAGTGACGGCTGGACGCGCCCACTTCAACCGAAGAAGGGATTGGAGTGGACGGATAAGATGGGTTTGGAACCAACGTGTTGACATTTACGCCTCCAGGAGCAGCTAAAATCTGCTGCGTGTGGCGCAAAACTAACCGCACTCAATCACGATGTCCAATAACTTCTCGTATGAACGTTATTCCTACCGGTTATAACGGAGAGCGCGAGGCCGACTCGTCACACCAACTTTTCCTAACCAGGCGGTTCAATGGATGTGTAGCTTATTGAAATAGCGGAACTTACAAAAGCGACAATTGTTCAACGAAGGCGCCAAAACACCTTGCGACAACGATGCCGTCGGCCTTGTTTGGGCCTTGTTGCGAAGGCGTTCAAACCGTTCCGCTAGTGTCCAGAAGGTGTAAGAGTGATCGAAGGTTTAGCGAAATGATGAAGGCTATGTCCTTTATTGCGAAGTGGATCGAGTTTCTTTCTGTCGGAATCGTCTCCGACCTGACCGACAGAATCGCTATATGTTTCTGGACTTATAACCTACAGGAATAATGTCCATACGAGAAGTTATTGGACACAGCGGCAGGGATGAGTCAAGTTGGATAACCATCGCCAGTCCCGTGCGGACTTGACCCGCCGAGGACGGTAGTGGTGGTTCGTGTTCCAGGTCGTCGAGATTAAGAAGTACGACCCAGAATGGGACGAATACAATTTCGGGGCGATTGTTGGGAATGAGCGGGATCCGTTATGAATCCCATCATGGAATCGACACCGAATTCTTTATCCGTGCCGGACTACATCCTTCAAAACATTGAGAGGATGTCCTATGTACAAAAGTTCGCTCAAAAGGATTCGGGGTGTGGGGCGTAGCGAGGGTTAAGGCGATGGAAATCTTAACCGTGGATGAACTGGCGACACTCTTGAAAATGAGCAAGCGCCAAGTGTACGAGATGACCTCGACGCGAACACGCACCGGCGCGATGAAGAAGAATCCAGTGCCGGTAGTGCGCATCAACGGGAACCTCCGTTTTCGGAAGGTTGACGTCGAGACGTGGCTGGCGAAGCTTACACAGGAGGCGGAATGAAGTCCAGAGGGCCTTTTCCAAACGTCCACTTCGACCGTTGGTTCTTTTCTTAACTGGAGCAGTTCGTTGTAGCTGCTTTGTTAACGGCAAAAGACTCGAACGTCCCGTAAATTTTGCATTCCCGGAACTCTTCTCGCAATCCTTTTCAACTCGTAAATTCGCTCGTTCCTGATCCTTGGCGATTAGGCAACGGATCGGGTAAGACGTAGTCGCAGTATGCCAGTAATGGTGTCTTGCGTCGTGGCACCGCTCCCTCTGCGATTCTCTGATGCCCTGAATGGAATGGCTGCCGGCCGGGCAGAGTCTCATGATGCTTCTACCCCCACGCGGCGATTGTCTCTTACGCTTTGCGCTAAGCAATGACCCGACAGACCATCGCATTTTCCATCGCATAATAACGACAGATCATGCCGTAATCGCACGTAAATCATGCACTGGAGCGTACGCTAACGTATTTAAAACATTGGGAACGGACAAAGGTCGCTCTCTTATGAGACCGTCGCTCTAACCACCTGAGCTACACCGCCAAGGTCTGTGTACAACAACTTAAGAGAATGTGACCGATGCGCCATTGTACTATCCATATACGATGGCGCAGACTGATCGGACGTCGCACGGGCCGCTATCAGCGCGGTCACATTTACGAGGCATTTGGAGCTTTCACGTTCGATTCTACCAAACCGAACTGCGTGACGGACAGCCGCGCGCCTGCAGAAGTCGCACAGCACCGATCTTCCTATTTGATCCTACTTCACGAATCGTGGAAGGCCAGGGTAAGTGGACGTCACGGCGGGAAGAATGTGCGTGGTGGTTTGTCCGTGGATCTTCCTATCGACGATTCTTCTTATCGATCGTAGAGGTTGACCAGTGCTCGAAGTCTCGCGCTCAACTCATCGCTCAAGTCGCCCGGTCGATAACGCCATTTCCAGTTTCCGCTGACCGTGCCGGGAAGATTCATGCGCGCCGCGCTGCCCAAGCCCAGCACATCCTGCAACGGGATAATCGCAACGTCGGCGAGCGAGGCCAGCACCGCCCTGATCATGACC
This sequence comes from uncultured Acidobacteriaceae bacterium, assembly GCA_963722485.1. GTDB lineage: Bacteria > Acidobacteriota > Terriglobia > Terriglobales > Acidobacteriaceae > Acidiflorens. The sequence continues at coordinate 8,883 of CAVRNL010000012.1, forward strand.
CAGTTAATCTCGGAATCGTCGCGTAAGTCGAGATACGCGCGAGCGAAGGCGTGCTCTTCGCGGACATCTTCCGGAGTGCGCGTGCTGTCGCCTGCGCCGGAACTCGACCACCAGCCGACGGTCGTGTCATTGTCGTGGCCGCCGGTGTAGGCTACGAGATCGCGACTGTAATTATGCGGACGAAACGATGGACCCTGCGGATCATTGCCGAACGCAAATTGCAAAAGACTCATGCCCGGCAAGCCGAACTGCTGCCGCAGTTTCTCCACTGGCGGAGTGATCACGCCCAGGTTCTCCGCCACAATCGGCAATCCGCCAAACGCGTTCTGCATGGCCGATAGAAAATTTTCACCCGGCCCTTTGACCCAGCGCCCGTGAATGGCCGTCGTCTCGCCGGCGGGAACCTCCCAGTACGATTCAAAGCCACGGAAATGATCGAGCCGCACCATATCGAAAAGCGCGAACGAGGCACGGAAGCGCTCGATCCACCACTGGTATCCGCCGGCGGCCAGCAAGTCCCAGCGATAAATCGGATTTCCCCAAAGCTGTCCGGTGGCGCTGAAATAATCCGGCGGCACACCGGAGACCACGGTCGGGCGCCCCTGATCGTCGAGATAGAACAGTTCGGGATGAGCCCACACATCCGCGCTGTCGTGCGCAACATAGATCGGGAGGTCGCCCATAAAACGGATGCCGCGCTGCTGGCAATAAGCCTTGAGATGTTCCCACTGCTGGAAGAATTCGAATTGCCAATATTTGTAGGCTTGTATTTCCGGCGCTAGTTTCTTCGACCACTCACTGACGGCGCGCGGGTCGCGTTTGCGAATCTGCGCGTCCCATAGCGTCCACATCGTTCCGCGATGCATATCCTTGCAGGCCATGAAGAGCGCGTAATCATCGAGCCATGGACTGGCGCTTTCGCAAAAGCGATCGAAGGCGGCGCGATCGGCGCGGGAACCGTCGGCAAAGAAAACCTGCGCCGCCCGGCGCAAGGCCGCCATGCGGAATTCGATTACTGGACCATAATCGACGAATCCTTCGGGAAACGGCGGCGGCTGAGCGAGGTCCGAGTCCTGAAGCAAGCCCCGGTCGCGCAGACGCTCAAGACTGAGCAACATCGGATTTCCAGCGAAAGCGGAGAAGCATTGATACGGGGAATCGGCGTACCCCGTGGGATTCAGCGGCAAGACCTGCCACAGCTTCTGTCCGGAGGCGAAGAGAAAGTCCGCGAACTGGTAAGCACACGGACCGAGATCCCCGATGCCGAAGCGGCCGGGCAGAGAACTGAAGTGCAGGAGGATTCCACTGCATCGCGGGAATTTCATTCCGTAACCATACGCAGGCCGGCGGCGTCAGGCAAGGCATCACCAATTCACTTCATGGGCGCTCTTGGTAGTTCACCCCATTAGTTCACTTCCGCGATCAGCAGTCCGAAGGGTTCAAGGGTAACTTCGTTGCCTTTTGCCGATGCCGCGGGTGATGCGATCAGGCTTTTCAAGGTCGCGTGACCGAATCCTTGTGGAGAAAGATTGAAGATCGTTTTTTGCGGAGAGGCCGACATGTTCAGCGCTACCAGCACCGCCTTCCCCTTGTAGCTGCGCAGGTAGGACATCACGTTGGCGTCTTCTTCGTGGAGAGCGATGTAACTGCCGTCGAGTAAGGCTTGGTTGGTATGGCGCAGCGCGAGAACTTTCTTGTAGAGGGTCAGAACAGAGTTAGGATCCTTCGACTCGCTGGCCACGTTGTGGGTCTGGTAGCTGGGCGGCACGGGCAGCCACGGATCTTTCTTGCTGAAGCCGGCGTTGGGCTTGGTGTTCCACTGCATGGGGGTGCGTTCGCCATCGCGGCCCTTTTCCTGCGGCCATCCGGTGCGGCCAATCGGATCTTTCACGTCTTCCTTGCGGGTCGGATCGTTATTCTCCATGCCGATTTCTTCGCCGTAATACATGATCGGCGTGCCCCGCAGAGTCAGGTAAAAGGCGCCCATCAGCTTGGCGATGGCGTCGTTGTTCTTGCCGTCTCCGTAGCGGTTGTAGGAGCGAACGATATCGTGGTTGCTGATCACGAACACAGGCCAGCCGTGGGCGCTATCGACGGCCGCGATCTGACGCCGGAATTCAGGCGGGGAAAGTTTGTCGACCGTGGTGAACATGAAATCCATGGGCAATTGAAGTTCATTGCCACCCTGGCCGTAGTAACGGTCGAGCTCCGCGGCGGTTGATGTCCAGGTTTCGCCGATGAGCACGGCGCTAGATTCGTCGGCCACTTTACGCAGTTTCTGCAGCTCCTCGTGAACCTCGGGAAAATTCCTGTTGTATTTCTCATCCGTGTTGGGATCGCCCTGCGCGTTGGTTCCGGGAAGAACGGGATTGTCGTGCAGTTCGGGATCTTCAAACAGCGTGTCGACGGCGTCGAGGCGGAATCCGGAAACGCCGCGCTTGTACCACCAGCGCGTGGTGTCGAGCATGACTTTTTCAACCGCGGGGTTGCGCCAGTTCAGGTCCGGCTGCTGCGCATAGAAGAAATGATAGTAGAACTGATTGGTGGTGGGGTCGAACTTCCATGCCGGGCCGCCGAAAATTGAGACCCAGTTATTGGGAGGCTGGCCGGGCGCTTTGCCGTCGCGCCAGATATACCAGTCGCGATGCGGCGCGGTGCGGGAAGATTTCGAATCCAGAAACCACGGGTGCTGGTCGGAGGTGTGGTTCGGCACGAAATCCATAATGATGCGGACCTGATGTTTCCTGCGCCTCGGCAACCATGCGATCGAAGTCGTCAAGAGTTCCGTACATGGGATCGATATTCCGGTAGTCGGAAATGTCGTAGCCGAAATCGACCTGCGGCGAGGGATAGCAGGGAGTGATCCAGATGGCGTCGACGCCCAGTTCATGCAGGTAACTCATTTTGGAGCTGATGCCGTTGAGATCGCCGATGCCGTCGTTATTGCTATCGGCAAAACTGCGGGGATAGATTTCGTAAAACACGGCGTGCTGCCACCACTGATGGCCTTCCGTATCGACCGGTGGGGCTTGAGCGCCGGCGAAAAGAGAACAGAACAAGGTCAGCAGCAAAGGCATCATCAGCAATGGCGGGATCAGCGACGATCGCTTGGGCATGAGTTTCTCTCCTGAGGAAAACATAGAACGGGCGCGAAAAGTTGGCAAATGGACATGCAAGCTACATAACTACGTCTCTCAGGCCTTCAGCCAAACTACAGGAAAACCGTGGCCGAGTTTGCGGAAATCGGAGTCGCTGGTCACCAGCGTAGCTTTGTATTCGATCGCCAGCGCAGCCGCAAAGCTGTCGCCGTAGTAAAGCTTATGTTTGACTTTCACGCCGGCGGCCTCGCATGCTCTCTGCGGGGTTGCGTCGAGCACTTCGATTGGTAATGGAGCCACGGCGTGCAGGGCCATGAGTGCCTGCTCGGGCCCGCGTTCGCGAAGAGCGTTGCCATACACTTCCCCGTAATTCACCGCTGACATCAGCACACGGGCGCGCTCGTGCATGGCTTCCTTCAGAAGTTCGTTGACTCTGTAAGCACCTGGGGTTTTCCGCAGAAAAGCGATCAAGGCGCTGGCATCGAAAACGTAGGTTTTCATTTATCGTGCTTGCCTTCTTCGCGATGTTCCTTTTCCCAAATGGCGAGCAGGTCCGGCCCGTCTGCAAACAACCCCATGACACGATCGATGTACTCCTCGGTGATGGGCTGGAGGACGATGCGGCCGAACTGGTCTTCCAGAAACTTGACTTTGGTGCCCGCTTCGATCTTGTGTTTGCGGCGAAGCTCCACCGGAATCACTAGTTGGCCCTTGGACGTGAAGGTTGAACATTGATCTTTCATGTCTTACATACTATCACAAGTAAGGCTGTCGTCAGCTCGCTCCTACGTCGGTCCCTGGGCAGCCGCGACCAACGCCTGCCCCAGGCTCAAGCCGCCATCCCCGGAAGGCACTTCTTTCTGCGTGAATACCTCAAATCCAGCTTCGGAGAGCCGCGCTTCGAGCCGTTCGGACAGGTAGACATTGTGAAACGTCCCGCCACTCAGGCACACACGATTGAGAGTGGATTTGTTCCGCAGGAGCGTTGCCAGTTCGACGAACCCCTCCACTAAGCCGTTGTGAAAACGGCGGCTGATTGTCGCCACAGGGACACTTCGGCGGAGGTCATCCAGCAGCGCCTCAAACAGCGGACGAGTGCCGATGATCCAGTGATCATCCTCGGGCGCGAGATCCGGCGGCAGCTTTATCGGATAGGCAATGTCTTCTTCTGACGATGCAAGCTCTGGCGATGCCATCGCCATCTCCAGTTCGATCGCAGCCTGAGCCTCGTAATTGATCTGTTGACGGATTCCGACTAACGCGGCCACGGCGTCGAACAGACGCCCGCAACTGGACGTGAGAGGTGAATTCACGCCTTGTTCGATCATACGCAGGAGAAGTTCCACCCTTGGCCGATTGAGTTGGCGCACAAATGGGATGTCGAGCTTCAGAAACTCGCGACCGAAATGATGTGACAAGTAACTCACTGCCATCCGCCAGGGCTCATGGATCGCGGCCGCTCCGCCAGGCAACGGCACATATTCGAAATGAGCGGCGCGTTCGTAGCCTTCATAGCCCGCGATGAGCGCTTCTCCACCCCAGATATTTCCGTCGGCGCCGTAGCCGGTGCCATCGAGGGCGAATCCGATCACACGGCCTTCAAGATGATTCTCCGCCATACAACTGGCGATATGCGCGTGGTGGTGCTGCACGCCTACCAACTTCACTCCGCTCTGTTGCAGCGCCCATTTGGTGGAGAAGTAGTCGGGATGGAGGTCGTAGGCGACGATCTCCGGCTGGATTTCTAGGATCCTTTCCAGATGCTCGATGGCTTCGTGGAAGAAGCTATAACTTTCCACGTTCTCCAAATCTCCGACGTGCTGGCTCAGAAAAGCGTCCGTTCCTTTGGTGAGGCAGATGGTGTTCTTGAGTTCGCCTCCGACAGCCAGCACCGGAGGCTGATCGTCCTTCAAGAAGACCGGGACCGGGACAAAACCGCGGGAACGCCGCAGCTGGCGCGTGATGCCGCCTGCAACTCGCACCACGGAATCGTCGCAGCGCAGCAGGATGTCGCGATTATGCACGAGGAAGCAGTCGGCGAGACTGCTCAATCGATGGACTGCTTCCCGATTGTCGATGGCAATCGGCTCCTCGCTCAGATTGCCGCTGGTCATCACCAGAGCTTTAAACCCTCCCTCGGCGAGCAGCAGGTAATGAAGCGGTGTGTACGGCAGAAGAATTCCCAAGTAGTGGTTGAAGGGCGCAACCTCATCGGGAATTATGCTGGGCTTTTTTTTCGGCAACAGAACGATGGGGCGTTGTATCGATTGCAAGACCGTGTTCGCCGCCTCATCTAGTTCGCAGAATTCCTGGGCAGCCTGCAAGTCCGGAACCATTACTGCGAACGGCTTCTCAACGCGACGCTTTCGCTGACGCAGCAGAGCGACCGCTGCGGGGTTCGCGGCATCGACCGCCAGATGGAACCCGCCCAGTCCCTTGACGGCGACGACCAGTCCGGCGTGCAAGCCGGCGACTGCTTCAGCGATGGGATCGCGGCATTCGATCCACTTTCCAGACTTATCCCAGAGTTCCACCCGCGGTCCACACTGCCAGCAAGCGTTGGGCTGGGCGTGAAAGCGGCGGTCCAGCGGATTTTCATATTCCGCAAGACATGCCGGACACATGAGAAACATCGCCATGGACGTGCTCGGCCGGTCGTAGGGAATATCGCGAATGATGGTGAAGCGCGGCCCGCAGTTGGTGCAATTAATGAACGGATAGCGATAGCGGCGGTCATTGGGGTCGAACAGTTCACGGAGGCAGTCCGGACATATCGCGACATCCGGCGAAATGAGCGTGCGAACCTCTTCGCCTTCGTGGCTGTGGACAATACGGAAGTCCTGATCGCCATTGCACGGCACGTCGTGGACGGCCACGCTCGTGATCCGCGCCAGGGGCGGCGCTTCAGCGGGCAGGCGCTCGACGAAATCCTGAACGGTTTCTGCCGGCCCCTGGATTTCGATGGTGACTCCAGCGGGTGTGTTGCGAATCGTGCCTCTAAGGCGCCTGCCGGTGGCGAGACGATAGACGTACGGCCGGAATCCAACTCCCTGCACGATGCCGCAAACTTCGATCTGGCGCCGAACCTCCATACATCGTCAGCTCGCAGTGTTCTGCGCCAGCGGTTTACATGCGTTGCGTCGTTCCCCCAGCCACATCATCCATTCGTGCAGACCCTTGCCGGTCAGGCACGACATCTTCACAATCTCCATCCCCGGATGCACCTTGCGGGCATTCTCCACGGCGGCGTCGATGTCGAAAGGAACGTAGGGGAGCAGGTCGATTTTGCTCAGCACCAGCAAGTCGGACTTGAAAAATATGGAAGGATATTTCAGCGGCTTGTCTTCGCCTTCGGTAACGCTCAACACCACGATTTTGGCCGCTTCACCCAGGTCATAACTGGACGGGCAAACCAGGTTGCCGACGTTTTCGATCAGCAGAAGATCCAGATCTTCCAGCTTCCAATCTGCCAAGTGACGTTCGATCATGCGAGCATCCAGGTGGCAAGTGCCGCCGGTGGTGATCTGTTTTACCGGGAAGTGAAATCGCTTCAGGCGGTTGGCATCGTTTTCCGTCTGAATGTCTCCCGTCAATACGGCCACGCGATCATGCCGCGGCAAGTTTTCCAGGGTGCACTCCAGAAGACTGGTTTTGCCGGAACCGGGAGAGCTGATGAAGTTCAGGCACAAAACGCCGTGCTCCTGAAATCGGGCACGCAACTCAGCCGCGATGCGGTCGTTCTCACTGAGAACTTTTCGTTCCAGCGGTACTCGGTCCATACTCTTCCACCTCCAGATAGGCCAACTCCAACTCATCTCCACCGATGCACGTGGTGTCCAGGGTCGCGCATTGCGGACAGCGAGAATCGTAGTCGCGCACGATGAACTCATTGCCGCAAAGCAAACAGCGATGGCGACGGGGACAGAACTCGATCCCCAGTTCCAGCGACTCCAGATCGGTATGGCTGATGATCGCTTCAAAACAGAAGCGCAACGATTCCGGATCGACGGCTGCCATTTCGCCGATGCGGACGCCGACTTTGCACGGGTAGGTCCCCGGATGGAGGCCCATCTCGGTCCTGACCGCTTCCAGCACCGAATTCGCGATTCCCAGTTCGTGCATATTTCCTATCGTTCCGCCACGGGACTAGCAAATGCGCGGCAGTTGATCGCCCGCCAGCATGTCCACAATGCGCGTGGTACCGAACGGCGTTCGCATCGTTACCAGCCCTGCGTTTTCCTTCTTGACTGTGCCAATGATCTGGGCCTCTTTTCCTAGCGGATGATTTCTCATCGCTTGCAGCACCACGCCGGCGGCCTCGGGCGCCACGATTGCGATCAGCTTGCCTTCGTTGGCGACATATAAGGGATCGAGCCCGAGCAGCTCGCAAGCGCCGCGAACTTCCTCGTGAATCGGGAGGGAACTTTCCTCCAGTTCGATCCCTACGCGCGAACGCTCCGCGATTTCGTTCAGCGTGCTGGATACGCCGCCCCGTGTCGGGTCGCGCATGCAGCGAATGTCGCGCGTCACCGCCAGTAGACGGGCCACCAGCGTGTGCAAGGCGGCACTGTCGCTTTGGATCTTGGTTTTGAACGCCGTCTCGAATTCCAGCCCTTCGCGTTGCGCCAGAATCGCGATGCCATGATCGCCGATCGAACCGCTCACGAGCACTTTGTCCCCGGGACGGGCACGGTCGGCGGAAAGGTCGACTCCTTCGGGCACAAGTCCGATTCCGGTGGTGTTAATGAACAGGCCGTCGCCCTTACCCTTCTCGACGACCTTGGTATCGCCAGTCACAATCTGTACGCCCACCTCCGCTGCTGCCTGGCGCAGCGAATTCACCACGCGCCGGAGTTCGTCCATCGAGAAGCCCTCCTCGATGATGAAGGCGACGCTCAAGAACAGTGGCGTGGCGCCGCCCATTGCCAAATCGTTCACCGTGCCGTGAACCGCGAGCGAGCCGATGTCGCCGCCAGGGAAAAATAGCGGCTTCACTACGAAGGAATCGGTGGTGAGGGCGAGACGCTGGCCGTTTACATTCACGATGGCCTGGTCATCCAGACGCGCCAGCACCGGATTCTGGAACGCAGGCAGGAAGATGTCGCGAATCAACTCAGCGCTCAACTTTCCGCCGCTGCCGTGTCCCAGCAGAATTGTGTCTTTGGCCGGGAGCGGCGTGGGGCAACTGAGTTCGAAATTTATTTCGGCGTGGGTTTTCGTTGACACGCGCGCTCCTAGCAAGTTCTCAGTCCCCAGTTCTCAGTTCTCAGTCAAAGCCGGAGATTTTTCTGAGAGCTGAGAACTTTTCGCGACTGCATGGCGTCGATAGTGATAGTACGCCGCGCATGCCCCTTCGCTCGAAACCATGGGCGCTCCCAAGGGATTTTCCGGCGTACATCTCATGCCAAACGCGGGACAATCCGTCGGCTTCTTCAATCCCTGCAGAATCTGCGCGCTGATGCATTCGGCGGGCTCGTCCACTGTCATCTCGCCCAAATCGAAAACTCGGTCAGCGTCATAAGCCGCGTACTCCGCGCGCAATCGCAGGCCGCTCTGTGGGATCGAGCCGATGCCGCGCCACTTCTGGTCTGCAACTTCAAACACCTCGGCCATGATCTGCTGTGCCGTCAGGTTCCCTTGATAGCTCACCGATCTCACATACTGATTTTCCAGCCGCGCTTCTCCCGCCTCGAGCTGCCGAATCAGCATTAGAACCGCTTCCAAAATGTCTACCGGTTCGAATCCGCCAACCACAATCGGCACTCGAAAATCACGAACCAGACTCTCGTACTCCTTACATCCCATGACGCTGCAGACGTGCCCGGGCGCAATGAAACCCTGCACCCGATTGGCGCTTGAGACCATTAAGGCGCGAATCGCTGGCGGGACCAGCACGTGCGAAACCAGCAGGGAAAAGTTGGTAAGACCTTCACGCCGGGCTTGCCACGCGGCCATCGCATTCGCGGGAGCTGTGGTCTCGAAGCCGATCGCCAGAAACACGACTTTACGATCGGGATTCAAGCGCGCGATCTTCACTGCTTCCGTCGGGGAGTAGGCGATGCGAACGTCCGCGCCCTGGGCCTTGGCCCGAAACAGATCCGAACGCGAGCCGGGCACACGCAGCATGTCTCCGTAGGAGACCAGGATCACCTCGGGCCGCAGCGCCAGGGCGATCGCTTTGTCGACGGTTTCAAGCGGTGTGACGCAGACTGGACATCCCGGGCCATGCACGATTTCGATTCCGCGCGGCAGCAGTTCGTCGATGCCGTAGCGCATGATGGTGTGGGTTTGGCCGCCGCAGATCTCCATCAGCACCCAGGGCCGGGTCGTACACTGCGCGATTTCAGCCGCCAAGGCCCGTGCAATGCGATGGTCACGGTATTCGTCAAGATACTTCATGGCGCAAAACCCGACGCGCAAGACTCTGACCCAGGGGCGACTGCCGGCCGGCGAAGGCGAAAATCACTTTTCCGATGGCGGTAATTCCGCTTCCAACGCTTCCATCTCTTGCAGAAGCTGGTAGGTACGCTCGGCTTCGGATGCGTCCACACGGCTTATGGCAAAGCCAACATGCACCATCACATAGTCGCCCAAGCCAGCCTCGGGGACAAAGTTCAAGGATACCTGGCGCACGATTCCACCGAACTGCACGCGGGCCGAACGCAGCGGACCTGCTTCTTCGATTTCAAGGATTTTGCCTGGTACGGCGAGGCACACGGTAGCTCTCCCCACAGTCAGTACAATCCTAGTTGTTACCACGATCTGTGATCAAGCGCACACCTCAGGGTGACGAGCGCACGGAGTGGAGCCTCGAGCGTGGAAGTTAGCCGAGGCCAGTAGCATGATCCGGCGACTTGAGCGCGATTTGTGTAGTGAAGCAAGGCCATTCACGCCGTATGTGGAGCGTGCTTTCTTTTCGCTGACGTGGCAAATTGGCGCAAGACATCGATAAACGCGGTGGTGGCGCAGGAAAGAGTTCGGTCGCGGCGGTAGGCCAGTCCCAGTTCGCGAAAAAGCTCCACATCCAGGTCGACCAGCTTGACTCTGCCGGCCGCCACTTCATCACGCGCGAACGACGAGCTGATCAGAGAAACTCCAAGATTGGCCGCCACAAAGCTCTTGATCATGCCGATGCTGGGCAGTTCCATTCGAACTTGCAACTCATCGCGATGAGGACGGAGCAGCTTGTCCAGGAGCCTACGGGTGTGGCCGGTCTTGGGCAGGAGCACGGGATGCTTGACGATGTCGCGGATGGTCGCCGTTCTATGCTTGGCCAACGGGTTGTTGGGGCTCACCATCAGCATCAGCTTGTCGCGGAAGATCGGTTGGATTTCCAGGCTCGGAGACTGGATGGGTAAAGTAAGAATGCCTACTTCGATAGAGCCGTTCTCGAGCTTTTCCATGATCTTGTAGCTGAAGTTCCGGTAAATGTTGATCTGTACGGGCGGGTAGCGCCGGCAGTATTCGGCAAACACCTCGGGCAGGACGTACAGGCAGGTGGTCTCGTTGGCTCCGATGCGCAGGGTGCCGCGAGGCGTGCCGCTATGATCCGCCACCGCGATCAGCGATTCCTCGCGCAGGCGTTTCAGGCGCTCGGCATAGTCATAGAACACTTGTCCGGCCGGGGTGAGTTTTACGGTCTTGCCCGAGCGGTCGAGCAAGCGATCGCCATACTCCTGCTCCAACTGGCGGATCTGGGCGCTGACCGCCGATTGGGAGCGGAAAACCTTCTCTCCGGCGCGCGAAAAGCTGCCCTGCTTGGCCACTTCCAGAAACGTGATGAGCTGATCGAAATCCATTGCGTTTATGCCGGGATTATAACGGAGGGGCGCGTCCCGCGGGGATATATAGGATGAATTCGCCCCGGAACCGCGAAATCCCGGAATTTGTATCCTTTGTATCGAAATTCTGAATTGTACTTTACCGCTCATCTGGCAGTAAGTAAGAAGTTAGAGAAGTGTGTTCCTGAGCCGAGTGCGCGCCGCCGCCTTTGCGGGAGAGTCCCCACTCAAGAACAACTGATCCGCAAAGCGGCCAAGTGTGCCGTAACGATGCCTATGCTGGAAACGTGCCCATGACGACGCGTCGGAAAAGAGTGAATAGTCATCCGTCCGCCCAGGGTCTGTACCATCCTGCGCAAGAGCACGACGCCTGCGGGATTGGATTCGTGGCCAACGTCCGCGGCCACAAAAGTCACGAAATCATAAGCAAGGGAATCCAGGTGCTGCTCAACCTGACGCACCGCGGAGCCTGCGGATGCGATCCCGAGACCGGAGACGGCGCCGGCATTCTCCTTCAGATTCCACACCAGTTCTTTGTGCGCGAGTGCGGCAAGCTGGGTTTCGAACTGCCTCTTCCCGGCGCTTATGGCGTGGGCATGACATTTTTGCCGGTGGAGAAACATCCGCGATTGCAATGCGAAGGAGTTCTGGAGCGCATTGTGCGCGAGGAGGGCCTGGCAGTATTGGGCTGGCGCGATACGCCTTGCTTTGCGTCCGCCATTGGCCGCGTGGCACGAGGTTCGCAACCGTACATCCAGCAGATATTTGTCGGGTGTGGCGCATTCACCGGCGAGGACGCTTTTGAACGGAAGCTCTACGTGGTGCGCAAGCGCGCTGAGAGTGAAATGGCAGCCTCCGGCATCGAGGATGCCGAAACGTTCCATATCCCTTCACTTTCTTGCCGCACTATTGTTTACAAGGGTCTCCTGCTCGCTCCGCAGATCACGAATTTCTACAAAGAGCTTTCCGATCCCGACGTAACCAGCGCGTTGTGCCTGGTGCATCAGCGCTTCTCCACCAACACATTTCCGAGTTGGCAACGAGCGCATCCCTACCGCTACATCGCGCACAATGGCGAGATCAACACGCTTAAGGGCAACGTCAACTGGATGCACGCGCGCCAGTCGATTCTGCAATCGCCGCTGTTTGGCGACGACCTGCAGAAGCTCTATCCCATCATTGCGCCCGATGGCAGCGACTCCGCAAATTTCGATAACGCGGTGGAACTTCTGTTGCAGGCGGGGCGCAGCCTTCCGCACGCGATGGCCATGCTGATACCGGAAGCGTGGGCTGGCAATCCGCACATGAAGCCGGACAAGCGCGCGTTTTATGAATATCACGCGTGCTTGATGGAACCGTGGGACGGGCCGGCGGCCATCGCGTTTACCGATGGAAGGGTCATCGGCGCGATCCTCGACCGCAACGGCTTGCGCCCCGGACGGTACGTGGTCACGAATGACGATCTCGTCATCATGGCTTCTGAAGCCGGAGTGCTCGACATCGAACCGGAGCAGGTAAAGATGAAAGGCCGCCTGCAGCCGGGGAAGATGTTTTTGGTGGATACAGTCGAGGGCCGCATCGTCCCCGACAAAGAGATCAAACACCGGCTTGCTTCGCGGCAGCCCTATGCGCAGTGGCTCAAAGACAATCAAATCACCATCGATCAGTTGCCTGCGCCCTCGCGCATGCACCACCCCGATGCGGAAACCCTGCTTCGCCGGCAGCGCGCGTTCGGCTACAGCGATGAAGACTTGCGCATGATCCTTCGCCCCATGGCTTCGAAAGGCGAGGAGCCGGTGGGCTCGATGGGGACAGACACGCCCCTCGCGTGTCTTTCGGACCGGCCGCAGTCGCTGTTCAACTACTTCAAGCAGCTCTTCGCACAAGTTACGAACCCTCCCATTGACCCGATTCGTGAAGAGATCGTGATGTCGCTCATCAGCTACATCGGAGCCGAGCGCAACATTCTCTCGGAAGCGCCCGAGAACTGTCACATGCTGAAGCTGGCACATCCTCTTCTGACCAACATCGAGTTGGAGAAACTGCGCCGCGTCTCGACCGGAGATCTGCTGGCCATCACGCTGCCCGCGTTGTTCCGCGTCAGCGAAAGCGAAGCGGGACTGAAGCGCGCTCTCGAAGAGTTGTGCCAGCGCGCGTCGCTCGCGGGAAAAGCCGGTTACACGCTGCTGATTCTCTCCGACCGCGGCGTGAACAAGGATTACGCCCCCATCCCCAGCCTGCTCGCGCTGGCTGCCGTGCACAACCTGCTGGTGCAGGAAGAGACCCGAACCCAGGTCGCGCTGATTACGGAATCGGGCGAACCGCGTGAAGTTATGCACTTTGCGCTGCTCAGTGGCTATGGGGCAAGCGCCATCAATCCTTATATGGCGTTAGAGAGCGTGGAGAGCCTGGCGCGAAGAGGCGAGTTATCGGAGGGAGTAACTCCCGAACTTGCCGTGAAGCACTTCATCAAGTCGGTGAATAAGGGGTTGCTGAAGACCTTCGCTAAGATGGGTATTTCGACTTTGCAGAGTTACCAGGGAGCGCAGGTTTTCGAGGCCATCGGACTGAACCGCGAACTGGTGGACTCTTATTTCGCGGGCACCGCGTCGCGCTTGGAAGGCATCGGCCTCGACGTGCTCGCTCGCGAAGCGCAGTTGAAACACGAGTACGCATTCCGTCCGCTGACCGAGTCCGAGACTGAGCTGGCGGTCGGCGGCAATTACCACCAGCGCGTCAACGGCGAGTATCACCTGCTAAACCCGCTGACGATCAGCAAGCTACAACAGGCAGTAAGGCAGGGGAGTTTCCAGACGTTTCAGGAATACACCGGCCTCATCGACAACCAAAGCAGCAATATGGCGACGTTGCGCAGTTTGATGAAGTTGAAGAAGAGCGCCAAGCCAGTTCCGATCGAAGAAGTGGAGCCAGCCAAGGAGATCGTGAAGCGCTTCAACACGGGAGCGATGTCATTCGGCTCGATCAGCAAGGAAGCGCACGAGACTCTGGCCATCGCCATGAATCGCATCGGCGGGAAGTCCAATACCGGCGAAGGCGGCGAGGATGAAGAGCGCTTCAAGCCGGATGTGAACGGAGACCTGCGGCGGAGCGCGGTTAAGCAGGTGGCGTCGGCGCGCTTTGGAGTTACTGCCAACTATCTCGTCAATGCCGACGAGTTACAGATCAAGATGGCGCAGGGAGCCAAGCCCGGTGAAGGCGGGCAACTTCCGGGGCACAAGGTCGATGAAGTTATCGCGCGGCTGCGACATTCCATCCCCGGCGTGGGTTTGATCTCGCCGCCGCCTCACCACGATATCTATTCCATCGAAGATTTGGCGCAACTGATCTACGACCTGAAGAACGTAAATCCGCAAGCCCGCATCGCGGTGAAGTTAGTGGCGGAAGTCGGAGTCGGCACAGTAGCGGCGGGCGTTGCCAAAGCGCACGCGGATGTTGTCCTTATAAGTGGCGACAGCGGAGGCACGGGCGCTTCGCCGCTGAGCTCGATCAAGCACGCGGGTATTCCGTGGGAGCTTGGGTTAGCGGAGACGCAGCAGGTGCTCTTGTTGAACGATCTGCGCGGTCGTATCCGCGTGCAGACGGATGGCAAATTGCAGACCGGCCGCGATGTCGTCATCGCCGCGCTGCTCGGCGCCGAAGAATTCGGTTTCGCCACCACGCCGCTGATTGCGATGGGTTGCGTCATGATGCGCAAGTGCCATGTCAACACTTGCTCGGTGGGCATCGCCACCCAGGATCCCGTGCTGCGCAAGCGCTTTCAAGGGCAGCCGGAGCACGTCATCAACTTCTTCTTCTTTCTGGCCGAACAGGTGCGGCAGTACATGGCCGCACTAGGCGTCCGCCGGATGGACGATATGATCGGGCGCGTCGACATGCTCGACGTGCAGCCAGCCGTTGATCATTGGAAGGGACGCGGCCTGGATCTGTCGGCCATTCTTCATAGCCCTGATGTGCCGTCCCGCGTGGCGCGCCGCTGCGTGCAGGCACAGGACCACGGCTTGGAGCAGGCGCTCGATCATCGGCTTCTTGCCGAATCGCAGGCTGCACTCGAAGCGCTAGTGCCGGTTGAGATCAAACTGCCAGTGCGCAATGTTCATCGCTCTGTGGGAACCATGCTGAGCGGAGCGATTGCCCGCCGCCACGGGTCTGCAGGCCTGCCCGACGATACGATTCGAATTCACCTCGACGGATCGGCGGGGCAGAGCCTGGGCGCGTTTCTCGCCAAGGGAGTTACTCTCACGCTCGAAGGCGAAGCCAACGATTACGTAGGCAAGGGTCTTTCCGGCGGACGGTTGATTGTGTATCCGCCGCGACGGTCAAGTTTCGCTCCCGAAGATAACATCCTGATTGGCAACGTTGCCCTCTACGGCGCGACCAGCGGCGAAGCGTTCTTCAACGGAGTTGCGGGCGAACGCTTTGCGGTGCGTAACTCCGGGGCAACGGCGGTGGTTGAGGGAGTCGGCGACCACGGCTGCGAATATATGACCAAGGGCTTGGTCCTGGTGCTGGGAGCGTGCGGCAGAAATTTTGCCGCCGGCATGAGTGGCGGCGTCGCCTACGTGTTTGACGAGCGTGGAGACTTCACCGAAAAGCGCTGCAATCTGGACTCGGTCGATCTTGAGCCCGTTCTCGAAACGCACGATGCACTGCGCGCTCAGGCAATGTTCGCTGAAGCAAAGTTCGCCGAAGCGAAGCTGGTCCAAGATCTCGTGGCGCGGCATCTGGAACTGACCAGCAGTCCGCGCGCTGCGTGGATTCTCGACAACTGGTCGGAGGCGTTGTCCCGATTTATTAAAGTCTTCCCGCACGAGCACAAGCGCGTGCTGGGAGTCAGCCGAAGACGACAGCCTTACATCCCAAGCCTCCCCATGGCCGTCCTATCCTCGTCCCAGCAGGTGCAACATGGGTAAGGACACGGGGTTCATGGAATACACGCGTGAGCTTGCGCCTCGGCGGCCGGTGACGCAGCGGGTCAACGATTGGTTTGAAATCTATCTCGATTTTCCCGAAGCCAGCCTTCGCACCCAGGGCGCGCGTTGCATGGATTGCGGCGTCCCCTTTTGCCAGACGGGATGTCCCGTCAACAACCTGATTCCCGATTGGAACGATCTGGTTTATCACGGACGTTGGAAAGAAGCGGTGCGCCAGCTGCACGCGACCAACAACTTCCCGGAATTTACCGGGCGGATTTGTCCGGCTCCGTGCGAAGCGTCTTGTGTGCTGGGCATCAATCAGCCTCCAGTGACGATCAAGCAAATCGAAAAAAATATCGTGGAGCGCGGATTTGCCGAAGGCTGGATTCATCCCGAGCCGCCAAAAGTCCGCACCGGTAAAACAGTAGCAATCGTGGGTTCGGGCCCCGCGGGATTAGCCGCTGCCCAGCAGTTGTGCCGCGCGGGACACTCCGTCACGGTCTATGAAAAGGCGGACCGTATCGGCGGCCTGCTGCGCTACGGTATCCCGCAATTCAAATTAGATAAGGAAATCATCGATCGCCGCCTGGAGCAGATGTCCGCCGAGGGTGTGAAGTTCGTTACCGGCGCGGAGGTGGGCGCGAATGTCGCGGTAGAAGATCTGCGGCAAGAATTCGATGCCATTGTGCTCGCCGGCGGAGCGGAGTGGCCGCGCGATTTGAACGTTCCGGGACGCGAACTGAAAGGAATCCATTTCGCGATGGAGTTCTTGCCGCAGTCGAACCGGCGCTGTCTGGGCGACACCATCGAGCCCGAAGCGGAGATTCTGGCGACCGGCAAACGTGTGGTCATCATCGGAGGCGGCGATACGGGAGCCGATTGCCTCGGGACCTGCCATCGGCAAAAGCCTCATTCCGTGCACCAGTTCGAGATCATGCCCAAGCCTCCCGACGAGCGTTCGCCGCTCACGCCCTGGCCACTCTGGCCAATGCAATTGCGCACCGAAGGCGCGCACGAAGAAGGTGGCGTGCGCGATTGGAGCCTGGCCACCACAAAATTTGCCGGCTCCGGTTCTGGTGACGTTCGGCAACTTCATGCAGTGAGGGTCGGGCCGCCGCCGAAGTTCGAGCCGATTCCTGACACCGAATTCACGATGGAAGCGGATCTGGTACTGATCGCGATGGGCTTTGCCGGACCGGTCCGCAATGGGATGATCGACCAGTTGGGAGTGAAGCTCGATGCGCGCGGCAACGTGGCCACGGACCAGAACAACATGTCATCGGTGCCAGGAGTTTTCGCGGCAGGCGATATGCGGCGCGGCCAGTCGTTAGTCGTGTGGGCAATTGCCGAAGGCCGAAAGACGGCGGCGAGCGTGGATGCTTACTTGAGAACGAAGGCGATGCCGCTGACGGCTCCGCTGGTCTCTAAAGAGCAACCAATCACTCCGTAATAGCACAGGGCCGGTGCCCCAGGTCTCGCGCTTTTCGAGACCCGGGAGCGGTCGCAACAATGCCTAGCGCCTCACCGTCGAACTCCAGCGCCTTCGGAAATGCGGCGGGTTGACAGGATCTCACTCGGTCACTAGACTGCCCCGTATCCTGGGGTTCCACTTCCGCTTTTATTTCAATGCGAGGTGTTTCATGCTCGAGCGTCACCGGATCGCGCGTAGTCTTATTTGGCTTCTGCTGCTGGTCGCGCCTTTTGCCCAGTCACAGCCGGATGCAAAAAAGAAAGTCAGCAGCCAGGCTGACCTGCCTCGCTTCAGCTATCCGGTAACCGGCCCGGCTTCCGCGTTGGTGCAGGCGGACGATGCCACCTTCAATGCCTTCGCGGCCAAAGTTCGCGCCGACCTCGATGGCGTCTTTCGCGATTACGCGATCGACGACAAATCTACCCTGCGGACCTTGCTTTCAGCCAAGCTCGATTTACAGGAATTGGCTGGCGACTACCGTGGCGCGCTGGAGACCATCGAAACCCTGCGTGCTTTGACCGAGAAGCCATCCGCGAAGCTGATCACCGGCCTGTTCGCGCGCGCCAGGTTGCAGGCTGCAATCGATGTCAAAGCGGTCCATGGCCCCGCCTTCATTGCGGCTTTCAAGAAGCATTATCAGGAAGCGATCGACCCGCTGCCGTGGGATGTGGTTCAGGACTCGATCAAGGGATCGTATGCCAGTAGCCGGCTCTACACGAAATCGGTTGCTATCGGCGATGTGGAGACCGAGCTCGATCCTGCGGTCACGAAGTCCGGCGCGCTCGACAACACGGAAGCCTGGGATCTGATCTCGACGCGAAATGCCTTGCAGAACGCCATCCAGTTGCTCCCAGCCCGCGGCGAAGTTCTAAAACAGTACATCGCAGCCCACAACGTAGTGAAGCCCGATATCTGGGCCATGCGTGAAGTCACCCTTACCAAGGATCAGAATCTATCTCCGGTGTTGGTCGCGATTTGGGACTCCGGCGTCGACGTTTCGACCTTTCCCGATCAAGTATTCAACGACCCAAAGCCGACGGCTAGCGGCACGCATGGCCTGGCATTCGATGATCGCGGAAACCCGTCTACAACCTGGCTGTATCCCCTCACTGCCGAGCAACAGAAAGCGTATCCGGAGTTCCGCGAGCGGATCCAAGGGCGTTTGGACATTGAAAATGGCATCGACTCGCCCGAAGCGGATGCGCTGGAAAAGACTTTCGCCACGCTATCACCGGATCAGATACATCAGCTCTTTGAGTGGGAGAAGGTGCTCGATTTCTATGTGCACGGAACGCACTGTGCCGGGATCGCGGTGCGAGGCAATGCCGCCGCCCGCCTGGTGGTCGCCCGCTTTAACGATCAATTGCCCGACTTGCCGTTTCCGCCCACGCCCGAATGGGCTCGCCATCTGGGCGCTGCGTTTCAGCAGATGTCCGATTACTTCCGCACACGCAACGTTCGAGTGGTCAACATGAGCTGGGGAGACGAGCCGCAGGAGTTTGAAACCTGGATTTCCAAGACCGGCGGCGGAGCCGATCCGGCAGAGCGCAAGAAGCGGGCCGCTGAACTCTACGCGATCTGGCGCGATGCCGTCGAGACGGCCATCAAGAATGCGCCGAACACTCTATTCGTCACCGCCGCCGGAAACACCGACAGCGACGCTGGTTTTCTTGCCGATGTCCCGGCCTCGCTGCATCTCCCGAACCTCATTGCGGTGGGCGCAGTGAATCAGGCCGGAGACGAAACTTCATTCACCAGCTACGGAGACACCGTGGTCGTTGACGCGGACGGCTACAACGTGGAAAGCTATGTCCCTGGCGGGGCGAAGGTTCGGCTGTCCGGCACTTCCATGGCTTCTCCGAACGTGGTGAATCTCGCAGCCAAACTATTCGCTCTCGATCCTTCGCTCTCACCCGCGCAGGTGATCGAACTCATCAAGCAGGGGGCAACCACCAGCGAAGATGGCCGGCGCCACCTCATCGACGAAAAACGGTCGGTCGCTCTTTTGCAGGCGAAGAAGTGATTCAGTGCCGGCGTTGAATCGGCCAAACCACGATGTGATCCGCCCGTCATCCCAGCGGCTGTGCCTGTCTGAGCGCTATCGTGGAAGCAATTTGCCCGGTGGCTTGGCGCCAGCATCGCTTCGGCTCCAGTTCGCCCAAAGATGCTAAATTGGAGGGTTCATGTCTGCCCCCAACTCTCTGTTTGTTCGCGCGGCCAAGGCTCAGGGCACGGAGCGCACGCCGGTTTGGTTCATGCGCCAGGCTGGACGCTACATGCCCGAGTACCGCGCCATCCGCAAGCAGTATTCCCTGATCGATATCTGCAAGAAGCCGCAGGTCGCGGCCCAGGTCACCATTGAAGCGGCCGAGACTCTCAAGGTCGATGCGGCCATCATCTTCGCCGATCTTCTTCTTCCGCTCGAAGTGATGGGGCTGCCCTTTCACTTCTCCGCCGGAGAGGGGCCGAAAATCGAAAAGCCGGTCCGCACTTCCGAGGACGTTGCCCACCTGCGTACCGATCGCGCCGCCGACCTCGGCTACGTTGCTGAAGCGGTGAAGCTCGTGTGCAAGCACTTCAGCGACACGCTGCCCGTCATCGGATTCTGCGGAGCGCCCTTCACGCTCGCCAGCTACATGATCGAAGGTGGAGGCTCGCGCAACTATGTCTTCACCAAGAAGATGATGTACTCCGCGCCCGCCGCGTGGAATGAGCTGATGAAGAAGTTGGTCGCCGTGACCGCCGAGTATTCCGCCGAGCAGGTGCGCGCCGGCGCCGACGCCATACAGATTTTCGATAGCTGGGTGGGCTGCCTGAGCGTGGAAGATTATCGCCGCTACGTTCTGCCGCACGCGACCGATCTGGTAAAACGCCTGCAAGAGATCGGCCCGGAGAAGACCGGCGTGCCCGTCATCTACTTCGGCACCGACAGCTCGACTCTTCTACCGTCGATGCAGGAAACCGGCGCCGAAGTCATTGGCCTCGACTGGCGCATTCCGCTTGATACCGGATGGCAGAGTCTTGGTTTCAAAGGCGCGGTGCAGGGCAATCTGGATCCGGTGCTGCTCTTCGCCGAGTGGAAAGAACTCAAGGCGCGCGCCGAAGAAATTCTGCGACGCGCCGCAGGACGGGCTGGCCACATCTTTAATCTTGGCCACGGTATTCTTCCCGAAACTCCGGTGGAGAATGTGAAGGCGCTCTGCGATTTCATCCGCGAGCACTCGGCGGGGTTCAAGGCGACGGTGAAAGCAAGCGTTGATGGCCTCCTCTTATGAATTGTCATCCTGAGCGAAGCGAAGGACCTGCTGTTCGCCGCAAAATGCAGGTCACTGGCCTTCATCCCAATAGCGAATCGCTAAGTTGGAGCCGAAAATGACGGCCTGCCCGCTGGGCCTCGCCAGCCAGTGCTATTGCGCGAATCGGGTGAGTTCGTTTGCGTCGGAAGTCCCCGCGAAAACCACCGTGCTTCTGTTGGCCCACGGCAGCCCCGAGAACCCCAGCCAGGTTCCCGAGTTTCTAGGTTATGTCACCGGCGGACGTCCCTTGCCGCCAGCGGTGGTCGAAGAAATTTGTCGTCGCTATTCGCTGATTGGTTTCTCGCCGCTCCCCTGCTGGACTCTCTTGCAGGCCGATCAACTCTCGCAATCGTTGCAGATGCCGGTTTTCGCCGGCATGAGAAACTGGAAGCCCTTCATCGCCGATGCGATAAAAGCCATTTCGAGTCAGGGCTACGAGCGTGTTATCGCCATCTGTCTCGCGCCGCAGAATTCGCGCACCAGCGTTGGGCTCTACCGCAACGCCGTTGTGGGTGACGGAAATCTTCCTTTCGAATTGGACTTCGTCGAGGAGTGGCACGATGAGCCGCTGCTCGCCAAAGCATTCGCGGAAAAATTACGCGCGGGTTGGGAAAAGGCTAGCGCCGAACACCGAGCGAAGCTGCCCGTGATCTTTACCGCGCACAGCGTACCGCAGCGCACAATCACTGAAGGCGATCCCTACGAGAGGCAAGCCAAGGAAACCGCCGAGTTAGTCGCGAAAGAGGCTAGCATTGCCGATGACGAGTGGGCGTTTGCCTTCCAGAGTCAGGGCATGTCCGGTGGCCCGTGGATCGGACCTACGGTAGAGGAAACGATCAGAGACTTAAAAGCGAAAGGTCATCGCGGTGTCTTCCTGCAGCCCATAGGATTTCTGTGCGACCACGTCGAAGTGCTCTACGATATCGACATCGCCTTCAAACAGTTCGCGGAAAAAGAGGGCATGCGATTGTGGCGAGCCGAGTCGTTGAACGGCTCACGGATTTTAACCGAGGCGCTTGCGGGATTAGTTCGCAGTCGCAAGTCCTGATCGCTCGCAGCACAGCATGAAACACATAGCCATCATCGGCGGCGGAATCTCCGGTCTCTCGGCCGCGCACATTCTCGAAGAGAAGCGCCAGGCCGGAACGGATGTCCGCTACGTTTTATTCGAGGCCAGCCCGCGCCTGGGCGGTGTGCTGGTCACCGATCGCGTCGATGACTGCTTGGTCGAAGCTGGGCCCGATTCGTTTCTCACCGAGAAGCCCTGGGCTGCCGACCTCTGCCGCAAGATTGGATTGGGCGACCAACTCATCGGCTCCAACGACTCGGAGCGCAAGACCTACATCGTGGCCAAGGGAAAGCTGCGTGGTGATGCCCGATGGGCTCATGTTCATGGTGCCCACCAAGATCATGCCCACGGTGCTCTCGCCGCTTTTTTCCCTGCGCACTAAACTGCGCATGGCTGCCGAATGGTTTTATCCGCCGCATATTCCTCCGCCAAACCAGGCCTCCGAGGACGAAACCGTTGCCGAGTTGGTGAAACGCCACTACGGTCCCGAGATGGTGGAGATGCTCGCCGATCCGCTGCTCTCCGGAGTTTACGGTGGCGAAGCTTCGCAGTTGAGCGTACGCGCCGTGTTGCCGCGCTTCGCCGACATGGAAAAGAAACACGGCAGTCTGGGCCGCGCCATGCTCGAAGCTCGTAAGGACGCTCGTAAGAGGACGGGCGCAGCGCCCAGCGTCCCACCCCGTCCGCTGTTCTCTTCGCTCAAAGAGGGCATGCAGCAGATGGTCGATGCCCTGGTCGCGCGTCTGGATGCTAACTCACTGAAGACGTCGTCGCTCGTGCAATCTGTGATTCGTCAGAATGACAGCTGGATTGTCAGCGCCGGATACCAGAGCGACCAATTCGACGCAGTGATCGTCGCGACCCCGGCGCACGTCGCTTCGGCCGTCTTGCAAAGTGCGGATGAGAATCTCTCCCGCGAATTGGGCGAGATTGCGTACAGCTCTTCGGTGACGGTCACGCTGGGTTACGACGACAAAGTGCGGCGCTCGCTTCCACCGGGCTTTGGATTTCTGGTGCCGCGAAGTGAAGGCCACCGCATGCTCGCGGCCACGTTTGTCCACAATAAATTTCCGCATCGCGCGCCGGACAATCGCGCTCTCGTCCGCTGCTTTCTCGGCGGCGCGCGCGACGAGCAAATCCTCGACAGCAGCGAGGAAGAAATCCTGCAGATCGTTCGGGCCGAACTCCGGCAGATTATTTCCCTCAATGCCGAACCTCTGTTCGTGCGCGTCTACAAATGGAAGTCCTCGATGGCGCAATATTCCGTCGGCCATCTGGAACGCTTGCAGCGCATCGAATCTCTCCGCCGGCAACTTCCCGGCTTGGCGCTCGCCGGCAACGGGTATAACGGCATCGGCGTCCCCGACTGCGTTCGCTCCGGCGCGGAAGCGGCCGGCAGGATACTTGGCGAGATGGGGATGTGGTCGGAGGCATGAAAATCGGTATAGCTCTCAGCCTGCAGCCCCTTCGCCGCACTCTGATATTCTGAATTTTCACACTACTACTCTCATGATTGCTGCCGCTACCGCGAGCCGATGGAAGATCATTGTTGCCTTTGGGCTGGTCTATGTTTTCTGGGGCTCGACATATCTTGGCATCGGCATCGCGGTCGAACAGATTCCTCCGGGCGTCATGTGCGCGGCACGTTTCTTGATCGCGGGCACGGTGATGCTCGCTTACTGTGCGCTGACTGGACGCCGCGTTCGCTTTTCAGCGCGCCAACTGGGCCGTCTGGCAGCGGTCGGCATTCTGCTGTTGATGGGCGGCAATCTCACGCTTTCGTACGCGGAGCGGATCGTTCCCACTGGCCTTTCGGCACTGCTGATTGCGGTAACGCCACTGTGGTTTCTGGTGCTCGATAGCCTTCTGCTCGGCGATCATCACATCGCGCGGCGGGGCAAGATCGGGCTGGTGATCGGGATCGCCGGAGTGGTTGTGCTCATCTGGCCCGATCTTTCGTCTGCCTTGGGGCATCCCAACGCCGTTGGCCATCGCGAACTCTGGTGGACGCTGGCGCTGCAACTCGGATCCCTCAGTTGGGCGTTCGGTTCGGTGCTCTCGAAGAAGTGGCAGACGGTAGCGGCCGATCCGTTCAGCGCCATATCGTGGCAGGTGACTTTCGCGGGGATTGCGAATCTGATTTTCGCGCTGCTGGTCGAGAAGCCTTCCAACGTGACTTGGACTTTCCGCGGAGTGGCCGCGATTCTGTACCTGGTGGTGTTCGGTTCCATCATCGGCTACACCGCCTACATCTGGCTGCTGCAGCACGTTCCGACCTCGAAGGTTTCTACCTACGCTTATGTCAATCCCGTGGTCGCGCTGTTTCTGGGATGGCTGGTGCTTCACGAGCGCATCGACCGCTACATCCTGATGGGGAGCGCGATCATCGTCGCTTCGGTGGTGCTGGTGACGAGCGCGAAAGTGTCGAAGCGGGTTGCGGCGGAAGAGCTTCCTGTGGTCGAAGCATCAGGAGATTAGTTGTAGGGTTCTCACGCTTTCCCAATCAGCGCAATGGAACTCGCGGAATTATTGCCTATTCTCGTCTCGCAGTTTCTCTAAATCGTCAGAACAGAAGTTCCGGCCCTCGCCGGAATGGTTACACCAATCAACATCCCATTGTGGATTTGTCGATTCAAAAACGACAAAAGCATAGAGATGCAGAGGTGCAGGCTGCACTTGAGATTTGATGACAAATTGTGAATAGCCCAAAATGCATTCGTTTTTGGTTTCAAGCAGCTTCTGCCTTTTTTCTGCGGTTTGCCATCCCATTAAATCCCGAACTCTCTTCTGGCAATCCAAAGACTGATATACGGCATTGAGATCATTCACTTGGTATAAATACTTCCCCCACAGAGGATTCCTTGGTAATGGCTTGATCGACCTAGGATAAAAACCTCGTGCCCGGTGGTACTCCTCTAGGGCGTTGATGAGCGGCGCCGCTTCTGTCTTGGCGGTGGAAAGCGCAGAGGAAACATCGTGATCGGCCTCAAGAAAATATCTCATCAATGCGTGATAGGAAAACAAGACCACAATCACAATAATGAAGACTGAAAATCCCACCCGAGTTTTGCTCATTCTAGCGGTGCCCCACTCAACCTTATCAGCTCTTGCGGCAATTTGAATTGTGCAGGGCGGCTACTCTTCCGGTTCTTCGGCGTCGTTGACTACATCGACGACTCGGCTTCGGATGGAGAAGACTAACTTTTGTTTGTCGCCGGGCTGGAAGGTGACTCGCATAGGGGTGCGCTCCCAGACTGGAGGCGCACACTCGGAGTCCGGATCGTCGCCTGCGGCGGGTTCTCCTGCTTCTTTTTTCAGGATCGGCTTGCGGCGTCCTACCTGGGCTACTACCGCGTAGAGTTTCTTGCCGTCTTCGGAGACTCCGCAGTAGGCGATGTAGTCGCGATACCAGCTTGCTGTGGAATAGAAGGGATCGAACTCGGGCAGGTTGAGTTGGGAGACTCGTCCGGTGAGGCGATCGACCAGCAGCCAGCCTCCGCGCTGCCATTGCCAGCGCGGGGCGTTGGAGTTTGTATTCTCAGTGGGCAGCGCATCGTTTACGCGGAAGGCGCGGCGGACTACGAACAGGCGGTCGGTCAGTTCATGCGGAGTTCCGGTGGTGTATTCCTTGAGCCTTGTATCCACAAACAGCGGACGCACTTTCAGGTCGAGCAGCTTCTGTCCGGTGGCGTTGGGCCACTTGGCGGAAGTCCATTTTCCAAACGCGATGACATGCGGTTTCGGGACGGCGGCGCATTCGCTCCACAGCAGGCAGAGCGCGCCGAATATCAGTAATAGTCTCCGCAGCATGATGGAAGACTGGCACAGGCTCGGAAGTTGGCGCAAGGACGTGTGAACATGGAAAATGTTCGGTTTCCTCGCTGGACGGCCGGGGGCGGCCGTCCCTACGTGAGTCGTGGTGGTGGCGGGTGGTGGCGCGGTTTGTGATGGTGTGGGAGACTGGGATCATGGCAAAGCGCAGTCTTCGGGTCTTAAAGCGAGTCCGCAGCATCCCGTCGCGGGGAGTTTGTGAAGCTTGCAATATGCAGTTCTCGGCCGATCCTCGTCAGTTGGGGCAGGCGGGAGTGCAGCAGCAGTTCAACGCGCACAAGTGCGACGCCAGCAAGAACGCGGCGCCGATCGCTGGGGAAACTGCCAAGGTTGCGATGAAGTAATCGAGGGGCGCATGTTTTCTCGCTTGCGAGCTTGCGATATGACCTTGCAATATAACAGTGAATTGAGGAAAGTGAAGCGATGAGTCTTCCGCCACGACAGAGCCGGACAACTTTTTCTCCGCCATCGAGTTCTTATGCGGGTATGGGCGATTTGCCGGCGGGGCGGCGTAGGCAGTCGATTCTGGTGGTGGACGACAATCTGGTCAACGCCACGCTGATGAAGGAGCTGCTGGAGCGGCGCGGCTATTCAACGATGGCGGTGCAGAACGCGGCGGCAGCGGAGGCGGAGATACGGCGCGAGGCTCCGGACCTGGTTCTTCTTGACGTGGTCATGCCCGGCAAAACGGGCTACGAACTGTGCCGCGAACTCAAAGCGGATTCGAAGACGCGGCTGATTCCGGTCGTCATGATCACCGGGCTGAGCGATCGAGAAGACCGGCTCAAGGGAATTGAAGCGGGCGCCGACGATTTTCTTACCAAACCGATCAGTTCCGAGGAATTGTTTGCGCGCGTAAGTTCGTTGCTGAAGTTGAAGGAATTCACCGACGAACTGGAGACGGCGGACTCGGTGCTGTGTACGCTGGGACTGAGCGTGGAGGCGCGCGATCCTTATACCGAAGGCCATTGTGAGCGGCTGGTGCGTTATGCGACCGATCTGGGGCGCTTTCTCGGACTGGACGAAGAGAGCATTGTGGCTCTGCAGCGAGGCGGCTACCTGCACGATCTGGGAAAGATCGCGGTGCCGGATGAAATCCTGAAGAAAGGAAGCGATCTGACGCCGGCGGAGTGGACGATCATGAAGCAGCATCCGATTACGGGCGAAAAGATTTGCCGTCCGTTAAAGTCGTTGCGGCTGGTGCTTCCGATCATCCGGCATCATCACGAGCACTCGGATGGCAGCGGCTATCCGGATGGGCTGCGGGCGGGCGAGATCCCGCTGCTGCCGCGCATTCTGCAGGTGGTGGATATCTACGATGCGTTGCGCACAGAGCGTCCATACAAGCCGGCACTCGGCCACGAGCAAGCGGCGGTGACGATGCGCGCCGAGGCGCAAAGCGGACTCTGGGACGAGGAGTTGGTCGCGGAGTTCTTCGGGATGCTCGGCCAGGGGCTGCATGTGGCGTGAAAAATCGGGTGATCGGATCATCGGGTCATCGGGCCATCTAAATTCAAATGCCAAAGCTTCTTGATTTTCAATCACCCGATCGCCCGATCACCCGATCACCCGATCGTCAGACCTACAGTTTCGTGATTCCCGCTTACAACGAAAGCGTACGCATCCGGCCCACGCTCGATGAGCTTCTCCGCTATACGCGGGAACAAAACTGGAACGCGGAAATTCTGGTGGTTAACGACGGATCGAGCGACGATACGGCGCTGATCGTGCGGGAGTATGGCAAGTTGCATCCCCAGGTTCTGCTGCTGGAGAATCCCGGGAATCACGGCAAAGGTTACAGTGTGCGCAATGGGATGCTGCATGCGCGGGGCGACGTTTGCCTGTTCACGGATGCCGATCTTTCTTCGCCGATGACGGAGGCGCAGAAACTGTTCGACGCGATTAGCCAAGGCGCCGATATCGCGATCGGGTCGCGCTGGCTGCGCGTGGAACTGCAGACCGAGCGGCAGCCACTTTACCGGCAGGCCTTTGGACGAATCTTTAACCTGGTGTTGCGCGTGATTCTGGGCTTGCATTTCGCCGATACGCAATGCGGATTCAAAGCTTTTCGGCGAGAGGCGGCGCAACGCATTTTCCCTCTGCAGAAAATTGAACGCTGGGGATTCGATCCGGAAGTTCTATTTCTGGCGCGGCGCGCCGGCTTGCGGGTGGAAGAGGTTCCCGTTCTGTGGGCGCATAGTGAAGGGACGCGGCTGCATCCTTTTCGCGACGGAATGCGAATGTTTGTGGAAGTTTTGCGGATCCGGTGGAATGCGATGACCGGGGAGTATGGGGCGGGGGCGGCGACCGCTCCGGAGAAATTGTAGAAGGTGCGGGTTGCCAAGCGCGTAAGAACTGGGTCGTCCCTCCGGGACTTCGCTGACTTTCCCACTCCACCCCGCGCTGAAGCACGGGGCTAAGCTGGCTCGCCCTGCCGGGACTGGATTTGCTCGGTACCTTTCCGCACTACGAAGCGGCTCGATTGCTTGCGTGTGCCGCCAGACGCACGAACTCGGTGATCTGAGCGCCCATTTCTGCGGTGGAGACGGTCCGCTCACCGGGGCGCGCCAGGTCGCGAGTGCGAAAGCCTCCCATCAAGGTTGAGATCACGCCAGCTTCCACACACTCCGCTTCCTTGGGCAAATGAAAAGTGTGGCGCAGCATCAGGGCAACCGAGAGGATGGCGCCTAACGGATTGGCGACGTTCTGACCTGCAATGTCGGGAGCAGAACCGTGCACGGGTTCGTAGAGACCGACCGGGCCTCCGATGCTGGCCGAAGCGAGCAGGCCGAGCGATCCCACAATTCCTCCGGCCTGATCGGACAGGATGTCGCCGAACATGTTTTCGGTGAGGATGACGTCGAAGTGGGCGGGCTTGAGCACGAGCGACATGGCGGCAGAATCCACGTACATGTGGGAGAGCAGGACATCAGAAAAATCGCTGGCAACGCGAGTGACGACCTCACGCCAGAGACGCGAGCACTCCAAGACATTCGACTTGTCGACGGAGAGCAGGCGACGGCGGCGGGTTTGAGCCAGTTGAAATGCGACGCGGGCGATGCGCTCGATCTCGGGCTCGCTGTACCGCATGGTGTTGATCGCGCTGCGCGCCCCGGGTGCGCCTTCGATGGAGCGAGGCTCGCCGAAATACAACCCGCCGAGCAGTTCGCGGACGATGAGGATGTCGGTTCCCTTGACGATTTCTGGGCGCAGCGGCGAGCAGGCAGCCAGCGCCGGATAAAAAACAGCAGGACGAAGATTGGCGAAAGCTCCTAGTTCCTGGCGGAGACGCAACAGTCCAGCCTCGGGACGAAGTTCGCGAGGATTGTGATCAAAGGCCGGACTGCCGACTGCTCCGAGCAGGACCGCTTCTGAGGCGAGGCAGGCCTGAATGGTCGAGTCCGGCAAGGGGTCGCCGAACTTTTCCAGGGCAACACCGCCAATCTCCTTTTCGTCGAGTTCGAGATCGTGGCCAAAACCCGTGGCCAGCTCTTCTAGAACACAAATGGCCTGGGATGTGACCTCAGGACCGATTCCGTCGCCGGGAAGGGAAGTGACGGTGAGCTGCATGGGACCCCTCGCTTCGTTTTCGCAAGGATACTACGAGGAAACGCCACTGTGGTAGCCCGATTTCGGGCCGTTCCACGGTTGTCACTACACGTGCTTGTCACATCTCGCTATTACACGCCCCAGAGATAGTCCTCCTGCTCGCTGTGATGATCGGCGACGGGGACCGATGCCCCGCCGAACCAGTTGGTGGGCGCAGGACAAACCGGCCGGGGCTGCGCCTGGCTTGCGCTGCCGGACACTTGAGCGGGACGCGGCTCATTAGCATTGGCTGCGGCGGCGCGTTGGAAAGGTAAAGCAGCCGTGGCCGGTGGAAACTTTTTGCTCTGATTGTCGGTGGCATCACTATGGCTGACGTTGCCTTTCACAACATCCTGGATCAGTTCGAGCAAATGGCTGTCTTGGACCTTCTTGATGCGGTCGGCAAGAACCACAAACTTGCGATAGACCTCATCGAGTTCGCGGCGCTCAAACTGGTGTCCCAGTTGTTCACAGCGCAAAGCCAGCGCGTGCCGGCCGGAGTGCTTGCCCAGCACCAGGCGCGAATCGGGCACGCCCACCGATTGCGGCGTCATGATTTCGTAGGTCAGCGGATTCTTGAGCATGCCATCTTGGTGAATTCCGGCCTCATGCGCAAACGCATTGCGGCCGGTGATGGCCTTGTGCGGCTGCACGGGAACCCGCGTAATCTCCGCCAACGTCTGGCTGGACGAAAATAAATGCTCGGCGGCGACTGCAGTCTCGTAAGGATAGCGGTCGGGGCGCACCCGCATGGCCATGACGATTTCTTCGAGAGATGCGTTGCCGGCGCGCTCGCCGATGCCGTTGATCGTGCACTCCACTTGACGCGCGCCCTGCTGCACTCCGGCGAGTGAGTTGGCGACCGCCAATCCGAGGTCGTTGTGGCAGTGCGTGGAAATCGTTACCCGGTCGATGCCGGCGACCTTCTCCCGCAGAGTGCGGATAAGATTGCCGTATTCCTCGGGCATGCTGTAACCGACGGTGTCGGGAATGTTGACGGTGGTCGCGCCGGCTGCGATCGCCGCTTCAACCACCTGGCAGAGAAACGGAACATCGGTGCGGGTGGCATCTTCGGGCGAGAATTCCACGTCGGCGCACAAAGATTTCGCGTGCCGAACCGCGTTCCGCGCCTGCTCCAGGCACTGCTCGCGGGTGATGCGGAGTTTGTATTTCAGGTGAATGTCGGAGGTCGCCAGAAAAACGTGAATGCGCGGGTGCGCGGCTCCCTGCAACGCCTGCCAGGCGCGGTCCACGTCGCCGGTACAAGCCCGAGCCAGGCCCGCGATGACGGGACGCCGCAGCGCAGCGGCGATGCGCTGCACGGCTTCAAAGTCGCCATCGGAGGCGATGGGGAACCCGGCCTCGATTACGTCGACGCCGAGGCGGTCGAGTTGCTGGGCCAGATGCAGTTTCTCCTGCACATTCATACTGCAGCCCGGCGACTGCTCGCCGTCACGAAGCGTGGTGTCGAAGATAGTGATGCGCGGCCGGTCCATGGATTCGGTACCTCCCGAAGAAGTTATCTCTCTACTCTATCGGCGAGTGGGGGCGAAAGAAAAGGTTATTATGTTTACAGAAGCATTAGCCGTTGCGATAATATTAGAATAACTTATTGATCATTTACGATTGACAACAGCGGATATCGATGTCTGATCACACGGGTGAGACGGGGCAGGCCCCGCCTCTACAGTAGGAGAGACCCATGGACCTTGCGCAACTTGAAGTTTTCCTTACGGTGGCTCGCGAACGGCGGTTTTCGCGCGCGGCCGAAAAGCTGTTTCGCACCCAATCGGCGGTCAGCCAGACCATCCGGAAGCTTGAGCTGGAGATTGGCGAGCCGCTGTTCGACCGTTCTTCGCGGGACGGAGTGCTCACCGACGCCGGACGCGTCTTGCAGGAGTACGCGGAGAAACTGCTTAACCTGCGGCAGGACGCGCAGACGGCGCTGGTGGAGATGCGCGAACTGCAGAAGGGGAGGCTGGCCATCGCCGCCAATGAATTTACCGCCCTTTATCTGTTGGCGGTGCTGGGGGAGTTTCGCCGCCTGTATCCCACGATCAAGATCACGGTGCGTCGTTCGCTGGCCAGTCACATTCCCGACGACGTGCTGAAGCACAACGTGGAACTGGGGATACTTTCCTACGATCCGCAGGAGCCGCAGTTGCGCTCGGCGGTGGTCTATATGGACGAGTTGGTGCTGATTGTTCCTCCGGGGCATCCGCTGGCGTCGGCGGGCGAAGTCAGCGTCCGGCAGCTGGGGGCGGAGTCGTTCGTGGCCCACATCGTCGCGTCGCCTTATCGCGACAAGGTGATCGAATCGTTCCGGGTGCACAAGACTCCGCTGCACATGGACGTGGAACTGCCTACGCTGCAAGCGATTACGCGCTTTGTCTGCATGGGCAAGGGAGTGGCGCTGGTGCCCGAGATCAGCGTGGAGAACGAGATCGGGCGGGGAGACCTGGTGCGGGTTCCGGTGCGCGATCTGCATTTTCAGCGCAAGCTGCGGCTGGTGTACCGGGGGGAATCCACGCTGTCGCACGCGGGAAGAGCGTTCTTGAAGGTGGCGGAGCAGGTGGCTAAGGACCGGGGCGGGCGTTACCGCTTCCAGCGGGAAAAATAGTGCACAGTGTTTCGCGCGAAACACTGTACGGGCGTAAGTGTACATACAATTGTGCCTCAGTGTACATATATTTATGTACATATTTCGACCGGGGGCGAAGGAAGATTTTGCGTCCGGACGCTGACTGCGGGGTTGCAAGTCGTTGATAACGCTCAGGCGTGAGTGTGGTTAGAGAGGCACATGCGGGTATTTATTACACGGTAATTATTACAGGAGCGTGGTTGAGATCAAGAGCTTCCGTTCGACCTGGAAAGACTCTGATTAAGTCTCTGGAAACAGGCCCCTAATCCCAGCGGTAAAGCGCTGCGCCGGCCAAAGTCGAGTGCAACATCGACGGCCGCTTCGGAGCATTCATTATTGCTGCTAATAGCGGCCGCAACAAGTATTAATTGGACTGATGCGCCAACCGGATGATATTCTGCCCCGTTTTGTACGGCATCCGGCCGTAAGAGGTGATGTTTGGAATCAGGCCTCGAGCCTTCCGACCTTAGCTACACGCGCGGCGAATCACAACCATTCCTGTCGCATCTTTGCATCGGAAATATGTTGGATCGCACGGCCGCTGCCTTTTCCGACCGCCCCGCTCTGGTGGTTCGCCACACCCACGACCGGCTCACGTGGTCCGAACTTCACGGGGAAGTCGAGCGGCTCGCCCGCGCCCTTATGGCCATCGGAATTGAGAAGGGCGATCGCGTCGGGATTTGGGCCACGAACCGGACCGAATGGGTGCTCACTCAGTTCGCCACCGCGAAAATCGGCGCCATTCTCGTGAATCTCAACATTCGCTATCGCGCACACGAGCTCGAGTACGCACTGCGGCAGTCCGAATGCCAGACGCTGATTCTCATTCGCGGGTTTCACGATTGCGATTACGTCGAAAGCTTGTTCAGCATTGCGCCGCAATTGGCGGCGGGACGCTCTGGCTCTCTTAGAGCCCGCGAATTGCCGCATCTCTCGAATGTGATTTTCATTGGCGACGATCCTCCGCTCTCGATGTTGCCCTGGCAAGAGCTGTTGGCGATGGCTGGGCAAACCAGCCCGGAACGTCTCCGGCAACGCGAGGCCAGCCTTTCCTGTCACGATGGAATCAACATTCAATACACGTCCGGCACCACCGGCTTCCCCAAGGGCGCGACGCTCAGCCACTACAACGTCGTCAATAATGGCCTGCTCATCGGCGACACGATGAAGCTGACGGAGCGCGACAGCATCTGCATCCCGGTGCCTTTCTACCATTGCTTCGGCATGGTTCTGGCGAACATGAGTTGCCTGGCCAGCGGGGCTGCCATGGTCGTGCCTTCGGAGAGTTTCGATCCGCTCGAAACACTCCGGACAGTGCAGGAGGAACGTTGCACCGCGATCTACGGCGTGCCGACGATGTTTATCGCCGAATTCGATCATCCACAGTTCGCGGAGTTCGACCTTACATCGCTGCGGACTGGGATTATGGCCGGGTCATCGTGCCCGATTGAATTGATGCGCCGCGTGGTCGAGGAAATGCACTGCCGCCAGTTGACCACCGTCTATGGCTTGACCGAGTCGTCGCCCGGCATGACGCAGACGAGGACCGGCGATTCGCTCAAGGTTCGCGTGACAACCGTGGGCCGGGCGCTTCCCCACACCGAAATCAAAATCGTGAATGTAAATTCAAAAACCGGCGCCGTCCCGCGCGGGACGGTTGGAGAGATTTGCACGCGCGGCTATCTGGTGATGAAGGGCTATTACAACGATCCCAAGAGCACCGCGGAAGCGATTGAGCCCGACGGATGGCTGCACAGCGGCGATTTGGGAGTCATGGATGACGGCGGGTACATACGCATCACCGGGCGCATCAAGGAGATGATCATACGCGGGGGCGAGAACATCTATCCGCGCGAGATTGAGGAGTTCCTGCATACCTGCCCGGCCATCGCCGATGTGCAGGTGATCGGCATTCCCGACGCCAAGTACGGTGAAGAGGTCATGGCTTGGGTCAAGCTGAAGCGGGGCGCCGCGCTGGCGGAACAGGACGTGAAGAGCTTCTGCAAAGGCCAGATTGCCAATTTCAAGATCCCGCGCTATGTGCGCTTTGTGGACTCGTTCCCCATGACCGGATCGGGCAAGGTTCAGAAGTTTCGCATGCGTGAAATTTCCATGGCCGAATTCTCCGTGAGTGAAAGCGCTGCGGCTCTGGTTTCTGCGTAGAGGGAAACCCTGATCAAGTGTCAGCAGAAAGCCAAACCACGGGGTACACAGGGGTGCACGGAGGACCCAGGGACTTAATCAGAACTTCCCTAAGCTAGGAGGTTCCCTAGCTCACTGCGGAACTTTTCATTCGGCGCCAACCAGAAATTCACCGGGTTGTAACCTGCCTGGTTTCACCGCGAATTATGCTTTATCTGGGATTGTGTGTCACACTCTGGAGGGATACTGGTTGCGTTTAGCCTCTAGAGAGCGGATGCGGCATTCCATGAAGCAGGGCGGTCTTGCTAATGAGTAGCAGCTAATGAGTAGCAGCCTATGAGCACAGCCAGCGTGAAAACACCTTCGCCTGAGCCCTCGCACTCGGGCTTGATGCGGCGAACCGTGGAGGCCTGCGAACTTGCCCGCGAGGCCGCGGCCATCGCGGCCGAGGGAATTGCCACCGGATCCATGTCCCGATTGAACGCCATACGGCAGTGCGAGAAAGAACTGGATGCGATTGACCTGGAAGTGGACTCCGGCGTGACCACGTCCATTACACGGGTTCCGGAGGCTGAAACCGGGCAACTGCTGGCGTGCATGAAAGTGATGATCGGACTGGAGCGCATCGGGGACCTGCTTTTGAGCTTTGCCACCAGCGCGCAGGCGGCGGCGGGGCGCATCGATGCGCAGGATGCTCGGGACTTGACCCAGATGGCGACGGTTCTGGAAAAAATGCTGGCCGACGTGGGCGTTTCGTTTTCGCAGCGCGACGTCAAGAAAGCCATCGACGTGCTCCGCGCCGATGCCGAGATGGACCGCCTGCGCAATATCATCTTCCTGCGCCACATCGAGAATCCGGAGAACGTCACGCACCACTCCAGCCTGCAGATTATCTTTATGACGCAATCGCTCGAACGCGCCGGCGATCACGCCAAGAACCTGGCGGAAGAAGTTTGCCACTTTGTCAGCGGACGCAGCATTCGCCACCTGCTCATGGCCTACGACAAACCAAAAGAGCAGATGTTTATCGAATGGCTGCGGCACAAAGACGAAAAGGCGCAGTAAACTCCCCATCAGACCTAGCAATCCCTCCAGCCCTTGACAGCCGGAGTCTCCAAGGCGAGACTCGGTTCAAGCCCATTCGGAGTAATCTTTAGCTGTTCTTAATTGCCGAAAAGATTATTGAAGAGTGGCTTGGACAGTTATTCCATGCACGGATTCGCCCAACCCGAAGACCAATCCACGGCAGCGAGCGCGGAGAACGCGACGGCAGGGACGGCGCGGTCTTCCTTAGTCTCTGCCTCAGTCTCAGCCCCAGTTGGGGCAGTTGGCGACAGGTCCAATGGGAACCGCGCGCTGGAAGAGGCGGAACTGGACTCCGCGCTGCAGTTGTTAGTGGAACGCGCGCAGTACATCACCGGCGCGACTGGAACTGCGCTGGCATTGCCCCAGGGTGAGGAGATGGTTTGCCGCGCCAGCGCTGGCGCTTCCGCGCCGGCGGTCGGGGCGCGGCTGCAGGTGCGTTCCGGATTGACCGGCGAAAGCATTTCCCGGCGGCAGTTGCTGCGCTGCGATAATGCGGAAACCGACGCGCGCGTGAATCTGGAAGCTTGCCGGGCGCTGGGCATTGCATCCATCGTCGTTTTGCCGTTGCTGCGGGGCGACGGCGAGGTTCGCGGCCTGTTCGAATTGTTTTCCGATCATCCCTACGCTTTCGAAGAGCGCGATCTGATCGCACTTGAGCGCATGGCCGATCTCACCTTGACGGCTCTCGATCTGGCTGAGCAGAGCCAGAACCTCGCGTCCGCGCCAGCACTCGAGCGAGAACCGGGAAAGCCTGTCGAATCTCCCACGGCAAGCAGTGCGCCGCAAACTTCCGCGATCCCCATGCAACCGGAGCCCCCGGAGCCGGCCGTTGTGCCCGCGGAGCCGTCGGTAATTTCGCCGTCGTTGCCAGTAACAGCGCCAGCAACAGAGCCCGTAACCGCGCCCGAGCCTGCGCCCGCCGTCGTTCCCGAGGCCATGCTCCGCGTACAAAAATGCACTTCCTGCGGATTCCCGGTTTCCGAGGGGAGAGCGCTCTGCCTCGATTGTGAGAAGAAGGACAGTGAAAAGAAAGACTTCGAGAAGAAGCAGCGCGAGTGGGAGCGACGCCAGATCGAACAGCACCAGATCGAGCAACCAGAGAGCAAGCAACCCGAGCCGGAGCCAGACGCGCCGTCCGACACGCTGGTCGGCTCGGCGGCGCCGGCGGCGGAGGAATTCGTGCCCGCCTTCCTCGCCAACGCAGTGCCGGTGCAAGAATCGTGGTTGGCGAACCACGTCAATCTGTTGGCCGTTGCCGTCTTGATCCTAAGCATCGTGGTTGCGGTGGTGGTGTTTCGATAACCACTCTTGCACTCGCGGGGCCTGTTTCCCTTGACAAATTGCCGGTGCAACCCATAGTCTGCGCTTGACCCGTTGTCCAACACAAAAGGTGCCCAGGCATGAAAAACGTGTACGAAGTTCTACGCCAGAAGGAACTTGAACTGACCAGGCTGGAAAAAGAAGTTGAGGCCTTGCGCGTCGCCGCTCCGCTACTTTCGGACGAAAAAGAGCCGCTGGCCGAGGTGCCTAAGCCAACTCTAACTGCCAGCGCGCCGCCACAGCCGGTCCGGATTCCGCCAGTCGTTGCCGCCCAGGGTGGAAGCGCCCAGGCGCGCGTCGCGGGCTGGGAAGATGCAGCCAAACGCTGGCCGTAGCCAATTCGTTGGTGGCTGTCGAGATGC
Source organism: uncultured Acidobacteriaceae bacterium (assembly GCA_963722485.1). Taxonomy (GTDB): domain Bacteria; phylum Acidobacteriota; class Terriglobia; order Terriglobales; family Acidobacteriaceae; genus Acidiflorens. The sequence goes on from CAVRNL010000012.1 coordinate 45,502, forward strand.
GTATTAGTCCGTGCCTCTCGTCGAGCTCGAGAGTCTGCGTAAGAAATGGGTCGTCCCTCCGGGACTTGACTCATTTGTTCCAACTTCCCCAGCGCTGAAGCGCTGGGCTAAGCTTGATCGCCCCTCCGGGGCTGGATTCTTCCTGGCTCCGCTCCACCAGTTCCGTTCAACCGGATTGCCCGAAAACTAGAGCGAATCCAGAGGTGCTGCGACCACAGGCCGCTGCCGAGCTGCGCTCGGCTTGGCCCCTTCGGCTTCGCTCAGGGCAGGCTCGCGGGGCGCCCGTCCCCACACGCGCGGGATACGGCAAGAGGCACACATTTTAGTCCAGCGTGGTAAACGCCAGCGCCAACAAAGTCTTCTGCTCGACCTCGTGCGCCTTTGCCGAACCGGTCGCCGGACTTGCACTCGCTGACCGCTTCACCGAATGCACGGGCCGGTCATTGGCGATGTGCCTTAAGCGCGGCAGCATGTAGAAAAGCGCGCCCATGTTGGCCGGCTCTTCCTGCACCCACACAATATCTCTGGCGGCGCTATGACGCTCCAGTTCCGCGGCCAATTCCGCCTCCGGGAACGGGTACATCTGCTCCAGGAAGACGATGGCGGTGCTCATGTCGTTGTCGCTGTCTTTGTCCTTGTTCCTGCGCTTCTGGCGCTCGGTGCGCAGTTCGTGCCCGATTTTTCCGGTGCAGATTAGAATCCGCTTGGCATCCTGCGCTTCCGTGTCCGGAATCACGGGCAAGAATTTCTGATGCGTCAGATCTTCCAGCGGAGACAGGGCATCGGGATGCCGTAACATGCTCTTCGGCGTAAACACGATCAGCGGTTTTCTCCACTTGCGCAGCGCCTGCCGCCGCAGCAGGTGAAAATACTGGCCGGCATTCGAAGGCTGGCAAATCTGGATATTGTCGCGCGCGGCCAGTTGCAAGAAGCGCTCGATGCGCGCGCTGGAATGCTCCGGACCCTGGCCTTCGTAGCCGTGGGGCAGCAACAGAACCAAGCCTGACAGCAGGTTCCACTTGTCCTCGCCGGCGCACACAAACTGATCGATCACGGCCTGCGCCACGTTGGCAAAATCGCCAAACTGCGCTTCCCACAGCACCAGCGCCTCGGGATAATCGCGGCTGTAGCCGTATTCAAATCCCATCACGCCGGCTTCGGAAAGCGTGGAGTTGTAGATGTCGCACGGGGCTTGGCCTGGGGCAATGTGGCGCAGAGGAACGTATTCCGATTCGTCCTGAACATCGAACAGCACCGAGTGCCGTTGATTGAATGTACCGCGTCGAGAGTCCTGCCCGCTGAGGCGCACGGGAATTCCATTTTTCACCAGACTCGCAAAAGCCAGCGCCTCGGCCATGCCGTAGTCGACTGGCTTCTTGCCCGTGCCCATCTCCTGCCGCTGCTCCAGCAACTTCTTCACTTTGGGATGGATGTGGAAACCCTCTGGATACGCGGTCAAACGTTCGGTGAGTTTTTCCAACTCTTCGCGTGCGATGCCGGTGAGCTGCTCGTACTCGGGTTTATAGCGGCCTCCGAAATAATCGTCCCAGTACTGGGGAAGATCGCGCATGAGCTGCTTCTTGGTGAACTTCGTCGCGCTCTTCTGGGCGGCTTCGTACTCGGATTTGACCGTCTGCACTCGCTCGGCGATATTGTCGTCATTCATGCCGACTTGTTTGGCGTAAATCCGATAGAGCGGCGGATGCTCTTTGATCGCCTTATACATCAGCGGCTGGGTCACGGTGGGATCGTCCACTTCGCTGTGACCGTGGCGCCGGTAGCCGATCAGGTCCACCACCACGTCGGTGCCGAATTTGTAGCGGTACTCGGTGGCGATGCGTGCGATTCGCATCACCGCATCCACGTCTTCGCCATTCACATGAAAAATCGGAATCGCCTGCCGCCTTGCCAGTTGCGCGGAGAAGCGCGAGGAATGCTCATCGCGGGCATTGGTGGTGAACCCGATCAGGTTGTTGACGATGATGTGGATTACCCCGCCCACGGTGTAGCCGGCTAAGTCGGCGTAATTGAGCGTCTCCGCTGTAATGCCTTGTCCGGCGAACGCGGCGTCGCCGTGCACCAGCACTGGCAGATACTTTGCCTTGCCGCCTTCACCGGCGCGGTCCTGCTTGGCGCGCGTGCGTCCCACCGTCACGGGATCGACCGCTTCCAGGTGGCTAGGATTCGACGCCAGGTGAATATGGATTTTCTTTCCGCTACGGGTGACGTACTCGCCGGTCGCACCCATGTGGTATTTCACGTCGCCCGATCCCAATACGCTGCGTGGATCGACATCTTCAAATTCGGCAAACACCTGCTCCGGCGGGCGTTTTGCCAGATGGATAATGACGTTGAGCCGGCCGCGATGACTCATGCCCATCACCAGTTCCACGGCGCCGCGCTCGCCGGCTACGTCCAGAACCTGATCCATTGCCGGCAATAAAGACGTGTTGCCTTCTAGTGAGAAACGCTTGTTGCCCAGATAGCGCTGTTGCAGCGTTTGCTCAAACAGGTCGGCGCGTACCAGCAGATCGAGCGCGCGGTGTTGATCGATGTCGACTGCGTCCGGGTCGGCCTCGATACGGCCTTCGATCTGTTGCTGGATCCAGCGCCGCCGCTCCGGGTCGGCGATGTGCATGAACTCCACGCCCACGCTGCCGCAATAGATGCGCCGCGCTTCCCGCGCCCACTGATTGTCGATCTGAAGATCCGGATGCGGTTGCGGAGGCAGCAGGCCGAGCGGATTCAGTTCGGCTTCCAGGTATCCGAATTGCCGGAACAACCCAAACACGCGTTCCCGTTCGTAGTTTTCAATGATGGCAGGAGCCGCGCTCCCGCCAGTATCCCGTGTTGAAGTCGCCATAAGAGGTTTCTATAGAATAACGGATGAGCGGCCGGGTGAGGCCGATTCAACCTGTGTCGCCGATCACAGCGAGGATAAAGCCACTGGAATTACTCTACGTCTAGAGGAGCATCCCCATGACATTGCGTCCCAACGCGGCTAAGCCCGGAACCCCCGTCATTCTCGGCATCCCATTCGATGCCAACTCTTCCTGGTTGCGCGGAGCAGCGGGAGCGCCGCCGATCATCCGCGTGGCCTTCAATTCCATTTCGTCGAATTCGTGGACGGAAACCGGCGTCGATCTGGGCGCCGACGGTGCGTGCTGCGATGCCGGCGATTTGAAATTCACTTTCCAGGAGCCCTTTCCTGCGATTGAAACCAAAGTCGAAGAATTCCTGGAGAAGGAGTTGCGTCCAGTCTGCCTGGGCGGCGACCACTCGATTACGCTGCCCATTGTCCGCGCCTTTGGCAGGCATGTTCCCGGCCTGACCATAATCCACTTCGACGCGCACCCCGATCTCTACGACGAACTCGAAGGCAACCGTTTGTCGCACGCTTGCCCCTTTGCCCGCATCATGGAAGAGGGCGCTGCCAAGCGATTGATTCAAGTCGGAATTCGGACTATGACTGGGCATCAACGCGAGCAAGCCAAGAAATTTGGCGTCGAAGTCATCGAAATGCGCTATCTGCCGGCGCTCGACCGCATGAAGGTCGATGGCCCCATCTACATCTCGTTCGACATGGACGCGCTCGACCCCGCCTTTGCGCCTGGCATTTCGCATCGCGAGCCGGGAGGACTGTCCACTAGAGAAGCCGTGGCGCACCTGCAGGCGATCAGCGGAAGAATCGTCGGCGCCGATATCGTGGAATTCAATCCCGCGCAAGATAACACACAACTCACGGCCACCGTCGCCGCGAAGTTGCTCAAAGAGATTCTGGGCAAGATGATTTTGAACTAGAATGCAAACTTGCCGATGCATGGATAATGGATGAATGATGGCGAACGAAGCAGAAAAAGAAGCCGCCGGACGGGCTGCCGCAAAACTGGTGCGGGATGGCGACATCGTTGGACTGGGCACGGGGTCAACTGCTTACTTTGTGGTCGTCGCTCTGGGCGAGCGCGTGAAAGCGGGGCTGAAAATTATTGGAATTCCGACGTCTGTGCGGACCGGTGACTTGGCGCGCCAACTTGGCATTCCGCTGACCACGCTTGACGAAACTCCCCAAATCGATATGACCCTCGACGGCGCCGATGAAGTCGATCCCAGGCTGAACCTGATCAAAGGTGGCGGCGGCGCGCTGCTGCGGGAGAAGGTTATCGCCACGGCATCGAAGAAGATGGTCGTGGTCGCGGATTCCAGCAAAGTTGTTCCCGTGCTCGGAAAGTTTCCTTTGCCGGTCGAGGTAATTTCATTTGCGCGAACCGTGGTCGAGAACAAGATCGTGGCGCTCGGCGCGTCGCCTAAATTGCGCACGAAGACTGACGGGAGTCCTTATCTTACCGACAATGGCAATCAGATTCTCGATTGCAGCTTCGGAAAGATCGCAGATCCGGCGGCGCTGGCGCTTGTTTTGAGTGATACTCCGGGCATTGTCGAACATGGGCTGTTTATTGGGCTGGCGAAAGTGGCCTTGGTGGGAAGGGGCGACGCTGTAGAAGAAATTCGGCCTGCGCGCTAACGACGGTCCTTGAGTGATGACAAAGATACAGTCAGATCCCTTTTGCTGAACCATAGCTCCACCCTCACTTTGTCTGGAGCACTGATAGAGAAATCAGGATTCGTTACGGAATCATTCAATGCGTCATCGAGGTTTTGAATTTTATTGAGTCTGCGGCCATAGAACTTGACAGGCGTGTGCCATGACTGATGACCTCCGGAACTTTCGAGACTGTAGACAAGAAACTGCGAGTCGGGAGTCCATACCGCTTTGGTCACACCGAACCCGTGCTCTCCGTCTTCCGAAGCGTAGTTCTTTCTGGCCAGCAGTTCTCCAGATTTGAGACGTATCTCGACCCGGCTCTCACGCGTTGCTTCCGGCGCCTTCGTTGACGAAACGACTGCGACCAGAGCTTTGTCTGGCGACCTATATCGTTCGACCGTTCGTGGCTCGGTGTTTTTCTGAGCTGCGGCGACGCCAAGAAGAAGCAGTGCCGTCGTCGCAACAAGGGCAATTTTTCTCAGCACGATCTTGTCCCTAGCCTCCCACAATCTCTCGCAGCGCCCCCAGCAGCCGCTCCACTTCCTCCATCGTGTTGTAGTGCGCCAGACCGATACGCAGAAATCCTCCCAGGCGCTCGACGTCTAACTGTTCGGTCAGGTTCAGGGCGTAGTAGTTTCCATCCCAGGTGAAGAAGCCGCGTTCGCCGAGTTTGGTTGCCAGCTCCAGCGGGGTGTGGCCTGCGATACGGACCACGAAGGTTGCGCAACGATTATCGGAGCGCCGCGGGTCGCTGATGCCGTAGAGCTTCAATCCGGGAATCGCAAGCAAGCCTGCGATCATTTTCTCCAGCATCTTTCGCTCGTGCTTATGGATCGCTTCGTGCGCGGCCAGGATGGCTGCGCGCCGGGTTGTAACCTCGGGATTGGCGCGGCGGCCGAGTTCTTCCCAGTAATCGACGCAGGCTTTGATTCCTGCTATGCATTCGTGGTTCAGCGTCCCCGATTCCCAGCAGCTAGGACTATTGTCGGTACAGGGGCGGACTTTGTAGGGGCGCAAGCTCTTCAAGTGGTCGCGTTTGCCATAGAGAACGCCCATGTGCGGACCGAAAAATTTGTAGGTCGAGCAGGCCAGAAAATCGCAGTCGAGGGCGCGCACGTCAATCGGTCCATGGGGAGCGTAGTGGACGCCATCGATGAAACTGAGGGCTCCGGCTTGCCGCGCCAGGCGCACCACTTCGGCTACGTTGTTGATCGTGCCTACGGCATTCGACGCGTAGCCGACTGCGACCAGCCGGGTGCGCTCGCCGATTTTGTCTGCGAGGTCGCGCATGTCGAGGGTGCAATCTTCTTCGTTGAATTTCGCCGTGCGGATGGTCACGCCTTTTTCTTCCAGCGCTTTCCAGGGCGAGAAATTGGCGTCGTGATCGAGCAGGGTGAGCACGATCTCGTCGCCGGAACCGAGTTCGCGTCCGAGGGCGCGGCTCAGGGCGAAAGTCAGCGTCGTCATGTTGGGGCCGAAGACGATTTCATCCGCATCGCAATTCAGAAAATCGGCCATCGCTGCGCGCGCTTCGTCGATGATGCGGTCGGTGTTGCGGCTGGTTTGGTAAGCGCCGTGCGTGTTGGCGTTGTTGCGCGCCAGATAGTCCGCGATGGCGTCAATCACCCGCTGCGGCACTTGCGTGCCTCCGGGGCCATCCAGAAAAACCGCTGGATGCCCGCTGACGGACTGCGCGAGTGCCGGGAACTGGGCGCGGACCCAGGCTAGGTCGAGCGCGGTGGCTGCGGATGACGCTTGTTCAACGATGGGCATAGTTGACATTCTAGTCGAGTGCCGAAAATCTTAACCACAGAGTACACGGGTGAACACGGGGAAACCTGCTTTCGGGCTTGCTTTGTGGGCCTTGCTCTTGCTCGAGCTTTTTTCATTGCCCGAAGGTCATGTTCCTTGGGTCTGCCTGGAAGGCCATTTTTTCCTGGCCGAGTACCCGTAAACGATCATCTAACGATAGAATCGTCTTAACGCAACACTCCAAAGCAACGTGGGATAACATGCTGAGCGTATCGGCAAATCGGGGCGGATTGGTCAGAGCGGTGTGCGTGCTCTGCGTTGCGCTGGTGTGCGTGATGGGGACGGTGCAGGCGACCCACTCGCATTCCGAGAACTCGACTACCTCGCGCCACACCTGCACGATTTGCGCTACCGCTCATGCCGGACTTAGTACCCAGACGGCTGCGTCCGCGCCGGTCTTGGCTACGGCAGTCCTGGCGGTTTTGATTGCAGAAGTTTCCCCGATCTTCCGTCCCCTGACCACGCAGTTTATTCGTCCTCCACCTTCGTCCTTCGTTCTGATCCCGCGCCCAATTAAGTAACTGTTCGCAAGAGGCCGCGAGCTTCGATTTGTTTTGCTTTCAGATCTTCGATCTGCGATCGGAGTCGCCTCAGAACCCATTATTGGAGGAATCATGCAATCGTTTTACAAGATTTGGCTAGCAGCGGCTATTGTGGCCGTTGCTTTGGTGTTGAGCGCTGGGGCTGCGAATACGCAGTCGGGCGGGAGTGCGGGATCGATTAACGGCACCGTTTTGGACCCTTCGGGCGCGGTGATTGCCAATGCGAGCGTCGAGATTCATCGCGCGGTCAGCGGCTATGACCGAACGACCGCTACAGACGACAAGGGGAATTTCAGTTTCACGAACGTGCCGTTTAATCCCTATCACTTGACGGTGAAGGCTGCGGGATTCACCCAGAGCGCGCAGGATGTGGATGTCCGGTCGGTAGTGCCCGTGACTCTAACTCTTACTTTGACGGTGGCTACCAGTTCCGACACGGTTACGGTCGAGGATGCGGGAGATCTAGTGGAGAACGATCCGACCTTCCACTCCGACATCGACAAGGATTTGTTCGACAAGATTCCACTGGAAAGCGCATCGTCGTCGCTGAGTTCGCTGGTGACACTCTCCACGCCGGGAATCGCCGCCGATTCCAATGGCCTCTACCACGGGCTGGGCGACCACGCGGAGAATTCGATCGACATCGACGACCAGCCCGATACCGACCAGCACAGCAAAGTGTTTTCCAACCAGATCTCACTCGATTCGATTCAATCCATGGAAGTCATATCCGGCGCGCCGCCCGCGGAATACGGGGGCAAGACAAGCGTCGTGATTGTCGCGACCACGCGGTCAGGCCAGGGCGTAACCACGCCCCACGGGAGCGTGACCACTTCCTATGGGTCGTTTGGAACATCCAACGTGTCGGCCGATCTCGCTTACGGGGGCAAGAAGTGGGGAAACTTCATCTCCGCCAGCGGCTTGAATACCGGCCGGTTCCTCGATCCTCCGGAATTCGCGGTTATTCACGACCGGGGCAACGAAGAGAACCTGTTCGACCGCGTGGACCTCCAAGTCTCAACCGCCGATTCGATTCACCTGAACTTCGGCTACAGCCGGAGCTGGTTCCAGACGCCGAACTCGCTCGATGCCCAAAATGCGACGCCGTGGATTGGGCTGTACGGGATTGAGCCGCAAATGGCAGCCTATAACGGCGTCGCTCCCAACGGCGATGTCGTCGGACCGACCGACCAGCGCTCCAAGATTGGGACCTTCAACATTGCTCCTTCATGGACGCGGGTGGTGAATACGAACGCGGTATTTACTTTGGGAGCCTTCGTGCGCCGCGACGATTACAACTACTATCCCAGCAGCGATCCTTTCGCGGACCTGGGGCCGCCGAGTCTGCAGAGACAGTCGGTAGGCCAGAACCGCACGCTGACCAATACGGGGATTCGATCCGATCTCTCCTACGTCAAAGGGGTGAACAACGTCAAGGTTGGAGTTACCTACGAGCAAACGTTTCTCAGAGAGGATGACACTCTCGGGATTGTCGATCCGACCTTTAACGCTCCCTGTATAGCTCTGGCGACTTTTCCCGGCGGCCAACAGCAGTATGTTGCGGCACCCGCGCCGGGGATCAACGATCCTTCGCAATGCACCGGCGCCCTGCTTCAGCCAAACATCGCTTCCAACCTGAATGCGCCGGGCTCGCCGGGCTCGACCGATTCCTACGCGAACCTGGCTCTTTACCCTAATTTCAATCCGCTGCTGGGCTGCTATGACCTGACCCGGCCAACTCCGTCTCCGAATGACAACTGTCCGGCATCGAGCAGCGGCCGGTACACATTCAATGGCCGCACGGACGTGAAGGAGCTTGCTCTCTATGTTCGGGACGCGATCACGGTCGGGCACTGGTCTATGAACCTCGGCATTCGCGGCGATCTCTACAACGGAATCACCATCGCGCGGCAAGCCGAGCCTCGTGTCGGGATTTCTTACAACGTCAAGAAAACCAACACGATCCTGCGCGCTTCCTATGCTCGCACGCTGGAATCTCCCTTCAATGAAAATCTGGTGCTTTCCAGCATCGGATGCAGCAATGCCGTTCTAAACCCGCTGCTGCTCTGTTCCTCGCTAGCCACGAATCCATTGAGTCCGGGATTCCGCAATGAATTTCACGTTGGGCTGGAGCAGGCTTTCGGACGGTACCTGGTCTTTTCCGGCGAGTGGATCACGAAGTACACGCATAATGGCTACGATTTCAGTGTGCTCGGCAACACGCCGATCACTTTCCCCATTGAGTGGCACAACGCAAAAATTCCCGGATATGCGGGCCGCGTGAGCGTGCCGAACCTGCACGGTTTTTCGGCGCTCATGGTGTTCTCCAGTGTGGCGGCCCGGTTCTTCACTCCCCAGATCGGCGGAGCGGGCGCGACGGTGTCGACCGGCACGGGACTTCCGTTCCGCATCGACCACGACGAGAAGTTCAATCAGACGACCCACCTGCAATACCAGCCCTGGAAGCTTGGCCCATGGTTTGGCTTCAACTGGCGGTATGACAGCGGACTGGTAGCGGGCGCGACGCCGTGCTACGGGGTCAATCCTGGGAACGATTGCCCAGGATCAGTTCTAGTCGGTGGCGCGCCGAACGTGAGCCTGATCGCTGCCAACGTGGGCGGGGTGCCTCTTTCTGGCGATCAGGAGTCTGAGGCTGGGTTCTTTTGCGGATCGCAGCGTGCAACTCCGACTGTGCCCCTGCCTTCCAATTGCCCCGCAGCTCAGTTCGGATCCAATCTGATCCGGGTGCCTGCGGCGAATAGCGAGAACGACGATCTCCATCCGCCGCGCATCGCATCGCGCAACCTGTTCGATGCTTCGGTGGGCGACGACAACCTGTTCAAAGGCGACCATTACAAATGGAGTCTCACGCTTACCGCCATCAACGTGATGAATAAGCTGGCGCTGTATAACTTCCTATCGACCTTCAGCGGCACGCACTATGTGACGCCGCGGGCGCTGACGGCGGAGATTGGGTTTCACTTCTAGAGAAACTCTGATCAAGCGTCAGCAGAAGGCGTAAACCACAGGGTACAGAGGGGTACACGGAGGCCCCTCAGGGACTTAATCAGAACTTCCCTAGAGCGAATCCAGAGTTTGCTGTGACCACAGGCAGCTGCCGAGCTGTGCTCGGCTTGGACGGGCGAGGGCGCCCGTCCCCACACGAGCAGAATGTGCGGGGCGGCGTCTCTACTGTAGTTTTGCGTATTCGGCCTTGGCCTCGTGGAGGAGCGGGAGGTCGGGGTCGGCGTCTTTCCAGGCGGCGAAGAAGTCCTGATAGGCGATGCGCGCTTTGGGGGCGTCGCCTTGCTTCTGAAACACTCGACCCAACTCCAGCTGAGCCATAACGAACACTAGGTCGGGGCCATTGCGGGACTTCATGTCCAGGACTTTCTGAAGATCCTGCTGCGCTTCGGCGTAACGTCCGGCCTGCTTGTAGGCAATGCCTCTGGCATAAAGAACGCCAGCGTTGGCTCGGGCGTACACGGCAGCTCCGTTAAGGAGGTCGATGGCCCTGGATGGGTCAGCCTTGGCGGGATGCGCGGGGCGGAGAGCGGCGACGGCGCGAATCATGGGGATGATTACGTTGACCGCCATGGTATCGTTCGGATGCGCGCGCTGAATTTCGTCGGCCAGTGCGATGGCTTTCTGGTCCTGACCCAAGATGGCAAACGTGGTGGCGGCGCTCCCCATTACATTGAGAGTTCGGGATAAGCGCAGGGCGTCGCTGGCCCCGCTTTCAGCCTGGGCGGAATTACCCACTAAGGCTTCGGCGCCGGTAGTTCCTGCCTCGATTTCGGCCCGGCCTTGCAGGTGCAGCCGATCCAAGGCCTCCTCGGCTTGGCGGGCAAACTCGCGCGCCTGGCGCATTTGCCCGCGAGTGGCGGCGAGGCTGGCCCGGAATTGGAGAACGCCTAACTCTCCTTCCGGAGCCGCCAACGAACTCTGCAATTCCTTCTCCATGTCGGCGTCTTTGCCCTGGGCCCAGTCCAAATTGGCCAGCATCACACGGAAGGCCGCACTGGTTCCCTTGCGCTGGAGTAAGCCGTTGAGGGTAGCGCGCTCTTCCTCAACCCGGTTCAGTCCGCCATAAGCCATGGCCACATTGAAATAGGCGGCCGTCGAATCAGGATCGAGCTCCGCGGCACGCTTGGCGTTTTCCAAGGCATTGTCGAATTGTCCAAGCTGGTTATAGATATTCGCCAGATTGGTGAAGGGGATGGCATCGCGCGGGTAGGTCTGACGATAAAGTTCGTAGGCGGTAATGCCCTTGTCGTACTGGCCGCTGTCGGAATAGTAGTGCGACATGATGTAGAGCTTCTCGCGTTCGCTGGCCCGGTCGCGCAGCTCGAAGGCCTTTTGGCGGTTCTGTTCCGACAACGCGGTCTGCCCGAGATTGTTGTAGACCGCACCCAGGCGGGCATAGGCCATGGCGAAATTAGGATCGAGCTCGATGGCGCGCTGGTAGTCGGGAATTGCGCCCAGTTCGTCGCTCATGTTGTGCTTGGCGTCACCCAGGCTCAGCGCCTTCAGCGCGTCGAGCGATGACGTGGTGGCCATGGAGAGAGGCATGTCATATTTCTGCACCATGGACAGAGACTCGCCGAGCTGACTGCGAAGTTTGGTGGCGGCGCCATGCAGCGCATTCAGCACATCTTCTTTGCGGTCGGCTTGAGCCTGCTGGCGTCCGAGCGAATCGCCGGAAGAAACATTGGTTGCTTCCAGAGTGATGACGTATTGGCCACCGACGCTGTCAATGCTGCCGTTCAACATGGCCTTGATGCCATCACGCTGGCAGATTTCGCGGCCGACGTCGGTGGTGATGCGGTCGCCGGGGCTGCGGCCCATGAACTGCAGCGTCTGGCGGATCTTCTGGTCCGGAAAGACATTCAGATACGGGGACTGCCCCAGATCGACGGCGAGCGCTTTCTTGAGGGTGCCGTCGAAGACAGGATCGGCGGTGGTGTTTACGAAATCTGCAATCAGGATCGAATCTTTTTCGGTGAGCGCATGGCCGCGCTTCATAAACACCAAGCCAATGCCGGCGGCGACCACCGCGACGATCAGAGCGGGGATCAGCCACAGGGGCAGCTTGTGACCTGGCGCGCTTTTGCCAATGGAAGCGCTGCGGATGGAAGAACTGGAAGAAGTCGCAGCCAGGATCGTGCCCGATTCGGAGTCGCGTTTTAGGCGCTTCAAATCGGAGCGCACGTCGGCCGCGCTCTGGTAGCGCAGGTCGCGGTCTTTTTCGAGCAGCTTGTTTAATATCCCTTCAAACGGCGGCGGCAAGTCGGGATTCAGGCGAAGGGGTGGGGCTGGCGGGCGATTCAGGATGGCGTCGAAAATAACGGCGGAGGTATCCCCGCGGAAGGGCAGCGCACCGGTGGCCATCTCATAGAGCACAGCGCCGAACGAGAACAGGTCAGTGCGGGCGTCGAGATCCTTGCCTCGCGCCTGCTCCGGAGACATATAGGCCACGGTGCCGACGGTCGATCCGGGACTGGTCAGGAACGGCTCGTCCACGGTAGCGGTGGAACCGATGGTGGCGGCGGACTGCAGGGAAGGCTTGGCGGTACGCTTGGCTAAGCCGAAATCGAGAATCTTGGCCTGGTTGCGGCTGGTCACGAAAATGTTCGCGGGTTTGATGTCGCGGTGGACGATTCCCTTGGCGTGGGCGGCGTCGAGAGCGTCGGCGATCTGGATGCCGAGACTGAGCAATTGCTCAAGGTCGATGGCTTGGCCGTGGGGCTGAGCGTGGATACGGCTCTTGAGGGTCTCGCCTTCCAGCAACTCCATGGCGATGAAGTGGCGTCCACCGTCCTCGCCCACCTCGTAGATGGTGCAGATATTGGGATGATTCAGCGCGGAGGCAGCGCGCGCTTCGCGCTGAAAACGATCGAGGGCGAGTGGGTCTTTTTCCGTCTCGGGAGGCAGGAACTTAAGCGCGACATGGCGGCCCAGGTTGATGTCCTCGGCTTCGTAGACAACGCCCATTCCTCCCCCGCCCAACTGCGAGAGGACACGGTAGTGGGAGACGGTCTGGCCGATCATTCCGGGGAACACTCCTGTGCAGAGGCATTCATGGTAGGCCCCAGAGTTCTGGCAAGTCAAACTTGCCGGAGGCCATCAGGCCATCGGGTGATCGGGTCATCGGGCCATCTAAGTTCAACAGCCTTGGCTTTTGATTTTTCAATCGCCCGATGATCCGATGGCCGGTTGTTTTATCTGTCTTTTCTGTGGGTTAAGAGCCAAGTTTCCGGTGCTCTGGGGGAATACCGCCGGAAGGTCACTACCCCTGATTACGGAAGTTTACCTCCAAATGTCCGAATTCTTCCTTGCCCGTCCCCTGCCTGTTATCAATAGAGTATTCCCCTCTTCCTTCCCCGGGGGAACTGCAACCCGGCTTCCCGAACAGGAGTTCGTCCAGAGATGAAAACTCGCCCTCAATCATGGAGGGACATGAGCGCGGCGCCACGCTTTTTTATCGCCGTGGTCGTGATCTGTGGGACGGCCGTCCTGACCTATTCGGTGATGCACGGCAGGAGCGAGAATCCACTCAAATTTTTCTGTTATCTGGTGATTGCGCTGGCCGCCTCGCGGCTCAAGGTGAATCTGCCCGGCATTACCGGGACGATGTCGGTGAACTTTCTCTTTCTGCTGCTGGGCGTGCTGGAACTGAGTTTGTCGGAAGCCATGGCTCTGGGCTGCGCGGCGGTGGTAGTGCAATGCTTCGACCGCGATCGTCCCGTTCCGATTCAAGTCGCCTTCAACGTTTGCTCAACGGCTTTGGCCATCGCGGTGACCTTCGCCACGTATCGCTACTCCCTGTTGCATCGGGCAGTGAATAACCCCTCAACGCTGCTATTTTTGGCAGCGTCGGTGTACTTCGTCGCCAATACGCTTCCGGTGGCGGCCGTCATCTCTTTGACCGAGCGCAGGTCGCTGCGGAAGATCTGGGCAGATTGCTACTTCTGGAGCTTCCCGTACTACCTGGTGGGCGCGGGCGTGGCCGGCATGATGAGCTGGCTGCACGGCTTTACCGACTGGCAGACGTCGCTGCTGACGCTTCCGGTGGTGTACCTGATCTACCGCTCGTACCGCCTTTACCTCGGCAAGCTGGAAGATGAGAAACGGCACGTGGAAGAGATGGCCGACTTGCACATGCGCACGATCGAGGCGCTTGCGCTGGCCATCGAGGCCAAGGACCAGACGACGCACGATCACTTGCAGAGGGTTCGCGTCTACGCGGTCGAGGTGGCGAAGGAACTCAAGGTTGACCGCGAGGGAATGGATGCCCTGCAGGCCGCCGCGTTGCTGCATGACATCGGCAAGCTGGCGATTCCGGAGCACATCGTCTCGAAACCGGGCCGGCTGACGCCGGAAGAATTCGAAAAGATGAAGATACATCCGCTGGTGGGAGCGGAAATTCTGGAGCGGGTGCGCTTTCCTTACCCGGTCGTTCCCATCGTGCGGGCGCATCACGAAAAGTTCGACGGGACGGGCTATCCGATGGGGCTGCGCGGGACGCAGATTCCGATTGGCGCTCGCATCCTGGCGGCAGTCGATTTTCTGGACGCACTGGCTTCGGATCGGCAATATCGGCGGGCGCTGCCGCTCAAGGAAGCGATGGCGCGACTGGTGGATGAATCGGGAAAGTCTTTTGATCCGCAAGTGGTCAAGGTGCTCGAACGAAGGTACGTGGACCTGGAGCAATTGGTCCACGAACGCACCGACAACCTGAGCAAGCAAAAATTGTCAACGGAAGTCAAAGACAAAGATAAAGACAAGGATGCGATGCCGTCCAGCAAGCCGGCCGCCGGGTTCGAGGCGCAAGGGAAGCAGCGGGCGCCAGAGCGCAGTTTTCTCGGTTCGATCGCAGCGGCGCGCCAGGAAGCGCAGACTCTTTTCGAGCTCAGCCAGGACCTCGGAGCCTCGCTCAGCCTGGGCGAAACGCTTTCCGTGTTTGCCGTGAAGCTGCGCCGGGCGATGCCCTACGATGCGATTGCCATCTACGTCCGCCATGGCGACGAACTGGTGCCGGAATATGTGAATGGCGACAACTTCCGGCTGTTTGCTTCGCTGCGCATTCCGATGGGACAAGGGCTCTCGGGGTGGGTAGCGCAAAACCTCAAGCCGATCCTGAATGGCAATCCTTCGGTCGAGCCCGGGTATCTGAACGATACTTCCAAGTACAGCACGCTGAATTCAGCGCTCGCCGTTCCGCTCGAGGGCTTGAAGGGCGTGGTCGGCGTGGTCGCCTTGTACCACGCGGAAAAAGACTTCTTTACCTCCGACCACCTGCGCATTCTGCTGGCGGTAAGCTCCAAGATGGCGCTGGCCATCGAGAACGCGATGAAGTACGAGCAGGCGGAGAGCTCGGCGGTGACCGATTACCTTACCGGCCTTCCCAATGCGCGCTCACTGTTCCTGCACCTCGACCGGGAAATGGCGCGCTGCAAACGCCACGACAAAACGCTGACCGTGATGGTCGCCGACATGGATGGCTTCAAGCAGATCAACGATCGCTTTGGACACCTGGAAGGGAATCGCGTGCTGCGGCTATTTGCGCACGCCTTGAAGGAAACCAGCCGTGAGTACGATTATGTGGCGCGCATGGGTGGCGACGAATTCGTGGTCATCGCCCCGGGACTCACGCCGGAAGCGGCCGCGCGCAAAGCGGAACAGATGCGGGACTTGGCAAAGCAGGCGGGAAAGGACGTTTGCAACGAGGACATTCTATCGTTGAGCGTGGGCAAGGCCGTGTTTCCCGAAGACGGGATGGACGCCGAAAAGATTCTCTCGGAAGCCGACAAACGCATGTACCTGCAGAAACAAAGTCAGTCGGGTCAGAAGAACCGCCGTCTGTATCCGCGGGTGCGCGGCCGGCTGACCACGGAAATTTCTGGAGAGAGCCAGGATTGCGCGATCCTGGGCATCGTCACTAACCTGAGCCTGGGTGGCTGCTATGTTGAAACCAGCGGGCTCCTGCTGCCCGGATCGCAGTTGAAACTCAACTTCTCGCACGAACATACAAACATTTCGCTGGACAGCGAGGTCGTGCGCATGGACATGGGCATTGGA
Source organism: uncultured Acidobacteriaceae bacterium (assembly GCA_963722485.1). Taxonomy (GTDB): domain Bacteria; phylum Acidobacteriota; class Terriglobia; order Terriglobales; family Acidobacteriaceae; genus Acidiflorens. The sequence continues at coordinate 61,480 of CAVRNL010000012.1, forward strand.
GCGGCGCTGAAGTTCAATGAGGCGACGCACGAAGTGCGCACCGCCTTGCAGCGCATCCTGGAGCAATTGGCCAGCGCGGAAGCGGTGGTGGATCTAAAGCGCAGCCACAACGCGGTTGCCGGGGGCACAGTCTAGAGGCCGTGTTGTTAGTAGCGCCGCCATCCCGGCGGCTGTCCGGTGGAGTGGGCGTTCCTTGGGCTCCACTCAGGGCAGGCTCTCGCCCGCCGCGCCGAGGGCGAGACGCCCGGAACGATTCATCACGCCGACGCCGTCGTAGGCTGAATCTGGATCGGCTGAATCTGAATCAGCGGTGCGCCATTGCCCGATACGCTGCGTGGTTTCGACAGCCCTTGCTGCAGCATGTTCGCCGTCGGCACGCCGGTCCGGTAGAAAGACTTCTCGCAATCCGCTGTCGACGGGCCGCGCATACTTCCTTCCACATAGGCTAATCCCGGACAGCGCGTGCAACTGGTGACATGCGAGCACGACGAGCACACGGTCAGGTCTTTGGCTTGGATCGAGCGAACCTCTTTCATCTGCGGGGAAAAATTCCAGATGTCCAAAAATTTCTGGCGCCGAATATTTCCCGTGGGAAGTGGAAACTGCACACAGGGAAAGACATCGCCGTAGGGCGAAATGTAGCAAAAAGAATGGCCCGCACTGCACGAGTAACCCTCAAGATCCTCCGCCGAGGGCGGCTTGGGAGGAGCGCAGAACTCTTCCTGGCTGCCAACCAGCGCCGGATTGCGGAAAACTTCCGGGAGTTCTTCTCCCGGAATGCGCAGCGAAAGAACGGATGTGTCGCCGTCCATCATGGGCGTAATCGTGGGATCGAGCGTGTAGTGCACGCCGAGTTCAGCGGCCAGCTTTTGCACATCAAGATGATCGGAAGAATTCACCGTCATCAGCACGTTGGCGATGGTCACTCGCAGCCCTTGTTCGCGCAAGAAGCGAATGGCCTTGAGGGTGCGCTCGAACGAGTGCGGCAGCTTGGTGATGGCGTCGTGAACTTCGGGACGGTGCGAGTACACGCTGATCTGAATCGTGTCTATGTCCAGTTCGCGAAGTCTCCGCGCTTCCTCTTCGTGGATCATGACCGCGTTGGTTTTGATCTTCACGTTGAACATGAGGCGGCGCGCGTGTTCGACAAGCTCAAAGAAGTCGCGGCGCATAAAAACCTCGCCGCCGCTGAAAGTAAGGAAGAAAACGCCAGCCTCCGCCAGTTGATCGAGCACGTCCTTGATTTCCGCGGTTGTCATCTCGCCGTGGTCGTCGTGATCGAGATAGCAATGCACACAGCGCTCGTTGCAGCGGTAGGTGACGTCCAGGTGCACGGCGACGGGCACGCCCAGGTTAAATGCCTTCTGACCGACTTCACTCATCAGGCTCATCGGGGTGTCTCCGCGGCCAGAGGTTGGTTCGAGACCAGAAGAATCCCGTGGGCGGAGAGGTCGGCGACGAACTGCTCGGCGTCTGCCAGGGCCTGTTCGGGATCGACGTCAAACTGCTCGCAGATCTGGTTGCGGACAATTTCCCGCAGAGGAGTGTGCCCGTCGGCAGCTTGAAAGATGGCGGTAGCGACCTGGTTCAGCGTGAAGAATGTGGAATCGGCCGAGTTCATCACCATCATTTCGCCAGCCAGGGCGCGAGCGGCAATGGCCGAACTGCGGGCAATGTAAATACAATCTTCAGGCATGCTCGGGCACTCCCTGGAAGTTGCGGATTTCGTCCCACACCCTTTCATCGGGATAAAACGTCAGCCGTCGAATGGGAACCTTGGCGACGAAATCGCACGCCGTGGCAAGAAGTATTTCCACCAGGCTCCGGTCCTCCGCAAAGAACAGAATATTGCGCATCAGCCGGCGGACGGCTTCCGTGGAGGTCAACTCATCGACGCGGTTCTCGGGGCCCTTTTCCAGAAAAAACAGCGCGGAGACGGGCGCGAAGCAGTTTTCACCGGACTTGGCCAGCTCTCCAGCGAAGGGAGTGCCGAAGGCCGAGTACCCATCCACGTTCGGGCGCAGATAGGAAATCTCGTCGGTCAGCAAAGTGATGTCCGCTGGCGCGAGCCGGGTCATGGTGGTCTTGCCCGCTCCGGATACGCCCGAGAATAGATACGCGCGGCCGTCGCAAATCGCGCTGGCGGCATGCAGCAGGAATCCGCCGCGCTCGGCGAGGATCAGGCTGTGGAGAATACGGAGCACCGAGTCCAGAGAATACGGGTTGGCATTTTGCCGCACTGTGCCCCGGCCGGTGACCGGGTCCCAGCGAGCGTGGAAGTCTCCGCGTTCGATGAGCCAGACGCCGCCCTCGCGCCGGACTTGAATGTCATCATCCGAAACGATTCCTGCGCGGGTGAGATCGAACTCCAGCTCAAACTCAGGAAGCGAGGAGCTCAGGAACCCGTTGTAGCGCTGGCGCAGCAGATCGAGGAAGCTCTCGTCATTGGTGGACAGAGCAATCGGGATTCCTCCGATCTCGACACACGCGGCTTGTCGGCCTGCGGCCATCAGAAGGCTCCCGGCTCCACGGAGTAAAGATCCGCGGAACGAATATGCGCCGCGGCTTCCGAATCTTGAAATCGGCGCGCGGATCCCTTTCCGTGGCGGTGAAGCTTTAAAACGGCACGGCGCGCCACGCCACAATAACAAAGCAGCACTCCCACGGAGCGAGAGAACTTTACGCTAAACCAGCTTGCGCCCAATCCCGGCCGCACTGCGGCTGCAGAGACGGCTCGCCCTTCGCCAGCGCTGCGCACGAGCCGTCCCAGCAGGGCTTCGGGAGAAAACAAAGGGTCAGGACCAGGCATGGAATCGCCGCACAGCAGGAAGCCGTTTGGCGTGTCTGTGGCATCGACGCAACGGCGGACGAGACGATGCAGGAAGAAGCGGCCGTCGCGCAGGGCGAGCACGATCTCCCCAGCACGGACGTCTTCAAGCGAGCAGCTTGCGATCTCGACCACGTCGCCCGGCCAAAGAGTGGGCAACATACTTTCCCCATAAACTCGCAGCCGAACGCGCCGACCCAAGCCACCGCGACGCAAAGACTCCGCCACCAGAGCCGAGCGTTCCGCGCTCCAATTCGAGCGCGCCGCACTCATGGCGTTTCCCAGCATTAGGAAGTCTTCTGCGAGAACTGGCAATTGCCAACGGTTGGGGCGATCTTGCCGCAAGTTAGAGCCTGCGTCTCGAAAACCTGCTCGCAACGAAATGCTGGCTTTTCGTAAAGCTTCTTCTCGTCACTCGCATTGCCCACTTGCCGGGTCTTTTCACGAGCGGTTTGATTTTCGGTCATAGTAGGTCAAGCCAGTTAGTCAAACATGAAGATCTGGCCTATCCCCCAGTCTTGATCAGAGTAATGGCAGTGTACTACAGGGTTTTCGCCGATGCCAACAAGGCGGGGCCGGAATCGGAAGCAGCCGAATCGATATCCTCAGTAAAATGAAAGGGTTCCATCTCGCCGCGCCCGCCGCAAACTTAGCGACAGACCGGCCAGCGCGAGCGGCAGCATGACCGCGGCAAACCCGCCCAGCACAGCCAGTGTCGGAGCCATCGTCCGCATGGACTGTCCCTCGAGCAGTGCCCGCCGCATGCCGTCGATCGCGTAAGTGAGGGGGACCGCGTGAGCGAGAAGTTCGAGCGGACGGGGCAAACTCTGAATTGGAAACATCGTCCCACTCAGAAACCAGATCCCGGAACTGAGCAGCCACAACAGAGCCGAGCCTTTCTGGAACGCAACCTGAAGCGTGGCCGCGATGATCCCGAGCGCCAAGGCGATGGCGAGGGAGAAAATCAATACGGCCACGCACGATAGGAAGTTGGCGTGGATCGATGCCCGGAAAACTGCCACCCCCGCGAAAAGATACACCAGCAGATTGACCAGGTTCCCGGCAAACGCAGAAATAGAACTGAGGATGACGAGCTCGGCCGGCGCCGTCGATGTCGTCATCAGCACTTCCAGCGTTCCCGTCTGCTGCGCCTCCTGCACTGCGCTTAGAAAAGCCTGCGCGCTCATTACGAAAAAAGTGTAGACACCGGTACCGACCAGAAGGAACGGGAAGTACTCGACGCCACCCGGTCGAAAGCCGGGACCGATGGCGCGGGACAGAAAATAGAAGGCCGCCAATTCGGTGAACACCCCGACCATGGTCACGACGAAACCGCTGCGATGGCGGACGGCGGTGAGCAAATCGCGCCGGAGAATGGCGTAGAGCTTGTCGAGAGTCGAAGTCATAAGAGCATTTGTAATTTAGAGCTCGTCGTTCGCTGTTCGCTTTTCGCCGGGCAAACAGTTCTCACGAATAGCGAATCGCGAACGACGAACAGCGCCTTCTGTGAGCGATCGATTTCGAAAACCCAATTACCCAATTACAAATCCTTAGAGCTTGAGCATGGCCTCATCGACCTCGCCGGTCATGCGGAAGTAGTACGTTCGCAGCAGGTCGGCGCTTTCGCCATCGCCGACCGGGCGATTAGCTAGCAACTCGCCACGATGCAGCAAGAGCAGGCGATCCGCGACGGCCGCTGCCTCCGCGAAGTTGTGGGTGGCGAGCAGGATGGTAGTCTGGGTCCGCGCCAATGCTCGGATCGTCCCCCAGAAATGCGCCGTGGTGGCGGCGTCGAGGCTGCGCGTCGGCTCGTCGAGCAAAAGCACGCTGGGGCGCTTGACCAGAGCGCGCGCGATTCCCAGCCGCTGATACATCCCGCTGGAGAATTTCATGACCAGCGTGTCGGCCTGCTCTTCGAGGCCGGTATCGCGGAGAACTTCCTGGATTCTTTTTGCCCGCTCACTGCGCTCGACTTCGTCGAGCGTGGCGAAGAAGTCGAGGTTCTCGCGAGCGGAGAGACGAGGAAAGAACGAGCGCTCTCCGGCGACGGCGATGCCGACCTGCCGCCGCACTTCACCGGCGTTACGCTGGGCATCGAATCCGCCCACGCGTACCGATCCCGCGTCGGGCAGGAGCATGGTCGAGATCAGCTTGAGCGCCGTAGTTTTTCCGCTGCCGTTCGGGCCGAGCAGCACCAAGACCTCTGCGCCGGCCGCGGAAAAAGAAACGTCTTTCAAGGCAACCGTTTCGCCGCCCCGTTCTCGTCCCAGCCAATTGAATAGAGCGGGACGATGGCGAAAGACCTTGCGAACGGATTCGAAGACGATTCGGTCCATGAAAATGAAACGGCGGAACGCGCGAACGGCAATAATAATGACGACGAACAGCCTTTGGCATCGAGTTTCAGACCCGCGCCGAAGACTCTGTATTATAGTGGCGATTTGCGATGCTTATGATTTTGAGTGGCGCGGCGCTTCAGAGTGCGCTTGAGAGCGGGGCCGTCTTTCCGGGACTTGAGGCATTTTCTCCACTTTCCCCAGCGCTGAAGCGCTGGGCTAAGCTGGTTGGCCCCTCCGGGGCTGGATACTTTTCTAATTCGTTTTCTATTCCGTTTCACCGGCTTGCCCAAAAACGCTCACTCGCACAGATTTTTCAGCGTCGCGACAACGGGCTTGTTTTCAGCACCAGCTTTTGTTGCTGCGGTCCGACGGCCGCGCAGAAGAGTCCGCTTCCATGAAGGAACTCTTGCCGCAGTCTTCCGCATCGCACGCCGCGCCGCAGAGAGCAGACGAGTTTGCGCTCCTGTGCGTGTTGGCTGGTGTGGAGCTGTCTCCGGAGCGAATCGAGCGCATCGCGAATTGGAATCTCTCAGCGCTCGACTGGACTGAACTTCTTCGCCTGGCTGAGCAGCACGGAGTTCTTCCGCTCGCCGCGCGCAACCTCATCGATTATGCTCGCGGGCTTCCACCGGAAGTCGAGCGCGCGCTGCGATCCGCGTACGGAACGAACCTGCAGCGCAGCTTGAGGTTCGCCGCCGAACTCGCGCGTATCGTGCAGCGCTTCGAGCGGGTGCAGTTGCGGGCGGTCCCGTATAAAGGGCCGGTGCTGGCGCAATTGCTTTACGGAGATCTCGGCCTGCGAAGTTTTGGGGATCTCGACATCCTGATCTCTCCCGCCGACTTCGACCGGGCAAAGCAGGCTCTTGCCGAGATCGAATATCATCCTTCTTCGGTTTTCACCCCAGCCGTCGAGCGATTCTGGCTGCGGACAGGCTATGAGTGCTCGTTTGACGGCGCGGCTGGCAAGCACCTGGTGGAGCTGCAATGGGCGCCGCTGCCGCGTTTCTATGCGGTCGATTTGCGCGTGGAGGATCTGCTGGCGCGCGCCGGCCGCACCGTCGTCGGCGGGAGCGAAGTGCCTTGCCTCGCTCCCGAAGACTCGCTGCTGGTGCTCTGCCTGCATGCCGCCAAACACCTGTGGACGCGCCTGATCTGGCTGGCGGACATTGCGGAGACTCTGCGGTCTCAATCCCGATCCTCATCCCAAACCTCATCCCGAAACCAGACCATCGACTACGCGCTGGTGTTCTCGCGGGCGCGCGCGCTGGGAATCGCGCGCATTCTCGGCGTGAGTTTCTGGCTGGTGAAGAATTTGCTTCACGCGAAGCTTCCCGGGCCGGCGGAGGAAATGATTGCGGCCGATCGTCAGGTGCCCGCTCTGGGCAGCGAATTCGCCGAGCGCCTCACTCGCAGCGCGTCCTATGATTTCGAATCCACCGAATACTTCCGGCTGATTCTGAAACTGCGCGAGCGGCGCGGCGACCGCTGGCGATATCTCTGGCGGCTGTTCTGGACGCCGGGCGTGGGAGATATTGCGACGGTGCGATTGCCGGAAGCGCTTTTTCCTCTTTATCGATTCGTGCGGATGGGACGACTGATCGGGAAATGTCTCTGAGAGCTGACAACTGAGAGCTGACAGCTGGGTTTAGTGCAATTCACCGTCCCCCGGCGCTACGTCTGGCGTGTCGACTTTTCGTGCAACGGCGGTCCCTTGCGCTGGTACTGGCTGAAATTCGCCGGGCTCCTTGCCGGCCAGCGCGACGGTCATGAACTGCATCCAGATGGGCAGGGCGGCGTGGCCTCCCGTTTCTTTCTCGCCGAGGGATTTTTTTTCGTCGTAGCCAATCCAGACGCCGCAGGTGAGCGACGGAGAAAAGCCCACGAACCAGGCGTCGGTGAAATCGTTGGTCGTTCCCGTTTTGCCCGCCAGCGGATACGGCATTTTTGCAGCGGCGACCGCGGTGCCATGGAGCACGACCTCCCGCAGCATGGAGGTCATGATGCGCGCGGTGCGCGAACTGACGGCGTCTTTGATATCGGAATAATCTTCCTCCAGGATGCGGCCCTCGTAATCGGTCACCTTCGTGATGTAGCGTGGAGCGACGCGCACGCCGTCGTTCGGAAACACGCTGAAGGCCGAGGTTTGCTCGAGCGGCGTAATTTCCGCCGAGCCCAGCGCCACCGGAAGATAGGCGGGAATGTTGGCGGTGATGCCGAAGCGGTGTGCGTATTCGATCACGGTCTTAATGCCGACGCGGTCGGCCAGCTTGAGCGCGGGAATGTTTCTGGATTGGGCGAGCGCGCGCCGCAGCGTGATGGTGCCTTCAAATTTGCCATCGTAGTTGTGCGGCGAATAGGGGCCGGAGGCAGTTTGAAAAGTTACCGGCGCATCCACAATAGTGTCGTCGGGGCTGCCGCCCTGATCGATCACGGCGGTATAGACGTACGGTTTGAACGACGACCCAACCTGGCGCAGAGCCTGCGTGGCGCGGTTGAACTTGGAGAGATTGAAATCCCGGCCGCCGACCATAGCCTTGATTTCTCCGGTCGCGTTGTCGATGGCGACGAGCGCTCCTTCGGCCCCTGAGTCCTCCTCCAGGCTGACGCGCGCTTTCCCGCCCGCATCGAGCGCGAGCACTTTGATGTAAACGACGTCGCCCGAATGGAGAATGTCGGAAAGCTTGGGCTTCAGCTTTGTCCTTATCGCTGTCGATGTCCAGGCCACATCGGCCGGCGAAAGCGTGGCCGTGTGCTGGCCAAAGCGAATTTCCGCAACGGTCGGCGATACTTGCGTGACCAGCGCGTGCGTGTATCCGTTGATTTCCGGCTCCTCATCCCAATCCGGATCTTCGTATTTGTCGAGCTTCTGACCCTCGGCAATTACGTTCACGAGGGTGCCGTGCCAGCCATGGCGGCGTTCGTAGGCAGCGAGGCCGTCGAGCAGCGCCTGGCGCGCGGACTTCTGCAGATCCATATCGAGCGAGGTGTAAACGCGCAGTCCGCCGGCGTGAACCTGATCGCTGCCGTACTTCGCTTCGAGGTAACGGCGAATTTCTTCGACATAGTGCGGCGCCAGCGAATTCGGATCTTTCTGCAAGTTGAGCACGATCGGCTTACTCTTGGCATCCGCAGCCTGGGCCGCGGTGATCTTGCCGTCTTCCAGCATGGCATTGAGCACGAGGTTGCGCCGCTTGATGGCGCGTTCCGGGTGAGTGATCGGCGAATAAAATTGCGGCGCCTTGGGAAGTCCCGCCAGCAGCGCCGCTTCTTCGAGTTTCAGTTGCTTTGCCGGTTTGCTGAAATAGTATTCCGAGGCAGCCTCATAGCCGTAGGCGCCGTGGCCGAGGAATATCTGGTTGGCGTAGAGGGTGAAGATCTGCGGCTTGGTGAAGCGGCGCTCGATCTGAATGGCGAGCAGCGCCTCCTGCACCTTGCGGTAAAACGAGCGATCGGGAGAGAGAAACAAATTGCGGGCGAGCTGCATGGTGAGCGTGGATGCTCCCTGGACTTTGCCGCCCGATTCGATATCGCGATAGGCCGCGCCCACGATGCGCCAGATGTTGATGCCCGAGTGCCGGTAGAAATCCTTGTCTTCGATCGAGACCAGCGCATCGCGAAGAACTTGCGGATAGTCGTCATAAGTTGCGATGACGCGGCGCTGCAGCGCAAAGGTGCCGATGACTCTGCCCTGTCCGTCATAGAGTTCGGTGACGGAACTGGGGCGATAACGTTCTAGCTCTTCGATCTGGGGCAGGTCCGTCGAGTAGACGAGCAGCAGGCCAGACGCCGCGCCCACCGCGGCGGCGAGCAGGACGAGCAACGCGAACACGACGAGTCCAACCAGCTTCCGTCCGCCAATTTCTACAGTCGGAAGATGTTCAAAGGCTAGTTTCAAGGTTTCGGAGTTTCAACATTTCAATGTTAAACCAAGGGCCAGGTTTCAAGGTTTCAATGTTCACGGGGGGGTGGCAGGGGTTGACGCATGATCTGTAATAGTTCGACCTCGACCTTGCAGACAGGGTTGGCAAGGTTCAACGTATCGGAGGCAGACCGGTATCCGATCCGGGGATTTTGAGTGCAATGGGAATTTATCGCCAAATTCCCTTGGTACTCGTTTACGGCCTATCGTGGTTTTTCTTTATATATTCCTTGACACGTATATGCCTATCGTAGTATACGAAGAGTATGGAATCGGTATTCGAGATCATTGCCGAGCCGAACCGCCGCGCGATATTGAGCCTGCTGGCCTCGTCCCAACAGTCGGTGGGAGAGATCGAGCGTCAGCTTCGTATGACGCAGCCGACCGTGTCGAAGCACCTGCGCGTGCTGCGCGAGGCGGGTTTCGTGGAATCCATGGTGGACGCGCAGCGTCGTCTCTACCGGCTGAAGCCGGAACCGTTTCAGGAGATGGATACCTGGCTGGCTCAGTTCCGCCGGTTCTGGTCGGCTCACGTGGATGCTCTGGAGCGCCACCTCGACCGCATGGATCCGTCAACACAGAGGAAGTCAACATTATCGAACAAGAAAGCAAGAAAGAGAACGCGTCCAAACCGCGAACGTGACAAAGGAGAGACGAAATGAAAATCAAAGTGACCAGCATATATGTGGACGACCAGGCCAAGGCCCTGAACTTCTATACCGACGTACTGGGCTTTGCCAAGAAGTCCGATTTCAGCAACGGCCCGTACCGCTGGCTGACCGTGGCCTCCCCCGAGGAGCCGAACGGCACTGAGTTGCAACTGGCGCTGAACAACAATCCCGCGGCCGCGGCGTATCAGCAGGCGATTTTTCAACAGAATCAGCCCGCGGCCATGTTCTTCACCGAAGACGTCAAGGGCGACTACGAACGGATCAAGGCGCGCGGCGTCGAGTTCACGATGCCGCCTACCGACGTGACCGGCTCGACCATTGCGATGCTGAAGGACACCTGCGGCAACCTCATCCAGCTCACCCAGTTGGCACGCTGGTAAAGCGAAAGGAGGAGAAAGTGACCGATCTCGCGCAGTACGAACCAGGTCCGGCCAGTGGGGCGCAGGTACGAAAGGAAGGGAACAAGTGGACACTTATTCTCGTCCGCGATCTGCGCCACTCGCCGGAAAAAGTCTGGCAGGCGCTTACCGACCCGGCGCATCTGCGCGAGTGGGCTCCCTTTGTGGTCGATGGCAGCCTGGGTACGGTTGGAACCACGGTGAATCTCACCTGGGTGGGAACGCCCACGCCGCAGGAAACTAGAGTGACGCGAGCCGACGCTCCCAAGGTGCTCGAGTACAGCGATATTCGGTGGGAACTCGAACCCCTTGGCAGCGGCACGCGCCTGACGCTGTGGACACAGCATCGATCGCCGCTTCATCTCGTGGGGCGCCGCGGGCTGGCACATCTGCTTCGACGTGCTTGAACGGTTGCTCGCGGGTACGCCGATTGGAGGCATCGCCGGCGTTGACGCCATGAAGTTCGCGGGCTGGCAGCGATTGGTCGCCGAATATTCAAAGCAGTTCGGAGTTGAAGCCCCCGGTTGGACGCCTAGGGCGGCGCAAAAGTCGAAAATTGATAAATCCATGGAGTGACATCATGGCCGCATCAGCCGATGCAACAAGAATTCGGGGTATAAACATTCAATGAATTCATCGGAACGTATTGACCAACTGATCGCAAAACTCACAGACTGGCGTGGCAAAACGCTGGCCAGCATCCGCAAGAGCATCCTTGAGGCCGACCGGGAGATCATCGAGGAATGGAAGTGGATGGGAAGCCCAGTATGGTCTCGCGACGGAATCATCGCGGTCGGCAACGCCCACAAAGATAAGGTGAAGCTTACCTTTGCCCACGGGGCGAGCCTCGCAGATCCTGATAAGCTCTTCAACGCGGGTCTCGGAGGCAACGCGTGGCGAGCGATCGATCTGTTCGAGGGCGATAAGATTGACGAGCGTGCGCTAAGAAATCTCGTCCGTGCCGCCGTTGATTACAATCAGCTCAAATTGAAGAGGAAAGCGCCTGCGAGTACTCGAGCGAAAGTACACAGAAGTAAAAAGTGACGAAACGCCTGCTTTGGCGCTCGATTACGCCATCCTGCGCTCCAGCGGTGGGGCTGAGAATCTCAGGTCAAGTCCTGGCTATCACGTATTATCCTCATCAGCAAAAAAATCGCCCGCCGAGGCGAGCGATCTTGAACTTTGGAACTCTGAAACCTTGAAACCTCAGCCTTTCGTTTCCCGGTTCTTCAATACTTCCAATGCCTTGTTCAACTGGTCGTCTATCAGGTTCTTCGGTTTCTCCTCTTTCTTGTCGGCGGGCTTTTCGCCGGGAGCTGCTTGCTCGTCTTCGTCGGGCAATCCAGCGTCGTCTTCCGCAGTGTCAGCTACCAGGACGTTCGGCGTGACCGACACATCCTGAATTGCTTTTCCACCCGGCGAGTAGTATTTGGCGATCGAAAGAATCAGGGCGGAGCTGTCCGGCATCTCGATGAGTTTCTGCACCGAGCCGTCGCCGAAAGTTTTATCTCCGACCACGTCGCCGCGGGCGTTCTCCAGGATCGCGGAGGCCACGATCTCGGCGGGTCCGGCTGTGCCACGATTCACCAGCACGGCCACGGGGAGCCTGGTGATGTCCTTGGCGGGATCGGCGTTGAAAGCCTGGCGCGGATACTTCTGCCCCTGCAGATAAGTAATGGTGCCGTGGTCGAGGAAAAGATTGGCGGTGGCGATGCCCTCAGACTCCGCGCCACCGGCGGCGTTGCGCAGATCGAGCACGAACTTCTTCGCTCCCTGCTTCTGCAGGTCGCGAATCCTGGCGGCGATTTCCTGCGACTCACCTTCCGGGAACGAGTCCACCTGGATGTAGCCGGCATTGTCGGCAAGCATCTTGTCACTCGCGGGCGGGATGTTGACCACATCGCGCGTGATCACGATCTTCTGCGGTTCGGCGCGCCGCGGCCGCACCACGGCCACCGTGATTGTCGATCCAACCTCGCCGGACAGCAGGCCATGAATCTCAGCCAGCGACATGTCGTGCGTGGTCTTGCCCTCGATCGACTCGATGATGTCAGAGTTTTCTACCCCGGCCTTGTCCGCGGGGCCTCCGGGAATCACGGCGACTACGGCGGCGTATCCGAAGCGCTTCGAGACGGTCGCGCCGATGTCGGCCTTGCCGTCGCTCTTCATCGTTTTGTAGCGTTTGTACTCGTCCGCCGACAGGTAGCTGGAATTGGCGTCGAGCGACTCCAGCAGACCGTGCAGCGCGCCCTCGGTGACGACAGGAATATTGGGCTCTTCCACGTATTCGAGGCGGATGCGCGACAGCACTTCGCTGTATACAGACAACTGCCGATACGCGCCCTCATTCGAAGAAGCGCGAACGTGGACAAATCCGCCCACAATGGTGAACAGCAGAATAGCCAGCGAGCTGGCAATCACAGTGACCTTCAACTTCGTCGACATAGTTTTGGTTTTCGCTTCCCCGAGGAACAGATATCTTATTATAGACGGTTTGATGCACAGACCGGGAAGCAAGATTGCAGAGGTAGAGTCGCGGGTAACGCGGGCGGGGAAGAGCCTTGGCCCGCGCCGGGAATTATTCGCCTGCAAAAGTACACGGCTTTGCGAGGCCGCGGGTTCATCCGCGCCGTAACCCCTGTAAAATCAATGGCAACGGGTGAGGCACCTTGCGGTCACAACGCGATCGAACATGCAGAGTCCAGGTCCCAAGCACACATCAGGATTACCGGGAGAACTCCCTGCGGCGGTATTGCCCGAAGCAACGGTGGCGGGGTCTTTCGACTCCACAGAGTCATCGGCTTCGCCGTTGACTCTGTTCCGCTCAAGATGACAGTGTTTTGGATGATCAGAGAGTTAATGCCGGACACTCTCAGTTATCGGTGTGGCCTTCCGCGTTCTTACCGTCTCCCGGCCTTTCCAGGAGCGCGGCAATTTCCTGATGGCCTTTTTCTTTCGCCACCGTAGCTGGGGTCTTGCCCTCGTCGTTGGCTAGCTTGGGATCGGCCCCGTGCTTGAGCAATAGTTCGACCATGGGGCGATCTCCATTTTGGGCGGCGGCGTGAATCGGAACCCAGCCTCTCTGCTGGCGGGCATTAACCATGCTGGGGTCTCCGTGTTCGAGCAGAAGGCGGACGGCTTCCAGGTTGCGGGCGGAAGCGGCGGAATGCAGAGGCATGACCTGCGTCGGATTGGCGGCGACGGCGTCGGGGGCCGCTCCGCTTTCGAGCAGAAGGCGGGCGGCCTCAGGCTGGGCGAAAAAACAGGCGAAGTGCAGGGCGGTGAAGCCGTCTTTGGAATGGGAGTCGACGACGGCGGCGGCATCGCGGATGCAGTCCTTGAGGCGATCGAGACGTCCGAGCGCAGCCGCTTCGAAAATATCGAGCGCCTTCTTCTTGCTCGCGATCAGCTCGGCCAGGTCGCGGCGTCCGCGATAGAGCGACTGCATGAGCAGGCTGACGCCGGCTGCGTCGCGGGCCTCGGCAGCGGCGGGATCATGTTCCAGAAGTTGCCGGAGTCCGTCCGCATCGGCCGCCTGCAAGAGTTCGAAACCACGCTGGGAGTTTTCCATGGGCGCTCCTCCACCGCTAGGGTTGGTCGGCTACGGGATTGTGCAACTGGCCTATGCCTTCTATTGAAACTTCAATAGCATCGCCGGCGACTACCGGTCCGACGCCTTTGGGTGTGCCGGTGGCGATCAGGTCGCCGGGTTCGAGGGTCATGATCCGCGAGATGTAACGGATGACTGCGTCGAGCGGGAAAATAAAATCTCGCGTGTTGCCGGACTGCCGCACTTCGCCATTGACTCGGCTTTCGACCTGGACGCCCGCCCAGGGGTCGAGACCGTCGGCGACCACGGGTCCGACCGGGCAGAAGGTGTCGAAGCCTTTGGCGCGGACCCACTGACTGTCACTGTTCTGGAAATCGCGGTTCTGCAGATCACGGGCGGTGAAATCATTGACGCAGGTGTAGCCGAGGATGTAGGGGCGCACGTCGTCGCTCTCGGTGAGTTGGTGGCAGCGCCGGGCTATAACGACGCCGAGTTCACCCTCGTAGTCGGTGCGCTCGGAAACCCTTGGGCGAAGAATGGTTCCACCGGGCGGCAGCAGGGAAGAGGGCGGCTTGAAAAATAGCAGCGGCTCTTGCGGAATTTCGTGCCCGAGTTCGGCGGCGTGCTCGCGATAGTTGCGGCCGACGCAGACGATCTTGGTGGGCTGCACCGGCGGCAGCAGAGATGCCTGTGCGAGTGGAATGCGGTCCATGCGGCGGCTGGGAAGGCCTTCGACGTCGCCATCGCTATGCTGCGGAGGCTGGAGGAGCAGGCGCGTGATTTCTTCGCTTCCCGCGACCAACTCGACGAGGCCGTAGTGGATGGAGCCGTTGAGCTGGAATCGGCAGTATTTCATCTGAGCAATATCTAACCACAGTTTCTAAGCACACGGGGCAGAAAGATCAGGAAAGAAAAAATCTATTTACGGAGACTGCGGGATCGCGACGCCCCAGCCCCTAAAGGGGCGGTTGATTTCGAGAGAGTTCGGCATCGCTGAAGCGATGCCCTGATACGAAACGTGGGCCTTTCAGCGCGCTGCTAGGGGACGGGTTCGCTGGTTTCCTCGGAGCGACGGCTTTCGTTGCCACGCACGTCCACGGCGGAAACTGCGTAGGTATAGGTTTTGCCGGAGGCGACGGCGCTATCGCGATAGGACGGCGATTTCACCAAGCCGGAATTCAGCTTGACCGCTGCGCCGTTCGTTTCGCTGCGATAGACGTTGTATCCGGCGAGATCGGCGTTCGTGACCGGAGCCCAGATGAGATCGATGAATGGCTTCTGTCCTTCGCCGGAGTATGCCGCCTGCAATCCGGCTGGAACGGAGGGCGGGAAGACGTCGTGAGCGACGACACGCACGGGCGGAGTATCGTCTCCCTCAACCTGCACTTCGCTGTCGGGCCGCTTGATGATGCTTACGGCGGTGATCCGGTATTGGTAGGTCTTCTCCCATTCGAAGCCCGAGTCCATGAATCTCACGGGGCTGGGATCTCCCACGGGAATTTCGCCCGCGACCGCGTCTTTGCCGGAAGTTTCTTCGCGCCGGTAGATTCGATAACGAAGTCGAAGGTGGGGGGGGTTGGCGGAAGAGTTGGCGGCGACATTCTGCGACTCGCCGGCGCTGGTCCAGGTGAGCACGACGCCATCGCCGGTGAGATCGGCGGCCAGATCGCTTGGCGGAGGCAGAGTTACGAGGGCAGGCACGTGCACGCGATTCGACAGACCCGCGCTACGAGCGTTGCGGTTGAAGACCTCGACGGCGTAGGTGACTTCGGCGGCCGGGTCCTGCCGTTGCATCGCCGAGGGCAGCGTGTCGATGTAGGTCTGCGGAGCGGGATGGGGTTTGTCGGACTTCTGCGCGGCGGGGCGCTGGAATCTTCGCTTCTGCGGGACGGCAGACGGCGGTGGCTCCGGCAATATGGCGGCGGGATTTCCGCATTCGTTGATTTCAGATTCGAGGCTGCGGCAGACGAGGGTCGGGCCGATATAGCGCACGCTCTGGCGGTCGGTAGTGAGCGTGGGCTCGCTCCAGTTCAGCGTGACGCGATTGCCTTTGCGGCTGGCGCGCAGATCGGTCGGCGCCTTGGGGAGTTCGAGCGAAGGCGGCAGCGGCGGTCCGGTCTGGGCGCAACCGGCCAGCATCAAGCAGAGTGCAATTGGCGCGATGAACTTTCCAAGATGTAGCTTCATGCGGAAAAGAAAGAGTATCAGAGGGACCGCGGGCGAGTCGCGAGAAGAGCAAAAGACAACCACAGGGGGCACGGAGGAGCACAGAGGATTTTTTCCCTGATTTTCCTTGTGCGCCTCTGTGTTCCCTGTGGTTGAGATTTCCTACAGTATGTAGCGCGACAGATCCTGATCTTTCACGATCTCACTTAACATCTTCTGGACGTAGGCCGAGTCCACTTTGAACTCCTGGCCCTTCTTTTCAGGCGCCTCAAAACTGATCTCATCCAGCACTCGCTCCATGATGGTATGCAAACGGCGGGCGCCGATGTTTTCCGTGCCTTCATTCACGCGAAACGCGAAGCGCGCCACTTCTTCGAGCGCGTCCGGCGTGAACTCGAGTTTTACGCCTTCGGTTTCGAGCAGCGCGATGTATTGCCTGGTCAGCGAAGACTTGGGCTCGGTCAGGATGCGGACGAAGTCTTCCATGGTGAGCGACTGCAGCTCCACGCGAATGGGGAAGCGGCCTTGTAGTTCGGGAATCAGATCGCTCGGCTTCGAGACATGGAACGCGCCCGCGGCTATAAACAGAATGTGATCGGTGCGCACCATGCCGTAGCGCGTGTTGACAGTGGTGCCTTCGACGATGGGCAGGATGTCGCGCTGCACGCCTTCGCGCGAGACGTCGGGACCATGGCCGCTTTCACGGCCGGCGATCTTGTCGATTTCATCGAGGAAAATGATGCCGGTGTTTTCGACGCGGTCGATGGCGGCACGCGTGACCTGCTCCATATCGATCAGGCGCTGCTCTTCTTCCTGGATCAGGTACTCGAAGGCCTCGTTGACTTTCATCTTCCGCTTCTTGGTGCGCTGGCCGAAGATGTTGGGCAACATGTCCTTGAGATTGACGTCCATTTCCTCGACACCCTGGTTGGAGATGATTTCGAACGACGGGAAATTTCGTTCGCGGGTTTCGATTTCCACGGTGCGATCGTCGAGTTTGCCTTCGCGCAACTGCTGACGCAGTTTTTCGCGGGTGCGGCTGGAGGATTCGGTCAGGCTGGTGCTGGCGTCGATCACCACGCCGCCAGTGGAACTCGAAGCCGAGCTGGAATCGGCCGGACGCGGCGAAGTCGGAGGCAGAAGAATATCGAGCAGCCGCTCTTCGGCGTTCAGCTCCGCTTTGTCGGAGACGTCTTCGAGCTTTTCTTCGCGCACCATTTCGATGGCGATCTCGACCAGGTCGCGGATCATGGATTCGACATCGCGGCCGACGTAGCCGACTTCGGTGAACTTGGAAGCTTCGACTTTTAGAAACGGCGAGTTGGCAAGCTTGGCGAGGCGGCGCGCGATTTCGGTTTTGCCCACACCGGTGGGGCCGATCATGATGATGTTCTTGGGGATGACCTCTTCGGCCATTTCGGGCACGAGCTTCTGGCGGCGCATGCGGTTGCGCAGGGCGATGGCGACGGCGCGCTTCGCGTCTTTTTGGCCGACAACGTACTTGTCGAGCTCGGTGACGATTTCGCGCGGCGTCAGTTCGTCGAGCGTGACTTGTTCTTCTTCGGCGGTTCCGGGTAAGTAAATGGCCATAAATGCGTCGTTCGCTTTTCGCCTTTCGCTATTCGCTGTTCGCAACAGTGTGCGGCTGGTGTTGCGAACGACGAACAGCGAACGACGGAGAGCTAAAGTTCCTCGATCGTTACCTTGTCATTGGTATAGATGCACATGCGGCCCGCAATCTTCATTGCTTCTTCGGCGATTTCTCGTGGCGAAAGTTTGGTGTGATCGGCCAGCGCTTGCGCCGCCGCCTGGGCAAACGGGCCGCCGGAGCCAATCGCCGCAATGCCCGTATCGGGCTCGATCACATCTCCCTGTCCGCTCAACAGAAACGTGGCGTCTTTGTCGGAGACCAGCAGCAGGGCTTCGAGATGGCGCAGGAATTTGTCGGTGCGCCAGTCTTTCGCGAGTTCGACAGCGGCGCGACCGATGTTGCCGTGATACTGCTCGAGCTTGGCCTCGAAACGGCTGAAGAGAGTGAAAGCGTCGGCGGTCGAGCCGGCGAATCCGGCAAGGATCTTGTCCTGATAGAGGCGGCGAATCTTCTTCGCCCCGTGTTTGATGACGGATTCGCCGAGCGTGACCTGTCCGTCGCCCGCCATGACAACCTTATCGTCGCGGCGGACGCAGAGGACGGTGGTGGAGCGGATTCGACGGGGACGGCGGGCTTCGTTGGCGTTTTCAGCGGCCGTGGCTGCTTGTGTGTTCTTCTTCATGAGCGCAATTTTTAATTATAACAGTGCGGTGAAGGAAGAACTTGTTTGTTAGCCGCCGATCCGAGTTCCGTCAGGAACCACCCTTGCACTCCTTGCGGGAACCAAAAAACCTTCATGGGCAGGTTCGCGCATTAGAACAGTTGCGTGTCGAGCATCGCGATGAACTGAATTCCTGGCACGATTTTCCCGGCAAGACTTTTGTCGTTCGTCAAGAAGAGGTCGGTGCCAGCCTGGGCCGCACTCGCCAGATGAATGGCGTCCGCAGGCGTAGTGCCGAGCGCGCCGCGAATTCGCGCATAGTGTTCTGCCGTTTCGACGGTGAACGGCACTATTTCTGCAACAACGCCTCTCAACAGAGTGCGAAACTGATCCGCCAGTTCTGCACGTCGTTTGCGGTAAGTTCCGGCGAGCACTTCTCCAAAAGTGAAGGCACCGGTGATGAGTCGATCCTGTCGCTCCTGCATCCGCGAATGAATCGCATCAACTTGCATTGCATACTGCGGATGATCCTCAAGCCAATAAATGAAGAGCATGCTATCCCAATACACGCGGCTCATTTGCGCTCCCCGGCTGCGTAAAACTTGCTTCGCTCAGCTTGAAGATAAGCCTCGCCTCCTCCCAATTCGGCGAAGACCTCCTTCAGTGCTCCGCGTAGACGAGACCAAGCATCGACACTGGGCTCTGCCGAGGGTTGCGGATCGACAAATTCGTAAGTAAACACCGTTGTCGTGCTCAAACCAGACCGGCTGGGCCCGGTCTCATCGACTAACCTCAGGCCATTGGCTCTCCGGAACTCTTTCGTCTTAAGGGCACTGCAAACGGCAGGTATGCTCCGATACAGTCTAAGTTCACGAACTACGTCCCCGACTAGAATAGAAAACCTTCCTTGACCCCTCTGGCGTGCCGGTCCGACGAACGCCTTTGCACTGTACTCGCGGATGTCATCGGCTCCAATCTTCTTCGCCTGCTCATTCACGGTGTTCATTTGGTTTCCTCCCAGTACAATGCAGACTACACATTCATAATATCATTGTCAATAGGTATCATTGTATGAGTATAATAGAGTATTTAAGTTACTGTAAATAAACATGGAACTTTAGCGATCTTTCGCATGAGCTGCTGAATTGTGATAGCTGCCCACAATATCGCCACGCGCACACCCTTCCTGTAAAATCCAATCATTCGCATTTCGGAGCCATTCTCTTTTGTCGTTTCTGGACGAGTTAAATCCGCAACAACGCGAAGCGGTCGAGACTACCGAGGGGCCGGTGCTCATTCTGGCCGGGGCGGGCAGCGGGAAGACTCGCGTCATTACGTTTCGCATTGCCTATCTGATCGAAAAGATGGGCGTGATGCCGGAATCGATTCTCGCCGTGACTTTCACTAACAAAGCTGCGTCGGAGATGGCTGAGCGCGTCGAAAAGCTGGTTGGCGGGATGAGCATTGCCAAGCCGGTGATTTCTACGTTCCATTCGTTTTGCGTGCGCGTGCTGCGGCGGGATATTGAGGCTTTGCGGATTCCTTCCACCGTGCCGGGCCAGCCGCCGATCGGGCTCACGAAGAATTTCGTCATCTACGACGAGAGCGATCAGCAGCAAGTGGTGAAGGGCGTCATGCGGCGGTTGGGGCTGGACGACAAGCAACTGACGCCGCGCAACGTGCTTTCGAGGATTTCCTGGGCCAAGAATCACATGCTCGATCCGCAGGAAACCTATCTGCAATCGGCGGATCCAAAGACGGAGAAGATCGCGCACATTTTCGAGGAGTATCGCAAGGAGTTGCTCAAAGCGAATGCGATGGACTTCGATGATTTGTTGCTCGAAGCCATGCGTCTGCTCAAGTCGGTGGCGGCGGTGCGCGAATATTACAACCGGCGATTCCAATATTTGTTGGTCGATGAATACCAGGACACGAACCGTCCGCAGTATGAACTGATGCGGCTGCTGGCGAGCGATGGGCACAACGTCTGCGCGGTGGGCGATGAAGATCAGTCGATCTACTCGTGGCGCGGGGCCGACATTCGCAACATTCTGGAGTTTGAGCGCGATTTTCCGGAAGCGAAAATCGTGCGGCTGGAACAGAACTACCGCTCGACGCAGAACATTCTGGAGGCAGCGTCGGTGGTGGTGGCGAATAACGTCCGGCGCAAAGGCAAGAACCTGTGGACGGCGCGGCAGGGTGGGGCGAAGATCGGATACTACGAGGCTCCGGACGGCGAGAATGAGGCGTTGTTTGCCGCGGATACGATCAACCGCTACGCGCGTGCGGCGGGCGAAAACGGGGAAACGGCGCGAGCGGCCGTGCTTTACCGCACGAACTCGCAATCGCGATTGTTCGAAGAGGCGATGCGGCGCTATCAGTTGAAGTATCACGTGGTCGGCGGCTTCTCGTTCTACGAGCGGGCTGAGATCAAGGATCTAATTTCTTATTTGAAGGTCATCCAGAACCCGGACGATTCGGTTTCGCTACTGCGCGTGATCAATACGCCGGTGCGCGGGATTGGCAAGACGACGATCGAGACGATTGAGCGGCTTGCGCTCGAAACTGGGCTGTCGATGTGGGGCGCGGTGGGTGAGGCGATTACGCGGCAGTTGTTGGCGGCGCGAGCGTTGGCGGCGCTGAAGAGCTTTCGGGACCTGATTGAGGATGGGCGCGCGATGCTGGCGGGGAGGTTTGTGGAGCGGGTGGAAGAGACGGCTGGGGTTCGATCCGACGAGGGCGCTGCCGAGCTTCGCTCGGCTTGGACGGGCGAGGCGCCCGTCCCCACACAACCTCCTCCCACGCAACCTCCTCCCAACCAACATGGGGGCGATACTGATTTCGATCCCGGCAACTTCAGCTTTGATTTTGCTGCTGGCGATTCTGCGGAGGACGAGGCGACGGGCGAGGGCGCCCGTCTCTCCACCGATGGGGCGGTGCAAGGGTTTCGCTCTCCGGGCGCAGCGGCTAATACTTCGGAGATTCTCAAATTTCTGATCGATCGCACTGGATACATCAAGCTGTTGGAAGAGGAAGACACGCCGGAGTCCTACTCTCGCATCGAGAATTTGCGCGAACTGGTGAACGCGGCCATGGACTCGCGCGATCGTGGAGAGACGCTCGATGAGTTTCTCGATCACGCGGCCCTGGTCAGCGACGCCGACCAGTACGACGAGCACGCGCAGATCACGCTGATGACGCTGCACGCGGCCAAGGGGCTGGAGTTTCCGCTGGTCGTACTTGCCGGAATGGAAGAAGGGCTGTTTCCGCATTCGCGGACAATGCTCGAGCCCGATGCGATCGAGGAAGAGCGGCGGCTGTGCTACGTCGGCATGACGCGGGCGATGGACACGTTGATTTTGTCGCGCGCCGTGTATCGGCGGCGCTATGGAACTGATATGCCGGAGGCGAGCGTGCCGTCGCGATTTTTGGAAGAAGTGCCGCCGCAGTTGGTGGAAGAGCTGGGCGGATCACGGCGAAGTGCATCTCATCTGGGGACGGGCCGTGTGGGGACGGGCGCCCTCGCCCGTCCAGCGGGGCGAAGCCCCGCGGCCGCCGAAAGCACCCACTATTCCTACGAAGACGAAGACCAGAGCGTCACTTGGAATCCGGCGCGGGTCAAGCCGAAGACGGCGACTCCGCTCGCGAACTACAATTCCATTGACAACATTGCGGAATTTTTTGCGTCACGCGGCAAGAAATTCAATGTTCCGAAATTGCCCACCGAGGAGCCTAAAGGCAGGCGCGGATTCCGCCCCGGGCAGAAGGTCAAGCACCCGAAATATGGGGAAGGGACCGTGTGTCGGCGCGAAGGGGATGGGGAAGACGCTAAGATTACGGTACAATTTCCTCGTTTCGGTTTGAAGAAGCTGGTGGAGAAGTATGCGCAGCTTGAGCGTGCTTGAGCTGAACAAGCAAGATCCGATCAAGCGACCCGCCAGCTCCTTCCCGGAGCGGGCTGATATATACGAGTGCGACAATTGCGGTGCCGATCTGACGAAACACCTCCGGTGCCCCGTTAGTCATTCGTGGCCTCCTTACGGGCCAATGCGGTGTGTTTGCCAGTGTGGCCGAGCATATCTGACCGGCGCGGTGGAATGGGAGTGTTTGAGCACCCGGGAACGACGCGAGCGGCTGGGAGTTATTTTCGCCTTAAGCCTGTCTCTTTTAGTTGTGCTTGCTATACCTGGCGCTTTCATTGGACTTCTAATCGGCTACCTTGCCGCAAGTCGGATGTGGGCTATTAGGATAGGATTGATTATTGCTATTACTCCGGGCCTCTGTATGCTCGTTTTCGAGATCGGGAAGATTTCACTCTCAATCTGGCGGACGAATGCACTGCTACGAAAGAAGCGTGTTAGTTGAACTTAAAACGTAATCCAAACTAAAGGAACTTAAAAAGTCAGTCATGGCAGACACGAAGAAACTAAGCAAAGAAGAACGCAAGAAAACCAAGCGAGCCGCCCGCAAGAAGATCAAAGCGGAGAAGCCGAAGAAGCCCCGCGACTACGCTCGCGGATCGAAGAAGCGCAAGGTGAAAAAGCTGGCACGCGGCCAGGCGAAACGGTAGGCCGTTCGCCTGCGCCGTGAGCAGTGCCGGGCATGGGCCGCGCGCTCATGCCCGACTCCCGCTGTGAGGAGACGACGAACTCTTGTCACAACCATCCACTGAGCCGGCAGCCGGCGTCATCCGTACTTCCAACAGCCAGGCCTTCTGTTGCAAGTCCATCGACAAACTGATCTCGGAGTCGGAAGATCCGGAGCACCGGCTCAGTAAGACACTGGGGCCATGGTCGCTGACGGCGCTCGGCATTGGCGCCATCATCGGTTCGGGAATCTTCGTGCTTACAGGGACGGCAGCGGCCGGTGAATACTTCAAGGCGCCCTCCATCCTGCATGCACAGGCACTTGACCTGATCGTGAACGTCCTGCGCACCGGCAGCACCGCCGGAGCGCTCATGCATGGCCGTCCGCCAGCCGGACCATCGATCGCCATTTCGTTTTTTCTGGTCGCGATCGCGTGCAGCTTTGCCGGATTGTGCTACGCCGAACTGGCGTCGATGATTCCCATTGCCGGCAGCGCTTATACCTATTCATACGCGACGCTGGGCGAGATCTTTGCCTGGATCATCGGCTGGGACTTGATCCTCGAATACGTGGTCAGCAATGTCGCCGTGGCAGTGGGATTCGCCGGTTATTCGAAGGCGCAACTGGCGGCATTCGGTCTCAACTTGCCGGATAAATGGGCGAGTCCCGTGTGGGCTGGCGGGCAATGGACGGGCGCCTATTTCAATCTCCCCGGCTTCCTGATCGTGTTTATTCTCACGCTGCTGCTGGTGCGCGGAGTGAAGGAATCGGCGGAGACGAACAACATCATGGTGGCGATCAAAATTGGCGCCATCGTGACCTTCCTGGTGGTCGGCGGAATGCTGGTGAAGCCCGCGAACTGGACACCCTTCGCGCCTTCGGGCTTTGCCGGGATCGTCACCGGAGGCGCGATCGTTTTCTTTACCTACATCGGATTCGATTCGGTCTCGACCGCGGCGGAGGAATCGCGCAATCCGCAAAAAGACTTGCCCTTCGGTATCATCATGTCGCTGGTGGTCTGCACGCTGTTGTATGTTGGTGTCGCCGTCGTGCTGCTGGGCATGATGAAATACACGACCTTCGTTTCCGGAGAGGCCGCCGAAGCGCCGGTCGCCTACGCCATGAAATACCTGGGAGTGCACCCGTTGTTCCGGTCGGTGATCGTGATTGGAGCGCTGACAGGGATGATCTCTTCGCTGCTTGTATTTCAGTACGGGCAGGCGCGCATCTGGTACGCCATGTCGCGCGACGGACTGTTGCCGAAGCTCTTTTCGGCCGTGCATCCGAAATATAAGACGCCGTACTGGTCCACCTGGATCGCCTGCTTTGCGGTGGGTATCCCCG
The DNA here is from genome assembly GCA_963722485.1 of uncultured Acidobacteriaceae bacterium. Classification (GTDB taxonomy): domain Bacteria; phylum Acidobacteriota; class Terriglobia; order Terriglobales; family Acidobacteriaceae; genus Acidiflorens. Next base: position 85,533 of record CAVRNL010000012.1, read on the forward strand.
CCGGGCTCGTGGATATTGGGGATGCGGCCGACCTTGCCAATATTGGGACGTTGTTTGCCTTCGTGCTGGTTTCGTTGGGGGTGATTTTCCTGCGCCGCAATCAGCCCGATCGGAAGCGTGTGTTCCGCGTGCCTTTTGTGCCGTGGTTCCCGCTGATCTCCGTGCTTCTGTGCGGCGGGCTGATGTTTGGACTAACGCTCATTACCTGGCTGCGCTTTGTGATCTGGTTGGCGCTCGGGCTGGTGATTTATTTCTTCTATAGCCGGCACCATAGCGAGTTTAAGAAAACAATCGGGTGATCGGATCATCGGGCCATCGGATGATCGAAGTTCTGTTTTTGACCTCAGATGAGCCGATGGCCCGATCACCCGATGACCCGATTGCTTTAGAATTTCCGTATGCCTTCGGATCCCTCTCGCTTCGTTCTCTCACTCCCGAAGGCCGAACTCCATCTGCATCTCGAAGGCTCGATCGAGCCATCCACGCTGCTGGAACTGCGCCAGCGACACGGGATGGAAGGGGCGTCGCTTGCCGAAATCGAGCAACTCTACAACTACGAGGACTTCGCCGGCTTCCTTGAAGCTTTCAAGGATGTGACCGGGCACCTGCGCACCCCGGAAGACTACGAGTTGATTACGTACCGGCTGATGGAGCGCCTGAAAGCGCAAAATGTTCTTCATGCGGAGGTGATTGTCTCGGTCGGCGTCTGCCTGTGGCGCAAGCAGGATTTCCCCGCGATTTTCGAGGGCCTGGAACGCGGACGTCGGCGCGGAGAGAAAGACTTCGGCCTGTCGCTGCTGTGGATCTTCGACGCGATCCGGCAGTTCGGAGCCGAGAAAGCGCAGAGCGTCGTCGATCTCGCCATCCAGTTTCACGACCGCAACGTGGTAGCTTTCGGCATCGGCGGCGACGAGCGCGCGGGGCCTCCGGAGTGGTTCGCGGGGGTTTACATGCGCGCCGCCGAGCACGGTCTTCATCTCACGGCGCACGCCGGTGAAAGCGCTGGGCCGGAATCCATCTGGGGCGCGCTGAACCTTAAGGCGGAACGCATCGGGCACGGCCTTACCGCGGGGCAGGATCCGGAATTGATTGAAGAGTTGGCCGAGCGCCAGGTTCCGATTGAAATCTGCGTGACCAGCAATCTGCGAACTGGCTGCTGCGCCGAAATCGCGCAACATCCGGTTCGCCGCTATTTCGATCAGGGATTGATGCTGACCCTCAATAGCGACGATCCCGCCATGTTTCGCACCTCGCTGGTCGGAGAGTACACGCTGGTGCAGGAGGCGTTCGGCTTCACCGACGAACACCTGCGCGAATTGGCGCGCAATTCGTTCGAGGCGTCGTTTCTGCGGCCGGAAAAGAAAGTCGAGTTTCTGAATCTGTTCGACGCAGCGGCCACGCGAGCGTAGAACACGATGTTCGTCGTTCGCTATTCGCTGCTCGGCTTGGGGAGCGAATTGCCAAGGGCGAATAGCGATCGACGAACGACGAACAGCGACCTCCGCCTATAATGTCTCGCTATGAAACTCGAAGAGAAGATTGCTGAACTGAAAAAACGAGATCAACTGGCCCTGGACGGTGGTGGCGCGCAGCGGCGCGAGCGGCAGCACAAAGAGGGCAAGATGTCGGCCCGCGAACGCATCGAATTTCTGCTCGACCAGGGCACTTTCGAGGAAACCGACAAGCTGGTCACGCATCGCTGTCACGACTTCGGCATGGCCGAGCAGAAGTATTATGGAGACGGTTTCATTACGGGCTACGGCCGCGTCGAAGGGCGGCTGGTTTTTGTCTTCGCGCAGGATTTCACCGTGTTCGGCGGCTCGCTGTCTGAAACCAATGCGGCGAAGATCGTCAAGATCATGGATCTGGCGGCCAAGGTGGGCGCTCCCGTGATCGGACTGAACGATTCCGGGGGCGCGCGCATTCAGGAAGGCGTGATGTCGCTGGCGGGCTACGCCGACATTTTTTTGCGCAACACGCTTTATAGCGGAGTGGTGCCGCAAATCTCGGCCATCATGGGCCCGTGCGCGGGCGGCGCCGTTTACTCTCCGGCGATCACCGATTTTATTCTGATGGTCGACCAGACTTCTTACATGTTTATTACCGGTCCTGACGTGATCAAAACGGTCACGCACGAAGAGGTCACGAAAGACCAGCTTGGCGGCGCGCACACGCATAACGAAACTTCAGGCGTGGCGCACTTCATGTGCCGCGACGACGCGGAGTGCCTGTCGACGGTTCGCGAGCTGCTGAGTTTTATTCCATCGAACAACCTCGAAGACCCGCCGCGCAAGGCTTGCACCGACCCAACTGATCGTCTCGCCGAGAAGCTCGATACGCTCATTCCCGATCAATCGAACCTGCCGTATGACATGAAAGACGTGATTCACACGGTCGTCGACGAAGGCTACTTTTTCGAAATTCACGAGCACTACGCCAAGAACATCGTCGTGGGATTTGCGCGGCTCAACGGAAAGCCGGTCGGGATCGTGGCCAATCAACCTGCGATGCTTGCGGGCACGCTCGATATCAATGCCTCGGTGAAAGGCGCCCGCTTCGTGCGCTTCTGCGACTGCTTCAACATTCCGCTGGTGACGTTTGAAGACGTTCCCGGCTTTCTGCCCGGCACGCAGCAGGAGTATGGCGGAATTATCCGGCATGGCGCGAAGCTGCTGTTTGCGTTTGCGGAGGCGACCGTGCCGAAAGTGACCGTGATCACGCGCAAAGCTTACGGCGGAGCGTATTGCGTCATGTCGTCAAAGCAGATCCGCACCGACGTGAACTACGCCTGGCCGAGCGCCGAGATCGCGGTGATGGGGCCGGAAGGCGCGGTGGACATCGTCTACAAGCGCGAGTTGGATGGCGCGGAAAATCGCGAAGCGGTTCGCCAGCAGAGAATTGAAGAATTTCGCGACCGCCTGGCGAATCCGTACGTGGCCGCCGACCGCGGATTCGTGGATGCCGTCATCCAGCCGCGAGAGACGCGCAAGAAGCTGATCCAGGCGCTGGAGATGCTGGAGACTAAGCGGGATAAGAACCCGGCTAAGAAGCATGGGAATATTCCGCTGTGAGTCGGTCGATGGTCGTTCGTCGTTAGTCGGTAGTCGTGGGTCGGCAAGGCAATCTCAGAAGGCTGAGAGCTTTTTAGTAAGAACGCCCGTGTGGCTTCGTACCCCCCACCCCCCCTACCCCCCCACCCCCCATTTAACGTTATTAGAATCATTGGGTTGGCAGGGTGGGCTTGCAAAGATCTCAAAAATAAAGAGTTATAGTCAAAGTATTCATAACATGGGAGTTACGGGTTAGACTTTGGGGATTGTCCTTTAGAATCTGCAAGTTGGACTTACCGGCGCCCCGTCCTGATTTCAAAGAACTTTCTTACACCTTGGCGCGGCCGCACTGGGCTGCCACCTACCTTTTATTCTAAGCCTGGTTGTCAAATATGTTGGCGTTCCACGTTGTCGAACGCTTCATCTGCCGGACGGCCCGCGCCTTTGCGGGCTTGCGCTAGGCCGCGGCGAATGCTGGCCACGGTGTCCAGTTGACTGGTGATTTCTTGTTCGGTGAGCAGCGGCGGACGAGCAGTCTCCTTCATATATTTCATCAAGCCCTCGCGGCTGCGGCGACCTTGAAGCGGACTCGTTCTTTGCGCTGAAGATACTCGACGATCTCGAACAGGTTGCGGGCTTGCGGGTTGCCTGAGGGGCCGAGCATTCGCATCAGGCTCTTGGGAGAATGGTGCGTGGCTTTCGCGAGTTCGGTGAAGCCAATGGTGGCGTTAATGTAATCGCGCAGCACGGCCTTGCCGGTTTCGATGTCTCCCAAGACGAAGCATTCGACACTTTCGCGCAGCAGTTCCTTGCGGAACGCGGCGTCACGCTGAACGCGGGCTTGGATGGTTTGTTTGAAACTGCGGGTTAGGGGCATATGTAAATCTCGCAGTGCATTATGGTAACGCAGATGATACCATAACCGGCACTTAATGCGGTAGCCTTGAGAGCTATTGAATCGAAGATGCGAATCTGCGAGAATGGACCGGAATTCTAAGGCGAATATAAGGCGAATATGGTGCGCTCCGTCTTACAGTTCGATGAAATCGGATACTGGTCAGAAATCAAGCTAGAGATCGTACGTGACTACGCTGCCGCCTACTCCAGAATCCTGAACAAGAAAAACCTGCCGCATATTTACGTTGATGCATTTGCAGGGGCGGGGCAGCACATTTCTAAGAGCACCGGCGAGTTTGTTCCAGGTAGTCCGTTGAACGCCTTAAACGTTCAACCTCCCTTTCGCGAATATCACTTCATCGATTTAGACGCTGCTCGGGTAGAGAGCCTCCAGCGCATCGCAGGAACCAGGAATGACGTTCATATCTACGAGGGCGACTGCAACGAAGTGTTGATCAAAGCAATTTTTCCGACTCTGCATTACGAAAGCTATCGGCGCGCGCTTTGCCTCCTGGACCCATACGGGCTGGATCTGAATTGGGAAGTGATGTTCCAGGCAGGTCAACTCGGAACGATTGACATGTTTCTCAATTTCCCAGTTATGGATATGAACCGTAATGTGCTTTGGAGAAATCCGGACAAGGTGTCTGACGAGCAACTCTCTCGAATGAATGCGTTCTGGGGCGGAGGTTGGAAGGAATCTGCCTATACGACAGAGCGGAGTCTGTTCGGCGAGCCTGAGAAAGAGTCCAACGACGCCATTGCGGAGGCATTTCGGCAGAGACTGCACAGGATTGCGGGGTTCAAAAGAGTGCCTGATCCCTTGCCCATGCACAACAGCAAGGGAGCGATCGTCTATTATTTGTTCTTCGCTTCTCAAGTGGGCGTCGCCGAGGAAATCGTTGCGGACATTTTTACAAAGTACCGAACTAGGGGCGGGATATAGTGTCCCTTAACTCTCACATCGAATGGACCGACGCCACCTGGAACCCCGTCCGCGGCTGCGTCAAGATCAGTCCTGGGTGCAAGCATTGCTATGCCGAGACGTTTGCGGAGCGATTTCGCGGGGTTAAGGGGCATCCTTATGAACAGGGGTTTGATCTGCGGCTGGTGCCGGAGAAGCTTACTGAGCCTTTTTCATGGCGGTCTCCTAAGCTGGTGTTTGTGAATTCGATGAGCGATCTGTTTCAGGC
>CAVRNL010000013.1:0-6655 GCA_963722485.1 uncultured Acidobacteriaceae bacterium
AGGCCTACTCGACGATCCGCAAATACAAACGCTATCTCAGCCGCTGGGCTTTGCCTCGCTGGGGAACCACTCCGGCTTTGGCGGTCCATCCGCCTGACGTAGAAGACTGGCTGAGGGAACTCGAGAAAAAGTTCGAGCTCAGGAATCCAACCCTGGGTGAGATTCGCAAGGCCATGAATAACGTTTACGTGCACGGACAACGCCAGGGATTTCTCCCCGCACCACGGACGGGAATCCCATCGGCTTCGTGCGCCAGTCGCTTGCGAGCGACTTCGAACCGGTCATCCTCACACTGCCCCAGGTGCTTGACATCTTCGACAACCTGGATTTGATGCGTCGCACCATGGTTCTCACCGATGCTGCGACGGCACTACGCGTCAGCGAAGTCCTGGCCCTCAAGTGGAACGACCTGGATTTCATTGACCATCTGATCCAAGTGCGCCGGGCCTACGTCGACCGACGTTTCGGCCCGCCGAAGTCGAAGGCATCGAAGGCCCGTACCATGCATCCGCTGTTGGCGGCGCATCTTCTTGCCTGGCGCAAGGGGAAGCTGTATCCCGGAGACGAAGACTGCGTATTTCCCAGTCTTCGGCTGAAGGGGAAGAAGCCGCCCGCAGCGAACATGCTGGTCGCGGATTACCTGAGAGTGGCGGCGAGGAAGGCGGGAGTGGTGGCTGCCACCGCGTACCTTCGGTTTTCACACTTTCCGAAGGACGCTGGCGTCGGTGCTGGTGAAGATGAAAGTCGATGTCAAGACGGTGCAGGAGATCCTGCGGCACCAAAACTTGAAAACGACTCTCGAAATCTACGCCAAGTCGATGTCGGAAGACAGGCTGCTGGCCCAGGGAATGTTTCTTGAGCTTCTGTTTAGCCACAAGAAACCCGAGCTACTGGATGGCGTTGTGTTGGAGCAATGGCGGCAACTGCCGGTAAACTGCCGGTAATATGAAAAATGGAAAGTAGAGCTAACTGCTTTGAAATGTGGTGGCCAGGGACGGAGTTGAACCGCCGACGCCAGCCTTTTCAGAGTGGCGTTGATAAGTGTTTATAACGACTTAACAGGTCTTAGGTGGCTGCGTAAGTACTTCAAAGGTCGTGAAAGACACGCTTATCTTGGGCTGGAATCTTGGGCTGGACCTGGTATCGCAGTGGATTTTATGCTTCCTCAAATCCTTGGCTATCAAACTTCAAGTCCGACAGTTCTCGGTAACAGTGCGAACCACATTCTCAGGAGCGCCAGAAGGCAGCTCAGCTTCGATTTCAAGGGTGATTTTCACTTTAGCGTCGAGTAGGCCGGCGAGATGCTGAACCACGGAAGTGGCTATAGCATCAACGTCGCGCGATAGACGAGTCGCATTCAGTGTCGCCGAACCATGAAATCGCCTCAGACCCCGGCGGCTTTACTGAGGCTGTTTGGGGCACGCCGGCCCACTGGCGGGAGATCCGGTGACCCCGATACCAGATCCGGCGAGTCCATCTGCTGTTGCCGTACTTACGCCCCCCATGCCTGTAGGTATCGAAGCCTTGGCAGCGGCCTCCTTCTCCATCTGTTCTGCTGCAACCTCGGGCTTAACGACGATACTTTCCGAATTCAACTGAACATTAGGACGACAACCGGCTTCGAGACCGCGATAGCGACCGGCCGCTGCGTCGTAAGAATCCGCGTACGCGAAAGTGTCTTGCTTCCAAGTGAGGCGAGCCACACCGTCCTGAATTGCATCAAGAATTACCTGCGCGTTCTTGACCCGCGGAAGGTAGAGGTACTTGGCGAAATCATCCACCAGTTGTTTCACTCCGACGTGATTACCCGGAGAGCGCCATAAAGGAATCTGCGTGATCTCCAAATGCAGCCGCGTTCCGGCCATGCTTGTGATCAGAAGTTCTTCGTTCTTCAGCTTCTTTGATGCCCGTTCGGCCAGTGCTTCTTGGCCTTGAAGTCGGATATCTTGCCATTCAACATCAGGGAACGCCTGCCCGGATTCTGGCCTCTTCTGTCCGGGCACGAGAAGCCACACATACGTCTCGGGGATTCGGCCCTTGACTGCCTGGTCCGAACTTGTTTTCTTCTGGTCCACTTGATTCGCCTGAAATGGAGTCAGATCCAAAGACACTTTCTCGCTCTCAATCGACTTCCACGCAAGGTAGAGACGTACCGCTTTGTCGAGGTCTGCAAAGCGCGTTTTGTCTGCGGCAAGAAAGACCAGCATGTTCCCGCAGTTTCGACCTGCCGAACCGCGGTTCAGGATTTCGGCGGCTAGCTGGCGGGCTGGGCTATCGGTATCCTTGGCGCTGTGAAGGTAGTCAGGCCCGACGATCACCAGCTTCGCTTCGGGTTCGTCGACCACTTCGTTGTAGCTCGCAGGACACGGATGTACCTTTGAAAAGTCCCCTCGATGCTTTGCCTCTTCGAGCAGCCGACGGCGGATCTCCTCTGTGACATCTTCCGGATGAAACCGTTCGGCACGTTCCTCGGCCATCCGGTTCACACTCGGTTGGGTCGAGTACCAATACCGGCCTTCATTTACGTAGAGGTACGTCGCTTGATCGGCCAATTTTCGCAGTGCGTCGCCGAATGTGCCTGACGTTTCGCCCGGTTGAACGCATCCAAACTTGACCTGACGATCGTCCAAGCCCTTGTTGGCCGCATCTTGCATTGGCGCCGATCCCAGGTAGAGAGTCCGCGCTACCCGGCGACATGCCGAGTACCGTCCCAGCATCGGATTCTCGCGATCAATCCGCAGCGGAAGCGAGTGCGACCCGTCGATGTCTTTCTCAATCACCGGCGACCAGGTCGGCGGTAGATATCGCGTCAATTCGCTCTGTACAGCAACCGCATCCAAGGGCACGTTCGCCGGCAGAATCATCAGGCCGCGATCTTCGCGCTCCCACAGAGCGTGGATTACCGCCGACATAAGCCTCAACACTCCGCGCGTGCGCTGGAATTTGTCTAGGCTGGACCAATCGTTGTACAGCCGGTCGAACAGTTCCGGGTGGATCGGGTATGCGGCGCGCATCCGGCGCTCGTAATCGCCCTTGCTGGCCTCAGACGGGAATTCTTGCGGGGATTTCCGATATTCGTCCGCGAATGCCCGCACCACTGTGTCCCGCGCGGTAAACAGCTCCGCATCGGTGATTGGCTGGAAAAGGCGGCGGCGAACAATTTCAAAACCTTCTTCCGTACTGGCGGGACGCCAAGAGGTTTCCACACGTTCGAGAACGTTCTTGAGCCGCTCCAGTGCTGCTTGTCCACCTTCGCCGCCGATCTCGTTTTGCGAGGCGGGGATACTCACTACCAAAAGAGTGTTTCCGGCCAACTTTGCGGATTCGCTCAGCGTTTGCGCGAAAGTGAAATGGGCATCGAAGTCGCCAGCAGGCAGGTCCGATTTGTTATAGAGTTGCCGCGCATACGCGACCCATTCGTCAATCAGAATGAGACACGGCGAAAACTTCTTGAAGAGCAACCGCAATGAATCGCCTGGACTGACACCTTTCTCGTCGGCGGTACGGACCATCTCGTAACCCTCTTTGCCACCGAGCTGCCAAGCCAGTTCGCCCCAGAGCGTCCGCACCACGGTACCATCCGGCTTCTTGTGAAGGTCAGCGGGAGAGATTCGATTGCCGACCAGCACCGCCCGCCGGACCTTGGGCGGTTGCGAGACGCCGGCAATCTTGGTGACCGCCTCCATGCCGGGGAGCTGGCTGGCCGGTACATTAGCAAAGAGGTGATAAAGCGCCAACATGGAGTGGGTCTTGCCGCCCCCGAAGTTGGTTTGCAGCTCAACGACCGGGTCACCGCCTTGTCCAGCTAGCCGGAGCAGCGCATTCGATAGGAGCTTCTGGAGACCTTCGGTAATGAATGTGCGCCGATAGAACTCTACCGGATCGCGATATTCGTCCGATCCCTCCCCAAGAAACACTTGCCATAGATCCGCCGCGAACTCCGCCTGCTGGTACCGTCCCGAAGCAACATCCGGGTGAGGAGTAACGACTTCGCGCCACGGACGAAGTCCAGCAGCGGGCTTTCCCTCCACGGCTATGCTCGATTCTTTACGCTTCTGGCTTCGGACCTGCTCGTCGAACTTCACACGGAGAGTCTCAGCCTTCATCTGGTCGACTTGCTCTACCTCTGGCGCGGCAACGGCGGTAAGCAGTCGCGAGATGGTATCAATAGCGCGGTATGCGTCGTCGGTACTGAACGCTTTCTGATGGGCCCACTTGTTGCGGACATCGCGAAGCTCGCTGACAAGGCTACGGTCAGAGGGTCCGAGAATCTTCCTGAAGCAGTCGTTCCACAGATCCCACATCACGCCGAGCAATGCCTGCGTGTCCCAGTTCAGTTGTGCTGCGTTTTTTCCGGTCTGTTGCCAGTTCGGGAAGCTCGGTCGGGCAGTCTCCACCCATCTCTCTTTATAGGTAGCCTTCAGTTCGCGTTCGACGAAAGGCCGCAGCCCGGTGTTCAACTGTTCGAGCGCCTTGCCGACCCGTTCATGGTTTGTGATCGCCATAGATTGATCCAGTGAAATCTCAGCTTAGTGCAAACGCCTTCGGTGCGATAGCTGGCCAAGAGACGACCAAGCTGTTGTAGAACCCGGCTTCTTCGGCCCAACCCTTACGCTCACTCAAGATGTAAAGACGGTAAGCAAGATCACGAGCAGTTTCGGCGAGTCCGCCTACCTTGCTTGCCAGCGTCGAGGTTGCCGTTTCTCCATTCTTGTCGAGAGACCGGATAAGGTGTTGCGTCACCGCCCAAACAGTTAGCCGATGCTCCGTTGCAGGGTTCCAGTCTGCCGAAAGTTCGTCCCTCCGAATCAGACGAACTTTCCCGCGCGCGAGATTAAGAATCTTCGTTTCATCGAGCGCGGAAACGCTGAGGGCTTTCGCCGTTGCTAGCACTTCGGCTTCTCCATAGAGTCCCTCGTCGAAAGCATGCTGCTCGAACCAGGCTAGAGCCCATCGCGTGTCGGGGTCGAACTCACCTTCCTGTTCAGAAAGAGACCTCGTCGAGCGCTTGGTTTATTAAACCCAAAGCGGTGCGAACTCTCATCGAAGAACCGTCGCTTTCCAGCACTCTCTTATACCTCGAAAAGACAGCCATCCCAGGACCGATTGCCGCTTGAGCAAGATCGACAGGTGCTATGTTGCCTTTTTGTAGGTCGCGCATCGCGTGCGGGAGTTCTTTCTTTAGGGAAGATAAAAAGTCCTTACGGGTTGTGACCGGCGCTGAGTCCAGCCGTGGACGACAGACAAGGACTATAGAGGAAGCGAGGGAGTTACGGTCTTTGTTCCGAAATCCGCCGCTGCGTTCCGTCCGCATTGGCCACGTGCCCACGATCTTGAAATCAGATTCCGCCAAAGCCTCCAGCATCGTCTCCCAGCCTGTTGATGCGAGGCCATTCTCATCTCCATCCTCGTCGGTCTCAGCTTGCTTGAAGGCGTAGAAAATGGTCAGCGGATAGTCTTCGACTGTTCGGCCCGCATTTTCCGGAAGGCTAATGTAAGCCCCTCTTCGAAAAAGCTTTTAGCTTTTTCGGCATCGCCCCCGAACCGATACGGCGTGGCAATGAGCTCTTGCGCTTTTGGCACGAGCAAAGTACTGAAAAGAGTTGGATAGATATTCTTAAGGGAGCGTCTTAGCCAGATGTAGAAGAAGTCAGATAGGTCCGCGTATCCTATATTGTCGTAATAAGGCGGATCAGTTGAAACGGCAGCACAGTCGAGTGTCCCACCTTGTGCAGCATCGATTTGCGTGACGGACGCAACTCCAGATGCAGGCAGCCTCTCAAGTACCTTGGAGACCCACTCAACGGCGCCGCCCCCAACTCCCAGTGGAATCTGAGAGCGGGTTTCCCTCCGCATAGTCCCACACCGGAGGCATCGCCGGTCGTGAGAGTGACTGTACAATGAAGTCTCCGCCCCACATTGCGAAACTTGACCAGTAGTTCGCGCTGCGGCTTACTGAAAACGTGAGGTAAACCGAAAGTGCATCCGCGTAGTCGGCGCTGGCTCCATCTTTAATGGCACGTTCTCTCATCAGGGGTACGAGGTCACTGAACGTCACCAGCGCGGTCAATTGGCGGGCAGTGAATAAATCTCTGTGTTTGATGTAACCATATCGTTGCACTCGAAATCCCAGAGCTTGTTCAGGGAGATTAGTATCAGGAGCGTTCGCCGGCCGCATTACTGCTGCGAGGGATTCCTGTTCCGCCGTCGGCGATAAATAGGTACGCTTCCTGTCACCCTCGGCCACAATTGCCAACATTTGTGCCCCAATATTTCCGGCGCGGCCCTCGGCACGTACGTAATCCAAGGGAACAGAGGTCCCGCACACTAGGCAGCGAGCGCCCTTTCGATTGACGGTTCCGTCCGAAGGCGTTCCAACCCCTGTCTTGACTTTGTAGAGGATAGTCCTAGTGGAATGATCGACTGTGGGCTCCACCCATGCGTTGTTTTTAGGTTTGGAACAGATAGTGAATGAGCGGACAAGGGGCATTTTCGCGCCGCACGCTGGATTGGGACACTTCACAGTCCGAGCCCAGAGCCAAGCAATGACAGTAGCTTCTCCGCCACCTAGCTCCGTAGGCAGTTTCGCCGTTGGGTAAAGATGGCCAATGCTTTCGAGTGCCCGATCACGCATCCACTGCCCGTAGTAACGCAC
>CAVRNL010000014.1:0-22463 GCA_963722485.1 uncultured Acidobacteriaceae bacterium
AGGAGAATCTGGCCGCCGGACGAATAGCCTGCGCGATCGCGTGATCGTTGTTTAGCGTTTCCCAGGCCCGGATGTAATCCGCCAGCACGGCAAACTGAAGACGCGTGCCGATGCGGCGTTGCAGTCCCAGATACGCGTCGGTGGTGTGATATTCGAGAATCGTAGGGTCGAATAACACGTCGCGCACGCCATATCCCGTGATCAGCGTCGTCTTTCCCCAAGGGCGGCCTACTTTGAAGTCAAGGGATGCAACGTCGTCTCTGGAATGCAAGTCCTGTTCCGTGAAAGGGCCAGTTTCGTGAATTACATTGCCCGAAACCGTGAGCAAGTTCATAAGTGGGTTGGTGGAGAAATACAGGAATTGCCGAAAGAGGTTCTGATTCATGCCGACGGGTGAAATGCTGTCGCGGCGGATTGTGAATTGAACTCCGGCATTGAGAAGAACGCTGGCATTGCCCAGCCTCAAGGTCGGACTTATTCCGGTATTGAACAACGTGTCGTAAGTATTGCGGTCCTGGACAGTGGAAGTGCTGGGAATCGAGATCGTACCTTCGGCGTTACGTTCGCCTACAAAACCGCTCACGGTCGGCATCCCATCAAAGTGCAAACGATAGCCGGCAACCGCCTGGCTTTCGAAAGAAGAGCGCGGTGGCGGAAGCGGTTTTGGTGAGGAAACATTTGGGGGAAGCCTCGCACCCAAAACATAGATGGTGATATCTTCGAAAATCGGCGTGAACGAGGCCTCTGACGATAGGCTCACGTTTTCGTTAATCCTGCGCCCTTCTTCGGATGCCACCGCGTACTGTGCCGATTCGGCGGTCTTGTCGTCGCCGGCCAATTCGCTGGCCTGGGCAAAGGCGGCCAAGGCTGGTAAGTTCTCCCGTTGCTGGCGGTAAACATTGGCTTGGGTCATGAGGTAATCGTAGCTCTGCGGTTGCCCATCTTGTCCGGCTGCCACAGCCAGTTCCGTCCCCGCACTCTTAGTCTTTCCCTCAGCCAGGTCCGCATTCGCCAGACGCAGCGCAACGACGTCCTCATCAGCCCCTTCGGCGAGGGCGCGTTGCAGGTACATCTTGGCTAACTCAAATTCGTGTGTGGTCAGAAAGACATCCGCCGCTTCGACCAGGTGCTGGGGCTTGAGCGGCGTGTTGTCGGAGACGCGAGCTTCGGCGAGTCCCAAAGCTACCTGTTGGCGAGCCTCCGCGCCCCGGCCTTCGAGTGCGTAGAGGCGAGCAATGGCGAGGCGAGTATCGATCGCGTCTCCTTCCGGAGCTTCGAGAGCGCGAGAAAATCGCTGCATGGCCGCATCGCGGTCGCCCAGGGTCAAGAACGCTTCTCCGGTGGCCAGCAAGATGCCGCTTTGCCCCTTGCCCGCCTTCTCGGCTTCTTGCGCGTAGTGCAACGTTTCCTGCTGGCTGTGCATCTGGGCATAGACTCGCGCCAGACGAGCATAAACCAGCGCTTGGTCAGGTTCGGCAGCGGAAACTCGGAGCAAGAGATCCACCGCTTCCTGATAACGGTGTAACCGGAAAATCGTGTCCGCGAGCGCAAGTTGCACCTCGGGATCGTTGGGAGCGTAAGTCAACGCGGCCCGATATTCTTTTTCCGCGTCGCTCAGACGCAGGCGCTGCCGAAAACTTTCGGCTCGGGTGAGATGCGTGATGCGAGACGGCCCCAGGATCTTCTCCGCGACATTCACTTCCTCGATCGCCTTAATGGCACGGTTAAGTTGCAGGTCTGCCATCGCCAATCCCAAGTAAGCTTCGCCGTATCCCGGATGCAGCTTGATGGCGGTTTCAAAGTCCGCTACTGCCGCGTCGGGCTTCTTCAGATTGTTGAGAACATACCCACGATCCATGTAGCCCGTAGCCATGCTTGGGTCGCGCTGCAAGGCCTCGGTAAAGTCGGTGACCGCTTTCCCTGGATAGCCCAACGAGTTGTGCGAGTGTCCCGCAATCAGCCAAAGATCTTTGTCCTGGGGGAGAATGGGCTCGTATTTATCGAACAAGATGAGGGCATCTTCATACTGACCGAGAAAAACCAGATCGTAGCCGAGATAGACGGGAGCCTCAGGGTCTTTCGGCAGTTTCTCCAACACCTTGTATCCCAAGTCCGCGGATTCAGCGTAGTGTCCGGTGAGGGTGAGATAGCGTTCGCGCTCACGCATCACCTGGACATCGGCCTTCATCTCACCTTCGGCGCGGTCCAGCCAGTTCTTGGCCAGTTCAAGATCGTGGCCCTCGAGAGCGGCGTTGGCGCCTCGCGCTACGATGAGGGGTTTCTTGGGCGCCAAGCTATATGCTCTTTGATAGTTACTCTGGGCGAGAGGGAACAGCTTCTCCGACGTATACAGGTCGCCGAGCGCTAGATAGGGAACATGGTCGTTCGGATATAACTCGGCCAGACGCAGAAAGTACTGTTCCGCAGCCTTAGGGCTGTCGGTCTCCCGGGACAAGAAACCAAGCGACGACAGGGCGGAGCGGTTGTCCGGATCCAGTTCCAAGGCTTGGTGAAACAGCTTGAGGGACTCATCCCGGCGTTGCATTTTCCAGAGCAGATTCGCGTAATTGAGAATGAGAGCCACGTTACCGGTATCGAGAGAGAGAGCTTCCTTGAGATCTTTTTCCGCGGCAGGCTGGTCATTGGAGGCCGATTCGATGGCCGCCCGCAGTCGCAGGAACTCCGGCTTGTCCGCGTTGCCGGCTTCAATATTCTTGATCTGGGCCGCAGCCAAGCCAATTTGCTCGGCTGACGCAGCAGGGTTGTCAGAATCTTTGTACATCTCAGCCAGGTTGACGTGCAGTTCGACCGGATAGAGCGCACCCTCGGGCACGGCTTCCGGCAAATGTGCAATGGCGGTCTGATATTCCCGGACGGCGTCGTCGGGACGGTCTTGCAGGCTGGCCAACCGTCCGCGTATGGCGTGCAGGCGATAGTGGTCGGCATTCAGCGTTTCGGCACGCCCCAGCAGTTCACTCGCGGGTTGGATCTTGCCCACGTTCAGCAACGCTTCGGCTGCGCCTAGCTGGTATCCAATCTCCCCTGGGGCCGCGTTCGCTGCTTGCACATAGGCATCGGCTGCCTCGCTCTTCTTGCCGGCAAGCTGATAGGTATAGGCCAACTCGGCCCAATAGTCAGCCGTCTTGGCTGTCACTTGGTGCAGCGTGGAGAGGGCGAGGTCGTACTTCCTGTTTTCTCGATAGTACGCAGCCACTGCGCGCAGAACGTCGGAATCGTGCGGCGCCCGGCTGCGCGCGCGTTCCAGAGACTCGTTGGCATCGTCGAGACGGTTCAGCAGTTGATAGGCGCGGGCCATGAGCAGTTCGGTGCGCGGGGCCGGACTGTGGGCTTCCGCTCGATTCAGCAAGTCCAGAGCGTGCTGGGGATCGGAACTAAGAAAGAGTTCGCCAGCGAGTTGCAGCTCATTGGCGCTGTTGGGATTGGTCGCGATGACCTGCAACAACAGGCGTCGAGCATCTTCGTTCCGGCCCATCTTGGCGTACGTCTGCGCCAGACCCGCCAGACCTTGGATAGAGGAAGGCCGAAGTGCCAGTCCACGTTGAAATGCGTCGGCGGATGCCTGATAACGGCCGGCGAGCCGGGCAGCATATCCAAACAGGAACCAGAGATCGGCATTCTGGGGTGCAGCCTTTGCCGCAAGCTCGGCGTGCGAACTGGCGGCCGCATAATCTCCGGCGCCTAATGCAGCCTGCGCTGTGCGGGCCTGTTGGGCGACCTCGAGACCTGAACCCCATCCGAGGGTGTTTTCCGCAGCCCGCGCTCTTGGTGAACTCGTCGCTCCGGAAGTGCGATTGGCATCGTTCTGCGGGGAGACCTCGAAGGTTTGCGCGTAGCACAACACTGTGCCCAACAAGAGCATCCCAGCCGGGACCACGACGCGGTGTGACACGTGCTTATTCACCTCTCAAGACAGGCATCTTTGAATATGAGCGCGGAATATGACCTCGCAAGCGGTCATTAGGTGCTACCGGGGCTAGAGGGGATGCTTACGGAAGCCCCCACCGGGCGCATATTTTTAACCGTCCGCCGGGGCAAACCCTTGAGGGGGTTCGGAATCCAATACCGTTACCAAAAGCGTGGTGGCCGAGAGGATTGCAGTGATCGCTGAAAGAAGTCCGGTGGGTCGTCCTATCCCGCTGTTACTAATACTCTTGCTGGTCGCAGCCATACATGGGCCGCTGTTGTTGATGCAGTTGCCGGCGAAGGCTTCCTACGACACAAATTTTCACATTTTTTTCGCTTCCCATTATGCGCAGCACTGGTTTAATCCCTGGAACGAAAAATGGTTCGCGGGTTTTTCGCAGACCACCTATCCACCGTTGGGACACCAGTTGGTCGCGCTTCTGTCCTATGCAGTCGGCCTGAACGCGGCGTATGGACTCGTCCAGTTTTTGGCGCTGCTGTTGTTGCCGGTGGGAGTATATCGTTTCGCGAAATTGTGGGTGGATGACACGTCGGCCAGCTACGCGGCTCTGGGCAGCGTTTTTCTGGGCGCGGTTGCCTTCCTGGTCTACTCGGCGGGGCAGTTATCTACCATTCTTGCGGCTCCTCTTTATCTGAACGCGGTGCCTTATTTCTATTACTGGGCGCGGCACGGCAAGCTTCGTTCGCTGTTGAAGGGAGTGATGCTGGGTTTGGCGGCGGCGTCGGTGCATCACGTCACCCTACTCTTTGGAGCAATTTTCTTCGCCATTCCTGTCCTCTGGTTGGCGTGGATGGACGAGCGCGCCGAAACCGGTGGCAACTCGGGGACGAAGGTGCTGCTGCGGGGAGCGTCTTTCGCGGCCCTGATGGTGGTTGGAGTGGCGGTAGTCCTGCTGCCCTACTGGATCTCAATTTTGCAGCACCCGATCAAGCAAATTCCGATCCCCCACGCCAGCCGGTCTAATTTTCTTTTCAATCCTCTCTACGGCTTTAACTATTTCGTGGTGCCTTACGGCGCTATGATTCTGGCCCTCCCTTTCATCTTGTTCCGGGGAGCGGCGGTACCACGGCTGAGACCCCTGCTGATTAGTTTTTGGTTTGCATTTATCTTCGGGCTGGGCGGCACCACGCCGCTGCCCAAATGGCTGCTGGGACGCGCTTTTGACATTCTGACGTTCGAGCGCTTTACGCTTTGGGCATCGCTCCTCGCTCTGCCCATCGTGGGCCTGTTGGCGGTGGATCTCTTGCGCCGCTACCCACGCGCGGCAGCGACTGGTCTGTCCCTCGCCGCCATAGGCACATTCGCGCTGGCCATGGCTTGGCTTGATATGAGCCCCTTCCATGCCACGGGCGGTCTGAATGTGGATTCGGTCGTTTCTTTCCTGAACCGCGATGGACATGACCGTTATCGTTATTTGACGCTCGGTTTCGGCAATGCTCTCCCCAAGATCTCGACGTATACCGAAGCGCCCAGCGTTGATGGCGAGTACAACTCGGCGCGGTTGCTGCCGGAAATGACAGACTATGGCGCGGCCCAGTTAACCAGCGCCAAGTTTTTCGGGACCGCTGGTATGGACTCTCTCCGCGCCATGCTGAAACATGCCAACCGTTATGGCCTGAAATACATCTTCGTTCACGATCAGTATTATGAGCCGCTGTTAGTGTTTGCCGGATGGCGTCAGATTGAAACTTACGATGGTGGGACGATTACGGTTTGGTCCAAGGAGGATGTAGCTCCGGCACGAAAGATCGAATCGGATGCAGTCCCAGCACCTTGGGAGGGCTGGTTGTGGGGCATTCTGCCAATGAGCACCGCCGTCCTCTCAGTTCTATTCCTCATTCTGCTGCCGGACCGCCGCCGAGTGCCGCGAGTCCTGATGGTTCCAGTTCGTACAAATGATGCGCTGTATGCTCGGGGGGGGAATTCATGAAATATGGGTTGGCACTGACCCTTCTTTTCGGGATTCTTCTGCTGGTGGCAATAGGTTGGCTGCAGTCTGCCAAAGCAGCGGGAGTCAGTCTGCGCACTCAGAACACTCCGGAACAGGCCGTCCAGAACCTGCTGCGTTCGGTGCGCGAGAAAAATTGGCCCAAGGCCCAGGCGCAATTGGCGAACGCTAATCAAGTAGACAGCTCCGCTTTCGTCTACGACCTGGCGGGCGGCGATGGCAGCTTGCGGACCTATTCCACTCTCGAGGATTCTGAAGTCAGCGTGCTCCACCAGGACGCTGACGACGCATTGGTCCGCGTGAAACTGAACTGGTCCACCGCCGTCGGGTCGCTCTCCGACACTCGCGACCTGAAAGTGGTTCGCAGGGAAAAGGAAAACGACTGGAAGGTGTTCTGGCCGGTCACCGAGGTTCCGCAACTTCCAGCGCAAGTGATGGCCGTGAACTACCTGCGATGGGATGTTGTGAATCGCGGACCGGAAGGTGAATGGGGCACGGCCAGCATCGATCCTCCGAAGGTTCGCATTATCTCCATGAATGCGATCGAGCGCGACGATTCAGTGATCGTGATGGGGGAAGTCGTAAATGAAGACACCATTCCGGCCTACCTCAACGTCAACGCCGCGCTGGTGGATGCCAACGGTGCGGAATTCCATCACGAGGGCAGCTTCGACAAGGTGTCGCACATTCTGCTGCCCAGTCAGGTCACGCCTTACCGAATCGATTTCCCGAAGCTACAGCTCAATCAGTTGAAGCAGGTTCGCTTGGATGCAAACGTCGCCGCCGTTCCGGCCTCGGCCGATCCGGTGATCGGCGTCATGAACCAGCGCTTGGAAACAGATGCCCTGGGAAACAAGGTTCTGGCAGGCGAACTGGTGAACCAGAGCGGCCAGACCGTCAACATCGCTCACGTGCTGGCGGCTTGCTATGACAACAATGGCAAAGTCATTTGGGTCTCCGACGAATACGTGGATCGGGCGCTCCTGCCGACGACTCCGCAGCACTTTGCGGTCGACCTCCCTGCCGATGTGGCCGCGCGGGTCCAGCGTTTTCGTGTAATGGCCAATCAGTACACACGGGGTACCTCCTGATATGCGTATCCTCTGCTGCGCGTTTCTCTGCTCCACCTTCCTTCTGTGCTCAGCGTTCGTGGCCACGTCCCAGGCAGAAACGCCGCCCGCTCTGCGCCTGCCCGCTATCGTCAACGCCGGAGAAGCGGTCGCTGTGTCCAGCAGCGGCACCGGTTCTGCAACGTTCTATCTGATCGGGCCAGGACACGTGGCAAAGCGCCAGTTTCAGGCGGGAGACACCATCCAGATCGGTTCCGGCGAGATCGCGATCTCTGGGAATTACCAGGTCATGGCTTGCAACGGAGACGAATGCGCCACCACGAACTTTTATGTGACTCCGAACCGCGGAGCGGAACTTGTATTTCTGGTACACCCCTCTCGCGTGCCGGTGGGTAGGGTCGATGCCATCAGTGCGGTGACCGTGGTAATGGACCGCTTTCACAATCTCGCGTTGCAGCCGGAGAGTGTCACTTTCCGCGCAATCTCCGGCGCGATCCCCAAAGAGACCGTAGTTTCTTCCCCGCCCCGAATGACCCGTAACGGTGTCGCGTGGACCCGTCTGAATTCCGGCGCTAAAGACGGAACCGTGGAGATTAACGCGTCCCTGGGACAACTGTCCGAACGGAGGGTGGTGCAGCAGGTTGCCGCGGAGCCCTGCAAGCTGCACGCGTCTGCGGAGCATAAAGGCGACCGTGTCGTGCTACAGACCGAGCCGGTCCGCGATTGTCGAGGCAACTCAGTACCCGACGGCACGATCGTCACATTCACCAAGTTGGACAAACTCGGACGAAGCACGGTAGACGCACCCATCAAGAAAGGTGTGGCTCGAACAGAAATGGGCTTCGCCGGGCCCGCGACGATTTCCGTGGCCTCCGGTGTCGTGGCCGGAAACGAAATTTATATGGGAGGCTCACGTTGAAGCTTTTCGCCAGCGCGACGGCTTTCCTGCTTTGCTTTGGGCTGTGGGCACCCAAAACAGCCGTGGTCACGTCTAGTTCCGCTCCGGCTTCATCGTCGCTACCCAGGGTCGACTTTACCGCGTCGCGGGGACCGCGCGACATGGAAGACTTGACTCGGCAGAAAATCGTGCATGATTACGCCGCAGCTTGGCAAACACTCGCCATAGGTTTGGAGCAGAACCGTGCCGAACTGTTGAATGGCTATTTTACTGGCGTTGCCAAGAAGGAATTCACCGAGACCGTTGCGGAGCAGAGCGCCATCGGTATTCACCGCCATTACATCGACCATGGACACACCTTGGAAGCCGTCTTCTATTCCCCCGATGGCGGCGTCATCCAACTGCAGGACAGCACCGAGTATGAATTGCAGATATTCGACGGCTCCAGGCTTCTTCATGGCGAGAAAGTGAGTGCGAGGTTCCTGGTGCTGATGACCCCGACTGCGGATCGCTGGATGGTTCGTCTGCTGCAAAGTGTGCCCGCTTCTTGATGGAACTCATGATCTTAGGGAGACCAATAGTAATAAGGATGTCGAAGTCGAAGCTGCCTCTAATCTTCGGCATCGCGGCGGCATTGATGACTGCTTCCGGGTGTCACCGCGCGGGCGCTTACCGCGGGCTGAGCCAAGCAGTGGAAAGTCCTGCGCAAGGCGCCAAAGTAGTGGCGGTTTACGTGCCCTGGTTCGGCGACCCGGAGCACATCAAGGTGGGATACCGCACCGACGATCCCGCAGTCCTGCGGGGCCAAATCGGCAAAGCCAAGGATCTCGGAGTCCGGGCCTTCGCCGTTGACTGGTATGGGGAACGGCGTCCTTTTCTCGATCGCAGTTACGCGCTGATGCAGCAGGTCGCCAGCCAGAGTCGCTTCAAAGTGGCTCTTATGTACGATGAGACCGAGGAAGATAATGGCCAAGCCACCGAGGAATCGCTGGCGGCAATGGCCAAAGCGTACGACGCCTACCTTCGGCCAGGGGCCCCGGGCCGGGACGCCTACCTCGAATACAACGGCCGGCCGGTAATTTTTATCTTTCCCAAACGCGGCCACACCGATTGGAACCGTGTGCGGGCGCAAGTCAACACTTGGCCTGTTCCTCCGTTGCTAATTTATAAGGACGATCCTCCGCCGCAGTATGCCAATGCCTTCGACGGCAACTATGCCTGGGTGCATCCCTCCAAGGAATGGGCACGAGATGGAAGCGACTGGGGTAAAGAGTATCTCGAAGCTTTCTACAAGAAGATGCAAAGCCGGCCCGACAAGATCGCTGTGGGCACCGCATGGCCTGGGTTCGACGATACCAAGGCGTCCTGGGGATTGCATCGCCACATCGATGAACGTTGCGGGAAGACGTTCGAGGACACTCTGCACCTCTTTCATTTCTATAACCAGGTCAAACCCATGCCTTTTCTCATGGTCGCCACGTGGAATGATTATGAGGAAGGCACCGCCATCGAATCGGGAGTCGGCCGCAAGTGCGCAAGACCAGCAACGAACGCGTCGCACCGAGATGGATTTTGATATGAGTTCTTTGGCAATGGACGACGCCAGGCAAACTGGGAGATCGATCCCTGCTCGAGATCTTCATCTGCTCTCGCAGCTCTTGCTGGGTGAGCCTTTCGCCGGATCGAATGCGCTTGCTTTGGGTCATGAGCTGCGAATGCTCTCGAATTGGGATCATGACGAGTTCTCTCGATTTCTCGCGTTTGCCGATTTGCACCATGTACTGGTTCGCGCGATCGAAGCTCTGCAAAGTTCCACCTTGGGCGCCATGAGCCCGCGCGTGTCGAGCCAGTGTGCGACGGCGCTGGCGAAGGAGCAGGAGCGGATCAGTCGAGCGCTCAGCGTGCTGTACACGGTCTGCGAAGAACTGGAGAGCGCGGGATGCTCGGCCATTGTGATCAAGTCGCTCGATCACTGGCCGGATATTGGTTCGGACCTTGACCTGTACACAGGAGGTCGTCAAGACCAGGTCGCCAGCATCCTGCGAAAGAATCTTGCCGCCGAAGTCCTGCCTCGCAGTTGGGGTGATCGGCTGGCGAACAAGTGGAATTTCAAACTGCCGGGCCTGTCGGAGGCCGTCGAAATACATGTCGGATGCCTGGGACAGACTGGGGAGCATCTGAATCTCGCGCGCCGCGTCGAAAGCCGCGCCGTTCGCCGAACGGTTGGAGGCTATACCTTCCGCGTACCAGCTCCTGAGGAACGTGCGCTCATTACCACCCTACAACGTATGTACCGCCATTTTTACTGCCGGCTGTGCGATATCGTCGATACGACAAAGCTGGTACAAGCACAGCAGTTGGACTACACCATTTTGCGAGCGGCGGCTGAATCCAGCGGCATCTGGCCGGGGGTTGCAACTTTTCTTGCGGCGGTTGCGGAGTATGACCGCGCTTATGGGGCCAAGCTGGAAATACCCGCCGAGGTGGTTTCTTCGGCCACAAAAGGAGACGCCCTGCAGTTGCGGGGGGATTTCCTGCGAATCTCGATTGTGCCTCAAGCGGTCGGCCTTTTCTTGCGCCAGGTGCTTTGCGCCGGCACGCAAAAGAATTTACGAACTGTGAGTCGTCTGTCCTTGCTGCCTGGCTTGGCGGCAGCAGCCTTTGTTTCATACAAGGTCACGGGAAACGACAAAGGGATCTGGTGAGCCGTTTCGCCACGCGCAAAACGTTGGAGGATCTGGCGATTTTTTGGTAACGGGGAAGAGCGGCAAATCGAGGCAGGCGAAACTCTCAGTTAATTCGCTGCGAGGCCACACCGGTCGGGTTGGGCAAGCGCAGGCTAACTGGAAGGTGCACGTGGACGATTTCGTTCCTCACCGCATACAGCACCAACTCGGCGATGGAATGGAGCTTGAGCTTGAGCATGACTTTGCCGCGATGTGTCTTTGCCGTTTTCAAGGTCATGCCTAGCATCGTGGCGACTTCCTTGGAAGTCTTGCCCTCACCCAAAAGCTGCACAACTTCGCGCTCCCGAGGCGACAACCTGGCTACTTTGGCCGCGGCTGGATCCACGCGATGCCGCTTGTAAACGTCCGTAAGCAGATCGGATATTCGCGAACTGAAGATGCTCTTGTGCCTTTGCAGAGCCTCCACTGCTGTCATCATGTCGTCGGTTCCGTCGGACTTAAAAACCCACCCGCGAACACCTGCTTCCAAACAGTCCTGAACCACCTGCTCGGAGTCCACGGCGGTAAGCACGAGTATGGCCTGAGCGGGATTGTCTTTCAGGATCTGCCGTGCTGCGTCCATGCCGTTTAGCTTTGGCATGCATATGTCCAAAATAAGAAGATCTGGTTTCAACTGCCGGCACTTCTCCACCGCATCGCGCCCGTCAGCAGCCTCTCCGCAGACCTCCCAGCTGGGGTGAGACCGAAGCAGCGAGCATAGACCGAAACGGAATATCGGATGGTCGTCGGCCACCAAAATGCGAAACGCATTCATAGAACTTTCCTCATGGTGAAAGGGAAACTCATCAAGGCGGTGAGCCGAGACCACTGACGGGTCTTGGCTGGCGGTCAAGGTCCTACCGCGGGCGCAATGCGTCGACAGCGTTGACTCTCATTTCAGCTCCATCACAAAGTTGCAGCCTTATGGATGAAGAGGACCCACCTAAGGTTGCCCAGAATGGGAAAGAGTCGATAAGTTGATCTGATCTCCAGATGAGATCAAGGGGCGAAGAAGGAAGAAGGGCGCCCCATGCGGGAGTTTCAGGGCCGAGGTTTACGTCTCGCGGGCCGGTTCCCAAAAAACGATCTCGCCATCCGGCCCGGAGAAGTGTTCTTACCTGACGTACCGTCTTACAGTCCAGCGCGGTCTAGAAACACTGGAAAACGAGGCTGACCTGTCCGGGCAACAACTGATTGGAGGTCGATATATTCGCCTGTATCCATCTGGGGGCAAGCTTTGGGTTTCCCGCTGTCGCGTTGGTGTGGTAGCGCCAGCGTATCCATCCATAACTGTGCCTGATGTTGTCCACTGGATTGACGTCTGTATCCACGCCATATTCAAAGACTTCACGAAACTTACACGAGTTGACGTTCCCGGAAACACTGCAGCTATACGTATATTGCAGGGGCAATGTTGTAATGGGAAAGCGTCGCGGTGGATCCGCGCGGTGGTCGGTGATGACCATAGTGCGTGTGGGCTTCAATTCCAGCAGAGAATAGTCGAGATTCTGGGAAGGACTTTGTAACGCCTGGTCCACGTAGGTGTAGTAGTTCGTATTGTTAGCTTGTGTTGGAGGCGGAGCGTTCCAGAACGAACTGTTCTCTCCTCCCGGAGACGCGCACCGCGCGGCCCAGCGCATGGAAAGGTCGGCCCCGTCCTTCTGGCTGCCATTGTTGAATTTCTTGCAACTGGTTGGATCATTCCAGTGGTTGACGCCCTTCCAGGAACCCAGCTCCGTCACCCATTGGTAGATGTAATTTGAGTCGTAAAGATTGATGTCCCAGGGATTGCCTTGCGGGTTCTTCACGTAATAGACCTTAGTCTGACTTTGATCCCATATGGTATAGATGTACGACGATGGCAGGCCTTTGGTGATACCCTCCATGTGGTAACTGGAGGCCAGTCCTGGGTCCATCATCATTACGCTCAATACATCCCAGTAGCCGTGCCCTGCTGGGCAACTGATCGTCGACTGAATCTGGCCGAATGCACCGGGTGCCAGCGGCAAACACACTGCTAGGGCTACCAGCCCAAATAGAAGAGCATATCTCGATATTTTCATTAGCTAACTACCTCGCTTGCTGCCCTAAGAACGACCAGCTCACAGTTGAGATAATCGATCTGCTTGCACGAAAGTACCGGTTGAGGCCCGAGCGCAACAAGACGTAGAAAGTGCTATCCACCGGTGTATACAGCCTGTTCCAGCTAACAGAAAATGTGATGAAATCTTGCCGATTGGCTGGTCATGCCGAATCCGCGATGTCCAAGCTAACTCCTGAGCTTCGAAGTAACCCTACAAAGTTGGCCACACAAGAGGACCGACGAAAGTGGTATGACAAGCATGTCCAGAAGCGTCGCAAACAGTAGTTGATGAGTTGGGTCAATCTGCGAACAATATGATCCAGAGGGTGTCAATGCGCTAGATAACGAAAGTTTGTAAGAAGAATTCGTTAGGATCGGCTGGAATTCTGGAGCGGATGCCGGAGCAGCGACAGCGGCTGATTGGCATTGAGGACAGCAAGGTAGTTGTCGGGTAGTGTCTCGGCAAGCTGAGACACTACCAGTTGTCGAGGAGTCTGGCGCCCGTTAGGCGTGGGGAAACGAGCGAGCATCCGCATCAACCAGGCTGGTGGCGGGACGGCCGTCGGCTGTACGAACCGACTGAGCAAGGCTTACGAGTATGTAAACGTCAGATTATCCAGCCAAATCGAATACGGCTCCTGCTCGTAGTTGCCATCCTGCTGGTAGTTGATCGTGATGCCATACCAAGTGGTGGACGTTGGACTCTCGGAGTAGTTCAGCGTCGCAGTCTGACCGTTCAACGAAATCGATTGGAACAGAAGCCGATTGTTAGAGGTTCTTTGCACCTGAATGACCAAGTGGTTCCACGAGTTGTTCACGGGATTACAGGCAACCCCGGTCGGATGCCATTTCTGACCCTGATTGTCCCAGATGTCCCACTCATTGCCGCCGGCAATCCGGCATTCATGTCCCCAGATGAACGACTGGCCATTGACGAATTGATTGATGTCGAACTCCAGCGCCTGGGAGACGCTTATGTCGGTCGCGTAGAAATAGACGTCGTAGGTGAAATTGTGAATATTGGGAACAAGGGTATGACTTGGGTCGGGGAGACCTTGCGACGAAAAATCGCCGATCAGGTGGTTGTTCCACAGCGCGTCGGAATAGTCCGTCTGCCCCCCAATATCCATGCGGGCGGAATCCCCACCACTCAGAGCGGGTGACGTGATGCCCTGGGTCATCGACCAGGTGAGCTGGGGTCCGGTTGGCACGCACGAGGTGCAGATGTTGTACGTTGGCGGAATCAGCGCGTATCCCGTCCACCCAGTCTGCTGATCAAGGTGCACAAATTGCCCCGAGTGGCCGCCGGAGCCCACGGTAATCGTGATCGGCGTGGTAGCGGCACCCGCGCAGTTGTCCCATTCCTCAACCACGGTTTGATAGGTTCCCCCGCTGAGTGTCAAAGAAGTATTCAGAGCGGCTCCATTGACCTTATATGCCAGCACTCCAGGAGCCGTATAGATGCCCATCGCCGCCACTCCAGCCGGGCAGCTGGTTGTAGCAGAAGCGACAAACTGAACGGGGGAACCCACCGAACTGCCGTTCGCGGGAGCGGTTACCTGCACAGGTCCGCCGACCGTTATCGTGACAGGAGTTTTCGACGCTCCTCCGCAATTGTCCCATTCCTGGACCACGGTATTGTACTTTCCCGGGTTGAGCGTCAACTCGGTCTTGAGCGCTGCACCGCCGACGGTGTATGCGAGTACTCCAGGAGCCGTATAGATACCCATCGCGGAGACCCCATGGGCGCAGGTCGTAGTTGCGGTGGCAGCGTACTGAACTGTGGTGGCAACATTGCTATTGTTGACTGGTGCAGTGACCGAAACTCCTGCGACCGCCGGGACTGACGTTGCCAGCGCCACGAAAAGCATCAAGCTTTTCACCTGTAGGCCTCCTTGGCCAGTAATTGAGGAGCGACTCCAACGGCTAATTACGACGATTGTAGGTACGTTTTGCGAGGAATCGCAAGGGTAAACAGGGGTCGAACTACTCGGAAGTACATGCAAAGATTGGCCAGTAGCGGGCGGAAGCCTCGGTCGCGGCTTGCCCCACCCATGCACTTGGCTGCTCCAGGGAATGGCATTCCGGCTTTTCCTGAGTTAGGAATGAGGAACAAAGTGCGCAGAATGCTGCTTTTCCGCGAAAGATAGGCTTCCGCACAAGCAACTCTCAGGCTGCTTTTCAGCACCTGAATGCAGACATGAAAAGGCCTCGCCGGCGCACCTCTCATCTGCTGCTGCGGGTTAGCACCACGAGTCAGCACCTATGAGCCTTAAGGCCAGCTTTAAGACGAACGAAAACAGCGACGAAGAACAACTCCCTGCGTCCAAAACTGCGCTCCAGTTTTGTCGCGTCGCCATCATGCTTGCCGGCGTGTGCTTCTTGCTCGCTCTGATTCTGGCAACGATTGGAGTAGACGGTCAAACCTCCCCTTCGGGTCCAGCTCCTCCAAGCGCAACCGGCGTCCAGCAAACGGCCCCAGTACCCAATGCTGCGCCTGCGCCTCCGAGCGATGGCACAACGACGCCAGCGGAACCGGACAGCCAGCAGCCGGCAGACGATCAGGGCACCGTCTTCGTGTTCAAGACGGAAGTGCGGGAAGTGATCTTGCGCGCTACGGTCGTAGATGAGCAGCGACGCCTCGTCACTAATCTCGACCGGCCAGCATTCACGGCATTCGAGGATGGAGTGCCGCAAGCGACTACCTCATTTCACCGGGACGACGTGCCGGTGGCGATGGGCATCGTAATCGACAACTCCGGCTCCATGCGCGAAAAGCGAGACAAGGTGAATCAGGCGGTGTTCAATCTGATTCGAGCCAGCAATCCCAAAGATGAAACCTTTGTGGTCAATTTCAGCCAGGATTCCTATCTCGACCAGGATTTCACCTCCGACATCGACCTGCTCCAACAAGCTTTGCAGAAAGTCTCTACCCAGGGCAGTACCGCGCTCTATGACGCCATCGTCGCTTCCGCAGTCCATTTGAAGAACAATACCCGTGTGGACCGGAAGGTGCTGCTGGTGATCACCGATGGCCGCGACAATGCCAGTCGGGAAACATTACAGGAGGCTATGCGCCGCTTGCAGCAGAAGGATGGACCGACGCTCTATGCCATCGGGTTGCTCGGGGACGGACTTCAGCCGTCGGACAGCGGAGCCCTGCGTAGTCTGGCCGACAGCACGGGCGGAGTTGCTTTTTTCCCAAAAGGCCTCGACGAAGTTGATGACATCACTCGGGCCGTCGCCCGCGACATTCGCAGTCAATACACAATCGGGTACAAGCCAACCAACCACAGTCAAAATGGCGCATACCGTGTCATTGAGGTAAGAGCGCAGGCGCCAGGCCATCGCAAACTGACGGTTCGCACTCGGAGTGGGTACTATTCGGGCGAAGCTGTCCACTGAGTGTGCAGAACGCTGCAGAAATTTTTCGGATGTTGTACCGACAGTTTTGGACACCAAATGACGCGCTCTTGCTTACGTCACGACACCCCTCGTGGACTCGCGAAGCAGGAGACGAACGACGTGGTGGAATATCGGTCGAGCACCTGAAAATGTCGCGAGGCAACCAATGAAGGGACATCCTGTAAGCGTCGGCGGCGTTTTGGCATTGATTCTTCTGCAAGCCTCGGCGGCCAGTGCTCAAGAGTTCGTTCGCAATGCCCCTCCGCCACCTCCGCAGATCGAACTTCGCGTGCCGAAGACAGTCGTCCCCATGGAACTATTCGGCGGCCGGCCCGTCGTGAGTGTGCGGGTCAATGGCAAGGGACCTTTCCAGTTTGCGCTCGACACGGGCGTCACCGGGACCATGGTCAGCACGGAACTGGCGCACGAACTCGGGCTCCCGGACATGGGCCAGGCGATTGCCGGACGACCCGGGGAGGCTGCGCCCGCCTTAGCGACCGTCACTCGAATCGACAAACTCGAGTTGGGAGAGGCAGAGATCTCTGGTCTTTTTGCGGTTTCGGCGGACGTGTCCACCGTGTGGATAGGAAACCATCTGCCCCAAGGTGTCCTGAACGCCGCTTCGTTTCCCGGTCTGATCGTTACTCTCGATTACCCCGCGAAGCGAATCGAACTACAGCGTGGAGAACTTCCTGCCGTGGATGGCCGGACTGTATTTGAATGGGATGCAGAGGGCACCCTGCCGTCCACGCCACTGGCCCTGAACGGCGTGAAACTGGAGGTTGCCCTGAACTTGGGGTTAGCTTCCGGTATCGACCTTCCCGAGAGGTACGACGACCTATTGCGGCTAACGAGCGAACCCGTGGCGATCCCTAGAAATAAAACAAACACCGGGGACGGTGACTCGAACATCACCGTGGCGACCCTGAACGGCGTGGCCAAACTCGGTCAGTTCACGATCAATCACCCGCAAATACGGTTTGTCGACGAAATGGCTTTCGGCAACATTGGGTGTGGAATCCTCCAGCGGTTCGTGGTGACGCTAGACAGCAAGAACCGCCGAATCCGGCTTGAGTCGAAACCGGGAAGCAAATAGCCGAAGTTGGTGGACGAGCGCCGGACAACTCTCGTCGGCTTCCCGTCATCTCAGATTGTTCCCAAAAATCCTGCGCTAAAGGTCGGCACCCAATGCGTAACAAACAACAGAGGTTTTCGACACTGGCGCTATTGGCGCTCGCGGGCCTGATGATATTGCTGAACGGTTGCGGAGGGTCGTCAAGTCCGACCAGCGTTACACCACCCCCCACCAGCCCGGGTCTGAAGAGCGTTAATCACATCGTTTTTATGATCCAGGAGAACCGGAGCCTCGACCACTACTTTGGTGCGATGCGCCAGTATTGGGCCAACAACGGCATTCCAGACCAGTCGTTCGATGGACTCGCGCAATTCAATCCCACAACAGGCGGCGCGCCCCTGCAAGGTCCCGCACCCACAATCCCCGGCTGCGACCCGGCCTTTCCTTTCCCTGGCAATGACTGCACCGTAACCAGCAACAGTCCAGCGATCGCCCCTTTTCACATGACTTCAATGTGCATCGAGAACCCGAGTCCGTCGTGGAATGAAGATCATGTGGATTGGAACCTGACCAATCCAGTTTCCGCCACGGCCGCGCTGAACGGGTTCGTGTTTACGGCGGGCCACGATGCGCGAAACCAGCAGCCGCCATTCAGCGACACCAACGGTATTCGCGCGATGGCCTACTACGATGGTGGAGACCTGCCGTTTTATTACTTCATGGCTTCCAGTTTCGGCACTTCAGACCGGTGGTTCACGCCGGTCATGGCGAATAGCCCACCGAACCACATGTATGCACTGGCCGGAACTTCGGCGGGGCACGTGTATGGCACGAGTGGGCTGACGAATCCCACCATTTTCGATTCGCTCCAGAGTGCCGGAGTTACCTGGAGAATCTACGTTACCGACCTTACCTACGCTGTGCCTCCAATGAACGATGGCTACCTCAACGAATTCGCTATGGCCGCTAAGTACCCACAAAACTTCGTGCCGGTTTCGCAGTTCCTGTCCGACTCGAAAAACGGGACGTTGCCTGCAGTGTCGTGGATCGATGCGGGACTTAACACCGGACTCGATGAACATCCTGGCTTGGACGACGGCGCTCCGGGTGGAAGCGTGCAGGTGGGATCGCAATACGTGTCTACCTTAGTCAATGGGCTGATGCAAAGCGCTTCCTGGCAGGACTCGGTGTTCATACTAACCTTTGACGAGATGGGCGGATTCTATGATCACGTTGCGCCCCAGCCGGAAGTGAGCCCCGACGGAATAAAACCTCAGGATCTGCTGCAGGGTCCGCCTCCGAATGGCCCCGACATCTGCGTAATAAACAACGGGGTACTAAGCACCGGGCCTAATTGCGACTTTGTTTACTCCGGATATCGGGTCCCGTTGCTGGTGATATCTCCATTTTCGAAAAAGAACTATGTCTCGCACACCGTCGCCGATTACACGGCATGGCTCAAGCTGGTTGAAACGAGATTCAACATTCCCAGTCTCACCAAGAGGGACGCCGCCCAAATGGACATGACCGAGTTCTTTGATTTTACGAATGTCCCTTGGAAGACGCCGCCCGTGCCACCCGTTCAACCGACGAGCGGACAATGCTATCTCACTCATCTTCCGTAGCAAACCGCGGAGGCAACAGAAGCCATCAACCAAGTCTCTCTCTTCCCGCGATGAGCATGCTTGCTCAAACGAATGCCCCCTTGGAGTGCTACCGTCAACCCATGTGCACCAACACCGAAGGCCGGAGCAATCTCATTCGTGTGCGCTGTTTGTGATTCCATCTTGTGCGCCGATCGCCGTTGACCAGCTTGTGACCTGGGTTCGCGAGGAAGCTACACTTTTGGGCTTAGACAATAGTGTGCAGCCCGTACAATAAGCGGGGTATCGGGGATGCTGCTAGTAATGAAGGGATTTGTCCGCAAAAACTCGGACAAGAAGCGCATGTGCGCCAAATATCGGGACAGGAATGCGGCCTGAAACAAAGTCCCACCGAGCCGAGCGCCCCGGCTCACTCCAGACGTTTCTGGGGGTCAATAGACCCATTTGCACCTCATAGCAACAACCTACCCTCTATGTTACGAATTCAGGACACGTCTAATAGAGTTAATAGGATAAACGGGTGGATTTTCGGCGCTTAATGCTTCATTTTTTACAAAAATGCAACGGACTGTCGCTTGAGCCCGGATGAGGTGTTCCCTAGCGAGAATAATAGCGTCGTCACACCACTGAGTAACAAATCTCACTTTGTAACCACACCTTGACATTTCATTAGTGCACTTTGATTGCCCCAGAGGCTTTGCTCCGCCTGCTTCATTTGCTTGTTAAGGAGAGCATAGGCTTGAAAAGCACGGCTCCGCTGATCCAAACCGCTCAGTCCTGACGATTCGCTTGGGGCAACTTCATAGATCGCAGAGCCGGAAATATTGCGGGGAGCGACCGATTTCGGCGCGGAAGCTAATCGTGGAGAACGATGTTGAGAAGAGAACTGTGAACCTGTAATTCACCACCAGTGTGATAATCAATGAATCCCAATTTCCTAAACCTGTTCATGAAGAGGCTCACCCGCGAGCGGGTTGTACCCACCATCTCTGCCAGCATCTCCTGACTGATTTTGGGAATAACAACTTCGGGCTTTCCATCCTTGCCGAAGTGCGCCAACAGGAGGAGAACACGAGCGAGCCGTTTTTCACTGGAATTGAAAAGCTGGTCAACCAAATCCTCTTCGTACCGGATGTTCCGTGTGAGCAAATATGCCACGAACATGTCGGAAAACGCGTGCTCCCGGTGAAGCACTTCCATCATGTACGCCTTACCGATTCGCATCACAGAGCAATCGGTCATTGCGGTTGCTGAGCACATGCGGAGAGCCTGCCCCGTAAGGCAACCTTCTCCGAAGAAATCGCCCTTGTTCACAATGCCTATTGTGGCTTCTTTCCCGCTCTTCGACACAACGGTGAGTTTTACCTTTCCTTCCTTTATATAAAAAACAGCATCGGACGAGTCGCCCTGAACAAAGATCGTCTGCTTCTTGGGAAAAGCTTCGATCTTCCTACCGCCGTTGATCGTCGAAAGGAAGGTCTTGGGATCGAATTTGCTGAGTTTCTTGGCCGCTAACACGGGTGTCATAATCGGCCCCCTCTGAAGAGTTCCGAATGCTAAGAAAGCAACGTCCTATGATGAAGGATGAATAAATGCGTTAGAAGGCGAGAACAACGTCAACTTTGCGGGCAACGCTGCTCCGCACTCGACAAAATAATGATTTCACTCTTAATGTCGAAAGTCAAACCGCACCATTGTGCTGACCTCGCCGCCCATCGCGACTGTTCTGTGGTGAAAGCCGCTCCTGCTGCTCAATTGAACGCGCTTTTGAACTCTCATCTCGTCTCAGAAAATCTCAGAACATCCACGAGAGTGATCGCATGAAAACCGCAGAGGAAAGCGCCAACACTAGCACCTCCTCGGCGCTAACGCAGACGGTCAACAAGGCGAACACAACAGTCACGCTCGCGTCGTCCGCAAATCCATCGACTTACGGTTCCTCAGTGACATTTACCGCTACAATCTCGCCGGCGGCCGCGACGGGGACCGTGACGTTCAAGGACGGAAGCACGACACTGGGAACAGGCTCAGTCGGTAGCGGGAAGGCGACCTTTGCCATATCGACGCTAGCCGCAGGGTCGCATTCGATCACGGCCGTCTACGGCGGGGACGCAAACGACAACACCGGCACCTCGTCGGCGTTAACGCAAACGGTCGTGGGTGTTGAAAAAGTCACTGAGATTGGAGGATGAGATTTAGCGGAAGCATGTTAGAAGTAGGAATCCGTCCCATGCTCTGTTGGATTTCTATCGTCGGAGGCCTGCTGATCATGATGGGGCAACACGACCGTTCCGAAGCGCTGTTCTATTACTTCCGCCTGGAAGATCAGGTTCCAGAGACTCATCTGCTGCGGCTGATCGATAAGCACATCAGCTTCGAGTTCGTGCGGCAGAAGCTGAAAGAGAGTTACAGCGAGACCGGGCCGGCCGTCGATCGATCCCGAACTTCTGCTGCGCATTCTGCTGATCGGCTATCTGTACGGCATCACCAGCGAGCGCAAGCTGGTGGAGGAACTGCGCATGCATCTGGCGTGGCGCTGGTTCACCGGGCTGGGGTTCGATCAGGAGATCCCGCATCACTCGACGTTCTCCAAGAACCGGCACGGGCGGTTTCAGGAGTCGAAGCTGTTCGAGCAGTTGTTTGAGCAGATCGTGCGGCAGTGTGTGGAAGTGGGACTGGTGCAGGGCAAGGATCTGTCGGTGGATGGCAGCTTCGTGGAAGCGAATGCCGCCAAGGAGAGCCGCATTCCACGGGAGCAGTTAGCGGAAGCAGCCCAGGTGCATCACACCGTGCGCCAGTATCTGCGGGAAGTAGAAGAGCAGAACCCGGTGGAAGAGCCGGTGCACGAGCAGGATCAGGTATCGACCACCGATCCCGATTCCACCTACGCGACCAAAGGCGGCACGCCCGCGCGTCTCGGTTACTACGACAACTATCTGGTCGATAACGACAGCTGCGTGATCGTGGGAGTGCAGGCAACGGCGGCGCGCATGAGTCAGGAGACAGTGGCCGCGCAAGATATGCTGACCCGTTTCGCCGAGTGGCAAGGACGAGCGCCCGACTCGGTGGCGGCCGACACGACCTATGGGAACGGGGAGTTCTTGCAGTGGTTGGCGGATCGGGGCATCACTCCCTACATGCGAACCCGCGACAGTATCCACCGAAAGAGGAGTCCATTCTTTGGTCCCGAGCGTTTCACTTACGAACCGGAACACGATCGCTATCTCTGCCCGGCCGGCGAGCCACTGAACTACGGCGGCCAGAGTCATCGCAATCACTCCTGACCTATATCGGGACACGCAAACGTTGTGGCGCGTGCTCGCACAAACCGCAATGCACGAGCGCGGCTTTCCGATATCTGGTCATCCACCAGCATGAACCGGCGCGGCAACGCGCCCGGGAGTTAGCGAACACGCCCGAGTTTGCCCATGCACAGCGACAAAGAAAGAAAGTGGAAGCCCTGTTTGCGGAACTCAAGAATCAGATCGGACTGCGTCGCCTGCGCCTGCGACGAATGAAGTTGTGCGGGAGCAGTTCTTTCTGGCAGCGGCAGCCCAGAACATCAAGCGACTGGTGCGCTTCCTCAGCCAACCGACAACACAGGTTGTGCCGGCCACCACTTAGTCGAACCGAAACAAGAGAAAAGAAGGACTCGGCAGGGATAGAGTCGCAAGCAAAGTGACGTCGGTTTACCGACTTTTTCAACAC
>CAVRNL010000015.1:0-76959 GCA_963722485.1 uncultured Acidobacteriaceae bacterium
CGCCTCACGGCGATTCACTCTTTCTTTCGATATGCGGCTTTCGAGGCACCCGCCCATTCTGCTCAGATTCAGCGTGTGCTCGCCATCCCCAGCAAGCGCTTCACCCGCACGTTGGTCCATTTTCTTACCCGCCCCGAAGTCGATGCCTTGCTTGCCGCTCCGGATCAGTTCAGCTGGTCTGGTCGGCGCGATCACGCCTTTCTGCTCGTTGCGGTGCAGACGGGCCTACGCTTATCGGAAATGACCGGACTCAAACGCGAGGACCTCATCCTTGGGGCGGGCGCTCACCTGCGCGTCATTGGCAAGGGCCGCAAAGAACACTGCGCACCTTTGCCCAATCCACACTCGCCGTGTTGAAAGCCTGGCTTCGAGAACCGCAACGCGGTAACGGCGACGTGCTCTTTCCCAGCGCCATGGGTGAACGTCTCAGCGTCCACGGCGTGCAGTACCTGTTGACCAAGCATCGCATGGCGGCCTGCAAAGTCTGTCCCTCATTGAAGGAAAAGCGGGTCACCGTTCACCGCTTGAGGCACACGATGGCGATGGACCTTCTGCAAGCGGGCGTGGATCGTTCGGTTATTGCGTTGTGGCTTGGACATGAGTCGGTGGAGACCACTCAGATCTATCTCGAAGCCACACTCGCGATGAAGGAGCGAGCCCTTGCGAAAACACTCCCCCCGCACGGCAGACCGGGGCGCTATCAACCTGGAGACCAACTGCTTGGCTTCCTCAATAGTCTTTAGAGGAGCGAAAACGGAGAAAACTATGTCGGGTGATTGATCGACTCGATTCGCGCTGCGACCTGCATTTGTTGAACGATCGCCATGACCCCTCCCTACCACTCGACATAGTCAGGAAGGGTAGATAGTGCCGGCTATGTCTCTGGGTACATAGCCGGCATACGACCGCTATGCACTTGCTGCAATCCGGCGTTGATATCACGGTCGTTGCTCTCTGGCTTGGTCATGAAAGCCCAGCCACGACCCACCTCTATATAGAAGCCGACCTTAAAATGAAGGAAGCGGCGCTGAAGGCAGTCCAACCGCCGGTCACGAAGCAGGTCCGGTATCAGGCACCTGATCGCATGCTTCGTTTCTTGCAGGGACTCTAACTATTATGTGCAGTTCGCGAATGCCCCCAGCCGGTTGGTTCGCATCATGCGGCCCGCGGCCTATCCATAATCGCGGACTGCGCATAATTTCGATTATGTGCACGTGTACATAATCGAAAAAACTCATTCTTAGCTGGCTCTGCGGCTCGGCATGAATATCCATTGCAACACCGAACTCACCAGGCTCAGCACGACCGCGCCGATCAGAGCCGGAATGAAGCCTCGCACGTAGAACCCGCGCACGAACGCCGCCGCCAGTTCCAGCATGAGGGCGTTGATCACGAACCAAAACAGGCCGAGAGTGAGAATCGTCAGCGGGAAAGTTATGATCTTGAGCAGCAAGCCGAGGGTTGCGTTGATCAGGCCGATAACCAGCGCCGCGATCAACGCCGCCACCGGGCCGCTCACGCTAATGCCCGGCACGACGTGGGCTACGATCCATACCGCTACAGCGCTTAGAATCCAATGGAGCAGAAGACGCACGATAAACCTCCTTCAAAGACGGTCGATCAAGTGACAAACGACCAAGTGACGATGGGACACTATACAACGTGAAACCACCTCAGAAAACTGGGGTCAGAACATAATGCCATCGAAAACCAACGCCGCGCGGCTGCTCGACCAGATGGGGATTCATTACGAACTGCGCCAGTACGAGGTCGATCCCGACGACCTCGCCGCGAAAACGGTCGCCGCCAAGATCGGTTTTCCGCCCGAGCAGGTTTTCAAGACGCTGGTCGCGCGCCCCGAACGCAGCATAGGCGGCAATAAAGACCGCAGCGGAATTGTTATGGCCGTCGTCCCCGGAGATCAGGAACTCAACCTGAAGGCGCTGGCGGCCGCCGCGGGAGAGAGAAAGATCCAGCTTGTCCCGGTGAAAGAGTTGCAAGCGCTCACCGGCTACATTCGCGGCGGAGTGACCGCGCTCGCTGCCAAGCGTGATTTCCCTGTATATGTGGACGAAACGATTGAGTTGTTCGACGTAGTTTCCGTCTCGGCGGGAGTTCGTGGCTTGCAGATTCTGATCGCGCCGGCCGACTATCTGCGCGCGACCAAGGGGACGATTGCAGCGCTGGGACAGCCGAAGAAGCACGAATCTATATGAGCAGCGAGAAGGTTAAGCCCGCGCTGCGCCACTCAAAAGAGGCGCGGCGTCAGGAGAGAACAACTTGTCGAGGAGCCCTTGCTGGGGCGAAGTGGCGAACGCTGTAGGCAACGGGCAGTCCGAAGACTACGATTTTCACGGCCAAGCCATAGAGCGTAACGGGTTCCGTGCCATGCAGTCCGGAATGCGGCAACACGACGAGGAGCATAAACATTTGGACCCAAACGCCGAAATTCACGCCGCCGATGAACGGATACTCCGTGAGGAATGGGAGTTTACGGCTGGCAAGGTAATAAACCGTGGCCCAAGTGCAAGCGATGAAGAAGTGCAGGACGAGGCCAAGGACCCAGGTACCGGCTCCGCCGTGGATGGCCTGCCGGCCGAGCAGTCCGGCGGCAATGTAGAGTGGAATATCCCAGCCCTCCTGGATGCAGACCCAGAGGATGTTCACAGTCCCGCCAACGAACGCACCTACGGCAATCGCCAGAACAACGTTCTTTTTCACGGTTGGACTTTCGGCTGCTGAATCTCTTATCGATTCCGACTCTGAGACCATGGGCGGTCTCCGATCTGCTCGGAAAATAGACGGACCACTTCTCAGGACGTTAGCGGCTTCACCGGATCAAACTCGACGATTCGAGGTGGTTGTAGACTAATACGCGAAAGAACTGTTCCGAGGTGCAACCCATGCCGACTGCCACCCGCACTAATCCGCTCTCATTCCTCACCGACCAACTCGACGAACTCAAGG
Source organism: uncultured Acidobacteriaceae bacterium (assembly GCA_963722485.1). Taxonomy (GTDB): domain Bacteria; phylum Acidobacteriota; class Terriglobia; order Terriglobales; family Acidobacteriaceae; genus Acidiflorens. Next base: position 2,968 of record CAVRNL010000015.1, read on the forward strand.
TCAAGGGCACGCACTTCAAGCTGCGCGTGTTGGATGACGAGCAGGCGCCGGTCTGCACTTTCGACGGCAAGCGGGTCATCAATCTCGCCTCGAACAATTACCTCGGCTTCACGACGCATCCCAAGCTGCGTGAAGCGGCGCTTGAAGCCACGCGCAAGTATGGCGTCGGATCGGGCGCGGTGCGCACCATTGCGGGTACCATGAAAATTCACATGGAGCTGGAAGAGAAGATCGCGCGCTTCAAGAACGTCGAGGCCTGCGTGGTTTTCCAGTCGGGATTCACGGCGAATGCGGGAACGGTTTCTTCCTTTCTGGGCAAGGACGATTTCATCATCTCCGACGAACTGAATCACGCTTCGATCATCGATGGCTGCCGTCTTTCGCGGGCAAAGATTCTCGTCTTCCGGCACAAAGATGTGGCCCACGCCGAAGAGCAACTCGCGAGCGTGAAGAACCAGCCGGGGAAGAAGTTGCTGATCTCCGATGGCGTCTTCTCGATGGATGGCGATATCAGCCCGCTGCCCGGCCTGTGCGAGGCGGCCGAGAAATACGGCGCGATCATGATGGTCGACGATGCGCATGCTTCCGGCGTGCTCGGACGCCAGGGACGCGGCACCATCGATCATTTCTCGATGCACGGCCGCGTCGACATTCAGGTCGGAACTTTGTCGAAGGCGATCGGCGCTCTCGGTGGCTACGTCTGCGGCACGCGCGATTTGATTGATTTTCTTTATCACCGCGCGCGCCCCTTCCTGTTTTCGACTTCGCATCCCCCGTCGGTCGCGGCCACCTGTATCGCGGCGTTCGACGTTCTCGAAACCGAGCCGCAGTGGATGGAGCAGCTCTGGGCCAACACGCGCTTCTGGAAAAAAGAACTCGGCCTGCTCGGCTTCAACATAGGAGGCCAGAACACTCCCGCCAGCGAAACGCCGATCACGCCCATCATCATTGGCGACGGACGTCTGACCATGGATTTTTCCCGCGAGCTTTTCCAACAAGGAGTCCTCGGGACCGGCATCGCCTTTCCCACCGTCCCCGAAGGCAAGGCGCGAGTGCGCACCATCATGACCGCCACGCACACGAAACAAGAACTGGAGCGGGCGCTCGAAGTCTTGCAGCGCGTGGGGAAGAAGATGGGAATTCTCCCGCGGTAGAGACGCTTTCTTCCCAGGTGGAACATCCGGTGTATAATTCCACCCACTTGAGGGGTGCCCCAATTTCAGGGCATTCTCCTGTTCTTTGAAACCGGGAGGTTTCATCATGGATCACTTCACTCGTCTGTATTCGATCGCAAAGATCACCTACTATGTCGGCTGGATCGCGCTGCTATGTGGTGGATTGGCGCATATCGGCATTGCAACCAGACTTTTCATCGCGATGCGCCTGCCGCAGCGGAATTTGCTCGAGCTTGGTGTAGTATGCTTCGTGATTTGTATCGCCTCCGAACTCCGGGCTCGCGACGCCGCTGGCAGTGCGATAACCAGCGTTTCAAAAAAGGCTGCGTAGGAACTACTCGTAGAACTAAAGTATCGGAATCCGCGCCGCTCCTTTCCCTTTCATCGTCCCGCGCGAGCGCAGTCGCGTCCCTCAGCAAGCCCCAAAATCGGAGATCGTCGCAAGACGAGCCGCCGGTCTGTCGCCTGAGTGATCGTCCCGCCAGCGAGACATTCGTGGATTGCAGCCCGGGAAGAATGGGCTCGTTCTAGAATAGGCGCAACATGCGCGCGATTTTTCAGTGGAACGTGGGCGCTCGATCCCTTGCCTTGGGACGCCGCACTCTGATCATGGGTGTTGTGAATGTGACTCCCGACTCGTTTTCCGATGGAGGACTCTACATTGACGCCGAGAAGGCCGTGGTCTACGCCGAGCAGTTATTGGACGAAGGCGCAGCCATCATCGATGTGGGAGGGGAGTCGACGCGGCCCGGAGCGTTGGCGGTGTCCGAAGAAGAAGAACGCCGGCGGGTGCTGCCCGTGGTCCGCGACTTGAAGCGGCGGCGGCCGGATGCGGTCATAAGCATCGACACCTACAAGGCGAGCGTGGCGCGGGCTGCGGTGGAGTTCGGCGCCGAGGTGGTGAACGATGTGAGTGGGTTCCGCTGGGATCCGAAGATGGCGAAAACGCTGGCTGAACTCAAAGTGGGAGCGGTGCTGATGCACACGCGGGGGCGGCCGGAGGAGTGGCGCTCGCTGCCGCCGATTGGCGATCCGGTGCTGATCGTGAAGCGGGATTTGCTGCAATGGGCCGAGCGCGCCACCCTGGCGGGGATCAAGCGCGATCGCCTGGTGCTCGATCCGGGGTTCGGATTCGGGAAGCGTTTCGAGGAAAATTATCCGCTGTTGGCGCACTTCAACGAGTTGCAGAAGATGGGATTTCCGCTGCTGGCAGGAGTGTCGCGGAAGTCATTTATTGGGCGCACCCTGGCGCGCGATGGCAAGGACGCGCTGGCCGCAGAGCGCCTCTACGGGACGCTGGCTGCGGAAGCAGTTTTGATCATGAAAGGTGCGCACATCGTCCGGACACACCATGTGCGCTTTGCCGTGGAAGCGGCACGAGTGGCCGACGCAATTGTCGCCAGTGGAGGATAGTGTAGAGACGGGGCTTGCCCCGTCTCTACGGGAAAATTGAGGCGCTCAGACCCGCGCGGCTTCGGCGACGGGCGCGGGGACTTTGACCACGGGCAGCCGGATTTCAAACGCGGCTCCGCCTTCGGGGCGGTTGTAGCAGGTGATTTGTCCCCTGTGGTCCTGGATCACACCATAGGTGGCGCTGAGTCCGAGACCGGTGCCTTTGCCGACCGGCTTGGTGGTGTAAAAAGGATCGAAGACGCGCTCGGGATCGCGCAGGCCGGGGCCGGAGTCGGCGAACTGGACGACCACTTCGTTGCCTTCGCGCCAGAGCGAGACCTGTAGACGCCCGCCGCCGACTTCCTGTAACGCGTCCACCGCGTTCTCGACAATTTGAAGAAAGGCCTGCAGGAGCTGGTTGGCGTTGCCGAGGACGCGAGGCAGCGGATCTTCGCTTTCCACGGTCAAACTGATCGTCTTGCGTTCGAGTTTGAACCCTTCCATTTGAACCGCGCGCTGCAAAAGAGGCTTTAGATCGAGAGGACTTTTTTCTCCCGGAGTCTGCTGGGCGAAGCTGAGCAGATCGCCGACGAGTTCGCGGGTGCGCCGCGCCTGCTGGCCGATTTTCTGCGCGTTGGAGAGTTGCTCGCGGCTCAGGTTGCTGCTGGCGGCCATACGTTCGGAACTGCGCAGGATGGCCGCGAGCGGGTACTCCAGTTCGCCGGCGGCCAGCGCGATCAGTTCTCCGAGGGAAGCCAGCTTGGCTTGTTGGATCACTCTTCCCTGCAGCCGCTGCAGGTTGTCAAAGCTCTTGCGCGAATGATTGAGCAGGTGCAAAAGCCGCTGGTCCAGCAGGTGCTGTTTGAGGAAAACGAAAAAGGCCAGCACGGCAACACCGCCCATAGTCACCGCAAAGCGGACGTGGCGCAGATAAGGCTGGTCGTGGCTCAGGAACAGTGCCCAATATCCCATGAGGGGCAGAGAGAACAAGGCAAATTTCGCAAGGTGGGGTGCAATCGGGCGGCTGGCGCGGGTGCGCGAAGGCATCATCTCGGCGTCACGAAGACAATGCCCCCCGGCGATGGGGACCCAGAGGAACCAAAGCACAGCTGTGAGGACCGGGAGATCGTAGATTCCGCCAGTCTTGTAGGTGCCGCGCATGACGGCCGTATGCATGGCTTCGGCAGCGAATGTATAGAGACCACTGGCGAAAAAAATGTTGCGATAGAGTTCGCGCCATGGCCCTCCAGTGGTGAAAAATGCCGATGCCGACACGGCAATCAGAATCGCTCCCTCGATGAAATACAGAAGATCCCAGCGCAGGTTGTACACCGGGACATTGATGACCATGTATTCCTCGGGAAAAACGAAGAAGGCGTAGACCACGAGCCACCACACCAGCAGGATGAGGACATTCAGTGTGCTCGGCAACACCCCCTCGCGTTCATCCGCCTGATGGGGGCGTATCGACACCGCCGCCATGATGGGCACAGTGTGCAGGAACAACAGGATGTCCCCCTGAAAAGGGTGGGGCAGCGGCTTGCGAGCCAGCACCTCAAACCACGTCCAGCAGGCCGCGTTAGAACCCCACATGGCCATGCCCGCAGCCATAAGACTCCAGAACAGGCGCGTATGCCCGTGGCTATCGAAGGCGTTTCTGGCGGACAGGATGAACGCCGCCGTGATCACCAGCAGTGGGACCAGGTCCCCCATGGCCACGCGAAAGAATGCGTTCGGAAACACTACCGGCGCCAGAACAAAGATCAGCAGTAGACAGGCGCCGCCGAGGAGCGCCGAAATTTGGAGTCGAGACACCGCTTTTGCATCATATGCCGTTCGCGACCGGATGTTTAGATCTCAAAGTGGTGACCAGAGGTTACCTCGGTAATGCTCCGGAGTGAGGCACGAGGAGGAGAGTTGCGTTTCCCCTCACCTCGCAGGGATCGCAATTCTTCCAAAAGTGCTTCTTCTCCTCCGCCAACTGCGTTACGCGTATCTCCCGGCAAAAGAAAAGGGGAGATTCGCTCTCCCCTCTCTTCCGTCAAATTGTTGCGTTCTCTACGGCTGCTCGTCCAGTTCTACCGTGTCGCCCGCGTGCACATCTTCCAGCGCGAAGACGACCATGGCCGACGATGAGGTCGGGGTTACGTTCAGAACCACCACTTCTCCCACGGCGCGCCGCGGCAGATCGCGCACATGAATGTTCGGCCCTTTGGTTTTCTGGAAGCGATCGGCTTCAAAAGTTGGCGGCCGCACCTGCGTGTCTTCCGAAGTCTGGGCCTCGAAGGAAAGCGATTCCACCGGATCTTTCAAGGTGGATTCGTAGGAGCGCACCACGCGGAAATAGTCTCCCACCTTTACGCCCTGGTTTGAACCCATGCTCATATAAAGTTTCATGCCCGTGCCAAGCTCGCTGTCAAAATCTTTACCGAGCACGATCCGTCCGGTCAGCTTGCCATTCGCCGGCGCGAACCGGTCGAAATGCCCCGGCACGTGAAACGCAACCGGCAGTCTTTCCACGAAAGGCACAACGACATCTCCCGGGTTGATGGGATCACAGCTGAGTTCCACCTGGGCGATGGCACTGTGGCTGCGCGTATCGACGACCCGCACCCGCCCAATTTCCCCGTACGGACGGCCCGCGGCAGCCAGTACTTTCCTCTGTCCCGGATAGATTTCGTATTCGTTAACGTCCCGTATTTCACGGACGATCGAGTACAGTTGTCCCGCCTGGTAGCCGCTCCCCGCCAGGTAGACCAGTTCCCCGATCTCGAACTTGGTTGAGGTTGGTGTCTGCAAGCCCCCGTTTACGTAGTTCGCGTCGGGAATCCGGTTCTTGGTAATAAATCCGGCGCAATAAATGTCGGCCGCGGTAGGCGTCTGGAAACGCACGAATGGCACGTTGACCGACGTGTGGACGATACCGTCGGCATCGGGCGTCACCGCAGTCGTCGACTGCTGCGACGCCGCCAAGGTCGCGGTCGCCATCAGCAGCAATAACAATCCTGTTTTCTTCATGTTACCTCCAACTCCCAACCGTTTCGGGGATTCCCGGCTATCTCTCTCGGAAGACAAGGGTTACAGCCGAAAAGTAACAAGCGCCTGGGGATGGGTCAAGGTTACGAGGGTGTTTAGCCCTCTTGCTCCCAAAGTGCTTTTCGGAGCCATTTGGCAACCTTCATGTTGCATCTGCGCTTCCACCACTGTAATATCGCGCCGTCGTTGAAAACAAATGGCCTTGGCTTTTTCTTCCACCGTCGCGCCACGTTTTCTGCCTATGCGCTTACCTAGGGTCTGCCTTGCGCTCAGCGGCGACTCTGCCGAAGACATGCTCGCGATCGCTGAATCCATGGCCCGGGACAATCCCTTCATCGAGTTCCGTTTGGATTACCTGAAACAGCCTCTGGCAGCGCTCCCCAATATCCATCGTTTCCTGGAGACCCATCAGTACGTCACCGCCATCGGCACCTGCCGCCGCGCCGACAATGGCGGAAAATTCAAAGGATCGCTGGCTTCGCAATTGGATGTGCTCGCCAAGGCCCAAGCCGCCGGCTGTCAGATTGTCGATCTGGAACTCCAAAGCGCGCTGAAAGCAAAGCCCGAAGCGGTTGCGCGCCTGCGCAGCCGCGCCGGACTCATCGTCTCATTCCACGATTTCCACGCCACCCGCAAGCTCGAGGAGACGCTGGAAAAAATGCTGAAGATCCCGGCCGACTTCTACAAGGTCGTCACCACCGCCACCACACTCTCCGACAACGTGGCCATGATGAAGTTTCTGCAAACCCAGAGCGACAAGCACGCGCTCATCGGGTTGTGCATGGGAGAGCAAGGCATCATCAGCCGCGTGCTCAGCGTGCGCGCCGGCAGCGTTTTCACCTTTGGCGCGGTCAGCGCGGATCTTAAAACCGCGCCCGGCCAGGTCAGCGCGCGCGATCTGCACAGTATCTACCGCATCGAGCAAGTCGACGCCGCCACCCGCATCTATGGAGTCGCCGGCGATCCGATCGAGCATTCCCTGTCTCCGGTCATCATGAACACGGCGTTGCGCCGCGAGAACGTGAACGGCGTTTATCTTCCTCTCCACGCCAAAACGCTCAAGGATCTCATCCACTGCGCGCGCGAGATTCCGCTCCACGGTCTCAGCATCACCATGCCCTACAAGCAGGCCATTCTTCCCTATCTCGATAACACCGACGCGCACACCGCCAAGATCGGCGCCTGCAACACCGTCGTTCGCGGCCAGGAAGGCAAACTTTACGGTTTCAACACCGATATCGCCGGCGTAATTCGTCCCCTCGAACAGCGTCTCTCCATCGAGAACGCGAAAGCTCTTGTGCTCGGCGCCGGGGGCGCGGCCCGGGCCGCGGTGTTCGGCCTCAAAGAGCGCGGCGCCGAAGTCTGGATCCTGAATCGCACTGCCGTCAAAGCTCAGAAACTCGCCCGCCAGGCCAAGGCTCGAACCATCAAACGCGCCGACCTGCGCAAGGTCGCCTTCGACGTCATCGTCAACGCCACCCCCGTTGGCATGGGGAACACGCGCGACTGCCCGCTCAAGGATCAGGAGATTCAAGCCCGCGTCGTCTTCGACATGGTGTACGACCCGGTCGAGACCCACCTGCTGCAAGTGGCGCGCGCCAAGGGAATTGCCGTCATCCCCGGAGTGGAAATGTTCGTGCAGCAAGCTGCCCGCCAATTTGAAATCTGGACCGGGAAACCCGCTCCCGCCGGCGATATGCTGCGCGCGGTTACGATCGCCCTGCAAGAGCGCGCCGCGGCCCAAAAGCAGCAGAAATCCTGAAGCCTCTCGATAATTTCCACTCGCGAAGCGCAGCTCTTTAGTTTGCTGGCAGCGCAAAATCAACGGCCCAAATGTGACCGTTGGCGACATTGGCGCCAAGGTCACTCGCACCGCAGCCGCCAGTCGCACCCTCGTAGCAAAGTGAGACAAATCGCCGATGCAGTCATCGCAAGAAAGGTTGCAAATAACACGGACCGGAAGTAGTATGGCTTTGGACGCGGTATTTCGCGTTCACCTTGTCCCAAAAAATCAAAACTTCCAGGTAGAAACGCAGCCCTAGCCTTAAACGAAATCTAAAGGGGTGCCCAAGACCCCGGTGCAATTCGGAGAGAATGCATGTCGTGGTACGCGTACTGCCTCACGGAACACCAAACCCTCGCCAACGGTGTTCGCGCCCGCCGTCCTTTCGTCCTAGACGGAATTCAGGGTGTGAACTCCGCTCCGGTCATGAGTTACCCCAGCGGAGAATTCGCGGTGATCGTCAGCGAATATGACCGCGCAGCCTCCAAACTCGACGAAAAATCCGTCCTCGAACATGCCCGCGTGGTAAGCCAGAGCTTCCGCACCGCCACCGTCTTGCCCTTCCGCTTTGGCACGATTTTCGACACCGAAGACGCCATCCGTCAAGCCGTTCGCTCCAACCGCCGCACTTTCTGTGAGAGCGTGGCCCGGCTCCGGGGCAAGTCCGAAATGCGCATCAAGCTGATGGTCCGCGACGGTTCTCTGCGCGGCGCCATGGAAGAGATTGTCTTGCCCGATACCGTCGGCCGCGAGTACCTCACCAAGCTTCGCGAGAAGGCATCCCGCGAGCGTGAACGCCAGACCAAGGCCCGCGCCCTTTCCGTCCAAGTGCATAAGCTTTTTAATCCCCTCGAAGAAGAAATCAGCTGCAAGAGGGTCGATGCCGACGGCATGTTGCTCGATATCGCGCACCTCATCGACACCAAATCGATCGAAAAATATCAGAACCGTTACAACACGGCTGCTAAGCAACTCAAGAATTGTGAACTGATCGTGACCGGTCCGTGGCCGCCCTACCATTTCCTGCCCGGCAAGGTGCGCACCGTAGCCGGCGACAGCTAGAGACCCGAACCAGTTTGTCCCAAGCCCCCTTTCGAGGGGGCTTTTCTTTTGTGTGGGGACGGGGCCTAAAATCTCAATCCAAAGCCGGTTGTGAACTGCATGCCGTTGTCGTGGAAAGCTGGGTCCACGAAATTGCCTTTCGGGAAGAGAGGGCCCTGCGGAGCAAGAACTAGCGTGGAGCCGTAGAACGCCACGGTATGGCTAAGATCAAACCGCAGCATCGTCCGTCGGGATGGGTAACATTCCAAGACTCCGCCGAAATCTACCGCAAAAATAAGTCCGCCGGTTGGCAGGGAAGGGCGGGTAATAATTGTCATGCACACTGCCGTAGCTGAGAAAGCCAGGGCGCGCCTTCGCGAAAACACCGAACCGCCGTGTATGGATCCCCGCCTTGGGGCCGAAAGAGCCTTGCAGTATTTTTCCGCCTCTAGCATCATCGCCCGCGTTGGGGGCCTTGTAAAAGTAATTGACCACGGAATCCATCGCCAGCCAGCGGTTGAAGTTGTACGTCAGTCGCCCGCCGAAACCGGGGTAATCTCCGAGGGACCAGGGAGTGAAAGTCTGGGTGTCAGTCACCTTACTACTTCCTAGGCTGAGTACTCCATACTGCCCACCAACTTCCCATTTTTGCGCTTTCTGAATGGCAACCGACCGATCATCCAACCGCCCCAAGCGGTAACTTAAGCCAGCGCTGACGAGAAGCGAGTTTCCTATGACACCGATGGCCGTAACGGCCCCTCCGTGCGTATCCGGAATGGGGTAGGTCCGGTCACCATAACGAAGCAGCATCTCGCTCACATCGAATCGGATGAATGTTCGCCGACTGGCATTGATTTCCATCGTGCCGCCCAGCTCCAGGGCGAGGTGGGTGCGGTGTCCGCCAGCGGACTCGATATAGAATGGCGTTCCGTTGGGCAACACCCCGGTCTGGACCTTAAGTACATTGCTGAAGTTCGCAATGCCGGGACGCGCCTTCAGGAAAAAGCCAACTTCCCGCCAACGCCAACCGGCCTTGGGGCCAGCCATCGCCAGGAATGCTCGGCCACCACGTTGCGCCCCCGGTTGTGAAGTGCTGGGAAAGAAATCGCTTTCAGCGTCCCAAGCCAAGACAGGCGAGAAATTGAACGTGGCCCTGGCACCGAATCCGCCCTTTTCGTCGGTACCTGCGATTGGATCGCTCAGTCTCAATGAGGCTCCCTGCGCGCCGATTTCCATGCGTGAGTAGGTCTGCGCGAATAGCGGCGCTCGGCAGGCCCCTGCCGCTAAAAACAAAAGAAGAACGCGGATCGAAGCCCTTGCTGTGGCTCGGCTAACTACCTTGGGGAGGCATGGAAGAAAGGCGCGGTCATTGATCTGATAAATCATGTTGAGTCCGGATGTGAGTATCATAATTGCGCGGACGATTTTTTCCCTGCCATGAATTTCTTCCAAAGTGCAGCTTTGTGCATCCCGTGTAACGGCGCCTTGTGATCGCTTCCGCTGTTGCGCCTCGGCGATTCACCCTAAAATCCTGATTTGGAACAGGTTCCCAAAATGGGAGTCGCCCTCTCACCTACTTACCCCTTTGGTGCCGCAAATGCTCATTCATAATTCACTGAAGAGGTCGCCGTTGGAAACTTCACTCTCGATGTTCTTGACATCTCAATGTGTCCGTTCCCGTCCTGGAGCGGCGTCAAACTAGTCTCCTCAGATTCCCGCCACTTTCGCCTCTTTGAAAAGGGTGGCCCCGAAAGGGGCCGCTTTTTTTGTTGCGCCCGCTCCTGTACACTCGCGGTTTCCAATGAATTTCAAAAAAGCGATCTCCCTAATCATCCTCCTCTCGCTGGTTGCCATCTTTGGCCAAAAACCGCTGCACGCCCAAAAGCCGCTTGCCGTGTCCGACGATCTCCTGCTCGCGACCATGGAGAAGGAACTGCATCGCGGCCAGTCCGAGCTCGCCAAACAGGATCCCGCGCCCTACTTCACGAGCTACAACGTCACCGACGGTGAGTCGCTGGTCATTCTCAGCGCCCAGGGTGGCATCTTGACGTCCACTCATATCCGTCACCGTGCCGCCGACGTCAGCATGCGCATCGGTACCCCGGCTCTCGACAACACGCACGACCAGGAGCGCTACTCCGGCATTTCTTCCGGCCAGCTTCCGCAGCGGGACGACCCCGACGCCATCGCCCGCGTCCTTTGGCGCCTGACTTACGAGCAGTACCGCAAGGCCCGCCAAGCCTACACCAACGTAAAGACCAAGACCGCCGTCCGCGCCAAGGACGAGGACGACTCGCCCGACTTCTCCCAGGAGAAGCCCTCGACCTACCTTGAAATTGAGAAAACTCCGTCGCCCGCGTTTCCCGAGCAAAAGGCTTGGGAGGAACTGGCCCGCCGCTATTCCGCTTCCTTCCGCCAGTATCCGCAGGTCGAAGAGTCCATGGTTTTTCTTTTTGCCGAGAGGGAGCACAGTTACCTGGTCTCGACCGAAGGCACGAAGATCGTCACCGCCGACGCCATCTTCCGCGTCATGATCCAGGCGGAAACCCGCGCCGACGACGGCATGCAACTGATGCGCGTCGAAACTTTCCAGTTTTCCCACCCGTCAAAAGTCCCCTCCGAAGCGGAAGTGGCGGCGAGCGTGAAAAAGATGGCCACCGACTTGAGCGCGTTGCGCGCCGCTCCGCTCGCCGAGCCTTATAGCGGTCCAGCGTTGCTCTCTGGCCGGGCCGCCGCCGTTTTCTTTCACGAAGTGCTCGGCCATCGCGTCGAAGGACAACGCCAGCGCGGCCGCGACGAAGGCCAGACTTTTACCAAGAAGGTGAACGAAAAAATTATGCCCGAGTTCCTCAGCGTCACCGACGATCCCACGCTGCGCACTCTCGACGGCACGGAGTTGTCGGGCTTTTATCGCTTCGACGACGAAGGCATTCCCGCCGCCCGCGTCGAGGTGGTCAAGGATGGCATCCTGAAGAATTTTCTGATGGGACGATTGCCGGTGAAGAATTTCAGCAACTCGAATGGGCACGGCCGCGCGCAGTCTGGAATGATGCCGGTTGGCCGCCAGGGCAATCTGATCGTGACTTCTTCGAAAACGATTCCCGACGCTCAACTGCGCACCCGTTTCATCGAAGAAATCAAGAAGCAGGGGAAGCCCTACGGTCTCTATTTCGAAGACATCCAGGGCGGATTCACTCTGACCACGCGCGATCTGCCGCAAGCGTTTCAGGTGTTGCCCGTCATGGTGTGGCGCGTTTACGCAGATGGGCGTCCCGATGAACTTGTCCGCGGCGTGGATATCGTCGGCACTCCGCTCACCGTCTTGACCGAGATCGCCGCCACCGGAGACACCACCAGCGTCTTCAACGGCATTTGCGGAGCCGAATCCGGCAGCGTTCCTGTATCCGCAGCCGCTCCAGCCATGTTGTTCTCGGAGATGGAAGTGCAGAAACGAAAGTACGGCGACGCGCGGCCACCGATTCTTCCGCCTCCGCCCGGCGCAACCGAGGAGAAGGGAGGCAAGCAATGACGCGGCACAAGACGCGGCACAAAATGATTGAACACGCTTTCCCTCAGCGGCGAAAGCCGCGTTCACAACCATGCCGCAATCGCAGCGCTGAAGCGCTGCGCCACCCAAAGTCAATATTCGGCCTGCTTGCGTGTGCGATCCTCTGCGCCATGTCAGCTTCCGCCCGCGCCGCCGATCCGGCTTCCGGCGATGTCGTCCTCCGCGCTCTTCGCGAAGAAATGGACCGCTCCAAAGCACAGCTGAAAATGGACAACGTCCAAGCGCCGTATTACATCGAGTACCGCGTCACCGAACTCGACCAGTTCGATGCCAGCGCCGTTTTCGGCGCCCTGCGCAACCAGCAACACGATCACGCCCGTCTGTTGCGCGTCGTAGTTCGCGTCGGCGACTACAAGCAGGATAGTTTCTTCGGCACCGGAGAAGGCACCATCGACCTGGTTCCCTCCGATGACGACGTCTTCGCCATCCGTCATCGCATCTGGCTCGCCACCGATCGCGCTTACAAGGCGGCCACCGAAGCGCTCTCCGCCAAGCAAGCGGCCTTGAAGCAATTGAAAGTCGATGAGCCGGTTGACGATTTCGCGAAAGCCGCGCCCGTTGAATCCATCGAGCCGCTCGCCCACTTTGCTTCGACTGACTTCACTCCCTGGATTCATCTTCTCGAAGAGGCTTCCGCGCAATATCGCACCGACAAGGAACTGGAGACCTTCGAATCCGCGCTGCGTTTCACTGTCCAGAATCGTTATTTCCTGAACTCCGAGGGTACAGTCGCCCGCTCGGGTAAAACGCACTACGTCATCTCCATCGCGGGATCGACCCAGGCTGCCGACGGCATGTTGCTGCAACGCTCGCACGCCGACCAGGGAAACGATCTTAAGCAGCTCCCCACTCGCGAACAATTCCTGAAGACCACGGCCCGCATCCTCGAAACGCTGAAGCTGCTGCGTGACGCCCCGGTCGTCGACGAAGAATATCGCGGGCCGGTCCTGTTTTCGAACGACGCTGCCGCTACCGTTGTCACCGAACTCATTGAGCCAAATGTTCTCGGCCGCAAGCCGCAGCTCGGCGAGAACGCCCGCACTACGGGCAAATGGTCGAGCAGCTACAAGTCCCGCGTGCTGCCCGATTTCATCAATGTGTTCGACGACCCGACGATTTCTACCATTTCCGGCCAGATTCTGTTCGGCAACTACACGCTCGACGACGAGGGCGTGAAAGCCCAGCGCGTGTCTTTGATCGAGAAGGGACAGCTCATCTCTTATCTCATCGGACGCCAGCCCATTCGCGACTTCCCCGCTTCGAATGGTCATGGACGCGCTGGTGCAGCCGCGGCGCCCGCTCCTGACCCCGGCAACCTCATTTTGCAATCGACCGATCCGCAGCCCGACGCCGGCCTCAAAGCAAAATTGATCGAACTCTGCAAGCAGCGCGATCTGCCCTACGGACTCTACGTGGAAACCATGGGCCCAAGCCTCGAACCCAGGCTCCTCTATCGCATCTGGACCAAGGACGCGCATGAAGAACTCGTGCGCGGCGGCGTCTTCGGAGATCTCGACGTCCGCTCCCTGCGCAGCGATCTCATCGCCGCCGGAACCGCGCCCGATGTCGAAGACCGCTCCGAGCCAGTCTGGTTCAGTGTCGCCAGCCCCGCGCTTTTGTTCGACGAACTCCAGGTCAAGCGATCGCAAGCCGTCAAGCAGAAACTCCCCGAGTACCCCGCGCCCGCGCTCGGAGCAGCCGCGAACCAACCATGACCGGCTGCGGGAGAATTTCCAATGAGAATCTCCGCCATGAAAATGCCCGACCTGAAATCCTTGACTCCGATCTGCGCCTTCCTGCTCTCCGCCACTTTCGCCGCCTGGTCTCAGACTCCGCCGCCCAAGCCGCCGGCCACTCCGCCCACTTTCTCCAAGGAACTGCGCGATCAGTTGCAGACGCTGCGCGATGCCGCTCTCACCAGCGACTACGCCTGGCATCAGCTCGAGCACTTGACCGAGAACATCGGCCCCCGTCCCGCTGGATCGCCGCAAGCGCAGGCCGCTGCCGAATACGTGGCCGCCGGGATGCGCAAACTCGGCCTCGATGTTCATCTGGAGCCGGCGCAAGTCTCCCACTGGATTCGCGGTGAAGAAAAAGCCCAGCTCGTCGAGTATCCCGGCCAGGCGCCGGAAACGACCCAGCGCATCGTTCTCGCAACCATCAGCGGCAGTTCCGCGACTCCCGCCGAAGGCCTTACCGCGGACGTCGTCGTAGTCCACAGCTTCGACGAACTTACCGCTCTCGGCCGCGAAAAAGTTGCCGGCAAAATTGTCCTCTTCAACGTTCCCTACGACGAGCGCAAGGCCATCGCGGGCATGGCATTCGAAGCTTACGGCGAAGCCGTTGTCTACCGCACCCGCGGCGCCAAATCTGCCGCTGAACTGGGCGCCGCCGCCTCGCTCATCCGTTCCGTTGGAGGAGCCGATTATCGCCTGCCGCACACCGGTTACAGCACTCCCGCTGGAATTCCAGCCGCCGCTCTCGCCGCCGAAGATGCCGATTTGGTCGAGCACTTAGCCGTCCAGGGCCGAGTCCGCATGCATCTCACGCTCACTCCGCAGAGCCTGCCCGCTGCCACCGGCTACAACGTCGTCGCCGACCTCAAAGGCAGCGAGCATCCCGAGCAGATCGTCATCGTTTCCGGGCATCTGGATTCCTGGGATCTCGGCCGCGGCGCTATCGACGACGGCGCAGGCGTGGTCATCTCGATGGCCACCGCCGAACTTCTCCAGCGCCTGCACCTGCGCCCGCGCCGCACGCTGCGCGTCATCGCCTGGATGGACGAGGAAAATGGCGGCGGCGGCAACAAGGCTTATGCGAAAGCCCACGCCGCGGAATTTCCCAACCACGTCGCCGCCATCGAGAGCGACTCCGGCGCCGGTCATCCCCTTGGCTTCTATGTCAAGATGCCGCCCGCTGCCATCGCTGCCTTACAGCCGCTGCGCGACATCCTGCGTCCGGTCGGCTCGACGGTTCTTCGCTCGACTGAAACCAGTCCCGGCTCCGACATCGAGCCCCTGGTGGAAGCCGGTGTCCCCGGCATCGGCATCATCCAGGACGGCCGCAAATACTTCGACTATCACCACACCGCCGCCGACACGCTCGACAAAGTCGATCCGCAGGATCTGCGCGAAAACGCCGCTGCCATGGCTGTCATCGGCTACGCCATCGCCAGCATGACCGATCCGCTGCCGCGATAGCGGTGCCTCGCAGCCGCGTCTTCCGTTTGACCGATTTCCACAGCGCACGATAGACTAGATGAGTTTGCCTGTACTTGCGGACCCGTTCTGGGGCCGCGCCGCGTTTCCGGTCAGAAGCCGCAGCGGGAAAACAGCAAGCACAAGATTGTATTTTGCCGAGCTGCGGACGGGGCCAAGCCCCGTCCCTGCACGAGCATAAGGAGAGTTTATGTACGCGGTGATCCGCGCAGGTGGAAAGCAGTATCGCGTAGCCCCGGGCGACGTGATTCGAGTCGAGACCCAGGACGACAAGGACGGCAAGATCGAGTTCGGCGACGTGCTGGCGGTTTCGGCGGAGGCGGGCAGCGTTGTGCCTGCGGGGTCGGGAGCGCTCGTCACCGGCGAAGTGGTCGAGCAGGGACGCGGCGACAAGATCCTGGTCTTCCACTACAAGCGCAAGAAGCAATACAAGAAGCTGCGCGGACACAGGCAGGACTACACCGCGGTTCGCATCACCGAGATCGCTTTCGATGGGCAGTCGTTCAAAGCGCCTGAGCTTCCGAAGAAAGAGAAGAAGGTGAAGCCGGCGCACGAGGAAGGCGAAGAAGTGAAGACTTCGGCGCGGCCCGGCAAAAAGGCGAAGAAGCACGTGGCTCACGCGCACGCCAAGAAATCGGCGCCGAAAAAAGCAGCAGCAAAGAAGAAAAAGAAGTAGAGGTCCTGCCCCATCGGTTTGTTGTGACGAACGAGTTGGTTTTGCGAAAAATTGAGATTGAGAATTACTGGCAACTGGCCACTGGAAACCGGGAACTGATTTATGGCGCATAAAAAAGGACAAGGCACTTCACGAAACGGGCGCGACTCGAACGCGCAGCGGCTTGGCTTTAAGGCTTTCGGCGGACAACTGGTGCCCGGCGGCACCATCATCGTCCGCCAGCGCGGCACGCGCGTGAAGCCCGGACTGAACGTTGGACGCGGCAAGGACGACACTCTCTTCGCCAAGATCACGGGCCGCATCAAGTTCATCGACAAGGGGTCGATGGGGAAGTTTGTGATGGTCGAGCCCGAGGCTGTCGAAGCGAAGTAGGGCGCGAGCCTTGTTTGTAAAGACGGGGCTTGCCCCGTCTCCTTTTGGACACGGCGGGAGACACGGCAAGTCGAAATCTTAGTTCCTCCCGTAGATTCATAGCGGAGGAATTTTGTGAAACGTGTCGCGGCATTCCTTGCTCTTGGTCTTGCATTCATTCTAATGGCCTATGCTGTTCATGGGATTAGCCATACCTATGGTGTTTACAAAAGCAATAGTCCTGACATAACACTTAAAGAACTGCTCGTAGACAACTGTGAACCTCTGCTTGTTGGGTGGGGGCCAGAGAAAGAACGAGTATGTGACACCATTATGGGAGGAGACATTGAAAATCTTCACCGATATGAAGTCGCAGGAATTTTCGGGGCGTTCTCTCTCATAGGATTCCTACTCCTCTTCCCTCGTCGCTCGGCCTAGCAACCATCAAGAGCGGTTCGGTGAGCGCTCTCCCAGAAATGAGTCTGAGCATGGGCCAACTGCCCTCAAGCTTTCTAGCGACCTTGAAAACTTTCTGCGTAGTATATAGAAGCACGATCATCGTATGAAGCGCAGCTTCAGGCTGTAGGACGAGGGTTCGATTCCCTCCCGCTCCACCTATAAACCTAGACGGGGCGGAACTGGTATCGATTGTGACACTGAAGTGGCGGGGGCGGTTGCCCCTAAGCGAGTTTCGGTGGAGTCGGCCTTTTCGCGGACAGGAGTGTCCGCGCCACACAATCATCTTTCACCGTCATGTTCATCGATGAAGCCAAAATACGAGTTAAGGCGGGGGACGGCGGCAACGGCTGCATGGCGTTCCGGCGGGAGAAGTTTATTCCACGCGGCGGCCCTTCGGGCGGCGATGGCGGCCGGGGCGGCGACATCTGGATGGAGTCGAGCGAACGCCACAATACGCTGGTGCATTTCCGTTTCAATCCCGAATATACGGCCCAACGCGGACGCCACGGCGAGGGCTCGAAAAAAACTGGACGCGATGGCGAAGGGATTGTCCTGAAAGTGCCGGTGGGCACGATCGTTTTCGACGAGGATACGGGCGAGAAGGTTCACGATTTTTCGCGCGCCGATGAACGCGTCGTGATCGCGCGCGGCGGACGCGGCGGACGCGGCAACGCGCAGTTTGCCACTTCGACGCATCAAGCCCCGCGCGAGCACGAAGAAGGACGTCCCGGCGAAGAACGCCACTTCCGCTTGGAGTTGAAGCTGCTCGCCGATGTGGGGTTGGTGGGATATCCGAATGTGGGCAAGTCGACGCTAATCTCGCGCATCTCAGCGGCGCGGCCGAAGATTGCGGATTATCCATTTACCACGCTCGAACCGAACCTCGGTGTGGTGCTGGCCGGTGGAAAAGGAAAAGACAAGGGGAAAGAAGAGAGTTTCGTGGTCGCCGACATTCCGGGCTTGATCGAAGGCGCGCACGCCGGATCGGGCCTCGGAACGCAATTCCTGCGGCATATCGAGCGCACGAGGTTGCTGGTGCATATGGTGGATGTCTCCGACAGCAGTGGTCGAGCCGACGTGGTGAAAGACGTCGACGTGATCCGGGGCGAGCTGGCGAGTTTCGGAGCGGGTCTGGAAAAGAAGCCCACGCTGATGGTCGCGTCCAAGATTGACGTGGCGAATCCGGAAAAGCTCAAGAAACTGAAGCAGTGGGCGACGCGCAAGAAGCTGAAACTTTATCCGATTTCCGCGGTGACCGGCGAGGGGATCGAGAAGCTGAAGTACGCGATGGCGGAGGAAGTGGAGAAAGTGCGAAAGGCGCTGGCGGAGGCGCAAGCAGAAGAAACGAAGATCTCTCGCTTCGGCGCTTAGATTGGGCGGTGGCTCTAAGAATGCGGCGTTGGTGTAATGATGATGTTACGCCAGCCATCGAAAGACCTCTTCCGGCTTTGCGATATAGACTGGCCCGGACGAGGCCAATCCTCATGGCCGAGGGAGGTGGAAATGTTTGAAACCAGTGGAACCACTGATGTCATGGAAAAGAGCCCGTGGCAGAAATACGTGCTCTGGTTTGCGGCAGGCTGCTTGGTCACGATTCTGATCTTCTATCTGATCCTCATACCCAGTGCGAAGCGTGCTGCGGCTGAGTCCGCCGAAAAAGCGGCGCAACAGAAATTCTCCGCTGAACTGGCACAGAACCCGGTGGAGGCTCAACTGGAAGTCACGACGGCCGCATTGCAGACTGCAACCCACGAGCGCGACGAGTGCAAAGCCAAGTTTGATCGCCAGACGATCCTCTACGACAACAGCATCGTCGTCGACCCCGACAAAATCTGGATCATCCCCGCCGACGTTGAACCGATCGCCGTCGGCGACCACCGCGTCACTTATACGCACTACGACCCGGAGACCAAGCGCGAGACTGTCCACTTGTATCCTCAGCGGCAATAGCCGGCGGGCGCGCACTCAAGACTCCGGGTCGGGGGACAACGAAAGAAATCGGGATTTAACGACAACTAGGGTCGCCCTTTGGCTCGTCGCGAGCGCCCCGTCGTGATTGTCCAGCCGAATTTCTTCGCCATTTCTCGCAGGTACCGCTTCCGCTCCCTCAGGTCGACGACGGGGTCGCTGCGGTGTCGCCGCGCTCGTGGACTGTCGGCGGATTCGACTTCGACTATCTGGATCTGTATTTGATCGCCTGTCCGAAGCTTTCTTTGCTCAAGCCAGCGTACGTGTTCTGCCTTCGAGCTGATGAACCCGCCGACCGAGACTTGTAGCATGTCTCTACCGCGCATGGTTACGCAGTCCACGATCGCACTGAGAACACCGTTCTCGCCAACACCAGCGACGCAGAGTTTCTTGCCATTCAGGTGTATTTGGAAAGCTTTCATTGGGCTATTTAATCATGGTCGGTGCGACAGTTGCAGATGATTGGCGCAATCAGCCATAGCGCTCAGCCCCGGTCTCTACCGAACTTCGATTGTGCCGCCGCCCTCCCCTGCCCCACCGTGCTAGAATTTCCACAGCGCCGACCCTATACTTCTGGACCCTAGTCTTGATCGAACTCGCATCCTCGATACTCGCGGCGGATTTCGCTCACTTGGCGGACCAGGTGGAGCGGGCGACTGCGGGCGGCGCTAGCGTCATCCATGTGGACATCATGGACGGGCATTTTGTGCCCAATCTGACGCTGGGGCCGGCAGTGGTGAAATCCTTGCGCCGGGCAACTCGGCTGCCGCTGGACTGCCATCTGATGATAGAGAATCCCGACCAGTTCATCCCGGAATTTGCCGAAGCGGGAGCCAGCTGGATTTCGGTGCATCAGGAGGCGTGCCAGAATTTGAACCGCACGCTGAACCTGATCAAGCAGCATGAATGCCGGGCGGGCGTGGTGATTAATCCGGCGACGCCGGTGGAAACGCTCAGCGAGGTGCTCGACATTGTGGATTATGTGCTGGTGATGAGCGTGAATCCGGGATTCGGGGCGCAGAAGTTTATCCCAGGGACGCTGCACAAAATAGCGAAATTGGCAGAGATTCGCGCTGCGCGGGGATACGAGTACCGCATCGAAGTAGATGGCGGTGTCGGGCTGGATACGGTCGCGGAAGTGGTGCGCGCCGGGGCCGAGATTCTGGTGTCGGGGACTGCAGTGTTCGGCAAGGGCGATGCCAAGGCAAATGCGCAGGCGCTGCTCGAAGCGGCGCGGAGCGCGAGTTTGCAGAGAGTCTAGGGTGGCAGAGGTTCGAGGTGGAAAAACGCTGATCGCTGTTCGCTGTTCGCTCTTTGCGAATCGCCAACAGCGAAGAGCGAACAGCTGGTTTTGAGGTCTTTTATGCGTCGGAATTCTACTATCGTGCTTCTCCCGTTGCTGCTCGCGCTCAGCGTGGCGTGCACCAACAAGAAATCGGTGAATCCGCTGGCCAACGTCGGGTCGAAGCAGCCCGACAAGGTGCTGTTTGACCGGTCCATGGATGCCATGAAGCACAACCGCTTCGACGTGGCGCGAATGACGCTGCAGACGCTGATCAACACCTATCCTGATTCCGAGTTTATCGCGCGGGCTAAGCTGGCGGTGGCCGACTCATGGTACGCCGAGGGTGGTTCGACCGCGATGCAGCAGGCCGAGATCGAATACAAGGATTTCCGCACCTTCTTTCCCAATATGCCGGAGGCGGCCGAGGCGCAGTTGAAGGTAGCGAACATCCACTATCAGGAGATGGAAAAGCCCGACCGCGACTACACCCACGCCATGCGGGCAGAGGAGGAATACCGGGCGCTGATTCAGGAGTATCCCGACAGCAAGCTGCTGCCGCAGGCGAAGCAGCGCTTGCGGGAAGTTCAGGAGGTGCTGGCGGAACGAGAGTTCGGCATCGGCCGTTTCTATTATCTGCGCATGGCGTATCCGGCGGCGATTGCGCGCTTGAGAACGCTGGTCGACCGCTATCCGTTGTATAGCGGCGCGGACCAGGCCTTGTATCTGATGGGGCAATCCTACGAAGCCGAGATCGAAGTGGTGCGCAAGAACCCGCGCATGGGCGAAGTGGTCAAGGGCAAGATGATCGAGGACTTGACCAAGGACGCGGCCGACGCGTACGGAAGGATCATCAAGCGTTATCCGGCGATGGATCGGGCGGTGGATGCCAAGGCGCGGCTGGAGGCACTGCATCAGACGGTGCCGCGGCCGACGCGGGCGATGCTCGAACAGAACAAGAAGGAAGTGGCCAGCCGGCATGAAGCCAGCATGATGTCGAGCATGCTGGGCAACTTCGAGAAGCATCCCGACGTGGCCCGGGCCTCGCGCGTGGGCGAGCCGACGATGGTCGATCCGGAGCCGATGACGGCAACGGACGTGGTGAGAAAGATAAGCAATTCGGTGAGCGGTGGTGACAACAAGGTCACCGTGGAAACGACGAATGGCACGGTAACGCCGAACCAGGAGGCGCCGCGTTCGGATACCCCCGCAGCCGTGGCAGACCCGGCGTCGGCTGAGTTGAAGCCAACAGTGGCGGATCCGAATGAACTGAAGCCGAATGTCGAGGCCGATCCGAACGCACTTCCCCCGCTGCAACAGAGTAACCAACTGGATAACAACGGCGTGGCATCAGGTGCTCTCTCTTCGACTGCCTCGGCGAAATCCGAGGAGATGGCGGATATTTCTTCGACCAAGAAGAAAAAGAAAAAGGGTCTGGGGAAGCTAAACCCCTTCTAGAGAGGGCAGAGGTTAGAGGTCAGATTGCAGAGGTTACAGGCCTGCGTTTAGGTGCCTCTTGGCTGCGCAATCGTGCATCGCTCGCTTTCCGCGCTTTTACCTCTGCAATCTGACCTCTGACCTCTGCCCTTGTCCCTCCTCCCCAACAGGCTAGGAACGGAAGTAACCGGTTACCGCTGCGGGAACCGTTGACTTCGACTGAGGGACGAGTTAGTTTCGCGTTATCTCTCCTTTTTTGTCGAAGGATGAAGCTTGTCGCGGAAAATACTTCTCGCCGATGATAGTGTGACGGCCCAGAACATGGGGCGAAAAATCCTGGCCGATGCCGGGTATGACGTCGTCACGGTCAATAACGGATCTGCCGCTCTGAAGCGGATCGCCGAAATCAAACCGGACCTCATCGTGCTGGACGTGTACATGCCCGGCTACAGCGGGCTGGAAGTGTGCCAGCGCTTGAAGGATTCGGCCGAGACCGAACACATTCCCGTGCTGCTGACGGTGGGCAAGCTGGAACCGTTCAAGCCGGAAGAAGCGCGCCGGGTCAGGGCCGACGCTCACATCGTGAAGCCATTTGAAGCCAGCGAGTTGCTGACGGCGATCACGCGCCTCGAAGACCGCATGGTGCCGCAGCACGACGGCACGCGCTTCAGTGCTTCGGTTCCGGGCGTGGAACGGTTTGGCGGCGAAAGCAACACGGATCCCGATACCGGATGGAAGAGCCGGCTGCGCTTTCCGTCGAAGAAAAAGAAGGAAGAACCGGAAACGGAAGCAGAGGATGCCGCGGCCGGTGCGACCTTCCGGGATTTCCGCAAAGCAAAAGGCAAGACGGGCGCGAGCGGAGTGTTCGCGGTAAAGGCGCCAGCGCCGCCGGGACAGGAGCCGGGGCTGGTTCCGGATATTCCGCGCGACATCACGCCCGACGAGTTGGACGCACTCAGCGCCTTGGCCGCGAGGCTCGATGGACCGATTCCGGCTGCCGAGGACATTGCCCCGCTGGCGGAGAAAATGGGCCCCGCAGTTCCGGTGGCACACGCGGCGGCAAAGACGGAAGTAGCAAGAACTGAAGTAGCAAAGACTGAACCGGAAGTTCCCGCCGCGGCGGCGGAAACGAAAACAGAAGTTGCACCTTCGGCGCCGGCCGTTGAGCCCGCTGCCGCAGCCGTTGCCGCCCCGGCGTTAGCCGTCGAGGTCCCGGCATTAGCCGTCGAGGCCAAGAGCGAAGTCGAAATTCCGGTCGAGCACACGGAGCCGGCGAGCGAAGTTGCCGCGGCCGAGATGCATCGGCACGAAACTGAGCCCGAAACTCCGGCTGCGATCGTCGCCGTCGCGGTGAATCCTGCCCCCCTCGCGCAAGAGCCCGCCCCCGTGGACAGGAACGATGAGCCGATCTTTGCTTCGGCCGCAAGCGCGGTTGAGCAGGCCGCGGAAGACAAGGCCGAACGCGAAACCGAAGAGAAGATTGCAGCGAAACCCGCCGAAGCCATCGCCAGCAATGAGGCGGCCGCGGCGAGCGCGCCCGTGGAAGCAGTCGCTGCGCAGGAAGAATCCAAGGGTGGAGAATCGAAGCCGGAAGCACCGAAAACTCAGGAGTTAAGGGCCGAGAATTTCCAGGCCGAGAATTCCGGGCCCCAAGACTTCGGGAGCGAAGATTTCCGGGCCGAAGACTTGCGGACCCAGGACTTGCCGGCGGAGCAGGCTGCGCTTCCGGTCCCGGTTGCGGAGAGCGTACCCGAGACGGCGGAGCCGGAAGAGCCGGCGCCGAGCGATGAGGAACTGGCTGAAGCATTACGCTTGCTGACACCCTCTACCAGCCACGCGGATGTCTCGGTGGCTCCGTCACACGGAGCCTTGGTGGCGGCTGGCCAGTTGCTGGCGGAAGAAGCGGCACGCAATGCGGCGGCCGGTCCGCGATGGATGGCGGAGGCGGTGGGGTTGAGTCCGGAGGAAGAGGCGATTTCGCTGGAAGCGGAAATGTTCCGCACGTTCGCGGCGGAGCCTGCGGCGGCATCCACGGCAACGCCCAGCAGCGAAATCGAACTCACGCCGCTCACCGGAGTTTCAGCGATTGCGGCCGCGATCGAGGACAGACTGGCAGCCGCGGAATTGGACGCCAGTGCGAAAGCTGGGCCGGAGCAACAAGAGGATGAACAAGGTTTGTCTGGCCAGCGTTCATCGGAGCATGCCTCAGACGCCACAGCCCCAGCACCGGTTATGGAAGCGCCCACGGAAGAGATGGCGGCGACTTCGAACACAGCGGCGCCGTCGGTGGACGCAATCGTGCCGGAGCAGATTGAATCAGCGCAGGTTGAACCAGCGCAGGTTGAACCGAAACAGGTTGAACCCGAGCCGATTGAACCGGAGAAGGTCGCGCAAGAAAAGCACGAGGCGGAGCAGAGAGATTCTCCGGCGGAAGTCGCGGAGCAAGCGCCGGTGGAAGAGGCTGCGGCAGCGACGTTCGCGGATGCGGTCGGTAAGGACGAGGTCGAAGCTGCGGCGGCAGAAGAGAATCAGGATTCGAGTTTAGACTCTAGGGGGCAGGAATCCATGGGCGACATGAAAGCGAAATCGGGAAAATCGAACTGGCATCAGATCCACACGGCGTCGGCCGGCGCTGCCGCGAGCACTGACGTAGAAACGGCGAAACAGCAGGCCGAGCACGCGCCGGAGGCCCCTCCGAAGGCCATGGCGGCAGCAGCGGCGGCACAGGGACCGGCCTCGGTGTCGGCCACCGACGCCAGCACCATAGCCAGCATCGTGGACAGCGTAATGGCCGATCTTCGCCCGAGGATCGTGGAAGAAATTGCGCGGAAGCTGGCGGGAAAGTAGAGCAGCTTCCAGCCATCAGCTTTCAGCTATCGAGTTATCCGCCCGCAATAGTCTGTACGTGACGATGTTCCACGTGAAACATGGCACATGTACGTACATTCAGACGGCGGCGGGAGCAAGGCTTTGGCGCACAAAAAAGCGAAACTGCATGGGGCTGATCCGGTGCTTCTTAGTCGAGCGTTGGCACCTGGTCACGCTGCTGGTGCTCGAAACGATATCTTTCCCCATCCTTCATTGACCCGCACTGGCGCAAGTTCGTCGAGAAGATAGAAACGATAACTACTCCAGCGCCAATCCTCAGGCGCCTCCGTGAGACCTCGCTTCACCGGATTACGGTGCATATACCGAAGTTTCTCCACTCTCTTCTTCTCCGTCCAAACGTTGAAGTCATGGAAACGTGTCTGCCAGAAGGGTGCGCGGGTAGGATCATCCGCAAATAGCCTGCTCTGGCGCGGGTCGCATGCTTTTTTCTTCGGCAACAAGGCATGGGCCGTGCGCTGTTTCAATACTTGCATCACTGTCGAAGGAGTCCCGACCTCCGGTTCGCTCAGCAGCAAGTGGATATGTTCCGGCATCACGACATACCCCACCACTACGAAGCGGAAGCGTTTGCGGGTTTGTTCTAACACGGAGAGCAGACGGTCGCGGCTACGAGCGGAATGCAAAAGTGGCAGGCGGCGATAACAAGAGCACGTGATAAAGTGCAAGTGGTCGGCGCCGTAGAAGCGATGCAGACCGCGAGGCATGACAGAGTTATGCTATCAGCAGCATCGCGGCCCACCCTTGCAAAAAACGCAAGGATGGGGCACCCACGTTTCTTTTTGGGAAAAAGGAACAGAGTACAGAGAAAGGTGGGCCACCCGCCTCCGACGCTTACTCGGTGATCTATGTTGCACCGAATTGGTGGTGACTATGAATTCATGGTATTGCATCGTTCTTCTGCAGCTCACGACGACATTGGCGCTGGGCCAACTTGTTCCGCAAACCAAATCTGCCATGGTTGCCGGGGAGCCCGCAGCTATAGTGCGGAGCCTATATCGTGTGGTGGTAGCTCGCCACCCGATCGGCCTCCCGTGGGGCGCGGACAGGAAAGCCCTCGCACCCTACCTGAGCAAAGACCTCATCCGCAAACTTGATGCAGCTCAAGCCTGCGGAGCGGACTACAGTCGGCACCATCCAGACCCAAACGAAAAACCACAAATCGAGTGGCTTGAGCTGGGGCTCTTCTCTGGTGCGAACGAGAACGCTTTGCCTGCCGCTTTCCACGTTGAAAACGTGTACCCAGAGAAGGATGGCTCCTTTCGCGTGCATTTGAGGCTCACATACAGGGATTCCTATGAAACATACGGACGACCACCAACTGAGGCGAACACGTTTCGCTGGTACGTTGATGTGATTGTGGTACGGGAAGACGGACACTTCGCTGTTGATAATGTCATCTATCTTAAGGACGAAGGCGATCCCCGAGATGTTGAACCGCCGCTATCGCAGGTGTTGACTATTGGCTGCGACGGTTCTCGGTGGGTTGGCTACGGCGATGAACGAAACGATTCCAAGTAAGAAAGCGAAGCCGGGTACCCGGTGGAACATCCTAGGGCGCGGATGCTGGTCCCTCACCGCCCTGGAGCAGCATCGGACAGCGCCGACGCTTACTCTGTGATCAGTGGAATCTCGTCCGGGCAGATCGGCTTCTGCTCCAGTTCCTCGGCGAAGTCGAGCAGCACCTGCGCCAGATCGCCGGGCGAACGCAGCCGATCCGCGCGCGGTCCGTAGTACCACTTCCGGTATCGTTCCAGTTCCAGTTGCAGGCGCAGATTTTCAACGTGGAGATCGTCGGCCCGCTGGGTCTGCTCTTCGGCCCGCTGTTTCTCGCGGTCGCGCTCCAGCAACAGAGTACGCAGCAGCGCTTGCAGCGCGTCGCGGTCCTCGGGTAGGTTGGCCAGGTTAGGTTCCGCGGGGTGCACTTACTATTAGATGTAAGTACAGCGCCGTAGTTATCTCAGGCACTCACTTTTTCTTGGTTATCTGGATTGGTTCTCGCTGCGCGTTGGTAGCGCGGCACACGCTTCAACTTCGAGACATCGATCCCATCCAGGATCATCGCCAACTCGCTCGCGCGCAACTCCACCGACCGCGTCCCCTCGTCCAACCGCCGGACAGCCGACGCTGGAGTGGATCTGTTTTTACGCGGCAGGCGATTCGGATTTTCATCTTTGACTGACTTCGCAATGCCCTCCCGTACACTCACGATCTTGAAACAGGCGTTGGCGACTGTCTACATTCCCAGTCTACCTCTGCTTGCCTGATAGCTCTTTCTCACCGCGCCCCGCTCGACCCGACCCCAGCCTAGCCTTAGCCTTCGGTTGGGGGTGTAGCAAAATCCCCTCAGTGCGTATAACCCCGCCCTGCGTTTGACCCTTCTTTTCTTGCGCCTGTAAGATCAAAGATTCCCTCCTTCTGCCGGAGATCTGCCGAGCTTCGCTCAGCCTGGACGGCCGGGGGCGGCCGTCCCTACGCAAGTGCTGGAGCTTCACACACAATATGCCTCACGAATTGCCGAAAGCTTACGAACCGGGCGCGATTGAAGCGCGCTGGGCCGAATATTGGGTCCGGGAAAAACTGTTTCATGTGGAAACGCCGGCGCCGGGAGATTTGTGTCCCGTATTCACGCTGCTCCTGCCGCCTCCGAATGTGACGGGCCGGCTGCACATGGGGCACATGCTCAACCAGACGCAGATGGACATCATCGTCCGCTGGCATCGCATGCGCGGCCATGTGGCACTCTGGCTGCCCGGCACCGACCATGCCGGCATCGCGACGCAGGTGATGGTGGAGCGCCAGCTTGCGAAGGAAGGCAAGAAGCGGCGCGACTTGGGGCGCGAGAAGTTTATCGAGCGGGTGTGGGAATGGAAGCGGCAGTATGGCGGCGCGATCCTCGACCAGATGAAGCGGCTGGGCGCGTCGGTGGATTGGGGCCGCGAGTACTTCACCATGGACGACAACCTGTCGCACGCGGTGAAGGAGACGTTCGTGCGGCTGTATGAAGATGGGCTGATCTATCGCGGGAAGTACATCGTGAATTGGTGCCCGGACTGCGGGACCGCGATCTCGGACCTCGAGGTGAAGCACGAGGACGTTCCCGGCAAGCTGTATGAGATACGCTACCCGGTGGTGGGAACGGGGCAGAGCCCCGTCACCACACAGACTGGAGAGCAGGAATTTATTACAGTGGCCACGACCCGTCCGGAGACGATGCTGGGCGACACGGCGGTCGCGGTGAATCCGAAGGATGAGCGTTACATTCATCTGCACGGCAAGTACGTGATGCTGCCGCTGATGAACCGGGAGATTCCAATCATCGCCGACGAACTGGCGCAACCCGAATTCGGCACCGGCGCCGTGAAGGTGACGCCGGCGCACGATCCCAACGACTTCGAGGCCGGACTGCGGCACAACCTGCCGCAGATCGAAGTGATCGATGAGCACGCCAGGATGAATGCGAATGCCGGCCCCTACGCGGGTCTGGACCGCTTTGCCGCGCGCGAGCATGTGGTCGAGGACCTCTCCGCGCAAGGCTTCCTCGTGGGCACGAAGGATTACACGATTGCGCTTGGCAAGTGCGACCGCTCGGGCACGATTGTCGAGCCGCGGCTCTCAACCCAGTGGTTCGTCAAGATTGCGCCACTCGCCAAGCGCGCGATTGAGGTCGTCGAGAAGGGATACATCCGCTTCACCCCGGAAAATTACGGCCAGATTTATTTGAACTGGATGCACAACATCCACGACTGGTGCATCTCGCGGCAGTTGTGGTGGGGACACCGGATTCCGGCGTGGTATTGCACGAACAACGGCTGCAAGAAAGTGGTGGTGGCGCGCGAGGCGCCAACGGCGTGCCCATGCGGCGGCACGAACTTCGAGCAGGACACGGATGTGCTCGACACCTGGTTTTCGTCGGGCCTTTTGCCGTTCACGACGCTGGGCTGGCCGCAGGCGACGCGCGATCTGGAAGTGTTCTATCCCAATTCCCTGATGATCACCGGCTTTGACATCCTGTTTTTCTGGGTGGCGCGCATGATCATGCTTGGTTGCTGGTTCATGATGCCGCCGCACAAGCCGAGTAATAATCCCAGGTTAGCGCCCAGAGAGCAGGCGCGAACCCGGGGCACAGACTCGGAGGACGATGCGTCGCGGGCAAGCGTTCCCTTTCGCGAGGTCTACATTCACGCGCTGGTGCGCGATGCCGACCGGCAGAAGATGTCGAAGATGAAGGGGAACGTGCTCGATCCGATCGAGGTGATCGGGAAGTACGGGACGGACGCGACGCGCTTCACTCTGGCGTCGATGGCTGCGCCGGGAACCGATATCGCGTTCAGCGAAAGCCGCACAGCGGGCTATCGGAATTTTGCCAACAAGATATGGAATGCCGCGCGCTTCATGTTCATGAACGTGGACCGGGTGGAACCGGGTTTGCGGCCCGCTAGTGTGGACGCGGGCGACTCGCCCGCGCCAGTTGGAGGCATTGCAAGCTTCCGCCTCGACACGCTCGAAGATCGCTGGATTCTCTCCCGCTTCAATCGCGCGGCGAAGGACGTGAACGAATCTCTGCAAACGTACCGTTTCGATGAGGCGGCGAATCGCATCTACGATTTCTTCTGGGGAGAGTTCTGCGATTGGTACATCGAATTGATCAAACCACGCCTTAATTTCGAGGAAGGCGCGGACTCAGGGCCGGCCAAAGTGGCATGTGCCAACCTCGTCAATTTATTCGAGGCGGCGTTGCGGCTGCTTCATCCCGTGATGCCGTTCATCACGGAAGAAATCTGGCAGGCAATGTATGATGGCCAGCCGCCGCTGAAGTCGATTGCGCTGGCGGCGTACCCGACAGCGAATAAGGAGCAGATTGATCTTGGCGCCGAGACGGAGATGGCGATTCTGCAGGACCTGATTGTCAGCGTGCGCAACCTGCGCGCGGAATTGAAAGTCGAGCCCAAGGTCAAAGTGCCGATTGAGGTGTTTGCGCATGAACCGGCAATGCGCATCCTGCTTGAACAGAACCTCGCGTCCATTGAGCGGTTGGCGGGCGTCGAGAGAGTCGCGTTCGTGGAGGCTTCGCTGGAGAAGGTGGCAGGAGCGCGCAGCACGTCGCGATTCGATGTGCATGTTGTATATGAAAAAAAGATCGACGTGGCGGCCGAGCACGAGCGTCTAACGAAGGAGTTAGAGAAAATCGAGAAGGAGATTGCCAACGGGCAACGGCAGCTTCTGAATGAACAGTTCTTGGCGAAAGCTCCGCCGAAAGTGGTGGAAGGGCTGAAGACGCGTGCGGAAGAACTGAGAGTGCTGCGGGAAAAAACGCTGGCGAAGTTGAAAGAACTTACGTAGGGACGGCCGCCCTCGACCGTCCGGTCGAGTGAAGTTCGACGCATCATCGCGACTGCGG
Organism: uncultured Acidobacteriaceae bacterium; assembly: GCA_963722485.1. Lineage (GTDB taxonomy): Bacteria > Acidobacteriota > Terriglobia > Terriglobales > Acidobacteriaceae > Acidiflorens. The sequence continues at coordinate 32,641 of CAVRNL010000015.1, forward strand.
CTCTGCGAGCCGCTGGGCAGGTGAGGGCACCCGCCCCTACGCAAACATCGATTCGCGCAAGCCATGGACTGGAATTCACGACGCATCACCGCAATTATCGAGAACGCGCTGAACGAAGATCGAGCGACGAGCGACGCCACCAGCTACGCCTGCATCGATCCCAACCAGCGCGCTTCGGCGACGATTGTCGCCAAGCAGGAGTGCATTCTGGCCGGCCTCGGATGTGTGCCGCGGATTCTCGACGTCTATGCGGCGCTTGACGGAGCGGTCACTTCGCATTACGAAGTGACCAGCCATCCTTCGATTTTCGACGGCATCCGCCTGCGTCCGGGGCAGCAGATCGCGGTCATCCAGCATAACGCGCGGGTGCTTCTGTCGTGCGAGCGCGTGATCCTGAATTTTCTGCAGCGCATGGCCGGAATCGCGACCACCACTCGCAAGTTTGTGGATGCGGTCGAAGGCACGCGCGTGCGCATTCTCGATACCCGCAAGACGGCGCCAGGCCTGCGCGTGATCGACAAGTACGCGGTGCGCTGCGGCGGCGGGCAGAATCACCGGCTCGATCTCTCCGACGGCGTGTTGATCAAGGGCAATCACATTGTGCTGGCCGGCGGCGCGATTCCGGCGCTGCAGCATGCCATCCACAATCGGCGCGGCCGGCAGCCGGTCGAGATTGAAGTGCGGTCGCTCGAGGAACTGCAGCTGGCGCTCGAAAACGGGGCCGAGGCGATCCTGTTCGACCATGTAAGCGTTGAGGATGTGCGCAAAGGAGTCGAGATCTGTTCGCGCCACACGCGCCGCATTCCGCTGGAGTGCGCCGGCGGAATCAATCTGGAAAACGTGCGCTCGTATGCGGAGACGGGAGTCGATTTCATTTCCGTCGGGGCGCTGACGCATTCCTCGACGGTGGATATGAGTTTGCGGGTGACGCCGGCGTAGACCCCTGTCGTTGGTCGTTCGTCGCTGGTCGTTCGCTGGGCTGAATCATTCGGGAATTCGATTTGGCCAACGACTAACGACGAACGACCAGCGACTGTTTATAATCCCTCCATCTCTACTTCCACCAAAACTCGCAGCTTGCCGTCCGTGCACAAAGCGACAGACGCTCGTTTGGGCCGCATCGTCCGCCTGCTCATGGACCACGCCACCGTCGTCGTCAGCGGCACCAAGATTGCCGAAGAGATCGGCACCAGCCGGTCGGAAGTCTGGCGGCTGATTCAGCAACTGCGCGGCCTGGGCGTGGATGTTGCCGGACATCCGGCGACCGGCTATCAGCTGCGCGCGGTCCCAGACTTGCTGCTGCCGGAAATGTTAGCGCCGCTGTTGAGGGGCACGATCTTCGGCGATGCCAAGCAGATCCATCACTATTACAAGATCGGCTCGACCAATTCGGAGGCCATGCAATCCGCGGCGGAAGGCGCGCCCGAGGGCAGCGTGTTTCTTGCCGAAGAACAACTGGCTGGGCGCGGACGCGGCGCGCACGGCTGGCATTCGGCGCGGTCGACGGGAGTTTACTGTTCGGTGATCCTGCGTCCAGCGATGCCGCCGTCGGATGCGCTGATTTTTTCGTTGGCTGCGGGGCTCGCGGTGCGCGCGGCGGTGGTGGAGATTGCGCCGCAGCTTTTGGTGGACCTGAAATGGCCGAACGACCTGCTGCTTGGCGGCAAGAAGTTCTGCGGCATTCTCACGGAGATGAATGCCGAGGTAACGCGAGTGCGCCACCTGGTTGTGGGCGCGGGCATCAATGTGAACCAGGTCAAGTTTCCGGCTGAGCTGCGCGAGATTGCGACGTCGTTGCGCATCGAAACAGGCACGGAGTGGTCGCGCGTGGAGCTCTGCGCCGCTTTGCTAAAATCGCTCGACCGCGAGTATCGAAGTTTGGTGGAGGATGCGGGAGCGCGAGATGCAATCCTTCGCCGGTTCGAGGAGAATTCTTCGTCGGTGCGCGGCAGAAAAGTTTCCATCGGCGATGATGGCAACTTGGCCGGTGTTACCGAAGGGTTGGATGAGCGTGGATTTTTGCGCATAAGGACCGCGGAAGGGTTGCGAACGGTGGTGAGTGGAACGGTGAGGACTATTGAGAATTTGTAATTGGCAATTGGTAATTTGTAATTGGAAAGGCCGCTGCGCCTAGATCACAAATCACCAATTACAAATTACCAATTACACATATGCTTCTCGTCATCGATGTCGGAAACACGAATACGGTGCTCGGCGTTTTTGAGCGGCTGGCGCACCTTGCGGGCGGGGACGTGACCACGGACGCGCCTCGTTATGAGCGGCTGGTTGCGAACTGGCGCGTCGGCTCCCACCTGACCCGCACCGTCGACGAATACGGAGTGATCTTCCGCAACCTTTTCTCGATGGACAACCTGGAAGTTTCTGGCGTGCACGGGATCGTAGTTTCGTCGGTGGTGCCGCCGCTCGATCCCGTGCTGCGGCAGGTGTGCGAGCGCTATTTCAATACCAAGCCGCTGTTCATTGAGCTTGGCGTGAAGACAGGCATGCCGGTGCTGTACGACAATCCCGCGGAAGTGGGCGCGGACCGGATCGTGAATGCGGTGGCGGCGTTTGAGAAATTTGGCGGCCCCTGCGTGATTGTCGACTTCGGCACGGCAACGACCTTCGATTGTGTTTCGAAGAAGGGCGAGTACCTGGGCGGCGTGATTTGTCCGGGCATTGGAATTTCGGCGGACGCGCTCTTTCAGCGCACCGCCCGGCTGCCGCGAGTGGAGATTCGCAAGCCCGCCCGGGTGATTGGTTCGAACACGGTCGGCAGTTTGCAATCCGGGCTTTACTACGGCTATCTGGGCTTGCTCGACGGCGTCCTGGAACGGCTGGTGGATGAACTGGGCGCGGAAACCCGCGTGGTTGCGACCGGCGGACTGGCGTCGCTTTTTGGCACCGCTTCGCACTTCATTAAAGATGTGGACGAGTTCTTGACCCTCGAAGGGTTGCGCATCATCTGGGATCGGAACCAGTCCTACCGCCGCGAAGCCGCGCCGAAAGCTTCTAGAACGAGGTGAGAAATCAGAGGTCAGATTGCAGAGGTGAAACCCTGGGTTCTAACCTCTGCAATCTGACCTCTGACCTTTGACCTCTGTACAAACCTGTCGTGGAAAATTACTTCAACTACTTCACGGAAATCGAAGAGCACTATCTGCGGCGACGAGGCACTCATCTGCTGCTGTCAACTCTGGATTGGGCCCTCATTGAGACCTGGAAAAGCGCGGGCGTGCCGCTGGAGGCCGTGCTCCGCGGGATCGATGATGCGTTCGACAAGTACGATCAGCGTCCCTCGAAATCGAAGAAGGTGAATAGCCTGGCGTACTGTTCGCAGGCCGTACTGGCTGCGGCCGAAGATATGAAGGAAGCGGCGGTGGGTGCGGCCAGCGAAGAAAAAACTCAACGCGATCCCGGATTCGAAGCGGCGCAGATTGCAGCGTTTCTGCGAGAAAATGCCGGCAAGCTCGAGAAAGCGAAGCCGCCCGAGCGCGCGGGATTCGCGACCGCAGCGCTGGCACGGGAAGAAGCGGCCTCGCTGCGTGAGATGGCCGAGGCCATCGAGAGCAGCGGGAAGCTGCCGCGCCTGGAAGATTTGGAGCGGCGACTGACCGTGCTGGAGGAAAAGCTGTTCGCGGTGCTGATGGCCGCCACCCCGGATGAAGATCTGGTGAATGTTCGCGCGGAAGCCGATCGGGATCTTGCTCCCTACCGCCGCAAAATGACGGCAGCGCAAGTTGAACCGCTGCACAAGCAGTACATACATAAGCGGCTGCTGGAGCGCTGTGGAGTACCGCGGCTGAGCTTGTTCTATATGCACTGATGTGGTGTTTCGGATGTTAGGAACATAAATTGGCGCTGTCATCCTGAGCGAAGCGAAGGACCTATGCATTCCAGCGCCGCGAGCAAATGCATAGGTCTTTCGCTTCGCTCAAGATGACAAGACATACCCAGCAAATTCGCGGGCCAAGACACAGAGAGCCCGTGCTAGACGGAAACGTACTTGCTGCTTTCCATAGAAAAACTGATCTACGGCGGTGACGGCCTAGCCCGCACGCCAGCCGGCGCGGACGGACGCAGCATGGCGGTGTTTGTGCCGTTTGTGCTGCCGGGTGAAAAAGTCGAGGCCGAGATACGGCAAGAGAAGCCTGGCTTCGCGCGCGGCTCGGTCACGCAGCTGACCGAAGCGTCGTCCGATCGCATCGAAGCACGCTGCCCGTACTTCCGCCAATGCGGCGGATGCCATTACCAGCACATCCCTTACGACCGGCAAATCGATTTCAAGGCCGCGATTCTGCGCGAGACGTTGCAGCGGATCGCGAAGATCGAGCTGCAATTCGACCTTCGCCTGCATGTCTCTCCTCCCTGGCACTACCGCAATCGCACGCGCCTGCAGGTGCGAACTGCACCGGAGTTTCCACCCCAGCCTGCGAAAAGCGCACGGTCTGGGGACCCCGGATTTCCACCCCAGCCCGCGAAAAGCGCGCGGTCTGGGGACCCCGGGTTTGCGCTGGGATACTTCCGCGTTGGCTCGCACGAATTTCTGCCGGTGCGCGAGTGTCCCATCAGCTCGCCGCTGCTCAATCGCGTGATGGCGCGTCTGCTTGAGCTCGGCGGATTGAATTGCCCGTCGGCAGTGGAAGAGATTGAACTGTTCGTGGACGCCGCCGATGAGCGTTTGCTCGCCTGGGCATTCTGCGAGCGCGAGGCTGACAGGAGAGATCTGCTGCGCTGGGCGGAGGCGCTTGGGCGCGAGTTGCCGGAAATCAGCGGCATGACGTTTTTCTCTTCTCGGCGAAGAACAGAAGACGATGACGCGCCCATGGACTCGAAAACCATCGCGCAATCCGGCATGAAGGCACTTCGCTATCGCACGAAGCACGCGGAGTTCCAAGTCAGCGCGGGAGCCTTTTTCCAGGTGAACCGTCATCTGATCGACGACCTGGTTTCGGTCGTGACCGGCAATGCCAGCGGCGAAGTCGCACTCGACTTGTACGCGGGGGTGGGATTGTTTTCGGCCACGCTGGCGCAAAACTTTCATCACATATTTGGTGTAGAGGCGTCACAGACATCGTATGGCGACTTCGTGCAGAATGTCCCTGCGAACGTGAAAGCGGCCGGGGCGCGAACCGAGGATTACCTGAGAAACCGGCCGGTGCGAAAAAGGCCTGACCTGGTCGTCCTGGACCCTCCCCGCACCGGGGCCGGCAAGGCGGTTATTCGCTCTCTGGTGGAACTCGGAGCGCCCCGTGTCCGATATGTTTCGTGCGATCCGGCGACGCTGGCCAGGGATGTCGCCCCCCTGCTGGCGGCTGGATACCACATCGAGGAAGCACACTTATTCGATCTCTTTCCGGAGACGTTCCACATCGAATCGGTGATGCTGCTGGCGCGCTGACCGCTTTCACGTCGCCCAGTTCCTCCTGGAAGACGGGTGGGTTGGCCGAGGGCCTTGGCGCCAGCGACATGCGCGCCGGGGCCCACTCGTCCTGCTGCCAAAGCGAAGCTTGGGAGTATCCATTTTTTCGGGTAAACATCCTAAAAAATTGCACTTTTGCGGGAAAGTGATGAAACTTATGAGGTCAATTTCGATGTGGATTATTGTTCTCCTGATGGCTCTCTCTATCGGGTGCAGTTCCGGCAAGTCAAACACATCCATCCCCGGTAGCTGGTCTATCGTTACAACGGAATCCGAGGGGAGCAACAACACTTTGCAAGTCTCCCTAGTCTCCAGCGCGTGCAGCGTGTCAACTCCGGTTGGCACCTTCACGGTTCAGGGACCGTCCTGCTTTATCGCCGACGACAACACAGGGCAGGGCACAATCTCTGGGACGGGCAATTTCTTCTACCCCCCACAGGGACTCTTAGCGGGCGTTCCGTACAACCCAATTCCAGGCAATGGGTCGGCAACAGTGGATTTACTCTTTGTTGAAGCTGATCAATTCGGCGCTATTGCTGTGGCCAATGGCATCGGCACACTAACTAACGGAACAATCACGGGTACATGGACGTGCAATCCCGACACTCCCATTTGTACAGGGTTGAGCGGCACGTTCTCTGGCACCAAGCAATAACGAACCATGCCCCGCGATAAGGGAAGGGCACGAACGAAGTCGTACCCTTTCCTTTTTAGCAGCGACCTCATCGGGCTAAAAGATGATGCGCACCCTCAAGCCGCCACGGCAGCCGTTGTTCTGGGCCGCCTTGGTATTTTCGCTCGGTCTGTGGACGGGCGTCCGCGCCTGGCGTCCACCGTCGTGGTGGGTGATCGCCTTAGTCGTCTTCACTTTTGCGGCATCATGGTTTCTTCCCAAACGAGCCTGGCTGGCCAAGGCGCTCGCTTTGGGCGCGTGGTTTCTTCTAGGCGCTTTTCTGATTCAGGTTCGCGGTCAGCCGCCGCACGCACTGCAGGATGACGCTCGAATTCTCACCCTCGCCGATGGCCGTGAAGTAACTCTTACAGCGCATGTGATGCGTGAGGGCTACTCGCGGTCCGCAGGGCCGCGCTCGATTCGTGAATCGATTGATGTGGAGACCGAAGAGATCGCGAGCCAAGGTGAAAGCTGGCCGGTGCGAGCCGGAGTGCGGCTGACGATTTACAAGACGGTGGAGGATCGGGCCATCGGGTCATCGGAAAATCGGGTGATCGGGCCATCGGGCCATCGGGTGATCGAAGGTCAAGGGCATTTGGATCTCAATGACCCGATCACCCGATCACCCGATCACCCGATCCCTCTGACCTACGGCACGCGCCTTCAGATTCTCGCCAAGTTGCACCCCGCGCGCAATTACCGCAATCCCGGAGCCTTCGATTATGAAGGCTATCTCCGCGACAACGGCATCAGCGTGCTCGGCTCGGCCGAGGCAACGGACATTTCGCGACTTCCCGGATTTTCCGGCAGCCGCATTCAACTCTGGCGGACGCGCGTTCATGCCAGCATCGTGGCCAAGATTCACCAATTATGGCCCGCGTCGCAGGCCTCGCTCATGGACGCCATGGTGCTCGGCGAAGAATCGTTCCTGCGCAATGCGACCCGCACCGAGTACCAGCGCTCGGGCACGTATCACGTGCTGGTAGTTTCCGGGATGAACTTGAGCATCCTGGCGTTCGCCATTTTTTGGACGCTGCGCCAGTTTCGCGTCGATCCCGCGCTGGCCGCCCTCACCACGGTCGTGGTCTCGTTCGCATACGCATTCGTAGTCGGCGTCGGCCCGCCGGTATGGCGCGCCGCGTTGATGCTGGCAACATACCTAGGCGCGCGTCTGCTCTATCGCGAACGCAACATGATGAACGCCATTGGAGCCGCCGCGCTGGGAGTTCTGATCGTCGATCCGCATGCCCTGTTTGGCGCCAGTTTTCAGCTCACGTTTCTCGCTGTCTTCATCATCGCCGGCATCGGCTCTCCCATTCTCGAACGGACAACGCTGCCCTACGCGCGCGGTCTGCGCCTGTTGCAAGCTGCCAGCTACGATTTGCACTTAGCTCCCAAGGTGGCGCAGTTCCGGCTCGACCTGCGGTTGATCGCAGGGCGGCTGAAAAGATTCGTCGGCGACCGCCTCAGCCTGGCGCTGCCCGCGATCTTCATGCGGGCAGCCATCGGCGTGGGCGAATTGATCTTCATCTCGGCGCTGATGCAGGCGGGACTGGCGCTGCTCATGGCGTATCACTTTCATCGCGCCACCACCATGGGAATGCCGGCCAACATGGCGGTGATTCCGCTCACCCAGGTGCTGATGCCCGCTGCCGCCGCCGCCGTCGGCTTGGGATACATCTCGACAGTTCTGGCCAAACCCGCGGTTTGGATCTCCGGCTTCGCGCTCGAAGGGATTGCGGGAACGGTGCACTGGCTCGGCGGCGCCCAACTCGCTGGAGCATCGATTGCCGATCTGCGCGTAGCCATGCCCACGCTCACGATGATTCTGGCTTCGATTGCCGCCCTGGCGCTCGCCATGCTGGCGGCGCAAATCCGTCGCGCGCGCTGGGCCGCGTTCGCTTCCGTGGCGTTGTTGTTCGCCGTTGCCGGATGGATCGCGTTTTTCCCGTCGCGCCCTCACCTTCACGCCGGCGTGATGGAGATGACCACCATCGACGTCGGACAAGGCGATTCCATTCTTCTGGTCACGCCCGAGGGCCGCGCCATCCTCATCGATGCCGGAGGCATTCCCCAGTGGATGCATTCCGATTTCGATCTCGGCGAACAGGTGGTCTCTTCGTATCTTTGGAATCGCGGCATCGATCGTCTCGACGTGGTCGCCATCACCCATCCTCATGCCGACCACCTCGGTGGAATGCCCGCGGTGATTGCAAATTTCCACCCGCGAGAACTCTGGATCAGCATCGACAAACCGGCGGGCGAACTGGCGCCCATCGTTGCCCAAGCCCAGCGCGCGGGAATGAATGTGTCGGTAAAACAAGAAGGCGATCAATTCGATTACGGCGGAGCGCATTTCCAGATGCTCGCTCCCGGACGCGACCAAATTACCGGCTCGATGCGCCCGAACGACGATTGCCTTGTGTTTACGGCCAAGTTCGGCGGCACCACCGCTTTACTAGAGGGAGACGCGGAGCGTCCAGCCGAACGGCGCGTCGTCGAAGAGCATCCCGAGGCGATGCTGCTGAAGGTGGCCCATCACGGCAGCGCCAGTGGAACCTCTGCCGATCTGCTAGCGACTGTTCATCCGCGCTACGCTGTTATTTCCGTTGGTGCGCGAAATGTGTATGGACATCCCCGGCGCGAGGTCCTGGAACGGCTGCAGCAAGCTGGCGTGAAAACCTACCGCACCGACGAGGAGGGCGCTATCAGTTTTTACCTCGACGGCAAGTCCGTGACTCCGGACGTGGCGCTTCTCCACTGAAATAAGGCCAGGTTTCAAAGTTTCAAGGTTTCAATGTTTCAGCGTCGCTTTCTGATGTTCAGACATTGAAACTCTGAAACTTTGAAACTTTGAAACCTGGCCTTATTCTCACCCACTGATGTCGGCCGTCTCGTCGTCGAGCGGCGGCAACTTACGATACGCCGCGATAATCTTTTCCGCCTCGGGCGCGTCTTCTTCGCGCACCAGGATGACCGTTCCACCGACGCCGGGAAACGCGTCCTGAACCGCGTCAATGGATTTTAAGTCCGATTCGATGCCCGCGGATTCGAGCAAGCCCTTCACAACGAGGGCCTCGTTTTCCTGCTCGGCGTCGAAAACCTTGACGAGTTTCTCATCGGGCTCGGGTTGGGGCGAAAGGTTAGTCGGCTCTGGCATGCGTCCTCCGTAAACGGTCTCCTAACAGAGTACGGCAGTCCCCATCTCTCTGTCTTGCCGATCGCAAAGGTGTACGCCCAAAGGAAGCTTGATTCGCAAGCCAAAGCTGGCACAATGGCGGCTGGGGCGCAACGCCGGGGCCGCAGTCAACATCTATAAGAGAAGCCGGGGGGTCGGCCGCATGAACGAAGACGAGGCCCGAAGACTGCGGCGCCTGCAGATGATGATGAGCATGGTCATGTCGGTGATCGGCCAGGATCCCGGCCTGACACTGGAAGAGGCCGCGGACATGGCCGCCAATGCCCGCCGCGCCGCCCTAAGCATGTTTCCCGGCAAAGAGCTCACCTATGACATCATCTACCGCCCGCGCCTGCAGCGCCTGATCAACGAGCGCTTCCGGCTGCAGTAGAGACTATCGATGGAGAGACGGGTGCCCATGCCCGTACAACTGAAGCCGGGTGCCCCATCCTAACGTCGTGCCTTTCGACGTTAGGGTGGGATTCCAACGCCGCGTGAAGCTGGGGATTTCCCCGGAAGTTGAGGAACATGAATTGTCCCGCTGCAGGATTTACTTCTCGATCCGCTGCAGCCGAAACAGCAGCGTGCCCCATCCCAGCTTGACCCGCATCTGCACCGGCGTGTGGCCCCCATCCTCCGAATACCATACCCACACCTTGCCCTTGGACTGCAGCGGCCCGGAGATGGCTTCGGCTGTCACCTGTACTGTCGAAAATGTTCCGGCCGGCACTTTGATAGGCTCGCGCTTGTCCACGCTGGCGCGGACGATCGTCGTCTTCCCGTCACTGATCGGGAATTCGTATCTTTCACCGAGCTGCAGCGGCATCGACTGCAAGTAGTAAAAACCGGTAATCACGTCGGTGGCGCAAGCGGCAAGATCGTTTTCGACGTGCTTGGTCTCGCCAGTCTTCAAATTCTTTTCATCGAGCGTGCTTTTCTTATGCGCGTAATCGAAGCGGATCGAAGTCTCGCGTTTGTGCGAGCCCTCCTCGCTGTGCTTGAAGATGGAGAGCGAGCAGAACGTCCGCGGCTCGAAGCGCGATTCGAAGTGGTCGTGCACCGGAAAGATGACGTTGACAGCTCCCGAAGATTCAGCGGACGCCGTGACTTTGCGTTCGTTCCCGGCAACATCCATTCTCACGATGGCGGTTCCGGCGGGAATCAAATGCCACTCCACCGAATAAACGAGGCTTCGTCCATCGGGGAAAGGATAGTTGGGACGTGGCGGCGCGATCTGCACCGGAGCCGGGCCGATGGTTGCCGTGGGCGGCCTCTGTTGCGCGCACAACATGGCCGCGACCAGCAAGATCATGCAGCCGAGCACTGAACCGTAGATCGCCGCGCCTGGCGCAAGAATCCAGCCCCGGCAGGGGCGAGCTACCTTAGCCCCGCGCTTCAGCGCGGGGTGGGCTCGGAAAAACCGGCGCAGTCCCGGAGGGACGACCCAGTTCCTGCGGCGACTTTTCAAACCCTGAGGCAATCGGCTCATGCTCCCCGGCAGACTACCACACCAGCTTGGCGACGAGCACGGCCAGCACGACCACGCAGCCAATGCTGGCCTCGTACTCGCGGTGCTTCCAGTAGCGTGCGGAAGAGTACGCACTCTGCTGGCTGCCGTAGCGCGTCAGCCGCGGCAGCATCCGCGGCACGTGGCGGGCATAGTCGTCGTAGCCGGGAAACGTCCGGCGCAGGTAGCGCTCTTCGCCGGCAATCACCGGAACATAAATCACAGCGAACATCGCGAGCATGATCGCGACGATCCACCAACTGCGCGCCGCGATGGCAAATCCGGCGGCCAGCATCAGCGAGCCGAGGTACAAAGGGTTGCGAGTGTAAGCGTAGGGACCGCTGGTGGTAAGCTGCTTGTCTTTTTGCACATGGCCCGAAGCCAGTCCGCGCAAGACCAGCCCCGGAAGCAGCACCAGCGCGCCCGCAATCAGAGAAGTCCTTGTCGGCCGCGCCAGCAGCACGAAGACAACCGCAAAAATAAATCCCAGAGGCACGCGGATGCGACGGGCCACGCGCGACCAGGTGTCTCCCGCGGTCGACGCGGATTGCGATCCGGATTGTGAAACGTCACTCACTTGATTTTGGAAGACCTGATTTTGGAAGACCTGATTTTGGAAGACCTGATTCTGGAGGACTCGGTTCCGTAATGTCTTCGGCAATATGACGTTCTGCGGCGCGACTCTGCAGCAACTTCCGAGTCGCCCCGACAACTTCAGCGACGGTGATCTCGAGCAATCCCTGTTCCGGCTCGCGGCGTCGAGTGTGATCGGTCACACTGCTCGCACTTCGCAGCACCGCCGATCGCGTCCCGAACGGCCCGTTGCGCGACGGATTTGTCGGACCAAAAATTGCCACCACCGGAATTCTCAAAGCGGCCGCCAGGTGCATCGGTCCGGTGTCGCCGCCGATGAGAAGACGAGCCCGGCGCGCGAGCGCGATCAACTCAGAAACCGAGCAGCAAATTTTTCGCGCCGTCCCTTCACTGGCGGCTTCCACGGCCACGGCCAGCTCTTCCTCGCCCGGCCCGTAGTTTACGAGCGAACACAATCCATCTTTTGCAAGTTCCTTCGCAACCTGTCCGTAACGCTCGGCCGGCCATCTCTTCGCTCCCCAGCCCGCGCCGGGATTGAGAATCGCGAAGCCGTTCCCATCCGCCGTAAGGCCGGCAATTCTTCCCTCTGCATCCGGGTCCACCGGGAACTCCACCGGAGCTTCCATCGCCGCCGTTGGAAGGCTATTGGACAAAAAGCCCGCAGTTCGAATGACCGCTTCCGCCAACTCAAGCGCCTGTTCAATCACATGAGTGCCGTTCGTGTTCAAGAGCACTTTTCGTGTGTAAAACATGCTGGCGGCATTCTCACGCGGTTGCGCGCTTCCATAAACCACGGGTGCGCCCGACCAGCGAGCCAGTAATGCCGAGCGGATCGCGCCCTGAAAATCAATGGCTGCGGCGTATCGGATTCCGCGCAGTTCACTCAATCCCGCCGCCATCTGTTGCCAGGTATTGAACGAGAAGGGCGCGTGGCGCCATTCCGCCGTGTTGACGGCATGCACGCGGTCGACCAGCGGGCGCTGCGCAGAGCGCCGTCCCGAGCGCGGATAGCGCAGCGTGCACAGCAGTTCCGCCCAGCGCTCTTCGACCAGCCATCCCAAAGTGGCGTGAGGAAAAGCCTGGCGCAGCGCGGCGGCGGCAGGCAACGTGTGAATGATGTCGCCCATGGCACTGAGGCGAACGATGAGCAGGCTGTCGAATCGCGGAGTGCCGGCGGTGAGAGCAAAAGAGTCGGTCATCTTTTTTGTCGCAGCCCGCCTTGTCGCAACCCGCGCTGTCTCATGATTTTCGCCGCCCCAGCCGCGAGCGCGACTGAATGATCTCGGTGGCCGAGTGATTCTTCGGATCGCCCACGATCACGACTCGGCCTCCACAGGCTTCGACCTCCGCGCGCTCGGGGACGCTCTCCACCGTGTAGTCGGTGCCCTTGGCATGGAAATCAGGACGAATTTCGCGAATGATGGCGCGCACGTCGTTTTCCGAAAAAATAACGACGGCATCCACATCCGCCAGCGACGCCAGAATCTCCGCGCGTTCTTCGGCTGGCATTGCGGGACGCCCTTCGCCCTTCAGCGCACGCGCGGAAGCGTCGGAATTCACCGCCACAATCAGTTTGCCGCCGAGTTCCCGCGCAGCGTGCAGGTAACGTACATGTCCGACATGCAGCACATCGAAACATCCGTTGGCCAGCGTGACGCGCTCGCCGGCGCGCCGCCAATCCGCCACAAGCTGCTGCAGTTCGTCGCGTGAAACAATTTTCTGATGGAGTGATGGGCTCAATTGATCTCGTGTTGATGCCTCAGCCAGTGTCGTACCCCGTCAATCTGGAACCAAGGTATGGATTGTCATCTTGAGCGAAGCGAAAGACCTATGTATTTTGCTTGCGCTGCCGGAATGCATAGGTCCTTCGCTTCGCTCAGGATGACAGCGTAGATTTGCTCGCGCTGCGCTACTCTAATGTTCGCGGGCCACCGGCGGCGTCTTTTGGAGCGCCTCCAGCAATTCCTCGCCGCTGACCGTGGCTGTCCCGCGCTTCATTACCACAATGCCGCCCGCGTAGTTCGCCAGGTGGGCGGCCTCTTCGGCGCTTGCGCCCGCAGCCAGGGCAGCGGTGAAAGTCGCGATGACGGTATCGCCAGCGCCGGTTACGTCCGTGACTTCATCGCTGCCATAGATCGGAACATCCACCGGCTTGTGCCGTCGCGGGAAAACCACCATGCCATCCTTGCCGCGCGTGATCACGAGCGATTCCAGACTCATTGCGCCCGCAATCTGTTCTCCGGCAGCCAGCAGGCGCTCCCAGTCGTTGCCGATGCGGATGCTGAGAGCCGCTTCCACCTCAGACTCATTCGGCGTTGCCGCCGTGATGCCGGAAAATTCGAGCATGCGATAGCGTGAGTCGAGCGTTATGGGAACCTTGTCGATCCCGCGCTTCTCACGAATCACATTCAGCAAAGTCGGCGTTGCCGCGCCGTATCCGTAGTCGGAAACCAGCAACGCATCGGATGCCCGCGTGTATTCGCGCGCGGCCAGCACCAGTTCGCGGCGCAGATGCGAATTCGGGCCCTCGGACGGCTCGCGGTCAAGCCGCACCACCTGCTGTCCCGCCGTGTGCGCGAATCCCGCCAGGATGCGCGTCTTGGTCACCGTGCTGTAGTCCTTGTCTTTGAACACACCGCTGACCGGGATGCGTTTGTGCCGGAAGGCGCGCAGCAGCAGCTTTCCCGGTTCGTCGTCGCCCACCACCCCAACCGGCAAGACGTTCACTCCGAGGTCGGCAAGGTTGTAGATGGCATTCGCGCCGCCGCCAGGAACCACCGTGCGATCGCGGTGCTTCAAGATCAGCACGGGCGCTTCGCGCGAGACCCGCGAAATTTCGCCGAACACGAACTCGTCGGCCACCAGATCCGCGAGTACGGTGATGGTGAGCTTGGGGAAAGATTCGACGATCTTCCGCAGCCGGTCGTTTTCTTTAATATGTTTTGTCATCAATATGCCGGACCATTTGCTGCAACCTTAGATTTTCTCACGAGCGGGCCTTCGATTCCGCGATCCTCGCCAAAATGGCACCCACAACGCTAGTAGGATGGTCAAGCGTAAGGCGGAGCGCGGCGATCGCGAACGGCTTGAGCTCCGCCTGCAATGTTCCCAGATTGACCGCATCTTTTTCTGTGGTTAAGAAGCCGCCCGCGCCAAGCTTGCCGCGCATGGCCAGCAGTCGCCCAATGTCTCTTTTGTCATAGGCATGGTGGTCGCGAAATTCAATCTCCGCCGCAGGCGTAATCCCGGCGGCGCGTACTTGGGCGAAAAATTGCTGCGGCTTCGCGATACCACAGAACACAATCGGCGCGGAAGGCAGGTTCGGGAGAACGAGCGCGCGCTCGATTCGCCAGACCGGCTTTTGCCTCAGCGCCGGGTGATCCGCTGCCAATCCCGCGGGCAGCACGACTGCATCCGCGCGAACGAGCGACGACAGCGGTTCGCGCAGGCGTCCCAAAGGTAACAACCGGTCGTCGACGTCGTGCTCTGTCATCAGCACGATGTCGAAGTCGCGCGCCAGAGAACGATGCTGGAAGCCGTCGTCGAGGATGTGCAATTGCGGCAGGAATTTCCGCTCGCCGACTCGCCCCGCCTCATAGCGGCTTTCCCCGACGATCACCGGAACTCCCAGCCGCCGCGCGATCAGCAGCGGCTCATCGCCGAAGTCGGCGGCGCTGCCATCGGGCTCTACTACTAAAACGCCCCGAGTTTTGCGGCCATATCCGCGCGAGAGCACATCGAAGGGAATGCGGCGCGCCTGCAGCAGTTCGCCCAGCGCGATCACGAACGGAGTCTTGCCCGAACCACCCACCGACAAATTCCCGATGCTCATCACCGGTTGCTCCAGCCGCCGCGAAGACAGCACCCCGCGATCGTAAAGCGTGTTTCGCAGAGCGGTCGCAGCACCGTAAATTCCGGGAAGCGGATTCATGCCGAGCCCTCGCCAGAAAACGGCTCGCTCGCCGTTTCAGCGTTCAATGATGAAGCGCCCATCAATCGCAGCAGCGCCGTGACCGTTCTGTCCGTAGCCCCGCGCTGCGATTCGAGCGCCGCCAGTGCGTTCCGCCCAAGCGTCGTTCGTTCGCCGCCGTTTTCGATCAGTTCCATGAAGACCAGCGGCAACTCCGCCACCCCAACGATGCGCACCGCATTGCGGCTGGCAAAGAAATTCACGACGTCGCGAAAATTCTCGTAGTGGTTGCCGGTGACGATGGCAACGCCATAAAGTGCGGGCTCAAGAATGTTGTGACCGCCGCGCGGCACGAGACTTCCGCCGACGAACGCGACCGTAGCCAGTGAATAGAACGCAGCCAACTCCCCGATGCTGTCGACTAGAAACACGTCACCAGCAAGCAATTCGCCGCTCCACAGCGAGCGCCGCCACATTCGGAAGCCAAGCTTCTCGACGAGCTCGCCAACCTCCCCAAAGCGCTCGGGATGCCTCGGGGCAAGAATCATCACCGCCTTCGGATGGTTGGCCAGGATGTTGTGAAACGCCGAAAGCAGCGAGCCTTCTTCGTCTTCGAGCGTACTGCCACACACCAGAATCGGCCCCGCTCCCGAGTGGCTGAAGCTCTCACGAAGACTCGCAACGATCTTCGGCGCTGGCGGTGGCGCCACATCGAATTTCAGATTGCCAGCCACGGTGATCTTCGCTTCGGCCGCGCCAATTTCCATGAGCCGCTGCCGGTCTTCTTCGGTCTGAGCCAAAAAAATATCGACGTTATCCAGCGTCATCTCCAGCAATTTCGGAAGCCAGGAGCGAAACCGCTTGTAGCTGGGAAACGAGCGGTCGGAAATGCGGCAGTTGATCACCGCGATGCGAGCCCCGCTGCGCTTCGCCAGCCGGAGAAAATTCGGCCAGAACTCGGTTTCGGCAACAACCACGAGTTCCGGACGCAAAGCATCAAGGTAGGGACGGATGGCGAAGGCGAAGTCCAGAGGAAAGTAAAACACGTTCTCCGCACCGAACCGCAGCGCGGCGAGTTTCTGCCCCGTGCTGGTAGTCGTGGAAATCACCACGCGATGAGACGGAAATTTCTGCCGCAGCGCCGTGACGACTGCGCTCGATGCCACCACCTCGCCCACCGAAACCGCATGAATCCAGATGGCGCCTTTCTCGCCACGGCCAGTGAAAGCGGGCGGAACGGCGCCGAACCTCTGCCGCAACCCTGCCCGATACTTGCCATGCCGCAGCATTTGCAGCAGCCAGTAGGGCAGCGTCAGCAGCAGACAAGAAGCGAGCAGCGCACTGTAGAGCACGTACATGAAAGAAGTCCCATTCTAAATGGCGAGCCGAAATCCGATAGTCGATCGCCGGCATACAGCATCGCTCGCATCGGTGGCATCCTACCCATGACCGGCTTCGAGCTGCGAGCTGGGCCGAATCGCTGGCTCGCAGCTCGCGGCCATCTCCTATAATTCACGTATGCATAATGCAGGTGTGCAAAAATCGCCGCCCGCGCCGATGAAGCGAACACCGCATTTCGTGGCAGTCTGCGCTTTCGTGCTGCTGGGCTGCCTGTGCGCGGTTGCGGCAAAAGAGTTTGTGATGCCCGCAGCACAGCCCGCCCGCACCTACCCGGCGCACGACGACCACCCCATGGAGAAAGTTGTGGTCGCAGTCGATCCCTACGACGTGGAGGACAAGGCTTCGATCTTCAGCGTCAACTACCGTAACAACGGTTACATGCCGGTCTTCTTCGTCATCACGAATGACGGCGATCAGCCGGTCTCTCTCGTCGGCATGAAGGCCCAGTTGAATACCAAAGATCGCAGCAAGCTGCTGCCCTCGACCACGGACGAGGTGGTGCGCCGGCTCTCGCGTCCTTCGCGGAATGACGGGGCGAATCGGATGCCGCTGCCGATTCCGCTGCCCAAGAAAGAGGTCAAAGGCGGCGTCAGCCGCAAGACCTGGGACGAAATCGAGCAGGCTCAGTTTGGCGCCAGGGCCGTCGAACCGCACTCCACGGCGCGTGGTTTTCTGTTTTTCGATATCCTGGACATCTCGAATCCCTTGGCTGGCGCGAGTTTCTATCTCATGGGAGTGCGCGACGCGAAGGGCAATGAGCTGATGTATTTTGAAATCCCGATGGAAAAATACTTGAGCGCGCCGGAAACTAAGCAACCGTAGCAGTCGAACGATGGAGCGACGGGCGCCCTCACCCGTCCGCCCTGAACCCAGTCCAAGGGTCCAGCTATAATCTCTTGCTATGGTGACCACTCCAGCCCTCTCCGAGGACTTACTCGCGAAATACGAGCCGGTCATCGGACTCGAAGTCCACGTACAGCTCCTGACCGCGTCGAAAATCTTTTGCTCATGCTCGACTCGTTTTGGCGATCCGCCGAACACCAATGTGTGCCCCGTCTGTCTGGGACTTCCCGGAGCTTTGCCGGTGCTGAACCGCAAGGCCGTGGAATTCGCGGCGCTCGCGGCAATGGCGTTGGAGTGCCGCATCAACCTAGTTTCCATCTTCGCGCGAAAGAACTATTTTTATCCCGACCTGCCGAAGGGTTACCAGATCTCGCAGTACGACAAGCCACTGGCTGAGTTCGGATTCATCGAGATCGACCTGAGCGAAAGTAAAACGCACGGCGGCAAAAAGAAGATCGGCATCACCCGGCTTCACCTCGAAGAAGACGCGGGCAAGAGCCTGCACGAGGGCTTCGCCGACTCTGCTCATAAGACTGCCATCGATTTGAACCGCACCGGCGTGCCTCTCGCCGAGATCGTTAGCGAACCCGACATGCGGTCGCCGGAGGAAGCTCACGAGTACCTCACGCGGCTCAAGGAAATCATTCTCTACACCGGCGTCAGCGACTGCAACATGGAGGAAGGTTCGCTGCGCTGCGACGCCAACATCAGCGTGCGCCCTCGCGGACAAAAGGAATTCGGCACCAAGACCGAGATCAAGAACGTCAACTCGTTCCGCTTCGTCAAACAGGCGCTCGAATATGAGATCGAGCGGCAAATCGAGGTCCTGGAATCCGGCGGTAAGATCACCCAGGAATCGCGTCTCTACAACGCCAACGAGGGCAAAACTTACGGCATGCGTTCGAAAGAGCAGGCGCACGACTACCGTTATTTCCCCGAGCCCGATTTACTTCCCCTGGTGGTCGATGAAAAATGGCAAGCCGCAATCCGCGCCAGCCTGCCCGAACTTCCGGAGGCGCGCCGCCAGCGCATGATGAACGACTATGGCATCACCGCCGGCGACGCCCACACGCTGACGTTGACGCGAGCCATGGCCGATCAATTCGAGTCCGCGGCCCGCACCGCGAAAAATCCCAAGCGCGTAGCCAACCTGGTGCAGAGCGAATTACTGGGACGCCTCAAAGCGCAGGGTCTCGAACTCGAGCAGTCGCCCATTTCGATGGCCGGGGTTACGGTGTCGGCCGACTTGGTCGAGTCGGGCGCAATTTCGGGCAAGATGCTGAAAGATCTTTACGACCTGTGCTTCGAGCGCAAGCAGGACTTCCCTGCCGTTTACGAAGCGCAGGGGCGTCCCGAGCAGTCGCGCGATACGTCGACACTGGAGAAGCTCGCCGATGAGCTGATCGCAGCGAATCCCAAGCAGGTGGAGCAATATCGCGCGGGCAAGAAAACCATGATCGGATTCTTCGTCGGCCAGGTGATGAAGGCCTCGAAGGGTCAAGCCAATCCGCAGTTGGTGAACGAAGTCTTGACCAAGAAGCTGGAAGGGTAGGGCGGCGGTCATGCCCAGCCCCTAAAGGGGCATTCGATTTTGGAGAGCGTGCGGCATCGCTAAAGCGATGCCCTGATACAAACCCCAGGTCCTACTTCGCGTTTCCCAGATTCTTCAGCACTTCCTCCGCATAGTAGTTCGTGACTTTGGCGTCGTCACGGAGGGTCTCGTAGTACGCCGCTTTCAACAACTGCTCGCGGCGATCGCGCAATTGCTGGCGAATGGCCTGCTGCACCCGCGGATCGTTCAAGTCCCTCTGGCCCGCCGGCTCTTTCGAGATCAGTTTCACGATGATGTAAGCGAAGGTCTGATGATTGGTTGGGTTGAGCAGCGGGATCACGGGCGAATATTGGCCCGGTTTGAGCTTCATCACCGCTGCGGCCACTTCGCGAGTTGTCGGATCGGGGTTCTTCGTGAGTTGGGATTCGGGAGCCATTCCCAAATCCCCGCCATTATTGCTGGTATCCGGGTCCTCGGAATAATTCATAGCCAGCGTAGCGAAGTCGTCGCCACTGTCGAGCCGGTTGGCAATCATCTCGATCTTCTTGCGCGCATCGGCATCGTTCTGCGCCTTGCTGTTCTGCAGGTTGTGCACCTGGGCGTTGCCGGCTCCTGAAACCACGATTTTGGCCAAATGATACTGCGCTTCGATCAGGTTGAACTCGGCCTTGTGCTCGTTGTAGTAGCCGGAAACATCCTGGTCGGTGATGTTAATGTGCGAGGTGATCTCCTTGTTCAACACCTTTTCGCGGGTCAGGGAGCGCCGCAGGTCGCGCTTGAAGTCATCGAGCGTGATCTTCTTGTCCTGCATGCGCTTGTTAAACTCCTCGGCGGTGTAGGGCGACTTGATTTCGTTCAGCTTGCGGTCCACTTCTTCGTCCGTAGCCAGCAGCCCGAGCTTCTCCGCGCGCTGCATCAGAATTTCCGTCTCGACCAGCTCATTAAGAATGCTCAGCCGCAGGCTTACCGCCTGCTCGCCCGTCGGCTGCTGATCGGAGCCCGCCGTCTGGTTGGCGTAATATTTGTCGACCTCGCTGCGATAAATCCTCCGCCCATTGACCGAGGCCATGACGTCGCCGCCGCTGCTGTTGCGGTTGCAAGCCAACAGCCCCATCAAAAGAAATGCGCTGACCATTACGAGGCCCGCCCGAACCAAGCAGTTACGATTTTTCAAGTTCCTCCCTCCGCCATGACGGCGTGGAATCTGTAATTGGCAATTTGTAATTGGTAATCTCGATCCCGCGACCGACGGATTTTCAATCACAAATCGCAAATTACAAATCATAAATTCACTTACTTCGTGGGCGCGGCCGGCGGAGTTTTTGTTTCCGCCGCGGCCGGCTTGTGCTCCGGAGGCGCGACGCCGGCATCCTTCAACGCTCGATCGAGCGCCAACCGCACTTCATCCACGGGCACAGCTCCATCCAGTTTCTGTCCGTTCACAAACATCGTCGGAGTTGCGTCCACTCCGACAGCGTCGCCCTCGTGCATCGAGGCGCGCACCGCCTTTTCATCCTGGGCTTTGACGCATGCCTGCAATTTCGCAACGTCGAGATTGTGTTTCTGCGCCTGCAGCGTGGCCAGCTTATCGAGTTCCCCATTCCAACCATCGTGGCCTTTGGCTTTGATCGCGTCCTGATTGCCGTGCAGGTAATCGGCGTAGTCCCAGTAGGCATCGACGTTTTGCGCGCCCAGGCAATTGGCATTCACCGCCGCATGCACAGCCCAGGGATGAATTTCTTCGAGCGGGTAATCCTTGTAGATGAAAAGCACGCGATCGCCGTATTCCTTGAAGATCCCGGGGAAAAGTGTCGCGTGCATGCCGGAGCAGAACGGGCACTCGAAATCGTCGTAGTTGATCACCGTCACCTTGGCATCTTTGTTGCCGCGCGTCGGCCGCCCAGTGACGTCAATCTTCTTCATGATCTCGGCATAAGGATCGCTGCTCAGATCGAACTTGGTGATGCGCATCAGCGTCTTGTGGTCGCGCGAGAGCAGAAATTCGAAGTCCTGTTTCTTATCGGGACTGGCAAAGGTAACCGTCAGCGCGTCGTAGTTCGCAAACTCACTCGGCCGGAGTGTCCCCACCATCACTTTTACATCCGGCGGGAGGGAATAATGCGCCCGCACCTGCCGTTCGATCGCGCGCGTGATCTCCGAAGCAGGCGAACCCGGCGGCGGAGAAGCAGCAGGAGGAGACTGGGCCGAGCAACCCAGACAAATCAGCAAAAGAACCAGAAACGCGCGCCGCGCCATCATCAGTAGAACCCGCCTGAACATGAGCAAACGCCTGATTATCTCATGGCGGGAAGGATTGCCGCTGTAGAGACGGGGCTTGCCCCATCTCCCGCCCGCGTCTTCAATCGCGCGGGGAGGCGGCAAGCCGCGTCTTTATAGGAAGTTTTCAGGAGTGTCCCCGCAGCAACTCTTCCGCGGTCAGCAACTGATTCATCGACCCGGAGCGGAAACCCTCCAGATCGAGAGTGACGAACTTGAATCCCAGTCCTTTGAACACGGAGGTGAACTCATGGGCCATCTCGGCCGTCAACGCGCGGGGAAGTTCTTCGCGCGCAATCTCAATGCGCACGATCTCGCCGTGATGGCGCACGCGGAATTGCCGGAACCCCATGCCCCGCAGCGCGTCTTCGCCCCGCTCGATCACCTGCAGCGCTTCGGGCGTAACCGCGCGTCCGTATTCCATGCGCGACGAAAGACAGGCGGAGGCCGGCTTGTCCCATACCCGCAACTCCGCTTGCCGCGCCAGTTCCCGTATCTCAGCTTTCGTCAGAGCGGCTTCAACCAGCGGCGCCAGAACATGATGCTGGCGCGCGGCCTGCTGTCCGGGCCGAAAATCTCCCGCATCGTCGGCGTTGACTCCGTAAGCGATGGCGTCGAATCCGTGCGCCTCACGGTAGCGCTCGAGCACGGCAAACAGTTCGTCTTTGCAGTGAAAACAGCGCATGGCATCGTTGCGCGTATACGCGGGGTTTTCCAATTCCTGCGTTTCCACCACCTC
The DNA here is from genome assembly GCA_963722485.1 of uncultured Acidobacteriaceae bacterium. Lineage (GTDB taxonomy): Bacteria > Acidobacteriota > Terriglobia > Terriglobales > Acidobacteriaceae > Acidiflorens. Next base: position 54,737 of record CAVRNL010000015.1, read on the forward strand.
GACCGGAATCTCCCGCTCGCGGGCAAAGGCCAGCGCGTCTTCGAGATGAGTCCGAGCCAGGCTGGCCGAATCCGCAATCACGGCGAGCATTTGCCCGCCGAGCACGTCGTGCGCCATCCAGGCAAGAAAGGCGGAGTCCACGCCCCCGGAGTAGGCAACGAGCAAGCGACCGTTGCCTTCAAGGATCTGTCGCAGGCGTGCCGCTTTCTCATCGAGCGTGGCCACAGTGTTCACCATCTCCATTATCCACGAAAAAAGTTCTCGGTTCTCAGTTCTCGGTTCTCAGTGAAAGGCGACGCGATTTTCTCTGAGAACTGAGAACCGGGAATTGAGAACTCATTGGATGCCTACGCCGCAGCGCCGGCTAGTACAGCCGCTCCTGCCGCCTGAGATTGCCGAAGGCTCCAATGTTCGCCAGCGTAAACGAGAAACGATATTGATTCTCGTTGCGCACCGATCCCAGCGCAAAGCGCCGGTATTCCAGGCTCAGGCCGCAACAGTCCCAGTTGTAGGTCGTCTGCGCCGTCGCATACTGCAAAGATCCATGGTCGGCGTCGAAGCCAAAGCTGGTGGCGGCGCTCAAGCCGCGCTTGTTGAGTTGACCGTAACCGAACAACACCCGAAACTGGTTGAACTCGCAGACGCTTGTGGGAGTTGTATGCAGCGCGCAGTTTGTCGGTGCCGTTCCCGCTCCCCTGTCGATCACGCGCAGGAAAGCATCGCCTCCCCCAAGGGTAAATGGACCGTAGCGGTAGTTCACCAGCGCCATGCTGGAATTGACGCGGCCGTCTTTGAAGTCGTAATCCACATCCCACTCCGTGTTGGTGCGCGGGCTGGTCTCGATGCGCAAGCGGGAAATGAGTGGAGCAAAGCGCCGCTCTGAATCCAGAAATGCGGCGCCCGTAAAATCCGCGGTCGTCGTGAACACGTTCCTCTGCCCTGCCGCCAGCGCATTTCCAAACGTGGGATCGAAAAAATACTTCTGTCCGATCTCCCAACTCAAGATTTCCCGCGGGCCCGAGGCGCAGGGTTGAGCGTCCGGCGCCGGAGGCAGTTCCCACGGAACCACGCCAACTTGCGGGACGCCGCCGATGGTCAGCGTGCTCATGCCCGCCACGTCGCAATCCTTGACATTGGGATCCACATGCTTGGCGTAAATACGATTCACTACCGAGTACTCGATTTCATTGGTGTTGGTCAGTACATCGGCGGCATCGAAACGCAGAATGTCGGCGAAGTTATTGACGCCGGTCACGTAGTCGTACCTCATGCGCGGCTCGATTACATGCTTCCATTTGCGCCCGAGCCAGGGATGATCGAAGACCCGCGACAACGCCGGCGGGCGCAACTCGACCGAAGTTTCCAGCGATTTGCGATTCAGAATGTCGTCGGCAGCGGTTGTGGAATTTGCCGGGCTGCCCTGCTCCGTGTAGAACGTATCCCGCAGCGTAAGTGCGGGACGGAACGACCACCCTTGCCATTGCAAGGGCATCGAAAGCGAAGGCGCGAGATCGAATCTTCCCACCATGGGGCCGGTACGGAACCCAATCTCGCGCCGCTGCAACCCTTCCGCCGCGCTCTCAAACGACCAGTACAGCGGCGTATTTCCCAACTGCCGCTCCTCGCCGGAGAAAAAGAAACTCGGCGTATGCAGAATCCGAACCAGCTCCGTCTGCGTGAGCGTGGTGCAACCCGCGTTCAATTCGGTATTCGGATTGCAAACTTCGAAGTTCTGGTAGCGCTCCGCCAGGGCATTGAAGTGAAATCCGTTGGTCGTGTTGGAGAGAAAAATCTGCGACCGCACTTCCGAGTCGATCGCCTGGGTGTAAACATCAGTGAAGGCGATGCGGAAAACAAAAGAACTCAAGTAATCGATATTCGCAACGCCGCGAAACGTCCCGAATGGACGCTCTGCGATGAAACGTGCATCCTCGCCACCTTGGTTCTGCGGCGGAGTGCCGATGCCGCGATCCACCATTCCCACGTAGTTGAAGAACACGTACGAACTGTCGCTCGGACGAGCGCGGAATTCTCCGCGTTCGAACCAACCGCGTTTGGAGTAGTATTCGGCGCCCGCCAGCGCGTCCATGCTGCGATTGAAGACCCAGTACACGGCATCGCCGGCAGTCGTTCCCTTGGTGGACGAGTTGCCGAAACTCGGAAGCAGCAGCCCGGTCTGGCGCTGCTCCTTCTGAACCGGAAGCGCCACAAACGGAAAATAGAACACCGGCATACCCATCAACCGGAAGTCGCTGTGATAGATTTTGGCGGTGCCGTCCACATCCACCGAGATGTGCCGCGCGTTGAATTGCCATTTCGGACGCGGCAGCTCACAGGTGGTGACCGTTCCTTGCCGCACCAGGTAACGGTCTGGCCCGTGTCGCTCTACAATTTTTCCGGTAAAGGCAAACGGATTGGACGTGGTCAGCACGTAGCGGGAATTCCGCATCCGCAGTCCCACCGTTCCGATTGCGCTATAGAAGACTCCCGTTTCCGTGCGGATATTGTAAGTGCCGTGACTGGCCTCGACGTGCTCGTCGTAAGGACCGCCATCCAGCACGACGTGGCCCTCCAACTCGCTGTCTCCGGTGTCCGCGTTGTAGGTGACTTGATCGGCGTGCAGGATGTAGTTGCGATAGCGAATTTCCGCCGCGCCACGCAGGTGATAAATCGACCCATCTTTTTCCTGTTGCACCGCCCGGATCGTAACCTCTTCTTCCGTCTGTCCGGCAGGCGTTGCCGCCAGAACCGGGGCCGTCGCAGGAGCGTTCTCGGGAGCAGAAACCGCCGCCGCCGCAGGGGGCAGCGTCTGGCTGGTTACTATCCCGTGAGCGAGAAGCAGATGACAGACCAATGCGGTCGTGATAAAGATTCGAGAGCGGGTGATCATTAGCGGTGATCTGCAAGCGCGCGTGCGCTTTGCCAACGGGAACCAACTGACCTTAGCACGCGGGCGGCAGGCGAAGCAAAGCTGCGCATTTTTGTGGTCTCCCTGATTTGTGCCGGGCCTGGCTCTGGCTCCTGGCATTCTTCGCGACTTGCTTACGACGACTCGATTCACGACCGGGTTGATACCGGACCGATGACGACTGGACCGATGACGACTGGACTAACGACGGCCGGACTAACGAACTGTCCGGCTGGCGGCGATCCCGCCGTTCCCAGCCACCTCTGCGCCGCCGCTGAATCTGCGGCCGCGGCACCGGACGTTTGTCCAAACGCCGATCCGCGAAATGACCATCCGAACGCCGATTCCTGGCGCCTCGAAGTGGCCGCTCGTCTCGAACGTTATCGCGCCCGCCGCAAGCCCCGGACTCCCCGCTATCCATCGCTCCTCTTACCCTTTGATGCGCCTGAGAACTGGTCCCGCTCTGCGCCGCCCAGTGGATCGGTTGCAATTGCGGCAGCGCCACCGCGAGCCGGGCAAGATTTTGCGTTCGATATCAAGGAAGAAGCGACGGCTATCGGCTCGGAAATCCTCGCGCCATCTCGCCGGACGCCGGAGCCTCAGGTACCGGAGCGCCACCCCTCGGAAGGCGCGCACCGGTATCCGGAGCAGGCTCCCGAACAATCCGCCAAGGTGATTGAGTTCCCGCGTTCCGCCGCAATCCCGGTTTTTCACTCCAGCGAACTGGCCGACCCCATCTTCGACCGTCCGCGCATCGTGGAAGTTCCGGAGATTTTGCCCGCGCCTCCAGCGCTGGGTGGAATGCTGATCGAACCGGCCCAGCAGGAACCAGCCGGCACACAAGCCGATTCGTCTTCCGCATCCCCATCCGGATCCGCATCGATAGGGCGGCGCGCGTTGGCTGCCCTCGTGGATGGCGTTGTCGTGGCAACGGCTTTGGCCGGCGTTGCCGCCATTTTTCTTCGTCTGAACCCCGTCCGCGGACCGCTTCCGCTTCTCGCCGGTGCGCTCGGCTCAGCCGCCGCCTTGCTCTGGATGACTTACGAGTTCTTGTTTGTGGTGTACACCGGCTCGACTCCCGGTCTCCGTGCCGCCCGTCTGCGCCTGGCCGGGTTCGACGGCTCTCCGCTCCATCGCCGCTCGCGCCGCTGGCGAGTGCTGGCCACGTTTCTCTCCGCCTTTTCCGCCGGACTCGGCTATCTCTGGTGTGTTCTTGACCAGGACGGCTTATGCTGGCACGACCGCATCACCCGCACCCACGTCCAATCGGAAACGCCAGCAGAATAGAAGGCACGATCTTTTTTCGTGCCGCCGCTGGTCAGAGCAGATTCTCCAACGCCGCCCTCAACTCGCGAAAACGAAACTTATATCCGCTGGCCCCGAGCTTCCCCGGCTCAACGCGCTGGCTCGCGAGCAACATTTCCTCCGCCGCTTGCTTGCCGAAAGCCAGCCCCAGCGCGAACGCCGGTACCGGAAAAATCGCTGGACGTCCCAGCACTGACGCCAGCACCTTTGTGAACTCAGCGTTCCGCACTGCATTGGGCGCCACAAGATTCACTGCCCCAAACAGCGACTCTGTGCTCATCACGTGCTGAATTCCACCCACGATGTCGTCCACATGAATCCAGCTCAACCACTGACGTCCTGATCCCATCCGTCCGCCGAGCCCCAGCTTGAACGGGGTTAGCATCTTTGCCAGCGCCCCGCCTTTTGCTGTCAACACCAGCCCAATCCGCAGGTTCACCGTGCGGATGCCGGCCTCGGCCGCAATCCGGCTGGCGTCTTCCCACTCCCCGCAAACCTCGGGGAGAAATCCCAGCCCTGCCGGACTCTCCTCGCGCAAAACTTCCTCGTCCCGATTCCCATAAAACCCGACCGCCGATGCGCACACCAATACGCGCGGCTTAGCCTCACTCCGCGCTAGCGCCGCAGCCAGATTACGCGTTCCGAGCACGCGGCTCTCCCGGATCGCCTTCTTTTTAGCATCAGTCCAGCGCCCCACCACGCTTTCCCCGGCAAGGTGGATGACCGCATCGAACCCCGACACCGCCGCCGATGACAGCGGAGCCAGAGGATCCCAGGAAACCTGCGCCGCGTTGCTGGGGCGTCCGCGCACCAGCCGCACAACCTCGGCATGTTGCGAGGCGAACGAAGCCAACAGCGCCGAGCCAATCGGCCCCGAAGCTCCACTCACCAATAGCCGCTCCAAGGTTGCCGCCTCCAGAAATGGGATTGATTTGTGGGTCAACCCATAATATCATACCATCATGAATACCCGCCTCGTTATGGACAAAGCAGGCCGCGTCGTTATTCCCAAGCCTCTGCGGGAGGAATTGCATCTGGAACCCGGCGACGCTTTGGAACTGGAAAGCGGGGGCGAGCAAATTACCCTCCGCCCGGCCCGTGGCGTGGGGCCGCTCCAGAATGAGCATGGTATCTGGGTGTTGTACACCGGAGAACCGTTGCCTGCCTCTACCACTGACGATTTGCTGCGCCAAATTCGCGAGGAACGCGACTTGGCGAACTTGGGCGGCGGGTTTGCGGAAGATGCGCGTCCGGACTCGAGTAAGCCTGCCCATCCAACCCGGCGTAGAGCCAAAAAATGAGGGGCTTTTTCGACACTTCGGTGTTAGTTCCGCTGTTCTACCGGGACCACGTCCACCACGGCCCCAGCCAGGAACTCTTCATCCAATTCAACAAGACAACCGGCTGCTGCGGAGCGCACAGCTTGGCCGAGGTTTACGCCACTTTGACGAGGATGCCGGGAAAGCGCCGCATCAGCGGCGAACAGGCAATGCTTTTTGTCGGGAACATTCGCGAGCGCCTTTCCATCGTCGCGCTGAATGGCGAGGAATACGCCGACGCGCTGGCGGCGTCCGCCGCTCGGGGCATCGTAGGCGGCGCCATCTACGACGCGATGCTGGCACACTGCGCCCTCAAGTCGCAAGCGCAGGCAATCTACACCTGGAACACGCGCCACTACACTCTGTGCGGCAGGGAGGTTGTCGGACGGCTGCGTACTCCCTAAGTGCAAAAAGGGCGCGAATAATCGGCTCGATTGTGACTCGGCGGTGAATTCCCCGCCTCCGCTGCGTTAAAATCGATCATGGCGACGTTACGGGAACAGATCAAGACTAACGTTCTCACCGTGACCCGCTTTCGCGAGTTGATGCGGAAGCTGCGCGAGAACCGTCCCAACGACGACCTCGCCATCGTCAAGAAAGCCTACGAATTTTCTCAGAAGCATCACGCCGGACAATCTCGCGCCTCCGGCGAACCTTACCTCGTCCATCCTCTCGAAGTCGGCAACGTGCTCGCCGACATGAAAATGGACTCGATCTCCATTGCCGCCGGTCTCCTCCACGATTCCGTCGAAGATACTTCCGTCACCACCGTTGAAATCCGCCAGGAATTCGGCGAACAGGTCGCTCACATCGTCGAGGGCGTCACCAAAATCAGCAAGATCGATTTCTCCACTCGAGAAGAAGCGCAGGCGGAGAATCTCCGCAAGATGATGCTGGCCATGGTCGACGACATCCGCGTCGTCCTCATCAAGCTCGCCGACCGCCTGCACAACATGCGCACCCTGGAACATCTCGACCCCGGACGCCAGCAGAAAATCGCCCGCGAGACGCTGGAAATCTACGCTCCCATCGCCCATCGCCTCGGCATGGGCAAAATTCGCGGCGAACTCGAAGACCTCGGCTTCAAGTACGTCGATCCCATTGGATACGAGCAAGTCCGCGCCGCCGTCGAATCGCGCCGCAAGGAAGGCGAAGCCTTCATGACGCGTGTCGAAGACGTGCTGCGCGACGGCCTGAAGGAAGCTGGCATCACCGGGCGTGTCGAAAGCCGCATCAAACGCCTCTACAGCATCCACAAGAAATTACAACGCCAGCACATCAGCGTCGATCAGGTTTACGACCTCTACGCCATGCGCGTCATCACCAACTCCGTGCAGGATTGCTACGCTGTTCTCGGCATCATCCACAACCTGTGGCGTCCCGTGCCCGGCCGAATCAAGGATTTCATCGCCATGCCGCGGCCCAACCTTTACCAGTCGCTGCACACCTCCGTCATCACCGAAACCGGCGAGACTTTCGAAATTCAGATCCGCACCGAAGAAATGCACAAGATGTGCGAGGAAGGCATCGCCGCCCACTGGAAATACAAAGACGGCCCCGTCTCCGCCGAAGACGAGCAGCGTCTGGCGTGGCTGCGCCAAGTCGTGGAGTGGCAGCGCGACGTCTCCGATCCCAACGAATTCCTTTCGACCCTGAAAGTCGATCTCTATCCCGAAGAGGTTTACACCTTCACGCCCAAAGGCAAAGTTCTGGTCCTGCCGCGCGAGTCCACGCCCATCGACTTCGCCTATTCCATCCACACCGAAGTCGGACACAATTGCACTGGCGCCAAGGTCAACGGACGCATGGTTCCCCTCCGCCACAAGCTCCGCTCCGGCGACATCGTGGAAGTCATCACCCAGCCCGGACACAAGCCCAGCCGCGACTGGCTCGCCATCGTCAAGTCCTCGCGCGCCCGCAACAAGATCAAGCATTGGCTCAATGTTCACCAGCGCGAGCGCGCCATTGAAATCGGAAAGAAGCTGATCGAAAAAGAGGCGCGCAAATACCGCATCTCGCTCAAGGAAATCAAAGAGGCCGACCTGCAAAGAGCGGCCAGCGACTACGGACTCGGCCGTCCCGACGACCTGATGGCCGGCATCGGCTATGGCAAATACTCCGCCCGCCAGGTGCTGGCGAAGTTCGCCCCCGCCGGCGCTCAGCCCATGTCGGAACTCGAAGAGCAGGCCGCGTCCCACGGCTTCACCAGCGGCGTATCGAGCGGCATATCGAGTGTTGTCCGCCGCGTCTTCGGCGGCGGCGACAGCAATGCCATCGTGGTTCGCGGACAAGGCGACCTGCTCGTCTATCGCGCCAAGTGTTGCAACCCCATTCGCGGCGAATCCATTGTTGGCTATGTCACCCGCGGAAAAGGCGTAGCTGTCCACTCCATCAATTGTCCGAACGTCACCAATCTTCTCTACGAACCCGAGCGCCGCATCGATGTACTCTGGGCCGGCGGCAGCAAAGACGAACAGCCGGTTTCCTATCCCGTGAAACTAACGCTGCTCTGCGACGACCGCTTCGGCATGTTGAAGCAAATCACCGCCGTCATCAGCGACACCAACACCAACATCCGCAACATGGAGTCCCGCAGCCAGAACGGTCAAGCCTGCGTCGACGTAGTCCTCGAAATCGCCGATCTGAAACACCTCCAGAAAATCATGGACGGAGTAAGACAAATCCCCGGCGTCCACGACGTCCAAAGATTGCAGAAGATCTAGCAGCCTATTGCAACGCTTCAGGAAATGTCATCCGGAACGAAATGTCATCCGGAACAAAGCACGGATTTCCCAGCCCCGCAGGGGCGAACCAGCTTAGCCCAGCGCTTCAGCGCTGGGACAGGCCCAAAAAGCGATTCAAGTCCCGGAGGGACGACCCGGTTCTCATGCGCACTCTTTAGCCTGTGGTGCAAGTAAGATTTGTATCAGGGTATGCCTTAGGCATACCGTAAGTATCGTGTTATGAATGCGCCTTCAGGCGCTGCTTTTGGGCGTTGGAGCTTCACCACAGGCTGTTAGGGACTGGGTAGCAAGAATCAACCCCGCTCCTTCACAAAAAGCGCAAGTAAGTGCAATATCCGGCCATCACATCTTCGGGTGACTAAGCGCACCGACAAAACTCACCAAAAGGTATTTATTTATCCTGCCTGAAACTCCCCCAAAAGCGAAAACAAGACGCCATTAAAGGGCGATCCTCCGGGACGTTCGGGAAATTCACTTTACGGAGGAATCACAAACAAAGAACAAAACTAACAAAGCTATAAGGAGGGCACTGTGCATTCATCAGGAACAAGCAGTAGGACGAAAGGCCGTTTGCACATTTCCAATGTCGGCCCAAGATTCGGCTCGAAGAAACTGGCAGCGGGTGCCCCAGTTTTTGTGCCCCAGGTTCGCGCCCGTTTTTTGGGCGCTAACCTGGGCCGCGGTGTGTCGCCAAGCAAAGCCGTTGTCAGCCTGAGCGCAGCGAGGGACCTCTGCATTCGCGCCTTGTGCGAACGTGCGGGCGTGTGCGCCATCCGCGCCGCTCTAATACTAGCTGTACTTTCTGCGCTGCTGATGATTACCGCTCGCCCAGCGCACGCCCAAAGCGGCCCCTATGGCGTCGTATCTCCGGCGACTTTGAATTTCCGAGGAGCGGTGGGTCAAACAAGCCCCCCGCAACTGGTAAGTCTCAAGAACACCGGGGATTCGGAACTTACCGTATCCAACATTTCAATCAGCGAGGATTTCGCCATCACCAAAAATCAATGCGCAAACGGGGTTAAACCGGGGACACATTGCAATGTCTATGTCACGTTCACTCCCCCGGGTCCTGGAACGGAAACCGGCACCCTGACCTTCGTGGACAATGCATCGAACAGCCCGCAGACGGTTTCGCTTACGGGCACGATCGGCGAGATTGTGATCTACACCTTCTGCCCGCTCGGGTACAACTGCACTGATGGCCTCTATCCGGCGTCCAGCCTCACCTTTGACCGTGCTGGCAACCTTTATGGGACGACCTACTACGGGGGGGCTTTTGGGGCTGGAACCGTATACGAGCTTTCGCCGAACGGCAGCGGAGACTGGAACGAGACCGTGCTCTACAGCTTCACTGGAGGGGCGGACGGTGCGTATGCAGATGGTAACGTGATATTCGACAGCATGGGGAACCTTTACGGGACAGCGGCCGACGGCGGCGCGAACGGAGACGGCGTCATGTTCGAACTTAGTCCCGCGGGAACAAGCTGGACGGAAACCGTCCTGTACAGCTTTGCTGGCGGGGCGGACGGTGCCAATCCGGGAAGTCTGATCATGGACCCGGCGGGCACTTTCTACGGCACAAATTCCGCAGGCGTCTTCGAACTGAGCCCCTCCGGTGGCGACTGGACGAACCGAGTAATCTACGGCATCGGTCCCAAGTCGGGGTTGACGATGAATGCCGCCGGAAACATCTTTGGCACCGGATGGTTGCCCGGCTGGGGAGTATTCGAGCTGTCACCGAACGGCAACGGCGGCTGGACTCCGACTGTGCTCCATATCTTTATTTATGGCACTAAAGATGGCAGCGAACCATTCGGCACTCCCGTGCTCGACCAGGCCGGAAATGTCTACGGTACGACATTGTTCGGCGGCGCCAAGAACAGCGGAACGGTCTACAGGCTGCATCCCATAACGAAGGGAAAAAAGAAGGGAGAATGGACGGAGAGTATTCTCCACTCCTTTATGGGCGGCGAAGATGGAAGTTACCCTGCGGCGGGGGTTGTGCTCGACGCGGCCGGTAACATTTATGGCGATACGGTGGGAGGGGATGGAACTGTTTTCGAGCTTCTCGCCCCAGTGGGTAGCGGCGGCTACAAAGAGAAGGTTCTTTGGAGTTTCAACAGCGCGGACGGATTTGAACCGGGTGACAGCCTGATTCTGGATAGCGCAGGCAACCTCTATGGCACGACTCTGCAGGGCGGAGTCAGCACACGAGGCGATGTGTTCGAAGTGATTCCGTAAGATGCTCGTCAACCTGCGCACCTTAACGTCGCGAGTACTCGATAAGGCGCGCGATAGTAGAAGCGTGCTTGTTGGCTCAACCCGACCCCGCCCAACTCAGCTTGGGCGGGGTTTTGATTTTTTCATCACAAACAGCTGGTGAGCGCCATCACAGACACTCAACCCGCCCTGCGCGATAATGAAGATCTGATTGGGGCAGTCAAGAGTGTGCCCGTCCACCAAGACGGCCCTCGAAGCTGCCCCAAACCCATCTTCAGCGCTCTTTGACAACTTAAGTCCTTATTCCGGAATATTTTCCATATAAGTCCTTATTCGCGAATATTTTACCCGTAACCATCTGATTCTAATGGATCGAAAAAGTAGGGGGGGAGGGGGTACCCCACCTTGGCAATCTTCGCCAACTGTGCCCAAGCGAAAAGATTCATGCTCGCAAGGCGCAGGCTCCCCATGAAAATGCCGGCAGTTTCAGGGTTTGCCAACGACCATCGACGAACGACGAACGACGAACGACCGACGACACCAGAATCCGGTAGAATAGAAAGCATTCTCCCGGAGGGGCAATGGCAGTTCCCGTATCCCAGATGTGGACAGTGGCCTCCTACGTTCTGCGCCAGAAGCTGGCCGGACGCAAGCGCTATCCGCTCGTGCTCATGCTCGAGCCGCTGTTCCGCTGCAACCTGGCCTGCGCCGGATGCGGCAAGATTCAGTACCCGGCCCACATCCTGAAGACGGATCTTTCCCCGGAAGACTGCTTCAAAGCGGTCGATGAGTGCGGAGCCCCGATGGTCTCCATCCCCGGCGGCGAGCCGCTGATGCATCCGCAGATCGCCGAAATTGTCGAAGGCCTGCTCGCGCGCAAAAAGTATGTCTACCTCTGCACCAACGCGCTGTTGCTGAAAGAGAAACTGCACCTGTTCAAGCCCAGCAAGTATCTGAGTTTCTCGGTTCACGTGGACGGGCAGAAGGAGCATCACGATTTTTCCGTGTGCCGCGAAGGCGGATACGAGATCGCCCTCGACGGAATCCACGCGGCCGTCGACGCTGGCTTCCGCGTGACCACGAACACGACTCTGTTCGATGGCGCCGATCCCAACAGCGTGCGCAACTTCTTCGATGAGATGATGGCCGCCGGCGTCGAGAGCATGATGGTCTCGCCCGGATATTCCTATGACAAAGCGCCGGACCAGAAACACTTCATGGGACGCGCCCGCACTCGCCGCCTGTTCCGCGCCATGCTGTCGAATCGCAAGAAGACGTGGCGCTTCAACCAGTCGCCGCTTTTTCTCGAATACCTGATGGGCAAGCGCAACTACAAATGCACGGCTTGGGGCATGCCGACTTACAACATCTTCGGATGGCAGAAACCCTGTTACCTGCTGCAGGATGGCTACACCGATTCCTTCCAGGAATTGATGGAAACGACGGAGTGGGCGAACTACGGCACTGAGTCGGGCAATCCGCAGTGCGCCAACTGCATGGTGCATTGCGGCTACGAAACCACGTCGGTGGACGACATGTTCGGCTCTCTGCGAGGATTCGCGGACGCGGTCAAGGCGACCTTCTCGCTTTATCCCGACAAAGAAGCGCTAGCAGATCTCGGCCGCGAAGTGCGCCCGGTGCACTCCTACAATCCGCTGGTTCAGATCAATGCCCAGATAGGCGCCCAAATAGACGCGCAGCTTGACGCGGCCGCTCCGCAAGCGCAGGCTGAAGCGAGCCGCGCATGAGCGGCCGTGAAGCTGGACGCGATCCGGCGCTGCCGCATAACGCGAAAGTTCCCGCCCCCACGCCGCGTGCCACCGACGAACTCGAAGTTGTCCCCGGATTCGAGCGCGAAAATCTTCAGGGATGGATTCCGCAACTCGCCACCGAAGCCGATGTCCGAGCGGTCATCGAAAAAGCATTCGACTATCGCGGCGACGTAACCATCACCCGCAAAAATAAAGACAAAGACAAGAATGAAGACGGCTCCCAGATCACCGGCTACCTCTTCGACCGCCGCATCGGCCCGACGCTGGAGAACTCCGTCGTTCGTCTGATGCTTGCCAATAGCAGCGAACGCCCAGCGATTCCCTACTCCGAAATTGCCGCCATCGCCTTCACCGGACGCGACACCGCCGCCGGCAAGAGCTACGAAGCCTGGGTGAAGAAATACTGGGAAAAGCGCGCCAAAGGCGAGAAGAACATTTCCATCGAGCCGGAAGCGCTGGAGTAGAGCGCTCTCCCTCGGTCCGCGCCAATCAAACCAACAACTTGGATCGTGAGTGTAATTGCCTGCTACGACAATTCACTGTCATGCGACATAATATGGGCTTATGCAAAAGCGGCTTATGATTATTCTGCTGGCTCTTGTTGTCGGCTTGACCACCTGCAATCGGGGGCAAAAGGCCGCAACGCCTACGCGTGAAATGAGTGCCGCGGAATACGAGGTGCTTACAGCGTGGATTGATGCCAAGCTGAACAGCAAGGAGCGGGTCGGCAAAATCGCCAAGGTCCTCGTCATATTCGATACCACCAAGTCCGGCGACGATGATCTCCTAGGAGATGAGAACGGCCGACCTATACCTTGGGAGAAAACGGCGGAGTCGTTACGCAAGAAAGACCCTGCTCTTCAGCAAGCAGCACTGGACGCATTCCGAAAGGTGAACACACAGCAAGCATTTCTTCGGCGTTCCCTCCACCCTTCGATTGACTACGAACTCGTAACTTCAGCGCAGTTGGAGCCAATTTTCTGCTACCGTTGCGGCTTTTGGCCCGCCTATTACAAGCGATTCCCGGGTTCTCAGGGACTTCTGACATTCTCGGGCGTAGGATTCAACGCGGATGGCACCCAAGCGTTTTTCTATTTCGGCAACATTTGCGAAGGACTATGTGGAGTGGGTGACTACGTGATCATGGAGAAACGCGACGGTCGCTGGGCCATTCAGAAGGAAATCAACATGTGGGTTTCGTAACGCCTGGGTTTCGTAACGCCGGAAGGAATTTTGGCGAGAAATCGCCATTGCCCCAACAATCGCTGGATAGCACATCTGTGATACGCGAATTGAGTCCGCCATGTCGGAGGTGATGAGCCCCTAAACTTCAACAGCTCCGTCTGTTCTAGAATCAAGCTCCATGCTAGTGCTCGCTTCCGCCTCGCCGCGTCGCCAGGAATTGCTGCGCAACGCCGGGATCGCCTTCGAAGTGCAGCCCGCAGACATTCCGGAAGACCCGCTGCCCGGAGAATCCGCGAAGAACTGCGCTGAACGCCTGGCGCGTGAGAAGGCGCTCGCCGTTGCGCGTCAACGCCCGCATGATTTCGTGCTCGGCGCCGATACTGTGGTCGTCGTCGACGGCCAAATTCTAGGCAAACCCTGCGATGCCGCCGACGCCGCGCGCATGTTGCGCCTGCTTTCCGGACGCGAGCATCAGGTGATTACGGGAGTCTGCTTAGTGGTCAGTGGCCAGTCGTCGGTGGCCAGTCAAACTGTGGCCAGCCAAACCACGTCTGTAACGATGTCCGAGATTACGGAGAAGGAGATCGCCGACTACGTCGCCAGCGGCGAGCCCATGGACAAAGCGGGAGCCTATGCGATTCAGGGCATCGCGTCCCGCTGGATTCCTCGCATCGAAGGGGATTACTGCAACGTGGTCGGACTGCCGGTAGCGCTCGTCTGGCGGATGCTGCGGGACGCGGGAGTTGTTTAGGGCAGGATTTCCGATTGTGCTGGCAGTTCGCGGGCGAGGGCGCCCGCGCCACACATGCTACTGAGGTTTCTTCTCTTCGCCTTCTTCGCCTTCTTTTATGGCGGTCTTGAAATTCTTGATGCCTTCGCCCAATCCCTTGCCCAGACTGGCGAGTTTACTTGGTCCGAACAGGAGCAGCGCAACCGCAAGAATCAGCAGAATTTCAGGCAATCCCAGTTTTCCCGGCATAATAACCTCCAACGGGGTTGCCCGGCACCCGGCTAGGGCGCAGCATTCTTCTAAGGACCCCAACTGAATTCTAGGTTAGTGTGGACCTTCAGGTCAAAGGCTCCTGTGTTGCCGGTCACGCGAGTACGTGATTCCGTCACACTGCTTCGATCAGGCCGGCCAGGAGCGCGGCGCGGCGGGGCAACTCCGAGATCAGTATGTGCTCGTGCGGGGCGTGCGCTCCATCGCCTACGGCGCCGAGGCCGTCTAGGGTTGGAATCCCCAGGCTTGCGGTGAAATTCCCGTCGGAGCCGCCGCCCACCGCGGCTTCGCCGAGCTTCCATCCCAGTTCGCGCGCGATGGCTGCGGCCTGCGCATACAGCGTTGCCACTCCGGCGGTACGTTCCATGGGCGGGCGATTGATACCTCCAGTGATCTCGATTTTGCATTTGCGATTGAAAGGACGCAGGCTGCGCATCTTCTTATCGATCCCGGCCGCGTCTTTCAGGCGAGCGATGCGCACATCAATCTGCGCCGCCGCTTCGGCTGGAACTACGTTGGTTCGCGATCCGCCGCTCACGATTCCGACGCTTACTGTCAAGCCCTTCTTTAGATCGGTGAAGCTGGAAATCTTTTCGATCTGATGCGCCAGCTCACGAATCGCGTTCACGCCTTTCTGGAAATCAAGCCCGGCATGAGCAGCCTTGCCGGTGACCTTGACGAGGTATTCTCCAACTCCTTTGCGCGCGGTCTTCACGGCGCCCTGGAGTCCGTAGGAAGGCTCGAGTACGAGCACAACCGCAGCTTTTTTCGCCAGCGACTCGGTGAGCGCTCGCGACGAATCGCTGCCGACTTCCTCGTCGGAAACGAGAAGCACAGTCACGGGGCGCGGCAATCCTCCATGCCAATGTTCGTTATGCCAATCTTGCAGCGCGGCGAGTGCGTGCAGCATCAGGGCGATGCCGGATTTCATGTCGAGGACGCCGGGTCCAGTCAGCGTATTGTCCACTGCGCGGCAAGGCATGGTGGCGAGCGTGCCCAGCGGATAAACGGTGTCGTAATGACCCAGCAGCAGCACCGGCTTCGCGGCCGACTTGCCCTGAACGTCGAAGTCGACTTGCAGGTGATTGCCAAAGTCCTTTGCTTGGTGGATGCGTAGTTTGCCGCCGAGCTGGGAAAATTTGTGGGCGACGGCTTCTGCAACGCTGTCCACGGCGGCTTTGTTGTCGCTGGGAGATTCGATTTCGACCAGTTCGCGGATGGTCGAGACGATCTCGTCGCGGCGTTCGTTGAAATAAGCAAGACGACGACGCGCTTCTACGCTGGACTGCGAGTTGGAAACCGAATTCATGACCGACTATCCCTCGGTGGCTGAAAGAACTTCCTAAATGCAGCTCCCAGTTAGCTTCGAGCCGCGAGCCGCGAACTCACTTTGCCGGCTGGTACTGGCTGCCAAGGAACCGATAGCCAACGTGGAGCATTGTAAAATATGATGTGCCAGTGCTGAAATCAATCAAGGGCGCAGTAGTGACTGCGGGAAAATCGTCGGGGGCGTTCCGGCTGATTGCCGATTCGGGCTGGCGGCGATCCCGCTTGCTAATCCTTGGCTACCATGGGGTTTCCTTGGAGGATGAGCACGAATGGGATGGAGCTCTCTACCTGAGCCCAGCCAAATTCCGCTCGCGCATGGAGGCCATTAAACGCCACCGGTGCACCGTTCTCCCGCTACAGGAAGCTTTGGAGTTGTTGCGGCTGCGCCAGTTGCCACCTCGTGCAGTCGTCTTGACTTTTGACGATGGAACCTACGATTTCTATAAGACCGTATGTCCGATTCTGAATGAATACGGCTATCCCGCGACCGTGTACCTCACCACCTATTGGATGACTCTCCAACTTCCGGTCGTTCCAGGCACCTGGAGTTATATGCTGTGGAAGAAGCGGAACTCGGTCATTGATGCCAGCAGTTTGCTGGACCAGGCGGTCACGTTCGATCTTCGTACGCTAGCCGGACGCTCCGTTGCACTACAGCAGATGCGGGACCGGGCCGACTCCCAGAACCTGACCGGCGAGCAGCGCGACGCCATGTCCAGACAGCTCGCAGATTTGTTGGGATTCGATTATCAGGAGTTCCGCTCCAAAAGGATCATCCAGTTGCTCCAGCCGGAAGAGGTGAAGGCCGTGGCCTCTGCCAGCGTCTCGGTGGAGTTACACACGCATCATCACTGCACAGCCAACGACCGGGAAGGCTACCTTCGCGAGTTACAAGAGAATCGGCGGCAAATCAATGCCATCTTAGGCAGCAACCCCATCCACTTCTGCTATCCGAGCGGCAATCACAAGCCAGAACATGTCTCCTGGCTGCGGGAAGCTGGCGTCGTCTCTGCCACTACCTGTGATCCTGGTATCGTGTCTCTGTCTTCCAACCCGCTGCTGTTGCCACGTTTGATCGATACTTCTTCCCTTAGCGACGTTGCATTTGAGGGCTGGCTCGCAGGGTTCGGAGCGCTTCTTCCCCACCGGGCGCGGCGGCGTCACGAATGATCAGTCTCGCAAGCAAGATTGCGGATACGAGCGCGGAATGCGCGCGGGAACTCAACGGCTCCGCCTTGCTTTCCATTGCCGAAAAACTGCGCGCCCACGGATCTTACGAGAGGGTGTTGCGGTCGGTGCTGGCGTCCCCCAACCGCGAGCAAGCGTTGCGCACGCTCGCAGCCCAGCTTGGACAGGCCCCGGAGTCGCAGGAGAACCGTACCTTTGCTCTGCACCGTGTACTGCTCGCCGAAGTGGCGCTGCAAAACCTGAAGAGACTGGAAGGCCTGCCGCTGGAAGCTTCCGTAAAGTTGATGCTGTGCGACTATTGCAAGTTCTTTGTCAGCCCACCGGCCGCTGAAATGCAGCTTTTTGATGCCAGCCAAATGTCGTTTGTGGCCCTGGCCAAGATCGCTTTGTTGGAAAGATTCCCGGCCGGCCAGTTCGATTGGGAAGTTTCCGGATTTCCTCGGTCGTGGTTATTGAAAGTTCCGTTCTACTCGTTGCCGAAGGTCGCTTATTTTTTGGCCCGCCGGTTGAAAGGCTTCGCGCCCTGCATCAATTCGCATCTGTCATATCGGCGGAAACATTCCTTGATCCTAATTCCTCGGGAATGCCAGAAATCGTGGTACCGCATGGCTCTCTCGGTGGAGCGGCAGCCGGAGATTCGAGGGCTGGTAACCTGTTCCTGGTTTCTCTCTCCCGATACCTTCAAGGTGAGCCCGCACCTCTCCTTTATGGTTGCGCCATTTCTTGAGTCTGGCGGAGTTGTGGTCACCCGCGGGAAGGCGGACGGAAACGGCTTCCTGGTCGGCAGCGAGTCGCGCAGAAAACTGTACGAGAGCGGAGAATTCAAGCCTACGATGGGTCTGGTGTTGTGGGCGCGAGACCAGATGATCCAATGGGCCCACGCACATCCGGAATTTGGCGATGCTTAGTTGCAATCTGTTTTCAAAGGGAGTATCCATCTGCCGGGCGTGCAGGTTTCGCGCTTTTCGAGACCCGGGAGACTAGGCGGCTGCGTGCGGTCCATGGGAAAGGACGAATGCGATGAAAAGGTTGTGCCTCTGGTTGGAAACGATAAAGCTTCAATACTTGGTTCTGTTTCTGCTGGCCCTTGGAGTTATTGTTCATCTCGCGGCCTTCCTGCTTCTTAGAACTCATCCGACTATAGTTTTCGCTGAAATGGAGAAGATCGGGCGCAGCCTGGCCGAGAATGGCACCTTTGCCAATCCATTCAAGGTCCCCACGGGACCCACGGCGCACCACGCTCCCATCTACCCTGTGCTGCTGAGCTTTATCTTTCGGGCTTTCGGATACGGTACTGCGGCAGCGTATGCGATCGCCGTGATGAATATTTTTTTTGCTGCACTGCACTATGCTCTTATGCCGGTCTTGACCGACGTCGCGAAGATTCGCCGCGTCGTGGGTGTTACCGCCGGCCTTTTCGGCGCCCTCGTTCCCTACCGGATTTTGAAGGAGATCCGGTGGGAAACAACCTTATCCGCTCTGGTTGTGGTCGTATTGATCATTCTTACCACGCGCTGGTGGCAAACTCCCCAGCCCTCGCGCCTTTACACGTTTTTCCTGGGGATTGCATGGGGCGCGGGAATGATGTCCTGTCCCCCGTTATTGCCGGTGTTCCTGTTCCTGCTGCTGTACTTTGCCGTATTCGCGTGGAGGCGCAAACAAGCACAATGGCAGCTTACTGTCGCAATGGGCGCTCTGGGCATGGTAGTAGCCGTTGCTCCCTGGACCATCCGCAATTATCGAGAGCTCGGCGGCTTGGTTTTTGTTCGAAGCAACTTCGGAATCGAACTTGACGTTTCGAACCATACCGGGGCGTATGTCCTGGGCGCCGATAATATGTCGATTGGATTTCCCAACAACTACTTTCACCAGATGCACCCGTGGTCGAGTCAGGAAAATGCGGAAAAGGTTCGCCAAATCGGCGAAGTTCAATTCAACCGGCAACGCCAGCGGCAAGCCCTGAACTGGATCCGAACCCATAAGCGCGAGTTCGCGCGGCTGACTCTGGAAAGAACTGTCTTTTTTTGGTTCATGCCGTCCAAGCCGCAACCGGTGAAATCTATCCTATTGATGCCTTGGACTCTGCTGGCCGCCGCCGGGCTTTGGCTCGCGCTGCGCCGCCATCTTGCTCTGGGATCCATTCTGTTGTGCGTATGGATCGCGTATCCCCTGGTCTACTATTTCCTCGAGGCCAATACGCGCTATCGCTATCCGATTGACTGGACTTTCACGCTGCTTGCCGTCTATCTTATCTTCGAGTTTTACACGCAGAGCAGCCAGGCCGTGTCTTCCGGCGAAAAGGTGGAAGGCCAACTCGCGAGCTGAGTTACAAATCAAAATAGGTTATCGATCGCCCGCCAGCTGATCCATCTTATCCATGGTTCGCGCCAGGATCTCGTCGGGAGATCCCTTGGCGACTACCGGCATGAGCAGGTTGAGATTCTTGTAGAACTTGATGAGTGGCGCGGTGCTTCGTTCGTAGGCTTCCAAACGCACGGCGACGGACTCGGGGCGGTCGTCTTCGCGTTGCAGAAGGCGTCCGCCACAGTGATCGCACACGGCCTCGACCTTCGGCGGCCGTTCTTTAACATTGAAAACCGCTTTGCATTTTCCGCAAGTGCGGCGGCCGCTCAGACGCTGAACAATCTCGTCCACTGGCAATTCGTAGTTCACCACGGCGCTGAGCGCGATCTTCTCTTTTTCCATCAGCTCTTTGAGAGACTCGGCCTGGCCCAGCGTGCGCGGAAAGCCGTCGAGGATGAAACCGCCGCAATGGAGAATGCAGTGGCTGCGCTCGCGCACCATTTCCCAGACGGTGGAATCCGGCACCAAGTCGCCACGGCGCATATACTCCATGGCCGCCTTCATCGCCGGGGATTGATCGCAGTCGCGCCGCTTGCCCGCGGCTCGAAACACGTCTCCGGTCGAGAGATGGCAGGCGCCCAGGCGCTCGGTCAGAAGTTCGGCTTGCGTGCCTTTGCCCACGCCCGGCGCTCCCAGTAGAACCAGCCGCCAGGGGTTCTTGCGTTCCGGTGGAACGGCTGAACATTCCGCCGGAGGTCCTTGCAACCACGCTGCGCGATCGTTCTTGATGGTTTCGTTCATGCTCATGAATTTACTCGGGACAGCGCCCGCTTGCCGTGACCGCAATCACACAGGAATCGACGGCTCCGGCGCCGCTGCGTTTGCGTCTACCGATTCTGCTTCGCCGTGCGTTTTGCCAGGGCGGCAAACAGCGGCGCGCCCCATCCCCCGATGGCCAGCAGAGAACCGAAGAGAACGACGGCGTCGATGCTGGAACGTCCCTCGCGCACAAAGTAAACATCCTTCAGATTGAGCCAGAGGGCAAATTCATCGAGCGTCAGCGCCGCACCCACTCCGTAAAGCAGAGACATCAAGGCGCTGGCGAGAATCGACGACGAATCGCTGCCCGTGCCCACTTCACACAGCCAGCCATAACCAACGGCGAGCAGAATCAGAATTCCGATCACCAGGTGGTGGATGTGGCGTCCGCCCATGATGATGTAGTGAAAAGGCGGAATCTGATGCTGGATGGCAAACACCATTCCCCGGACCATGGCAAATGTCAGAAAGAAGCTGACGGATGCGAGGAACAGCCGGCGGCGCGGACGATCCGCGATATGCTCGTGGAGAAGTGAACCTAGGCGAGTGCGATGAAGCAGCAAGAGCAAGAGCGCGATCATCGCCAGCAGAATCAGAGAAAGAACCACTGCGTCGTTCGAGCGCATGGGACATTAGACCTCGACGACGATGCATGCGGCAAATCGGCGCTCTCGAATCGATGTTACAGGACGCTATCGCAGAAGATTCCTATAGCGTCGCAACCGCAGTGCGCACTCGCCGCCAACAGTTAGCTGCGCGATGGAAACTTTGAAGGAGAGCCTGTCGATTGACGTTGTCAAGCCAGCGAGCACGTGAGTGTGCATCAGGATGCGCGCCGTATTAGGCTACCGGGAGGCGCGAGCGGCAACAGTTGGATTGCGCCAGGCGCTGTTCGCGGAGGCTTGCGGCTGCAAAATTCAGGAAGGGCCTGCACGGTTAGTCCTTTTGTGGGGTCAAAGCTCAAGGTGGTGGTCAGACTGCATTCTTCGCACAACCAGAAGAACACTGAAGCGTTGCTCGACATTGCACTGCGAATGCTGTCCGGCAGGTCACGACACGACACCGCGGGCGATCTCGCCTCAAAGCGGAACAGTTTGCCGTGTCCCAATCGCCGGAAAGGCACCGAGCACAAGGGGTTCGCACACTTTCCCACCACTTACGGAACCCTCCTCTCACAGACATTTTCCCTGTTGCATGACTTGCTCGCTGCTTTACCGGACGCGGAGTCCGCGGCGAGACGAAGAGTTGCGTCGAACCACACTAACTATCGAGATCCTGCTCGGTCCTCCAATTCAGGTAGTCGCTGGCTGTCCGTATCGCTTCCTCCGAACTTCTTTCCGTTCCATGGCAGACCTCGAGCCCTTGCCGAAAAACAAGCACGTGGTACTCAGTTCGATCGCGCCGGTCCAGCATGGGCACGACCGTTGCGATATCGTGTCCCGACCGGCAACTGGCTTGAAGAGTAACCATTTTCAAACTCCAACATTCGTTCCGGCCGCAATCGAGGACCATAGCGCGGAGCCATGATGGGGGAGGGAAAACACCACGCCCGGAAGCCCCGCACCGCACACTACTCAGCATTGTATGAATCTGCCGTAGCCTACCGTTTCCAATCACGGCTGTCTATCGGGCCGGGGCCCGACAATTGTCCGGGTAACTGCTGACAATGTGTCAAAAAACTCCAATAGTTCCACGCTCACGAACGCAATTCACGATTACACGATCCAAACCACATCACCGGACAATTCAACTGATTGTGCTGTCCTGCTCTCCGCCCAGGACATAGCAAGAAGCCTCGCCATGGCGTCAAATGCCTATCTGTGTCAAGCTTATATGTGCTATTCAGCACGAGCTGGGTACAATCGATTTACAATGGCTCTCCAGCGTTCGCTTAACGCGGTTTGGGCGGTCGTCACGCAAGTGTGTGACGAACATCACAGAACAGAGTGCGTCATCCGAGTTGAATGGCAGCAGAATGGAAGTGAACGGCACGGGGAGGAACGCTGAAAGCATTGCCGTTCTTACCCTCCGGACCTCCACACAGATTTTCCGCCGGCCTGGTCAAGAGAGAGACTTTGAACGAATGAGCTGCGCTACAAACCCTGCCGACTCTTCGCCTCTTCCGCTGAT